>JAWOHR010000104.1:0-24343 GCA_046485075.1 Bacteroidales bacterium
TTCAGCCCAAACTCAATATTTGTTATCTTTAGCAAAAGCAGCGAATGTTCTGAGACCTAATAGCTGAAAAAACATGCCTAAGAAGATAGAACTAGCGGTAGGATTGCTGGGGGGACTCGCATATATTTTACTATTCACAATTCATTTGCAGGGTCGGGAACAGACCATGCAGATTCCCACTCAAAAGATTGCCATTGAATGGAGCGGCGGAAAGCCTTCGGGTACAATCACTGTTCTGAACGGAAGCTTAACGGAAATTGAGATCGTTAAAGGCCGTGGGAAAATGAAAGATAATCGCTTTGAATTTACGGGGACCGGGCCTGCGCGAATTACGCTCGGATTTGACAATGTTCAAAATAACCCGGGTCCGGGAGCAACGATCATTACAGTGAAAACAGACCATTCTCCTTTTTCCTTTTTCCTGAGAGATGTCGGTAAGGACTTTCCAATGTATATTCCGGATTATAAAGCGGTTGTGCTTATGGATTCAGATACCCGATCCTATGCTGCAGTTGAATCTGATATTTTATCCCGTAAACTGCAGACAAAGCTTCAGAAAATTGAATCAGAACCCGAAGAATCTTTTTCTTCCGCAGAAAAACGAACACTGAATCAGACCGTTCCTACCTGGTTAGGCATCTCAAGAGACTTTCGCATTTTTCAGATCAACGAAAGTATGGCAAACATGCCCTTAGAGGCAAATGTTGTTGCCCCGGTATTTTCTTCATCCCCTCTTATTCTGTCAGAAAGTGGTAAGCGTGCAAGCTCTTATTCATACACTGTAGGCCGTGGCGTCAGTGTTGAAATAAATACCTCTCGCAACCTGGATGAAGGTGTACTCCCCATCCTTCATTCCACCCATACAGATGATGATATTGAATACCATTCCACTTCCTTTGTTTCATTGGAGAATTCTCCCCTTTCTGAACATTCCGTGAAGGGTACGCACTACCTGGTTGCGGATAAGTACAGCGCGGGAAATATGTTTACTGAAGCGCAGGCTGAAAGTCTTAAACCGGCACTCAGGGAGGCTTTTAACACCACTGAAGAAACGGTATTCTATTTCAGGTCCGAGATAAGCAATAAAGGCTCGGTCCCCCGCTATGCCTGGTTTAAAACAATCAAACCGGGAAACGCCTGGTGGCAGAATTCTCCCTATACATTTGATCCGGCCACCGGATTTTCAACCTACGCAACCGACAGTGTCTTTTGTATCTCTAAATTAAACGGGAATCCTTTACCAAACGAAGAGATGGCCGTTTTGCTTCAACCGGGTGAAAAGGCTGTTTTTGAATTTTTTCTTCCGCATACCCCCATTCCAAACGAGCGGGCTTTGACACTTGTATCTCAGTCTTTTGACAAAAAGTATATGGAGTGTAAGGCGTTCTGGCAGGAGAAACTAAAAAAAGCGGCCCGGATCCGTGTACCTGAAAAGCGGATCGAAGAGATGATACAGGCAGGGTTGTTGCATCTTGATTTAATTACTTACGGAAACGAACCGGATGGAACACTTGTTCCTGCCATCGGGGTCTATACGGCGATAGGCACTGAAAGCGCTCCCATCATTCAATTCTATAATTCCATGGGCTGGCAGGATGTTGCCAAACGCTCATTAAACTTTTTCCTGGAAAAGCAGCATGAGGATGGATTCATGCAGAATTTCGGGGGTTACATGGTCGAAACCGGCGCTGTACTATGGACCCTGGGTGAGTATTTCAGATATACCAACGATAAAGAATGGATCGAACAGATCAAGCCAAAAGTTCTTAAATCGTGTGATTTCCTGCTGCAATGGAGGGAAAAAAATAAAGTTGACAGCTTTCGTGGTAAGGGATATGGAATGATTGATGGCAAAGTAGCTGATCCTGAGGACAACTTTCACCAATTTATGCTCAATGGATATGCGTACCTTGGCTTAAGCCGTGTAGCTGAAATGTTGGCCGAAATTGATCCTGCTCAATCAAACCGTATCAGAAAAGAAGCTGAAGCATGGAAAAAGGATATCAGGGAGTCATTTTTCAACGCAATGGCACTCTCTCCGGTAGTTCCGCTTGGTGACGGGAGCTGGTGCCCCACAGTACCTCCATGGGCTGAGGCCATCGGACCGAGGGCCCTTTATGCTAAAAAAGAGACCTTCTATTCACACGGAACCTTTACCGTTCCGGATGTACTTCTTGGGCCGCTGTATCTGGTATTCTGCGAAGTGCTAAAAGTGGATGAGCCTGCATCCAAAATGATGCTGGACTATCAAAGTGAGCTTTTTTTTCAGAACAACGCTGCATTTAGTCAGCCTTATTATAGCCGTCACAATTGGAACCAGGCGAAACTAGGCATGGTAAAGCCCTTTTTGAAAACTTATTATAACACCTTTTCCGCCCTGGCGGACAGGGAAACCTATACATTTTGGGAGCATTTGTACCATGCCAGCCCGCATAAAACGCACGAAGAAGCCTGGTTTTTAATGGAAACAAGGTGGATGCTATATATGGAAGATGGTTCCACCCTAAGACTTTTAAATACCATTCCGCGTGAATGGATGGAAGATGGAAAAACCATTGAATTAAATGATGTACAAAGCTATTTTGGACCCTTGAATCTAAAAGTAAAGTCCGGGATAAAGCTAGGGTATATAGAAGCAAGCATAGAATGTAATTCAGACAGAAAACCCGGGGAAGTAACCATACGAATACCTCATCCGGATGGTAAAAAGGCAGTCAAAGTGACTGGTGGCGAGTATAATCCTGATAACGAAACTGTTACGCTTAAATTATTTAGCGGGAAAGCTGATATCCGTGTTGAATTTTAAAAAGGATCAGTAAATTCCAAATAAAAGTAAATCAACGCAGATGATCAAAAGAATAATGGGAACCATCCTGTTGGCCGTAATCTGTTTCGGACCGTTACAGGCTCATTCCGGAAAACCAAAATATCATGTTGTCATCGATACCGATGGGGCGCTTGACGACATGCGCTCGATATCCATGCTGCTTTCCCAGAATGATATCCGGGTATTGGCACTGACCTGTTCGCAGGGAACGCTTTTGCCCGATTCGGTCTATGTGAAAGTGAAGTCGTTGCTTTCGGCATTTCATCATGAGGGAATTCCGGTTGGGATTGGCGAAAAGTCAAATCTGGAACTCCCTGAATGGTCAGCCTTTGCTCAAAATATTACCTGGGCAGATGCTGCAGATAATCCTCAGCCTGATTTTAGTGAAAATGCAACAGGTCTGCTTGACAGGACCACTGAAAATTATCCCCATCCAATCACATTGATAGCTTTGGGCTCTCTAAAAACCTATGCCGATTGGATCAGTGCGAATCCGGATTTGTCTGAGAAGATCGAACGGATCATCTGGTACAATCACCACGATATTGCAAAGGGTTATAATGATTCAGCTTCCAGGGAGAGCTATGAGTATATCAGGCAAACAGGTATTCAGCTCGATGTGGTTTCCAACGACTCTGATCGATTGGTTGTCAACGAGGATTACCTGGCAGGCATCAGGGGTGTGAAGTCTGTTTATGCCAGGCAGATCGGGATGGTTCATACCCAACCCGGAGTGGAGGAAAGAATAACCCGGAACCATCTGCAATTATGGGATGATCTGGTACCTGTTTATCTGACGGTTCCCATCCTGTTTGAAACCGAGACAATAGAAAAGATAAACTATGTATCAATAAATAAAAGTATCCCCGACACTTATGTTTATGAAGCGATCTCTCAGCTGCTGGAATCAGCAAACGTTGCAAATAACCGCGTATTTGTAAATTTCCCCGTCGACCCGGCTTTATACAAACCCGAGTATGCGAAAATGATAACTTCAACCATTGAAAATTTCGGACCCATAGAATGGAAAGCCATCTCCATGACCAATGAGATACATGGCCATACCGGGATCTATTCCATCATAGGTGCAAAAATGGGCATCAGGGCAATGGAGTATTTTAATGTCGGTGTCAATAATCTGGTTGTGATCACTTTTGCCGGGTCAGAGCCACCCCTGAGTTGTTTTAATGACGGAGTTCAGATCAGTTCCGGCGCAACAATAGGACAGGGACTAATCACTGTTTCTGACAGCATCTCCCCTGTTCCATCGGCCCTGTTTGAATTCAATAACCAAAAGGTAACCATCTCGCTGAACCCTGAAATTGCAAGGCAAATGGGTGATGATATCAGGTATGGCATTGAGGAGTATGGTTTGCTCACCGATGCCTACTGGCTTTTTATCGAGAAACTGGCGATTGAATACTGGAGAGATTTTGACAGGCATGAAATTTTTACCGTGAAAAGGCTATGAAACATCCATTTTGGACATTGAAGAGGATTTTCATTTTTTTGACAGTCTGCCTGATATTCATGAACACGGCAGCACAACAGAAGAAAATTTATATTGCACCTGATTGTCACACAGACTATTATTGGACCGCCGATTCTGCGGAGTATTCCCAGGCATTCTTACAGATGTTGGACTATTACATCGACCTGAATGAAAAAACCGCACATCATCCTTATAACCTTCAAAGCAAATGGAATTGTGATGGATCCTACTGGGTATACACCTATTCCCAGAACCGTAATGCTGATCAATTTCAAAAACTCATTGACCAGATCAGGGCCGGTAAAATAACCGTGCCCTTAAATACCCTCAATGGATTACATGGAGCGGCACCAACAGAAGCTGCCATTCGCGACATGTACTATGCGGGTTCTTTGGAACGTACCTATGGCCTGGACCTTGAACTTGCCTTTAGCATGGAAGACCATATTATGCCGCTGGGCCTGGCCTCCATCTGGGCCGGAGCCGGAGCAAAATACAGCTGGCATGGTGTCTGTGATTGTGCTACAAAGGTGGAAGGTTTGTATTCCAGAGAGCACGAATTTTACTGGTACACAGGACTCGACGATAGAAGAGTACTGATGAAATGGCAGTCCCTTACGGGGGATAAACTCTTCAACGAGGGCCATTCAAATCAGTTTCCCGGTGGTTATGCTGAAGCATGGAGACCGGATAAAACGGTTCAATACTACAAATCTGTCATGAACAAACCCGGCGGGTATGGGTATGACATAGCATCCGCATTCGGGAAAGGCTGGGATAACCTGCTGGTCACAAGTGACGAGTTCGTCCAGGTAGCACGTGAATATTCAGACTCGGGTTTCCAGGTGATCGTCTCCAATGAAATCGATTTCTTCAAAGATTTTGAAGAAAATTATGGCTGCAATTTACCATCAATTACTGCATCCTATGGTGGAACAGAATGGGGAAAGGGAATCGCTTCACTGGCAGAGATTTCAGCAACGGTAAAGCGGTCCATGGAAAAACTCAGAGCTGCCGAGGCCCTATTCACGCTTGTTGCCATAAACGATCCTGCATTCGGTTCCGAATTAAGGAAAATGAAAGAAAATGCCTGGATGGCATGCGGACTATATTTCGAACATGACTGGACCGCGGACAGTCCGAACCTGTCGAAAACCGAGCGCTTAAACTGGTCGAGGGAGATCGCACATCAATTAGCTACCTATGTGGACACCCTTTACGATCTTTCACTGGAAAAACTTGGACAAACCATCCCGGCATCCTCCAGGGAAGATGAAACATTCTATGTATTCAACCCCCTGGGATGGAGCAGGAGTGATTACTGCGACTATCCATATACGGGCAGTGAAAAGATCAGCGTCATTGATATGGAAACCTCGCGGAATATTCCGTTTCAGCTGATCAGAAAAAAGGATATACCCTATCTCAGGATTATAGTAAGTGATATCCCTTCCCTTGGATTGAAAACATTTGAAATTAAACAAAATAAAAGACCACCTCAATATGGGGATGCAGCAATATACGCAGAAGGAGTATTTGAAAATGATGCCTATAAAATCTCGGTTTCCACCAGTGGTAGTCTGTTGAGTCTGATCGACAAGAAAAACGGGAAAGAATACATCCAACCACAATCAGGATTGTATGCAAACGACCTTGGAATAATCAGCACACCCACAGATATCCCATTAAAGCTGGAAAATATTGGTCCCGTCTCGGTTAGTTTGCTGGCCTCAGCTTCTGAACCAGTACTTCACAAATCCAGGATTACTTTATTCAGTTTCAACGATCGCATTGAAATTGAGAACCACATTACCCAGAATATCTCTGCATTACCAATTACCTATAGTTTTTCCTTCCGTATGACCGAACCCCGCATATGGCATGAAGAAGTTGGAGCCATCCTGAATGCAACTCCTGTCTCCCGGGGCGGGCACTATGCCGAAACACAATGCAGATTGGATTGGCTTACCATTAATCACTTCGTAACAGTTTCAGATTCAGGATATTCCATTATTCTATCAAACAGGGATGCCTACTTTATGAAGGTAGGGAACAGTACGGTAAAGACCCTGGATAACCATTCATCCCAAATTCACATTTTAGCCGGTGGTCAGGTCGACGCCGACAATAATCTTGGATTTGAAAACCAGGGAGGGGACTCGGGTATTGTAAATTACTTTGCATTGAAAACTGGCAATGAAGCCTTTAATCCTGCGGAAAGCATGAAATTTTCCCTGGAGCATCAGAATCCCCTGATCGCCGGAAGAATTACAAATGAGTCAGCCGTAAGCAATACACCCTCCTCTCTTTTTACAGTATCCGATCCAGATGTACTGGTTTGGGCAGTGAAACCAGCTGAGGAGGGAATTGAGCATGGCATTATCATCCGGTTGTGGAATATGAGCGATATTGATTCCGAATGCACCATCGCATCGAATCTGCCCATTAAAAAGTGTATCTACACGAACCTGATTGAGAATAATCTGGGTGAAGCTGAGGTTGAAAACGGTTTAACCAAAGTAAAAATCAGGCACAACGGGTTGCAAACATTCCGGCTGTTTCTGGAAAATTAGCAATCTGGTTTAAATGATGGTCCGTGTAAACCCATTATTTAATGACAGGTTAGCGGTTCATAACCTGCCCTTCACCGCTTCTTCCTTTTAAACTTTGCACGAATTAAATCCCTGATCACAAGCACCACCTCCTTACCAAGGAATGCCAGCGAGCCATAAAACAAAACCTCTCCTGCAATAAAGATCCCCAGGATTAACCCCCCGGTCGACGAGCCCTTCATGCCAAAAATTGCCCCCAGTGCCCCTCCGATCAGTGGCGATCCCACAATCAGTACATAACTGATCAACTGGATGACCAGCATGGCTCTTTTCCAGGGTGTGTTCACCAGGCCCTTAAGGGTTCCGGGTTTCTCCTGCGAAAGGGGATGGGTCGTATCAGGTTTTATGGATTTTCTCATCCTATGAATAACATAAAAACCCGGTCAGGGTTCAATTTCGGCCAACTAAAGCAGAGATTGAAGCGAAAGGCTAATTTTGTTATATTTGATCCCTTATGAAAAAGAATCTTTTACTGATTTTGATCCCCGCCATCACGCTCCTGAGTTTTACCTCTGACAAGCCGGCTTATCTCCTGTATGACAAAGATGGCAGGGAGGTGAAATACTCTAAAATGTTGAAGGATCTGGAAGATGCCGACATGATATTCTTTGGGGAACTGCACACCGATCCCATCGCCCACTGGATGCAGATCGAACTAACCAAAGCGCTGTATAGTCAGAAGAAGGAGGCCCTGGTACTGGGTGCCGAGATGTTTGAAGCCGACAACCAGGTGATCCTTCATGAATACCTGGGCGGACTCTATCCGGCCGATAAGTTTGAAGCGGAGATGCGCCTGTGGAACAACTATCATACCGATTACAAACCCCTGGTGGAGTTTGCAAAAGTGCACCAGATTCCCTTTATAGCCACCAATATTCCCCGCCGTTATGCATCCATGGTTTACAAGGGAGGCTTCGAGGCACTGGAAGCGCTCTCGGATGAGGCCAAAAGATTCATAGCCCCCCTGCCCATCCTCTATGATCCGGAAGTAAAGTGTTATAAGGATATGCTGGATATGGGAACGGAGAAAGCACCGGAAGGATTGAAGGAGATTCCGGAGGACATGAAGGCAGCACCGGAGGGCATGATGACAGACACGGCCGCGATGGAGGCTCCCGCGGGGATGAAAACAGACACAGCCGCAATGGAGGCTCCCGTGGGGATGAAGACAGACACAACCGCGATGGAGGCTCCCGTGGGGATGAATACAGACACAGCCGCGATGAAGGCTCCCATGGGGATGCCGGCAGCGCATGGCATGTCCATGGAAGGCATGGAAAACCTGCCCAAAGCGCAGGCAGCCAAAGATGCCACCATGGCCCATTTCATCCTGGAGAACTGGTCGGCAGGAAAAACATTTTTCCATTTAAATGGATCCTACCACTCCAATAACCACCAGGGCATTATCTGGTACATTCAGCAACAAAACAGGGAGCTCAGGATCGTCACCATCAACACCGTTTTGCAGGAAGAGATCGGCACGCTTTCAGAGGAGTATCTGAACAGTGCTGACTACATCATCTGCGTACCTGAAAGCATGACCAGGACCGGGAGATAGAAAAAGGGAATAAGGTTTCTTATTTTCCTACTCCTTCAGCTTCCTGTCCCTGCGAAAGATCTTAAGGATCCTCTCATCGTTACGAAGGTCTGGGATTTCAATACCCTCAAACTGCCCCGGATACCCCAGGTTCACATCCATCCTGTTGGTGAGGTGCCAGAATATGGGATCAATCACAATCCACTGAACACTTGCAGAGGAGTAAGCAGGCACAAAGTATCCTGTATAAACCACCTCCCGGTTTGCGGTCACAGCAAAAGCTTTTCCGCTTACCGAATGCTCCATTCCTTCGATTTTCTCCTTTGCTCGGTCAGTGACATTGAAATAGTGCTCTCTGGCATTGTAGAAAGTTAAATCAGAATAGACAAGAAGGGGATCCTCCGTTAGAACCACAGAGGCAAGTTCGATCTCCGGGGTTTCGTTCACAGTTACAAAGTCCTCCAGAAGGTAGAATTCCACCTCGCCGATGACATCCCTGTCACTCTTTTCGCAGGAAGTGAAAGCGCCTATGAGAAGGACCACCAAAAAAAGAGAAAGCGTCCTGTATTTCATTTTGAGCGGAGATAAGGTTTCATGAAAGAGAAATTGAATCTAACAATTATTCATCAATTTCAATTAATAACCTGCCATCAAAATGGGAATACGGCTCATTGTCTTACTTGTACTACTTGTACTACTTGTTTTGCTCGTTTGAGAACCGAGGCCGGGACTGCTTTTCGAGATCTAAAATCCGCCTCCGCCGTTCAGCTCGCCGCTATCCCGGCTCCTGAGCTTGCGGGCCTTGGTTTCACTCTGCCCGAAGTTGTGGGAGTAGCCCAGGTATACAGTACGGCTTTCCCAGAAGAATGCTCCTGTAGATGGATAGAAATTGATGGACTCGAAACTGAACTTGTTGGTATTAAAGAGATCATTCACCCTAAGGCTGATGGTCCCTTTCTGGTTAAAGACCATATAGCTTACCCCGGTATTCACCATCCACCTGGGTTGAAACTCCCACTGAATAACCTTCCTGGCTCCCCGGTACTGGCCAAACAGCTGAAAGCTGAGATTTTCGGTAACTTTAAAGGTATTGTTCAACCGAAGGTTGGTGGCAAAACTTTCCACCTCCACATACTCGTTAAATGCATAACCGGTCATGAGCTGGTAATAGAGATCCGCGCTGGCATTCAGGTTCCACCATTTCGTGGGGCGATAACTGCCCGACAGCTCAAACCCGTACCTATCCTCTCCCTCAGCGTTATTGTAGGTGATCAGGACCTTATTGTCATCAAGCGGATCGGCTTCTGTATATCGGATGATGTTGTCATTGATCCGCCGGTAGAATGCACCGAAAGTTGCCGATCCCGCTTTAAATTTCCTGGTATAATTAAACTCATATGAGTTGGTGTACTGGGGGGTCAGCTCAGGATTTCCTGCAAAGGTCATCAGTGGTGAGGACCAGTTGCTGCGGATGGGATTTACCTGGTTCAGTCCGGGCCTGTCCACCCTGCGGCTGTAGCTTAACTGAAACTGGTTATTCTCGCCGGCAGCGTATGTGAAAAAAGCGGATGGATAAGCTGTGAATTTCTGATCCTTATAGGTTTCCGACTCCTCGGACTGGTTAAAAACTGCATTCACGTCATATTGTTCAACCCTTACACCGATCTGCATGGAGAGCTTTCCTAACTGCTGTCCATAGTTGGTATAGGCGGAGTAAATGCTGCGGTTGTATGTGAAGGCACTCCCTCCCATGGGGGCCGTTTCATACCACCCTTCTCCGTCGGGTATCCTCAGGTTGTTTTCGTCATAGACAAACTGGTGCCGGTCGGTCTGGTAGAAGTTATCAGTGTTGCTGAGCCGGGCTTCAAGTCCCATTTCAAGCTTGATATTCCCGGTGAGCGGATTGGTGTAGTCCAGGTTGATGACCGTGCCATTATCGTCCTCCCTGGTTACATCCGTATAGTTTGATGTAAGATCGGCAGGATTCATGGTTTGCCTGTAAATGCCCTCATTCATCTGACCGGACATTGAATAGGAGGCTTCAAATTCAATGTTGTGTTCCTCTTTCATAAAATCATGCCTGAAATTCAGATTGTACGATCCGTTATAGTTGTCTTCTTCATTATCCTTGGTGTTCTGACTGTCCTGGATATCCTCAAAATAGATATCAATATTACTGTTACTGAGACCTTTATAGAGGTTCTGGGTGGTATAGAACGACAGGGTGTTGAACTTGTTCATGTAGACATCTGCCCCGACTTTAAACAGGTGTGAAGTGTTTTGTCCTTCATTTGAAAAGTACTGCTCAGACATATTGTCACTCCTTAAAACCTGACCCCCACCCTGGTTTGCCCCGGTATTGCCGCCATAATTGGCAAATAAGTTGACGATTCCCTTCTTGAAATTCAAATCCAGTGCCCCGTTATACTTGAGGTTTTTTCCATAGCTGATCCCGCCATTGATATTTCCGTTTAGCCCCATATTGGCATTCTTATTCAGCACAATATTGATGATCCCGCTCATTCCCTCGGGACTGTATTTGGCGGAAGGGTTGGTAATCAGTTCAATGCTTTTGATGGATGAGGAGGGGATCTGCCTGAGCAACTGGGCGGCACTGACATTGGTGGGCTTTCCATCCACAAGAATCTTCACATTCTCATTACCCCTGAGGCTGATCTCACCAGTCTGCTGGTCGACACTCACCGACTGAATATTGTTGAGCAGTTCCGAGGCGGTGGTGCCGGTGGCAGTCAGGTCTTTTCCCACATTAATCACTTTCCGGTCGATTTTTTGTGTTACAGAGGAAATTTCACCACGTACAACCACCTCTTCAAGCTGTTGGGTACTTTCACTGAGCGAAATTACACTCAGGTCGTGTTTGGCGTTGTCACGGGAGACATCCACCTCCCTGGTGATTTTTTCGTACCCGATAAATTGGATCTCCACCTTGCTGTTTCCCTCGGGAATCGACCGGATCTCAAATTTTCCCTTATCATCCGTGATCCCGCCTGAAAGGATAGAGTCTTTGCCGTCCCGCACCACGACATTTGCATAGGGGATGGGCTCTTTCGAAAGTGCATCAATCACGCTACCGAAGACGGAACCGTATGCCGAAGGCGGGTTGTCATCCGTGGCCCTGATATCGATAACAAAAACAGATAATATAAGGCCTGCAAATAACAGTCTCTTCATCCAATCACTCATTTTGCCAAGGGTTGTAAATAGCCATTTAACACTATGATGGTGCTAATGTTTATTTATAACCAATCTAAACAGTGATTTTTAACATATTTAACGTGGAAATATTTTAATCAGAATCTGTGAGTAGGCATCTCTCACCACCAGTTCGGCTTGGTGGCAAGCCTCAATCTGCAATCCGGCCTACTCGAACTGAAGCGGATCCTCGTTTGCTACCCTCTACCGGAGATTCCTGATTCTCACCTCAATCTCATGGTTATCTTTCAAGAGCTCAACCAGTTCCTCCGGATCGGTTTCCCCGTAGTGGTAAGGGTATAAGAGGGCGGGGCGAATAGCCAGGGCAAGGTCCGCCACCATTTCAGGGGTCATGGTATAGGGCAGATTCATCGGCAGGAATGCCACATCAATATCTTTCAGCTTTTTCAATTCAGGTACATTCTCGGTATCACCTCCGATCAATACCCTGGTATCCCCAAAAGTAAGCAGATATGCATTGCCCTCCCCTTTCGGATGAAAAGATATCCCGTCCGGGCGCTTATGAATGATGTTATAGGCTGGATAAGCTTCCACTTCAATACCAAGAATGGTCTCCTTGTCGCCATTTTTCATCACCCCGGCATTGAACTCCTCCAACTGGTCCAAACAGGTTTGGGTCATCACCACCCGGGTCCCCTCCTTCATAATCTGATGGAGGGCTGCCAGATCCAGGTGGTCTCCATGCTGGTGGGTTACCAGTACTAGATCCGCATCAGGAAGTTTTCCATAATCAGCCTCACGCATGGTGGGATCAATATGAATCACCAGGTCATTAAATTCAAACATCAGGGTCCCGTGCCCGATAAAAAACATCTCAAGTTTACCACCTGTGGTTTCCACCACATCGCTCCTGAACTGTCCCATGGCCTGAAAAATGGATAATAAAATCATTAAAGTTAAACTGAAAAGGTGTTTCATGACTTCCGATTTGAATTTAATGCAAGTTAATACGATCCGCGCTTTCTTTCCAAAAGTTTGTATGCCACCGGCACAATGATCAGGGTAAGCAGTGTGGAAACCGATAATCCTCCAATGATGGTCCACCCCATGGGTGCCCATAAAGTCCCCCCCTGAAGGGTCAGAGGCAACAGTCCCCCAATGGTGGTCAGCGCAGTCAGCACAATGGGAGTGAAACGGGTTTCTGCGGCCAGCTGCAGGGCTTCATCCAGCGAAATCCCGCGCTCCCTGAGCTTATTGATATAATCCACCAGGATGATGGAATTATTTACCACAATACCCACCAGGCTGGTAAGTCCCACAAATGCCGTAAACGAGAATGAGTTTTCGGTAATCAGCAAGGCCCATATCATCCCGGTGAAGGCAAAAGGAATGGCAAGGAAGACGATAAGAGGCTGCTTAAAGGACTTGAATTGAAGCAACAGTACCGAGAAAATCGAAATAACCGCAATGATAATGGCATTGGTCATGCCCCCGAAAGCCTCATTCCTGCTTTCAAGCTCACCTCCGATATAATAGCTGTAACCCTCCGGCATGGGATAGTTTTCCAATCGCCCGGTTACCGGTTCCATCACTTCATCCAAAGTAAAGTCGGGATGAACATCTGCAATAATTTCGGCCGTGCGTTCCAGCCGGAACCTGTTGATCGTACTTGGCACCTGTTGCATGGTGAGCTCTGCGAACTGCTTCAGCTGGATCTGCTTTCCAGAAAGGGACGAAACATAGATTTTATCAAGCTCCTCCACACTGAACCCACCCTCAGGATGGTCATGATTCATCCGTAAAATAATATTATACTGTTCACCATCCGTATCCCTGAATTTGGAGATCCCAATACCCTTTACAGCCATGCGGATGGTCCGGTCGATCTCTATCACGGGCACACCCAGCATATTGGCTTTCTCCCTATTGATTTCAAAATGGAGTTCAGTATTGGTTTTAACAAATTGATTTTCAATATTGATGGCGCCGGGCTGCTCCCTTATCATCTCCTCCACATCAGCTGAAATCTGGCGCAAAACATCCAGATCATCGCCGGTCACGTAGACCTGAACAGGGGCATCAAAAGGAGGTCCCTGCTCGAAATCCGTTACCCGGATCATGGCCCCCGGATAAGCACTAAATTCAGACCTTAACTTCTCCAGGGTGTTGAGAAAAGCCTCCTCCTTATATTGATAGAGCTCCACATAGATTTCAGCAAACTGTTTATCGTTCTGTTTCGGGAAAACGTTATAGTAAATCCGCGGATTTCCATTCCCCACATTGGTGGCATAATAGCGCACTTCAGGTGTGGTATCAAGGACCGATTCCAGATAACGGGCCACCTGATCGGTGCGCTGAAGAGAGGATCCACCGGGCAGGATTGCCTGGATCATCAGGTTGGGTTGCTGTGCCTTGGGGAAAAAGGAGATCTGAACATACCTGAACATCAGGGATGACACTGCCAGGTATAACAGCGCCAGGCTAATTGTAAGCAGGGGCTTTCGCAGGGAATGTTTCAGTATAAATCTGAAAGGGTTCTCAATAAACCATATGAGGAACCTGCTAAAACCTTTTGGTTTACGCGGAACATCACCGGCATCCCTGAATAAACGGCTGGTGATCACGGGCGTAAATGTAAGTGCGATAAAGAGCGAAATGGTCAGCGTAATCATGATGGTCACCGGCAAAGACATGATAAATTCGCCAGTCTCATCGGGCATGGCCGCAATGGGCACAAAGGCCAGTATGGTAGTCAGTGTGGCAGTAACGACAGGCCATCCGATTTCGGAAGCCGCCAGGATGGAAGCTTCACGTTTTTTGTGGCCCATCTGAATAAACCGGTTGATGTTCTCGACCATCACAATGGAGTTATCCACCAGCATGCCTAACACTACCACCAGGCCGGCAATGGAAATCTGTTGTAATCCGAAACCGGAAAGATTCACAAAACCGAGTCCGATCACCAACGACAACGGGATGGCCAGTGCAACTACAAAAGAGGATCTTAAACCCATGGAGAAAAAGATGACAAGGGCTACAAGGACCATACCCTGTAGAAGGTTGTTCACAAATCCGTTAATCCTGCTTTTTACAGAAGCAGGCTGATTATAGACCATCTCAAGCTCCATTCCCCCGGGCAATTCCTCCCGAAAGGAGTTAATAACCGGCATCAGCTTTTCGGCAGTCTCCAGAACATTCAGTCCCTCCTTCTGGCTGATCCCGATAAAGATGGCACGTTTGGAACTGTACCGTGCCAGGTAATTCTGCTCCTCATATCCAAACTCCACATCCGCCAGGTCCCTGAGATAAATCAAACTGCCCTGGTATGAATGAACCACGCAGTTTCGGATCTCATCCAGATCCTGAAACGATCCGGATGATTTCACACTTAACGTGGATGGACCAATGGTAAAGTCGCCGCCGGGAATATTTGCATTGTTGGTCTCGATAGCCCTGATGATCTGCTCCACCGAGGTATTCACCATGGCCATCTTTTCAAAATCGAGGTTGATGTGGATCTCCCGGGTGGGCAGTCCGTAATAGGAAACTTTTCTGATACCGGGTATCTTTTCCACCCGTTTCCGTAGCTGCTCAGCAATCGCTTCAAGCTCCGGGTAGGGTTCAGCATCTGATACCAGCGCCAGTTGGATCATGTTCATATCGGATATGGACCATTGCCACATTTCCAGCTGAACAATCTCATCGGGGAGTGTGCTGCGGATGCTGTTCACCTGCCGCACCACCTCATTATACTTCTCATCCGGATCAGTCTGACTTTCAAACTCTACTGTCACTATAGCTATCCCGTCCCTTACTTCAGCCGCAATCCTTTTTATATCCTCCAAACCGTTCAGAGTCTCTTCCAGGGGAAGGGCCACCATTTTCTCCATATCGACAGGACTCGCCCCCGGCATCACCACGATCACAGATGAACCGGGAACAGTCACTTCAGGATTCTCGGTCCGCGGCATGGTCATATAGGCACGAACCCCGAGAATGGTAAGGAAAATAATGATCATCCATGTAAATGACCTTTGCTGAATGGCCAGTTCAGGTAGTTTCATTGCGCTTTGTTTTCATTGTAATGAACCGGTATAACCTCCATATCCGGTCTCAGGAACTTTGCTCCCTCGGTAACGATCCACTCCCCCTCTTCCAGCCCATCCAGCACTACTACCCTGTCGCCCAGTATCCTTCCGGTACTGATGATCCTTTTTGTAACTGTGCCCCGGGGTTGGACTGCCTGATCGCCTGTTTGGGCATAGACGAACACATGAGCCTTATGATCGCTGGCATTGAGAAGGGCTTCCAGGGGCACAACAAGGGAGCGATTCTTCCCGGCCGGATAGATATCTGCCCGTGAAAAAAAACCTGTTCTGAATTGCGGATCGGCCTCCAGAATCTTCAGCTCAGACTCATAGGTACCCGTTACCGGATCGGCCACATTGCCCAACCCGGTCACCTCGGACAGGAACTTCCTTCCCGGGAATGCATCCATAGTGATATGCGCCGAATCACCGATACCCAGTTTCACAATATCCTTATCGGTGATAGAGGCCCTGACCACCCAGTCATCTTCAGTGGAAGCGAACAGAATGGCAGGGTAACCAGGACCGATCACCTCACTGGTCTCCACCAGTATTTTCATAATTTTCCCATCTGCCGGAGCCTTGATCCGGGAATGGAGCAGGTTAAAGTCGGCAATCTGTTTCTGCGCCCGGGCAAGTTCAAAGGCTGACCCGGCATTTTGATACTGTTCAAGTGTCGCCACGCTGTCATGATAAAGATTCATGGCACGATCCATGTCCCGTTGTGCCTTCTCCAGTGCAATGGTTGCCTGGCTAACCTGGGCCCTGATCTCCGAAAGGTCCAGTACAGCAAGAACTTCTCCGGCCGAAACTCCCATCCCCTCCCTGACGTTGATGCGGCTGACAATCCCGCCCGTTTTGAAACTCAGTTTCATCTGGGTGGTGGTGCCCAGAAACCCGGTTACCCTAACCGGAATCTGGTAGGTCATCTTTTCAACCCTCTGAATCTTCACGCTCATAGGTATCGGATCCACCTGCCTCTCCTTTTCCGGGGTAGTACAGCCTCCCAAAAAAATGAGCCAGGCCACAAGGCTGAAAATATGCTTTGCTTTTAAATTCATATTTTATTTTTAAGGTTGTTCATTGAAATCCTCAAGATTAGCGGCCCCCATGGCGTAAATAAAGTCAGCCTGCTGACTGAAATAGGCTCCCTGTGCAATGATTGAGTTGGCCGCAGCACTGGTGAGGCTCGTTCGCGCATCGATGAGCTCCAGCAGTGAGGATTGGCCCTCACTGTATTTTCTGCTGATCAACTCGTAGGCCCTCATGGCAGAACGGGTCTGCTTGCGTGAAGATTGCACCGACTCGTATGCTGCCTGGAGTGCATAATAGCTATTGATCACCTCTAATTTGATCTGCTGTTGAGTCTGGGTGAAAAGCTCTGACAGTTTTTCACCTTCAATCTTTGACTGCTGAACCTTGAAATGGTTAGCCGTACCCTTGAACAGGTTCCACCTCAACACCAGGGAAGCCATCACAAAATCATCCTCCTGGGTGAAGCTATACTCCTCACCCTGGAAACCATAATCCACCACTCCGAAAAGGCCCGGAATATTATTTCCACGGTTCAGACTGGTAACATGCTGATTCAGGATCTGATACTGTTTGATCTGCTGGAGTTCATCACGGTTCTGAACCGCCAGTAAACTGGCCTCTTCCAGTGAAAGCAGAATAGGTTCGGGCGTTTCGGTTAAGATCTCGATGGGAGCATCGAGTGACCGGTTCAGGAGAAAATTGAAATATGCGCCTGATGCTTCAAGCATATTTTTGGCCTGTGCCCTCTGAACCTCAACCCTGCTGAGTTCAGATTCAGAACGGTAAACGGCATCGATGGTGACCTTATCATTTTCATATAATCGCTGACTTACCCTCAGATTTTCATTCACCAGTGTAATGGAGGTATCGGCCAGCCAAACCAGGTTATAGGCCTTCTGATAATCATAATAGGCCTGGGTTATCTCCCTGATGAGTTCCCTTTTATACCTCACCACATCGATCCTGGCGATCTCGGTGTACTGCTTTCGGATCCCGTGGTTGTAAATGAGTTCGGTATTGAAGATGGGCTGAACCAGTGTAAGCTTGGTTTCCTGTTCATTGGGACGCAGAAACAGAAATTCCTGGTTTTCGATCTGGGGAAACATCTCCGCCCCGGTGAGCATGTTCAGGGTACTGTAAACAGGGTTCAGCATATCCCCCACAGGGAACACAATGGTTCTGCCGCCATCGGCAACCGTGTACCGGGCATTCAGGCTTAAATCGGGGAAAAAAAGCCCCCTGGCCTCCCGCAGGGCTGAAAGGTTGGCCGCATAGTCCAGCTTTTTTTGTTTAAGCCCCTGGTTGGACTGAAGGCCTTCGGTGATATACCCCAGCAGAACAGGGTTCTGTGCAACTGCTTCAACACCTGCCAGTGAGGTCAGGTATATCAGAAAAGCTGCAATAACCAGGCTGACCTGGCAGTTCAAAATCTTTTTCATGAACGGATACCATTTAAAACCAGTTCAAAATGACTCTCAAAAATATGTATAGGGGATAGCTCGAGCATTTCGAACAGTCCCTCCTTCATGGTTACAAAGCGAATCACGCTCAGTACCGACATCCAGAGGGTATGAGCCACCAGGAGGGCCGGAATATCAGACCGGATCAGTTTCTCGGCCACACCCTGCTCCACCACCTGGATCACTGTTCCAACAGTCGATTCATTATAAATCAGGTTCTGCACATCATTGGTTGAATAGCTGATGCTTCCGGGTTCCAAACCCTCCAGGGTCATAATGGACTTCATCTGATCGGGGTGTGATTTTGAAAATTCCACGCAGGCCCATCCCATCCGCTGAAGCTTCTCAATGGCGTTTCCTGCCTTTTCAGCTGCCTTGAGGGTAATTGATCTCAGCAATATAATGGATCTCCTTGCCACAGCCATCTGCAGGTCCTCTTTGCTTTTAAAATAGAGATAAAGGGTTCCCTTGCTCAATTCAGCTTTCTCAGCGATATCATCCATGGTCGATTGCTCAAAACCCCTGGAGAAAAAGACCTGCTCTGCAGCCTGGATGATCTCCTCCTTTCTTTGCTGTTTCTCCCTCTCCTTTCTTTGCGCTGTTCCCATAGTATTTGATTTAATGACTTATATATTTTTTTTGACTACCAGTCATTCTATAAACCAAAGTTAAACTTTATTAAATCAATGTCATAATTTAATGAGAGATCGGGGCTCTACTATACTAAAGATTGATGATCGGGAGTTCTAAAGTTGATGCCAGGCAAATTGAGAAAGAAAATCCTGAAGTACCTTCTGATCCTGCCGGTGGGATTCGTGGTGATACAGGCATTGTTTGTGTTGCTGGTTTTCGCAGGAGCTCTTGGCAAGCTGCCAGACAGGCAAGCATTAAAAGAGATTCAGAATCCAATTGCATCCGAGGTATACTCTGCCGATGGGGTACTCATGGGTACCTACTACATTCAGAACCGGCAATACCTCGAACCTTCGGGGATTACCAAATCCATCAAAAATGCCCTGGTTGCCACAGAAGATATCCGGTTTTACAGCCATAAAGGTATTGATACAAGAAGTCTTTTCAGGGTATTTTTTAAGACCCTTCTACTGGGCAAGGAGGGTTCCGGGGGAGGGAGTACGCTGACCCAGCAGCTGGCCAAAAATCTGTTTCCCCGCCGTGACTTCGGCTTCATTACTATGCCGGGAAATAAAGTGAGGGAGATGATCACAGCCCGCAGGATGGAGAAATTATACACCAAGGATGAAATCCTGGAGCAGTATCTTAACACTGTATCCTTTGGGGAGAATACCTTTGGCATCACGGCTGCTTCCCGCCGATACTTCAACAAGGATCCCGGGGATTTACAGATTGAAGAGATTGCGGTACTGATCGGCATGTTGAAGGCCACCCACAACTATAATCCCGTGATAAATAAAGAGAAAGCCCTGGCACGCCGGAACGTGGTGTTGGCCCAGATGGCCAAATATGGTTTCCTGGAGGCTTCAGTGGCAGATTCGCTGCAGGGATTGGTGCTGGAGGTGGCCTACCGTCCGCTTCCCCAAAACGCAGGTATCGCGCCCTACTTCAGGGAATTCATCAGGGCCGAACTGGATAGATGGTGCAGTGAGCACGAAAGGAACGGGTCAGAACACTACAACCTCTACACCGACGGTCTGAAGGTTTATACGACCATCGACAGCCGGTTGCAACTATATGCCGAAGAGGCAATGCAGACACAGATGACCCAGCTTCAACGGATATTTGAAAAGCAATGGGCTTTGGATAATCTCTGGAAGGGATTGACAGAAAAACAGTTGATGATCAATTATGACGGTGAATATCACCCCGGGATGGCATCGGAGGCACCTCGTAACATGGAACTCTTCACGTGGGAAGGTCCACAACGTGGAGAATACAATACACTTGACTCCATCAGACATTACCTCAAATTCCTGCAGACAGGGATCCTGGCCATGGATGTAAGATCAGCAGAAATCAGGGCCTGGGTGGGTGGAATCAATTACGAATACTTTAAATACGATCATGTCCTTTCCCGGCGGCAGGCAGGATCCACCTTCAAACCACTGGTTTACCTTGAGGCACTTGAACAGGGGGTCTCTCCCTGCGACTACTTTCCCAATGACAGTGTGGCATATGGCGAATTTGACAACTGGGTCCCAAGGAATGCCGACCGGTCGTATGGGGGATATTACTCCATGAAGGGTGCCCTGGTTCACTCGGTAAACACCATAAGCGTTGCATTGCTGATGCAGGTTGGTATCGACAGTGTGCTGGAGTTGTGTCAAAGGGCCGGTATTGAAGCTCCCTTGCCTGCAGTTCCATCCCTGGCACTGGGATCAGGAGCAGTTTCACTTCTTGAAATGGTGGGCGCCTACCAGGCCATTGCCAATCTGGGAGTAGGAAAGAAACCGGTTTATATCAAAAGGATAGAGGACAGCAGTGGAAATATATTGGATGAAAATGAACCTTCAATGGAGGGAACGACCATTTGTAGTCCCGAAAATGCAGAACTCATGATCGAAATGCTGAGGGGCGTGGTAAATGAGGGTACTGCCGCCAGTTTGAAAACCAGATATCAGATGCCAGGGGATGTTGCAGGAAAAACCGGGACCACGCAAAACTACACGGATGGCTGGTTCATCGGATTTACGCCCGGCCTGGTTACCGGAGTCTGGGTTGGAGGAGATTTACAGAATATTCGATTTAAAAACATGCAATACGGACAGGGAGCATACACCGCCATGCCCATCTGGGCAGGCTTTATGAAAAGTGCCTTCCAGGATGAACACTGGAATATCCTGAAGCAGGAGCGATTTGAAATCAGTTCCACAATCCGGGAGCAGTTGCAGTGCGATGATTTCAGGATGAAGAAACCGGTTCAGTTCCATCCTGTTAAAACCCTAAAGGAGAAAAAACTGTTCAGGAGATTATTCAGGAGAGAAAGGTAACGGTTTCCGAAAGTGGTTTCCTTTTCCCGGTGTGACGTCCGGGATCAACCTCATCCAGGGGATAACCGACGGGTAAAATCACAACAGGCTCCATATTCTCCGGCAATCCCAGCAGCTCCCGGGTAATTTCAGGATCGAAATTGCAGATCCAGCAGGTGGCCAATCCCAGTTCGGTTGCCTGCAGGGTCATGTGATCGGTGGTTATGGCCACATCCACATCACAGAGGTCCTTGCCATCTGACTTTCTTTTCCACGATGTGGAGTGGTCCCCGCAGATCACAATCACACAGGGAGCGGTTCTGAACCACTCCCGGTGATAAACTGCATGGAACCGGCTCAGCTCTTTTTCTCCCCGGATCACAAAAAAGTGCCAGGGCTGGTAGTTGACTGCCGAGGGTGCAACTCTTCCGGCTTCAAGGACAAGGTTAAGCTTCTCCTCCTCCACCGGCCTTGCATCATAAATTCGACAAGAGTACCGGCGCTTTGCAATATCAAGAAATCGTGTCATCTTTCCCTCTTTTTTCGTTTTATCTTCAGGAATGGGTGTTTTCTCGCCGCTGAAAATCTTTACACTGTAAATATTTTAGGCGGCTTCGTAAAACACTCTTCCATGTCCTAAATTAAAAAAACCCGGTGAAATGACCGGGTTTTTTTGATGTTGCTATTTATTTAGTTTTCTGGGTTTCCCACCATTTCTCCAGTGCTCCTCAATCTTCTCCAGGGAAACGCCCTTGGTTTCCGGGATATAGAAATAACCCCAGACGATTCCGACAAGGGCAACGACTGCAAAGATCCAGAATACGCTTCCGATGCAGGATGGGCAGACATCTGAAAGGTCATTTCCTTCAGGAACCACAACTGCTTTGGCATTTCCAATGGCACTGGCCATTTTATAAAAGGTCCATACCACAAGGGTATTGAAACCCCAGTTTGACAATGAACCGATGGATGCACCCAGTCCGCGAACCCGGGTGGGGAATACTTCGGTAATGATGAGCCATCCCAGGGGTCCGAGGCTGATGGCAAAGAATGCAATGTAAACCAGCATGGAAATCACCAGGAACCATTTACCCGCTCCGGGAAGCATGAATCCAAGACCCATTCCAACCAGGGCAATGGCGATACCGGAAAGACCTATAAAATAAAGTTTCCTCCTGCCCAGCCGGTCGATCACGAACAACGAAATGATTGTGAAAAGGACATTTACCACGCCTACAATGACAGATGCTGCAATGGCCGCTTCGGCACCTTCAAATCCTGCTGCCAGGAAAATCTTCGGACTGTAATAGATAACCGTATTGATACCTACAAACTGCTGGAAGAACATAATCCCGGCGGCAATGATCAGGGCATTCCTGAGCCAGGGTTTGAAAATTTCCCTCAGGCCAGCCTGGCTTTTATCAATGTTGATATCGGATTTCATTGCAGCAATGGAGCCCTCAATAAATTCGGGGTCTTCAATTCTTCCCAATACCTGCCTGCTCTCCTCCTCACGGCCCTTACTCATCAGCCAGCGAGGTGTTTCGGGCAGGAAGAACATGCCAATAAACAGAACAAGCGCGGGGGCTACCCCAACCCAAAGCATGGGCCGCCAGCTCTCCAGGTTGTTATTGTCTGCAATCGCATTGTCGCTGAGGTAGGCCGCAAGGATACCGACAGTGATGAGTAACTGGAACATCGACACCAGGGTCCCCCTGATTTTGGTCGGCGAAATCTCAGAAATATAAAGTGGTACAGCAAAGGATGAAACTCCGATGGCCAGTCCGAGATAAAAACGGGAAATCATCAGTTGGATCACCGTGGGAGCAAAACCGGTCCAGACTGCACCTGTTGCAAAGATAAAAGCAGATGCCAGTATTACTTTCTTCCGTCCAAGGATGTCGGTAATGGTCCCGGTAAACAATGCTCCGACCACCGCGCCAATCAGGCCCAGTGCCGTCAGGCTCTCCACCTGTGAATCTGTCATTACAAAATAGTCCTGTAAAAACGGAATAGCACCCGAGATCACCCCGGTATCAAACCCAAAGAGAAGGCCGCCTGTGGCTGCAATGCTGGCGATCACAACAACAACACCTTTGTTGCTTTTTTTCATAGTACTCATGTTAGTCTTTAGTTTTTGTAAATTGCAAGCAGCAAATATATCATTTTCGACGATATAGAATAATTTTTCTCTTTTTTAAAATCATTCTACCTAACTGAATTTCTGAGCATTGCTCTGATTAACTGACTTTTGATATATCCAGAATTTTCTTATATTGCATCTAAGCCGCAAACCATATAAACTCCTCTCCGATGAAAACGAAATATGAGCTTGAGTATACGCTCAATACATCGCCCTATATTCTGTTCAACAGGATAAGTACCCCGGAAGGATTATCTGAGTGGTTTGCCGATGACGTGAATTTAAGCAACGGTCGCTATACCTTTATTTGGGAGGGCACAGAACATCAAGCCTCTGTTTTACATAAAAAGAGCAATAAATCCATTCGGTTTCACTGGGAAAACGCGGAAGATGAACCGGAGGATAAGGAGATCTATTTCGAATTCAAAATTCACACCGAAGAACTTACAGGGGATGTGGCATTGATCATTACCGATTTCGCTGAGGAGGAGGATAAGAGCGATGCAGTTGACCTTTGGGACTCACAGATTTCAGAGCTGAAACGGGCCATCGGGTTATAGAGTGCTCAGGGGACAGTGCACAGTGCTCAGTATTCAGTGCTCAGTATTCAGTGCTCAGTGCTCAGTGACTTTTCCAAAATAAGTTACCTTTGTATACGTTGAATCTTTAGGTTCCAATTGGAAGCGGCGTGAAAAAACTTCATCTTCTGGTCATAAAGTCATTCGTGGGTCCGCTGATACTCACCTTTTTCTTCGTGATATTCATCCTCCTGATGCAATTCCTCTGGAAATATATTGATGACCTCATTGGAAAAGGACTTGAATTTCAAATCATTTCAGAGTTTCTGCTTTATACCAGTGCCACGCTGGTCCCTTTGGCCATTCCGCTGGCAGTGCTGCTGGCCAGCCTGATAACCTCGGACATGCCGTGGATGACGCCCGATGCGCCGTCCGGTCGCGAGCGTCCTGTTTTCCCGGCCTGCGCGGCGGACGAGCTTCGCTTCTACCCGATCGTCGAACGAGCCGCGCAG
>JAWOHR010000106.1:0-76816 GCA_046485075.1 Bacteroidales bacterium
ATCCATGACCAGGTCACCCCCGGTAAGCACAAAGTCTGGCCTGATCTGGTTGATGGTATCGATGGCCTTTTGAAACCCCGCAACTGCATTGAGCTCGGGTTGCAGGTGAATATCCGTCAGGAAAGCAAAGGTGAAACCCTCTTGTGCTTCAGAAGTTTTGGGAGCCCTGGATGAATTGCACTCCACCATAAACAGGAGCGACAGCGTGATCAGTGTTATCAAATTCTTCATGTGTACATTATTTATTCTGAAAAGATACGAAATTTGTTTATTAATGACCCTTTCAGAAATTCGGTTTTCAGAACTCCTGTCTGTATGTCAGTCTTCGCCAGAACCACTCAAGCGGACCCTGCCTGAATCTCCCCAACCAAAGGCGGGTCAGGACTACCTGGAGGAGCCATACCCCGATCACGATCAACAACTGGTATTTGCGCTGCACACTTCCGAAAAGGCCCAGGCCGTTTCCATAAAAAATGGTAATACAGATCAGGGTCTGTAATATATAGTTTGAAAAGGCGGTCCGGCCCAAAGCAGAAAATACTTCCACAATAGCCCGGAAGCGATCCGATTTAACAATCAGCATTACCACCCCGGTATACCCCAGGGCCACTGCAATGCTTCCCGCATAGTTGAACTGACTCCCGATGAACATGGAATACTCGAGCGACCATGCTTTGTGAAAATTAAGCCATACTCCTGCGGCAGATAACAGGTAGCCTGTGAAAAGTCCGATGAGGGCCATACGGATATAAATAGCCCTGGGCTGTCCGCCTGTGAGAATCTCCTTTTTTAGCAGAAACATACCCAGGAGCATCATGGAGAGCACCCTCCATGCAGTTTCCGCCATAAAAACGGTACTCTGCATGGAGAGGGTTTCCGGTACCCGTATTTTCATGCGCTCCAGCCAGTTTCCTTTCATACCTTCCACCTGCATCCGGATGTTTTCAGCATTCGGATTCCAGTTTTCCCTGATGGCTTCAACCGCTTCATTGGGCCAGTAGGGCAAGGTATGCGCCAGGAGGGTCGCGAGCACAATGGGAACCAGAAAAATGAACACACTGAACTGCAGCAGGGATCCCGGTTTCATGTTTCGAAAAAACCAAAGTCCCATTCCGCACAGGGCATAGGTAACCAGGATATCACCCTGCCAGAAAAGGTAGGCATGCACCATTCCGAACAGGAGCAGCCAGGCCATACGACGAAAATGGAGCTCCATTGCAACCTCCCCCCTGGATTGTACATTTCTGATGAAGATCAGAACACCCGCTCCAAACAGCATGGAGAAGATGGAGATGAATTTCCCGGAAGCCAGCAGGTGACTGATGATCCATACCCACCTGTTCACTCCCGTCAGGTCTCCATAGACAGTCGGATTAAGATAGGCTGCCGAAGGCATGGAAAAGCTCTGGATATTCATGATGAGGATACCGGCTACTGCCACCCCCCTCAACACATCGAGAGAAACGATCCTTTCATGATGAGAATAATCCTGGTCAGGCATCGATCCTGTCGCTGGATGAAACCCATGTGAGGTATAACTTGTAGGCAAGGGAAAGTACAATGGCACCCAGGAAAAGCCCTATGAAACCGAATGCGGTAAATCCACCCAGGGCACCTAAAAAAATCACCAGCATGGGCACACTGGCTCCCTTGCCCATAATCAGGGGTTTTAACACGTTATCCAGCATTCCCATTACCAGGAAATAAAGCGACCAGAGCACCGCCGGAAACGGATCCATAAATGAAAACAGGTAGATGATCAGAGGAATATTAAAGAGCAATACCGGGATCTGGGCAATGGTCATGACCAGGATCAAAACAATCCAAACGGCTGCCAGGGGAATACCGGAAAGGATCAATCCCACTCCCATCAGGGCGGTCTGGATTACAGCCACTCCCAGCACGCCTGTGGCTACATTACGAATGGTCAAAAGGGAGACCTCAAGGAATTCATCCCCCCTTTCCCCTGCAATTCTGTGAAAGATATGTTTTCCCGATTCAGATCCCTTTTCAAAAAATATCAGGAAAATCCCTGAAATAATAATGGAGGCCGCGAACTGAAGGATTCCCAACCCGGTTGTGGCCAGTTTTCCAAGAATTTTTTCACTCCATTGGGCAATCTGGGGAAGGAATCCCTTGAGCGATTCACCAAGGTTTTCAGAGGCTGCCAACCAGTTGTCAAAGAGCCAGGGGCCGATCAGGGGCCAATCTGCCACGGATGCTTGCGGGGGTGGAATGTACAATGATCCTTCCTGGAAATAATCGGCCAGGAATTTAATGCCCTCCACCAGCTGGTTCACCAGCCAGATGCTGGGCAACACCAGGATCGAGAGTGCAACAGTAGTGAGCAAAATGGAGGTTATCCTGTTTTTTTCGCCCAGCCAGCCCCTCAGGCGATAGAAAAGCGGAAAGAGAATAATGGAAATGATCAGTCCCCATATCAGCATGCTCAGAAAAGGTTGCAGAATCCTGAAACAGAGGTAGACCACTAAAATAAGTGTCCCCACCTTCAGGATCAGATCAATTGCGATCTTTACATACCTGCTATTGTCCGTCCCGGGTAATTTATTACTGCTGGCCATATTACATATTTAATAAAGTCCAAGTTATGGAATCCGAATGAAATATTTGTTGGCTATCTTCGTAGTACCATTCACCCAATCTGTATTTCCATGAAAGGATTTCCCATTTCCAGAAGAAAAGCATTATCATCCATAGCCCTGGGCACCGCCGCCCTTTCCCTCCCGCTTACAGCTAAAGCAGGTTTTGCGAAATCACAGTTTCGGTTCTGCCTCAATACCAGTACCATCAGTGGTCAGAAACCGGATCTGTTCAAACAGGTTGAAATTGCTGCCGATGCCGGGTATGAAGGGATCGAAGTTTGGGTGAGCGATGTACAGTCAGCCCTCACTGGCGGGGCCACACCCTCCTCTGTTAAATCTTTCATTGACGACCATGGGATCAGGGTGGAAAGTGCCATCGGGTTTGCACCTTGGATGACCGGAGGTGAAGCCGGATTTGGACAGATGGCGAAGGAGATGGATATGCTTGCCGGCATTGGTTGTCTCCGGATTGCAGCTCCTCCGGCCGGGGTCCCCGCTGACCGGCCACTGGACCTCTTTATGGCAGGAGAAAAGTATGGTCAGTTACTGGAGCTCGGAAGGAAAACAGGGGTCATGCCACAGCTTGAATTCTGGGGCTCATCGCCGGTATTGTGGCACCTGGGACAGGTCCTGATGATTGCAGCGGTGGCAGATGATCCCGATGCCCGGATCCTGCCCGATGTCTTCCACCTCTTCAGGGGAGATAGCGGTTTCGATGGATTGAAAATGGTAAATGGCACACTTATCGATATATTCCACATGAACGATTATCCCGGTTCGAAACCCAGGGAGGAACTGACCGATGCGGACAGGGTTTACCCGGGCGACGGGGCTGCCCCATTGAAACAGATCCTGTCCGACCTGAAGAAGATGGGAGGTGAAACCGTTCTTTCGCTGGAACTGTTCAACCGCTCTTACTGGGCAATGGATCCCCTGGAGGTTGCCAGAACCGGTCTGCTAAAGATGAAACAGGTCGTTTCGGACCTGGGAAAAGGATGATTTTCTCATCCCCGGCTATTTTATTACTTTTGTGAACTGATGCTGATGAAGGGATTAAAGCACATATCAGTTCTTCTCCTGGTCAATATGTTCATTTTGATCGGTCATCACCTGGTACCCCATCACCACCATGTGGCATTCGTTAACCACCCTTCAACCAATGAATGTCCCACAACCGATCCTGCTCACCACAATAAGGATTCAGGCAGTAAACACTGTCACGCTTTCAACGACATCCATTTTGTCAAATACAATCATTTACAGGTTCTCAGACCTGTGATACAGGCTTCATTTGTAGTGATTGGAGATCCGGGAAATGTTCCCGATCCGGTTACAGGCCTTGCCACTGCACCGCGGCTTCCCCTGCATCCACCCATTGATTCGCCCATATTCTCAGGGAAACACTCCCTGAGAGGCCCTCCTCATTCTTAACTCAATTTGAATTCCTTGCCGTCCGGGCCGGCGCATGCAATCCGCATGCCCTGATAATATTCAACAACATACGTTAACATGTACAGATACACGATTGCACTGACCCTGCTCATGGCATGGGGGTGCCAGCAAAATTCCGAATCGTCCAAACCACCAGAGGTTCATGACCAGGAGCACTCCGGTGAAGGTTCACAATACACCCTGTTCAGCGGGAACACAGAGTTTTTCATTGAGCACGGGTTCCCTGAGGCGGGAGAGGAATTTGATTTCCTGGTACACGTTACCCGCCTCGATACATATAAACCATACACTTCGGGAAGCTTAACCATTGAGATCGATGGTGTTTCGGTTACTTCCGGCAGTCCGGAACGACCCGGCATATTTCATGTTCCATTCATACCCCGAAAGGGGGGTGCATTTGATCTGAAAGTATCCCTTTATTCAGGTGAAACTGCCGGGTCGGTCTCGGGTCAAATTCATGTGGCGGATCATCAATCGGACCATGCTGACGCCGGGGGAGGCCATCTGAATGAGGCGTCGCCGGCAGGTGATATCACCTTTCTGAAGGAGCAGGCCTGGAACAGCAATTTCATGGTTTCTGAAGTTAAAACCGGCACCCTGTCCTCGGTGATCCTCACCAGCGGAGAGGTCATCGCCGCACCCGGTAAGATCAATATGGTGGTAGCCAATATCGGGGGTATTGTCTATTTCACAAATCAGAATCTGGTACAGGGCCAGCATGTGGAGAAAGGAAGTCTCCTTTTCACCATTTCGGGCAGATCGTTACCCCAGAACAATTTTGAATTGCAATACCAGCAAGCCTCCAACAGACTGGAGAAGAGCAGGAGCGAATATGCCAGACATCAGAAGCTTCATGCCCGGGGTGTTATATCGGAACGCCAGTTTCTCGAATCAAGGGCAACCTACCTTTCCGACAGCCTCGGTTTTTTTGCACTTGCAGAAAGCACTTCTGAAAATGGGCTCCAGGTTTTCGCACCCTCCACGGGAACCATACACGAACTGAATGTTTCAGAAGGAGAGTACATTGAAACAGGGCACCACATGGCGACCCTTTCCTCCGACCAGGTACTCCTGCTCAGGGCCGATCTTCCACAACAGTTTCAACAGGTGGCCAGGCAGATATACGATGCAAATTTCCGGCTGACCTATTCACAGGAGACCTTCTCCATTTCAGACTTTGGGGGCCGGCATCTGGCAACCGGAAAATCTGCGGCGGAGAATGACCACTATCTCCCTGTCTATTTCGAACTGCAAAATGACGGGCGACTGCTTGAAGGAGCCTTTGCAGAGATCTACCTGAAAACGCATCCGGAGCTTGAGAAAATAGTCATTCCAGTGGGTGCTTTTTCGGAGGAGCAGGGAGCCGGCTATGTCTATGTACAGGTCGCCGGCGAAAGCTATTCGAAACGGGCGGTTGAAACCGGTAAATCCGACGGAAAAATGATAGAAATCACCAGCGGACTTGCAAAGGGGGAGCGTATTGTCACCAGGGGCCCCATGCTCATTAAGTCCGCATCGATGGTAACCGGTGTGGGGGGAGATGGTCATGCACATTAAGGAGCGCTATCATGCTGAATAAAATCATACAATACTCTCTCGACAACAGGATGCTGGTCATCTTCCTCTCACTGATGGTGCTGGCAGGCGGCCTGTTTACAGTGAAAGAGATGGAAGTGGATGTTTTTCCCGACCTCACAGCACCCACCGTGGTGGTGCTGACAGACGCTCACGGAATGGCAGCAGAGGAGGTGGAGACACTGGTCACCTTTCCCATTGAATCTTCCCTGAACGGCGCAACCCATGTTCGCAGGGTGCGCTCAAGTTCATCCTACGGTTTTTCCATCGTCTGGGTGGAATTCGATTGGGATACCGATATCTACAGGGCCAGGCAGGTGGTGAGCGAGAAGCTTCCCACCATTGCAACGCTCCTTCCCGATGGCATTGAAGCCCCCATCCTTGCACCACAAACATCGGTTATGGGAGAGATCATGCTGATTTCTCTGACCTCCGATGCTTTGTCACTTTCAGAGCTCCGAACCATAGCCGACAAACAGGTGAGGCAGCAGTTGCTTTCTGTCTCAGGAGTGGCACAGGTGGTGGTGATCGGTGGATATCCGAAACAGTACCAGATTCTGGCCAATCCTTTTAAAATGCATTATTACGGCGTTTCGCTCAGGGAACTCATTGAAACCTCAGAAAACACAAACAGCAATGCATCGGGGGGCTTTATCAATGAAAACGGACAGGAATATATTGTCAGGGCCACCGGACGATCGAAGAATCCTGACGACATTGGCCGATCGGTAATCAAAATCAGGAATGAAAAGCCGGTAAAAATTGAGGATGTGGCGACAGTAAAAATCGGCCACCCCGACCAGGTTGGGGATGCATACCTTAACCGGGAACCGGCCGTCATTCTCACTGTGCTGAAACAGCCCGGGATCAACACCCTCCAGCTTACCGAAAAAGTGGATCAGGTATTGGCCGGTCTGTCGGTTACACTTCCGGGGGAGGTGAAGGTTAACGCCTCCATCTTCCGGCAGGCCGACTTCATTCATACTGCAGTGAACAATGTATTCCGCGTGCTGCTCGAGGGTGGGTTGTTTGTCACCCTTATCCTCTTTTTGTTCCTGTTGAACGTCAGAACAACAGCAATCTCGCTGATTGCCATCCCGATTTCACTTTTGCTTTCGATGATGACGCTGAAACTGCTGGGATTAACCATTAATACCATGTCGCTGGGAGGCATGGCTATTGCCATCGGGGCGCTGGTTGACGATGCCATTATTGATGTGGAGAATGTGTTAAAAAGATTAAAGCAAAACCATCGGAAACCAGAGGGGGAAAAGGAGGCGACCCTGAAGGTTATCTATCAGGCCTCCATTGAGATCCGCTCATCCATTGTCCAGGCCACCCTGATTATCATCGTAGCCTTTGCCCCTCTTTTCTTCCTGTCGGGGATGGAGGGACGAATGCTGAAACCCCTTGGGATCACCTTCATTGTTTCCCTGGTCGCATCCCTGGTGGTGGCACTCACCCTTACCCCTGTACTGGCCAGTTACCTGCTTACTTCGGAATCACAGCTTATCCGGGATGAAAGGGGAGGAAACAGGCTGGTTCAGAAACTAAATGTATGGTATGAGAAGGCCCTGGGCACCATTCTTAGCATAAGGATTCCGGTAATTGCCGGTTCTTTGGCTCTTTTGGTGATGTCGCTTCTCATCTTCTTTCGGCTGGGCCACTCTTTCCTTCCTGAATTTAATGAAGGGACACTTACCATTACTGCCACAACCCTCCCTGGCCTTTCACTGGAACAGAGCAACCAGTTCATGGACCAGATCGATGCCCGGCTGATGATGATCCCCGAGGTGAAGTATGTGAGCCGCCGAAGCGGTCGCGCTGAACTGAACGAGCACAGTCACGGGGGATCCAATTCGGCAGAAATAGATGTACCCTATATCCTAACGGACAGGGATCATGAAACATTTATGGAGGAGGTTAGAGGAAGGCTCTCCACCATCAAAGGGGTCAACCTGAACATCGGGCAACCCCTGGGCCACAGGATCGACCACATGTTATCGGGAACCCGTGCCAGCATAGCCATGAAATTGTTCGGTCCCGATCTGGCCACCCTTTTCCGGTTGGCCAATGAGATCAAGGGTGAGGTATCGGGGATTGAGGGGCTGGTGGATGTCAATGTGGAGCAGCTGATTGAAATTCCCCAAATACAGATCAGACCGCGACGTGAAATGCTGGCCAGGTACGGTATTTCGCAGAATACCTTTACAGAGTTCGTGGAGACTGCCCTGGCCGGGAGAAAATGTGCAGAGATTTACGACGACAACCTTAACTTCGACCTGGTGGTCAGGTATGACGCACCATACCGCGAAAGCATCGAGGCGATCCGCAACACCATGATTGATACTGAATACGGTCATAAGATCCCCTTAAATTATGTGGCCGATGTGATCTCCACCACCGGTCCAAACACCATCAATCGTGAAAATGTGCAACGCAAGCTGGTGATCTCGGCCAATACTGCCGGCCGGGACCTGGGTAGTGTTGTGGAAGAGCTGCAGGAAAAAATCTCCGGTCAGGTTCAGCTACCCGAAGGATACCGGCTGGAATTCGGGGGTCAGTTTGAAAATGCACAGCGTGCCTCGCTTACCCTGCTGATTACCTCCCTGCTGGCGATCCTTGTGATCTTTGTAATCCTGTTCCAGGAGTTTAAAAGTGCAAAACTGGCCGGGGTGATCCTGCTCAACCTTCCCCTGGCCCTGATCGGGGGTGTAGTGGCCATCCGGCTCACCTCCCAGGTGATAAGTATTCCGTCCATCATCGGGTTTATCACCCTTTTCGGAATCGCCACCCGGAACGGGATCCTGCTGGTCTCCCGCTACAGCCACCTTCGATCCCGGGGAGTGGAACTGAAACAGACCATCATCCATGGGTCGGCCGACAGGTTAAACCCCATACTGATGACCGTTCTGGCCTCCGCCCTTGCGCTGCTTCCCCTGGCCATGGCAGGAGATAAACCCGGCAACGAGATCCAGAGTCCTATGGCCATTGTGATCCTGGGCGGTCTGGTAACTTCAACCCTGCTCAACCTGATCGTGATCCCATCTGTTTACTACATAATAGAAAAACGAAAGCAATGAGAACAAAGCATATACCTGTGTGGATGGCCCTGATTATCAGTTGCATCCACATCCCGGCTCAGTCACAGCTGACAGGGGAAGATCCCGGGAAAGAACCCTATATGAAACTGGTGCTGGAGAACAACCCCACCCTCAGGGCTGCACGTGAATCCTACCAGGTTGAGCTCCTGAAGGCCGGTACAGGCAACATGCCCCCCAATCCGGAAGTCGAATTTGGTTACCTTTTCGGAAATCCCGGTGAGATAGGGAACCGAATGGATTTCAGGATTAATCAACAGGTGGATTTCCCAACCACTTATATTCACCGGTCGCGGGTACGAAAGATCCGAAGCAGCCAGGCAGAACTGGAGTACCTCGTAACCAGGCAGGAGGTGCTCCTGCTTGCCAGGCAGCTGATGATTGAAAGAATCTACCTGAACGGCCATCGAATCCTGCTGGAGGAAAGGGTCACACAGGCCCGTTCCATCCATGAGGGTTTTCAGCTGAAAGTGGAGGCCGGGGAGGAGGGGCAGCTGGCCCTCAACCAGTCAAACCTCCACCTGGTTTCCCTGGAGAGCGAATATGAGCAGATCAGGTCCATGATCCTGAACAGCCAGCTTGCCATCAGGGAAATTACCGGGGGAACCGATCTGGAGATCCTGGAAACCAAACTCCCCCCGGAAACTCACATTATCAGGGATTCCATTTTGAATGCATACCTCCGGAGCCCCGATCTGCTGCTCTACCAGCATGAGCTTGAACTGAAAAGGGAAGAACAGGGTGTAATGGTGGGGCAGAATCTTCCAAAGTTAACTGCCGGATATTACTCAGAATCGGTGCTTGACGTTAAGTTCAAAGGATTTCAGATCGGCATCACGATTCCCCTGTGGGAAAACAGCAACAGCATCAAAAATGCCAAATCCAGTGTGGTATTCGCTGAAGCCGATGTCCACCGCTTCAGCTTCCAGCTTGAGAAGGAGGTACTACAAATGCTGAACCGGCTCGACGACCTTGAGTTGCGGATTCAAAACCTCGAAGCGGCACTGGAGACAGATAATACCCTTGAACTACTGATCCTTTCCCTCAAAAACGGGGAGATTTCCCTGACCGAGTACTTTTATGCCTCGGATTTTCACTTCCGCAGCCAGCAACTGCTGTTGGAATACCAGAGAGACCGCCTGCTGCTGGAGGCCAGTATTTTGCAGGTATACCTGTAGAGGTCACCATCTTCTGTTTTCTTAGGCATGCTTTTTCGTACCAACTCTACTCTTCAATAACCAGACTATATGCGCCCTCCAGGAGAATATCTGACAAACCCTCTTCAAGAATTTCGGTATACCCCCCCCGGGTTACACCGGTCTGAACAGGGACTTTTTTAAAAGTGATCTGATCCCCTTTTTCATCCACCCTGATCCAGACAAAATCCCTGTCAGCCTCCCTGATTAATGCGCTTTCAGGGATAGCCAAGGTCTCACGCTGGCAGGTTATAATCCTGGACTCCACAAAAAGGTTGTATACAAAAGCCCCCCGGTCTTCGGGTTTGATCCGCGCAATACATTGAACTGTTTGTGTCTCCGGATCAATCGATTTTCCAATGTGACTTAATGTGGCTTCAAATACCCGTTCCTCATGGCCGGGCGTATAAAATTTCACTACCTGCCCCTCTGCAAGCCCAGAGAGATCATTCTCAAAAACCCTGATGTTAAGTTGAAGCTTTCGGGTATCGACCACCTCCATCACAGTGATCTGTGGCTCAATAAACTGCCCCAGTACCAGCTCCTGCCTGGTGACCACCCCGTGGATGGGTGAAATAACTGTCACCTCAGAGAGTATGGTTCCCTTTTCCACCAGGGCCGGGTCGATGTTGATCATTTTTAACCGGGCCTTCAGTCCTTCAGCTTTTGCCTGCATGGTCTTGTATTCACTCTCGGTTTTAAGGAAATCCTTTTGGGCTACTATCTTTTCCTCGGAAAGAGATTTCAGCCTTTCGTAATCAGATAAAAGGAGACCCAGTTGCTGCACCACTTCGGCATACTCCTGCTGAAGCAGGATAATTTCATGGCTCTGCAGCGAAAAAAGCACTTCTCCTTTCTCTACCTGATCACCAATCGAAAAATTGAGTTGCCTGATCCGGCCGGGGATCAGGGTGTTGATCTTTGCCCTGCCGTCCAGCGTAGAGCCAAGGTTCCCGTTTGCACTGATCTCGTTGGAAAAGAACATGGGCAAAGGCGCTCCTGTTTTCATGCCCGAACCATCAAATTGCTCCCTGGTGAGCACAATCTCCCCCGATGAGGCGTTTCCCGCCTCCTCAGACAAAGATGCTTCGGACATGCCTCCACCATGGCATGCAACCATGAAGAGAAGGGCCGGAATTGTAAAAATTTGGTTTGAAAGCTTCATACTCTTCTTATTAATTCCCAAATGTCAGGTAGTTGATTTCAAGTACCAGTTCGTTGTAATTATAGAGGTTCTCCAGGTGGTCCATTTCAATCTGCACGGCCCGATCCACACTCAGGGCAAATCTGAAGAAATCAATCTCCCCTGCCAGATAGCTCAACTTCGACGAACGGATTAATTCCATGGCCAGGTTTTTCCCGGTTTCCTCATATTGCCTGATGGCATCAGTGTACTTTTGCAATCCGCTCATCAGTTGATTTACCCGGCTGTTGTACTGGAGTGCATAGTGATTCTGAAGGCTGCCGGCTGCCTCCATGGCATATTTTTTAGCATTTACTTTTGCCCTTTGCTCTCCAAAAAACAGGGGAATCCCCAATCCCACTTCAATTCCCTGGTAGTGCCTGGCTCCTGAATAATGGTTTGTTCCGTTGAAATATCCCAGGGTTACATCAGGAAGTAACAGGTTTCTTTCAGCCTTCAGCTCTTCGCCCTGCATGATCCTGGCGTTCTGCCAATAAAGATATCCCGGATCAGATCCTACACTATCGGATTGCACCCATAGCAGCTCCATGGGTTCCGCCGGGACAGTGAACGCTCCATCGAAATTCATCAGTGTCGCCAGGTTCTCATGGGCAATATCAATATCGTACTGCATCTGGGCCAACAAAAGGTGGATCTGTTCATAGGATAATTTTGCATTGAGCATTTCAAGATTGGAAAGCGCTCCCTTTTCGTAACTGGTTTCCGCGGCATATGAAACCCTTGCATAGAGGCTGTCAACCTGTTGGTAAACCTGATGCCTGTTATGGAAGAAAACCAATTTATAGTATGCCTTGGAGAGATCGAGGGTAACCTGCTTTTTCTTTCCTTCAAACTCATTCAGGGTCATATCATATGCCAGGGTATTGGCCCTCTTCCTGGCAAAATATACCGTTGGAAAATCGAATCGCTGCTGACCACCAAAGACCCCTAAAGGATAGTCATTTTCAGCAATATTATTTTCATCGTAGCTGTAATAAACTGAGGTTTTATCGATGTTGAAAGCTGTTTTAATAAGCGCCCTGCTCTCCTCGGCCCTCAATCGGTAAGCTTCCAGCTCACTGTTATTTTCATAAGCGATATCCAGCACCTCCGGCAGGGTGAACGGTTCGGGCCTGACCATGGTGGAACCAATCGATTGGGATATGGCAAGTGAAGGGATCAGCAGCAACAGGATCAAGGGGGCTTTCCGGTGCCTGACGATTCCGGGAGGCCATAACCTGAAGCTCTTGATATCATCTACAATGGAATACAACAGAGGAAGGGCCAGCATGGTAAGCATGGTTGAGGTGATGAGTCCGCCGATCACTACCGTTGCAAGTGGTCTCTGGACCTCCGCTCCTGCCGAATTGGATATCGCCATGGGCAGGAATCCAAGTGCTGCTGCACCTGCCGTAAGCAATACGGGCCGCAGGCGTTCACGGGTACCCCTTAATACCCTTTCCCTCATATCGTCGATCCCTTGATTTTTCAATTCTTTTAAATGTTCAATCAGAACGATTCCATTCAGCACCGCCACACCAAAAAGGGCGATGAAGCCGATCCCCGCGGAGATGCTGAATGGCATACCCCTGATCCAGAGCAGCACCACTCCACCCACAACAGAGAGCGGAACTGCAGTGAAAATAAGGGCAGCCTCCTTAAAAGAACTGAATGCAAAGTGCAGGAATATAAAGATAAGGAGCAGTGCGATGGGAACTGCAAGCTTCAGTCGCTTAGAGGCGTTCCGCAGGTTTTCAAACTGACCGCCATAATCAACTGAGTAACCTGCCGGCAACTCAAGGTTCTGGTTCAGTATCGCCTCAATATCATTCACCACCGATTCCAGGTCACGGTCTCGCACATTGACACTCACCACCACCCTCCGGCGGGTATTATCCCTGGAAATCTTTGCAGGACCGGTTGAGTATTGAATTTCTGCCAGTTCACTCATGGGAACCTGCATGCCGCCGGGCAATGCCACGGGGAGGTTCCGGATATTTTCGATGTCGGTGCGATATCCAGGCTGCAGGCGCACCACCAGGTCAAATCTTTTCTCGCCCTCGAAGACCACCCCGGCGGCAGCTCCCCCGAATGCCATGGTCAGATCATTGTTCAATGACCCGATGTTAAGCCCGTAAAAAGCTATTTTCTGCCGTTTATATTTAACACTCATCTGGGGTAACCCAACGGTCTTTTCCAGGATCACATCGGCTGCACCCGGAACCCCGGCGATCAAACGCTTCACCTCCTGGGCCTTTTCGGCGAGAATCTCCAGATCTTCTCCGAAAATTTTTATGGCCAGGTCTGCTCTCACCCCGGTAATCAACTCATTGAAGCGCATCTCAATGGGCTGGGTAAATTCATAATCAATGCCCGGGATTACTGTCAGCGCCTCCTTAAACCTGTTGGCCAGCCCCTCCTTGGTGTCTGCAGAAACCCAGGTATCCTTGGGATGAAGTTTAATAATCATATCAATCTCCTCCATGGACATGGGGTCGGTGGGGACTTCAGCAGCACCGATCCGGCATACGATCTGGTCCACCTCGGGAAACTGATCGATCAGGATATTTTCCATCCGGGTGGTCAGTTCCACTGTTTTAGACAGGGAGGTCCCGGTCTTTAATACAGGCTGTATCACGAAATCACCCTCATCAAGGGTCGGCACAAATTCTCCTCCCATATTTGAAAAAATGACCCCTGTTAAAACCAGGGAAGCAAGTGCGAGGCCAAAGATCACCCCTTTATGATCGTAGGACCAGCGGATCACCGGATCATATGAGCGATAAAACAGCTTCATAAGAAAGCGTGTCGGCGCAAAGGGTTTCTCCTTTTCCGGCCTCAGGAAGAGTGCAGAGGCAACGGGCAGCCATGTCAGTCCGAAAAACATGGCACCAAGCAGGGCAAAGCTGAAAGAGAGTGCCATGGGACGGAACATTTTCCCCTCCACTCCGCTCAGAGAGAGCACGGGAATAAAAACAATCAGTATAATCACCTGGCCAAAAATGGCAGAATTCATCATTTTTGAAGCACCCTCAAAGGTGATCCGGTCCATGACGGTCTGTTTCTCATCCCCGGTTCTGTTTGAGAGCTCGTCCCTGTTCAGGGTAAGCCGGATGGCAATAAACTCTACGATGATCACGGCTCCGTCGATGATAATCCCAAAGTCGAGAGCCCCCAGGCTCATCAGGTTGGCATCGATACCAAACAGATACATCATCGAAATGGTGAAAAGCAATGAGAGGGGTATAATGGATGCTATGACCAGGCCCGAACGCAGGTTTCCAAGCAAGAGGACCACAATCAGGAAGACGATCAGACAACCAAAGAGAAGATTTTCCAGGACCGTGAGGGATGTTTTTCCGATCAGCTCACTCCTTTCGAGGATCGGGTTAATAAAGACTCCTTCAGGAAGGGTCTTCTGGACCTCTGCCACCCGCTCCTTTACGTCATGAATTACCCTGTTGGAATTGGCATTCTTCAGCATCATGATCTGCCCCAGCACCTTCTCCCCTTCACCATTAGCCGTGATGGCACCAAACCGGTTTGCACTGCCGAATCGCACCTGGGCAATATCCCTGACCAGGATTGGTACTCCTTCCCGGTTGGAAACAACCACTGTCTCCAGGTCCTCAAGGGAGGTAACCAGTCCGTCGCCCCTGATAAAATAGCTCTGGTTCTCCTTTTCAATATATGCTCCGCCCGCCACACTGTTGTTCTGTTGAATGGCTTCAAACACTTCAGGCAGGGTGATTCCCATCCCTTTGAGCCTTTCCGGATTGATGGCCACCTCGTATTGCTTCAAAAAACCACCCCAGGTATTCACCTCCACCACTCCCGGAATTCCTGAAAGCTGCCTTTTTACCACCCAATCCTGAATGGTACGAAGCTCCATGATAGAGTACCTGTTCTCATAACCGGGCCTGGTATCGAGAATATACTGGTATATCTCTCCGAGCCCGGTGGTAATGGGGCCCATTTCGGGCGTCCCGAACCCTTCAGGGATATTTGCAGATGCCGCCTTGATCTTCTCGGCAATCAGCTGCCGGGGCAGGTAGGTACCCAGTTTGTCCTCGAACACAATGGTTACCACCGAAAGTCCGAATTTGGAAATAGACCGGATTTCGGTTACTCCCGGCAGGTTGGACATTTCAAGCTCTACGGGATAGGTGATGAATTGTTCCACATCCTGGGTGGACAGGTTGGTGGAGGTGGTGATAACCTGCACCTGGTTGTTGGTGATATCGGGAACCGCACCCAGGGGAATCCTCAGAATTGAAAATACCCCAAAGCAGGCGACGAAAAGTGTCAGGAGAATAACAATCAGCTTGTGTTTTATACTCAGGGATATGATCCTGTTAAGCATGTTGGGGTTGAATAGGGTGGACGGGAATCAATATTTTCTCCTCACTAAGATAGTGAAAATTGATCCAATCCCCTAAGACAAAACCACGGAACTGAATTTCAGGTAAAGGGAATAAATCGCGGTACCCGCTTTTTATAATCTGTGTATCCGGGATATTTCCCCATGGAGATGGTTTCGCTGAAATTACTGCTTCCCCAGAAGAGCAATACCAGCAGGATGGCACCCATCACCGACCAGTTGATCCATTGCCCTGTGGCCGCCACACTGAAAAAATAGAAAACGATCCAGATAGCCTGTTCGGCTGCATAGTTGGGGTGACGAACCAATCCCCACAAACCCTTATCAACAAAACCCTTTGCATATTTTTCGGGCAACTCCCCACCCTTTTCCCTGGAAAGACGTTTCTGCTTATGGAAATTCCATTGCTGCTGATCTGCAACAGTTTCTGTTATAATGAATCCCAACAGCAGCACTGCAATAATCCCATCTGCCAGGGTAATCGGGCCTCCACCCATGCTCCTTACCACCGGCAGGGTCATTAACAGGATCAAACCCATCTGGTACAACGAGATAAAAAAGAAATTAAAAACCACCCATTTCCACCTGGCACGAAATTCTGGTTTTGCCCTTAATACTGCCCATCTGTAATCCTCTTCACCGGTCCAGAACCGGAGGGAGTATCCACCCCGTCGGGAGAAATTATAGCTCAGCCTGATGCCCCATACCGAAACCAGCACAGCCATCAGAACAATCCTCGGTTCAAACCCCGAATCCCAGGCTGCCACCCATGTATAGGCCAGGGGCATGATGCTCCAAAGCTTATCCACCTGGCTATAGTTATGGGCCAGGGTGCTGACAAAAAAACAGAGGATTGCAGCCAACAGGTAGATGAAACCCACTTTGGCAAGCGTGGAACTCTGCAATGCAGTCAAAGGATCATCAAACCTGAAGGCAATAAAAGGAATTACTACAATGGTCACCAGCAGGGCGACAACAGTCTTCCACATATTCGGAAATATTAGTTAGCGGGATAAATATACGATAAGTTGACCAAATGAAACAACACACCGGATGCTTCATGATATAGCCATAGAAATGTCAGATCTTCTCCGCTTCGATCATGCTGTGGGGTGAAATGGTGGGGTGGATTTTGCGGATTCTGAAACCGGAACCTGCCAGCAGATTTTTCCATTGAGCAAGCGTCCGCTCCTTTCCACCGGCACCTGCCATCATCAGGATATCGGTCATCTTTCCAAAGGAGGGTTGGTTTCCTTCATCGAGAATCGTTTCAATGATCAGGAGCCTGGATTTCTGATCCATTGCCTTATGCACATTCCGAAGGATTTTCATGGAGGAATCGTCATTCCAGTCGTGCAGAACACTCTTCAGGATGTAAAGGTCTCCTCCCCCCGGCACACTCTCAAAGAAGTCTCCACCAACCTGTTTCATGCGACCCTCCAAAACGTGACTCTCAATGATCTCAGCTGTCCCCGACAAGGCCGCCTGAAGATCAAAAACCACACCCCTGCTTTGAACCGCCCTGGATAAAAGGGTTGCCAGAAACAACCCCTCTCCTCCTCCGATATCAATGATATTCCCAAACCTTTTAAATGGAAAGGCTGAAAGCAGCGCTGGGACCTGCATCTTTGAGACTCCTGTCATCGCTTTGTTAAACCACTCGTTTCTCTTCTCCTCACTTCCGATATGGGCAAAAAGGGCTCTTCCGGAGTGCTCTCCCGAAACCGTATTTCCGGTCCTGACACTCTCCATAAGCCCCCCGAACATCTCAAAGTGATTCCGGCTCAGGTGAAGCAGGATCAGGTAACGAATCTGGTCCTCCTGCAGCGGCACAGCAAGTGAGTTAATTTTAAACTGCCGTCCGCCAACCTCCTCGAAGATCCCATGCGATGCCAGCATCCGCATCACCCGGTAAAGTGAATCTGAATGGGTGCCTGTACGAAGAGCCAGATCCTCAATGTTCCGTGGACCCTCCTTCACCAGGTCAGCAATCCCCAGCTCTGCAGCCACACTGATTCCCGCAGCAAGCCACATGTTGTGAACCATTTCCCAAACCACCACGCTGGGATGGGTAAACCGCCGGTTCATTTGCAGGAAAAAGTGACGGATCCTCTGGGTAATTCTTACAAACCAGAGGGGCGGATAGGAGGGAATTTCCGGATCGTTTCTTAGTTTCATCTATGCAAAGCAGGACTCGGGCGCCGGAAGGTAAGCAGCTTTTTGGAACCATGCCAATTTTTGAAGGGTTTTTCGTTAAATTCGCTGACTGTGGAGCGCATCATTCATATTGAGCAGCTGAAGAAACGTTACAGGGGATCTCAGGAGGAGGCCTTGAATGGTGTGGATCTGTCGATCGACAAAGGGGAGTTTTTTGGCTTGCTGGGTCCCAATGCCGCCGGGAAATCCACCCTGATCTCCATCCTTTGCGGAATTCTTTCGCCCTCCTCGGGAATTGTCGAACTCTTCGGACAAAATCTCAGCCAGGTTCGGAATCAGCTAAAAAAAAGAATCGGACTGGTTCCACAGGAAATTGCCCTTTACCCCATGCTCACCGTTGAGGAGAACCTTCTCTACTTCGGACGGCTGCATGGCATTCCTGGTAGAATCCTGAAAGAGAGGGTTGCTTTATACATCGGGCAATTCAATTTGAAGGAGCATCGCGGTAAGCCTGTTTCAAAATGTTCGGGAGGAATCAAAAGGAGGGTCAACCTGATCGCCGGGGTGATCCACCATCCGGAGCTGATTCTACTGGATGAACCTACGCTTGGGGTAGATCCTCAGCTTCGATCCATGATTTTCGAATTCCTTTCCGGTCTTAACAAAGGGGGAGCCACGCTGATCTATACCACCCACTATATGAAGGAGGCGGAGATATTGTGCAACAGGGTGGGGATCATTGATCACGGGATGATCCTGAAAAAAGGGAACCCGGCCCGGCTGATCTCTTCGGAACCCGGATGCAACGACCTCGGACAACTGTTCTTAACCCTCACAGGAAGGGATTTGAGGGATTGAAAATGGAAAAATACCTCTCCATCGTTTTAAAAGAGATTCTCCAGGTAGTTCGTGACCTGCCCGGACTGGGACTCTTATTCCTCATGCCAGCTCTGATGCTGATCGTGATCACCCTCACCCAGGAAAAGGTGATGACAGGGTTGGATAGCTCAACAAAAGTGCTGATGGTTAACTCGGACCTTTCCAACCTGGGAAACACCATTGAAGAGAGACTGACCCAGGAACCAAAAATAGATCTGGAGGTTTCAGAGTCTTTTGCAGAGGCGGAGAAATTGGTCTACACCGGTAAATACCAGATCATGGTTGTGGTCCCCGACAGCTCCACCGAAAAGCTGGTACAGCTGGCCCGTTACCAGGCATTTGATATGGGACATATGGAATCGGTCACCCCTGATAAACTGACGGGTATCGAACTGCTGTATGATCCTGCCATGATGAAACTCTATAAGGAGATTATGGGTTACTCCCTCCAAAGGGTGATCGAATCGGTGGCAATCGATCTTTACCTCGATGCGCTTCAGGATGCACTCCAGATGAGCATTACCAACCAGTTTGACCAGAACCTTGTCAGCATCCGGGAGGGTATTGCCGGGGGAAGTGAATTTCAACTTGAGTATAACATCGTTAATAATAACGTACCTGCCTTTATCCTTTTTGCAATGTTTTTTATTGTGATTCCGCTGGCAGGTAGCCTTTTGCAGGAGAAACAGCAGGGTACCAGGGACCGGATCATGACCCTCCCTGTGAGCTGGATAAAACTGCTACTTGGAAAGGTCACTGTTTACCTGCTGGTCTGCCTTATGCAATTTGGTGTGATGATTGCCATCGGCAGGTACCTGATTCCCGGGATCACTGAATTACCCCCACTCTCCCTGGATGTGAATCTGATTGCATTGATGGCCATTACCATTGCATCGGGACTGGCAGCCGTGGGATTCGGCCTGCTGATCGGAACTTTATCTTCGACCTTTATGCAGGCGGCACCCATCGGATCGGTGCTCGTTGTCATTCTTGCCATCCTTGGAGGGATTTTTGTTCCCAGCTACATGATGCCGGAGCTGGTTAGTAAAATCAGTTTCATCTCCCCCATGCGATGGGGTTCCGATGCATACTTCAATATCTTTGCCCGGGAGGCAGGGATGGGTATGGTCGTTGGCCACATTTCTCTGCTGATTGCTTTTTTTATCGTTTCAATTACCATATCTTATTCCTCCATAAGTAAACGAGCCTAAAATGAAAGAGAAGGAGATCAAAATCGACTTTAAGCCTCACCAGCTTATTCTCTATGCAGAGAAGGAAGATGATACCATCGGGCCTGTGCTGTCCGGCTCATACATGGCCAAGAACCATCTTGCAGATTTCCACCAGATATGGGGGAGCCTTGAGAAGGAGCTGTTCGGACAACTTGTTAAAAGAGAGATCAGTCCCATTATGCGTTTCAAAGAGTTGGAGGAGCTCACTACGTCCGAGCTGGCCTCAAGAACCGGATTGTCCAGACGAAAAGTCAGGAGGCACCTCACGAACAGGCACTTCATGAGAGCAAATGTTGAAGAGCTCCAGAAATATGCAGATGTATTTAACATCCCTGTAGCCAACTTTTTTCAGATCGTCGCCACCAAGCAGGATGGTAAATGGAACATGGGATATGATGCAGAAGCAGCAAAAAAAACAGCATTTACCATCAGCCAGGAGAAAACAGAGAATCCTTTGATTGTGATTACGAACCCGGAAAAGAGCAACCCTTGAGCACAATACCTTACAAACACACCATGGCCGCACATTGTGAGTCGGGGGCCATTACCAACCTGGTTAATCATAAGGGACTGGCGATCTCCGAACCGCTTGTTTTCGGCTTATCCAGCGGGATCTTCTTTGGTTATATGAAAACTCCCATGAGAGAATTCCCAACCATATTTTCCCGTATCCGGCCAGGGCAGATTCTTGCGAACTTCTCAAAAATTACCGGGGTAACCTTTGCGAAAAAAAAATTTACCGATCCGGAAAAAGCAGAAAAGGAGCTGGATGCGCTTCTCGAACAGAACATACCTGTGGGTTTGCAGGTCGATTTTTTCTTCATGGATTTTTTTCCTCCCTGGCACCGGGTACATATCAATGTTCACTACATCGTGGTGATCGGCAAGGAGGGTGATCACTATATCGTAAGTGATGCCTATCACCCATCCATTGCCAGGTTGCACCGCGACTCACTACGGAAGGGCCGCTTTGCAAAGGGAAGTATGGCTCCCAGGGGCCTGATGTTCTACCCGGTGGAGATACCCGCGGTGATTTCCCTGGAAAATGGGATCAGGCAGGGCATCAAAAAGACAATCTTCAACATGTTGAAAATTCCCATGCCTTTCCTGGGAGTGAAGGGGATCAGGCGCTTTGGGGATAAGATTTCCGACTGGCCCAAATACGCCAGGAATGAGGAACAACTTGCCCATAACATATTCATGGTCACCACCATGCTGGAGGATCAGGGAACCGGTGGAGCAGGGTTCAGATATATTTATGCCTCTTTTCTCAGGGAAGCTGCAACCATCCTGGGGGAAACTGTCTTTAATGAGTACGCGAAACGCATGATGGAGATCGGCGATGACTGGAGAAATATCTCTTTGTATGCCTCCAGGATCGCCAAGCAAAGAGAGCTGGGGAAAGAGAAGCTAAATGAGCTGGGAGAGCTGATTCGCAAAAATGCTGATCAGGAATACAGTTTTTTTTCTGATCTTCGGGCAACCATCGCTTCATAGAGCAACAAATAGTTTATGTCGGAGCAGACACTAAATGATATTAAATCTGAGACCCGGAAGCTGATCCTGGAAACACTGAATATTGAAGATATTCAGCCGGAAGAGATTAGTAACGACATCTCGTTGCTGAGCGGGGAAAACACCATTACCATCGACTCCATTGATGTCCTGGAGGTGGTGGTTGCCATTCAAAAAAGGTTTAACGTGAATATCCGCGATCAGAACCACGCCAGGCTTATCGTGAACACAGTAGATACCATAGCGGAATTTATACAATCCCAATACCTGGAGCAGGAACACTCCTGAGCCATTTTCCCTGAACTCCCATGAAAATCTTCACCATCATACTGGGAACCAGGTTCTCAGTCCTGATGAGGCTGATCCTGCGAAACGGGATATCACCCTGCCCTGTTTACCTGGCCAGGTTCATGGTACTTATGATGAATTCCCTGATCTCCTCAGCCCTGATTCTGGCCGAAAAGAAGCGTTTTGGGAAAGCGATCCGGGAGACAATCATTACGAAACCACCCCTTTTCATTGTCGGACACTGGCGCACCGGAAGCACGCTGCTTCACCAGCTGATCAGCCTCGATCCGCAGTTCACTGCCCCCAACATGATTCAGACCACCATCCCCGATCACTTTCTTTTCAGCACCCGGTATTACCTGCCCATTCTCAGGAGGGCCCTCCCCAAAACCCGCCCCATGGACAATGTGCCCCTTTCTCCCCTGCATCCCCAGGAAGATGAGTTCGCCCTGATCCGGATGGGCTCGGAAAGTCCGCTGGAACAGCTGATCTTTCCTTCAGGGAAGCACTATTTTCTGAATGGCTATAAATATTATGCCTCCGGGAAAAAATTGGAGATTTGGAAAAAGAATATGGTTACGTTCTATAAGAAAATTACCCTTCAGAGCGGCAAGCAGGTTGTCTCGAAGAACCCTTACCATACCATGCGCATGGAGCTGCTGGCCGAAATGTTCCCCGGATCAAAATTCATACATATTACCCGAGATCCCCTGGTTGTGGTTCCCTCCACCATCCGGATGTGGGACATTCTTGCCCGGGAAAACAAGATGAAACACGGTTGGAAAAGTCCTTCTGTCGCTGAGGCAGCTTCTGTACTGCGTGATTACCTGGACCATGTGTCTCAAACCACCCGGAAACTGCGAATCCCCTTCACGGAGGTCCGGTTCGAAGAGCTGGAACAAGAGCCGGTAATGGTTTTGAAACAGATCTACTCCGACCTGGACATTCTATGGTCCGACTCTTTTGAAACGGCAGCCATTCAATTCATCTCCGCCAACAGGAGATATGAGAAAAACAGTTACACCCTGACCGGGCAGGAGAAGGAAACCATCCTTTCCATCTGTCCATCCTGATTAAAACAGTTCACCCTGTCTCAGTGCGTTTTCCAGCCTGAGCAATCTTCGCTTGGTCTCCAGCCCTCCAGCATAGCCGGTTAATCTGCCATCGGTTCCAATGATCCTGTGGCAGGGAACAACAATCGAGAGGGCATTCGCACCGTTGGCAGATGCAACCGCCCGGATCGCCTTTATATCCCCAAGTTTCTCCGATAACCTGGCATAACTTTCCGTTTTTCCAAAAGGAATCCGGAGTAACTGGTTCCATACCTTTTTCTGAAAATCGGTGCCAATCATAAGAAGGGGAAGATCGAACCGGGTCAATTCACCGGCAAAATACCTGGAAAGCTGTCTGCGGGTCTCATCGATCACTTCCGAATCCTCCTCCACATAATGCGCCTGTAAAGCGGTTTTTATCCTGCGGTCGATGGATGACCTCATTTTCCGGTACCGCCAGTCGCATAAACACAACTGCTGTTCATAAGAACCGATCATAAGCTCTCCGTATCCGGTCTTAAAAAAAGCAGTATGTATGATTCCAGACATTCCTTCACAAGGTAAATAATCCTGTGTTTAATACTCTTTTTTATTTGTTAAACATTTTCCGGGTTGTGGCGTTAGTTAAATATTAGTTAAATAAATTACTTTTCCCATAATGAAAAGCGTATCGGTCATTGGCGGCGGAATTTCTTCTCTCTCGGCTGCATGCTACCTGGCCAAAGCGGGTTACAGGGTAGAGGTGTTCGAGAAGAATGCTACCATCGGGGGGCGCGCCAGGCAATATAAAGAGGCGGGTTTTACATTTGACATGGGGCCAACCTGGTACTGGATGCCAGATGTATTTGAGAAATTTTTCGGTGATTTCGATAAAAGACCCTCCGATTATTATCACCTGGAAAAGCTCGATCCCGCCTACAAAGTCTTTTTTTCAAGGGAGGACTCCATCTCCATTCCCGGTACAACCGAAGAGATTATCAAAGTGTTTGAGGCAAGGGAAAAAGGGGCAGGCAAGCAACTGGAAAAGCTTCTCAGAGAGGCGGCATACAATTATGATGTGGCCATTCATGACGTTGTATATAAGCCGGGGAAATCCCCCTTTGAACTTGTCTCCCGTAAAACCGTTCCAAAACTGGGACTATTCCTTAAAAGCATCAGTCAACTGGCCGCCACCCGTTTTAAGGACCCCCGGTTAAGGCAGATCATCGAATTTCCCGTTCTCTTCCTGGGGGCCAAACCCTCCGATATTCCTGCATTCTACAGTTTCATGAACTATGCCGATTTTGGACTGGGAACATGGCATCCTTCAGGTGGTATGTACTCCGTAATTGAAGGAATTGAAAAACTAGCCGTGGAGCTGGGCGTTACACTGCATACCCGGGCACCGGTTGAAGAAATTAAAGTGGTTGGAAAACAGGTGACTGGAATCATGGTGGGTGGCAAACTCATCGAATCGGACCTGGTAGTATGCGGGGCAGACTACCACCATGCCGAGATGCTTCTTAAACCTTCGGACCGGGGTTACTCAGAAAGATACTGGGATAAAAAAACCTTCGCCCCCTCTGCACTGATGTTTTACCTCGGGGTGGAACGGAAAATTAAAAATGTGAATCATCATACCTTGTTCTTTGATACCTCTTTTGATAAACACGCAATCTCCATTTATGACCAGCCCGAATGGCCCGAAGAGCCGCTTTTTTATGGCAGTATACCAAGCATCACCGATCCGTCGCTTGCCCCTGAAGGAAGTGAAGCCCTGATTTTTCTGGTTCCCCTTGCCCCGGGACTGGAGGACCGGGAAGATATCAGGGAGAGATACTACAATATCATTATGGATCGCTTCGAAAAGCTGACCGGCCAACAAATCCGTGAACACATTATTGTAAAAAAATCATACAGTGTCAAGGATTTTACCGACGATTATAACTCTTATAAAGGCAATGCATACGGACTTGCAAATATCCTGAGGCAAACCGCTTTCTTAAGACCCAAAATGAAAAGTAAAAAAGTGGAGGGACTATATTTTACCGGTCAGTTGACCGTACCGGGACCGGGTGTCCCCCCTGCTTTGATCTCCGGTAATGTCGTTTCTAAAATGATCCGTAAAAATCTAAGCCCTTCACCATGAAAGAGATTTTTGATCATATTTCGTTTGATTCCAGTAAGGCACTTACCAGGGCTTACAGCACCTCGTTTTCTCTTTCGGCACGAATGCTGCCCCCGGAGCAAAGGAAGGCCATCTATGCCATATACAGTTTTGTAAGGGTGGCTGATGAAATCGTGGATACCTTTCATGACTACCCCCAGCAAAAACTACTTGACAGTTTTGAACGGGAATTGAATGAGGCCCAGGAAACAGGCATCAGTACCAACCCCTACCTGAACGCGTTCCAGCAAACCGTTCGAAAGTATCACATTGAGCGGGAGCTGATCGATGCTTTTATGAAAAGCATGCGTCTTGACCTGGAAAAGAAGGATTATAAAACCGATGAGGAGTACAGGGAGTACATTTATGGTTCGGCCGATGTGGTGGGTTTGATGTGTCTGAGGGTGTTTGTGGAGGGAGATCAGAAGCTGTTCGATACACTCAAAGGAACAGCCATGAATCTGGGCTCGGCCTTTCAGAAGGTGAACTTCCTGCGGGATTTAAGGAATGACATGGAAATCCTGGAACGTAGCTATTTTCCTGGAGTTGATTTTCAACACCTTAACCGGGAGACCAAAAATTCGATCATCAACGAGATCATTGCCGATTTCGATGAAGCATTCCAGGGGATAAGGAAATTACCTGACTCTTCAAGACTGGCGGTATACGTTGCCTATGTTTACTATAAGAAACTATTGAAGACCATCCGGCGAAAAAAACCCGAGATGATCATGCAATCCAGGATCAGGGTAAATAACAATTTGAAAATATGGTTGTTATTTAAGTCATACCTGAGATATAAGGCAGGGTTTCTGAAACGATACGATTGATCTAATAAATTCTTAGATGTCCTTATACCTACTTATCGATCTGTTTACCCTTGCCATACCCCTGGCATTAAGTTTCGACAAAAGGGTCCGTTTCTTCACCTACTGGAAGTATCTCATCCCTTCCCTGCTCATCACCATGGTTTTTTTTATCGTGTGGGATGCAATCTTTACGGGCCGCGGGGTGTGGGGTTTTAATGAAAGATACCATTCTAACATCATCCTGCTGGGCCTGCCTCTTGAAGAGATCCTGTTTTTTATCACAGTACCCTATGCAAGTATTTTTACCATCTATGTTATTGAATCCTATTTTCCGAATTTCCGGCTCACTACCTCTCAGGCCAGGATTCTCTCACTTATTCTGATGGCGATATTGCTTACTGTAGCAGTTATCCACATCAGAAGGGCTTACACTGCTGTGAATTTCATTGCCTCGGCCACGCTAATCGGGTTGGTCTTGTTACTGAAACCAGAGATCCTGCGCAGGTTCTATCTGAGTTACCTGGTCATCCTGGTCCCTTTCGGACTTGTCAACGGGATCCTCACCGGCAGTTTTATCCAGGAGCCGGTGGTCTGGTATAACGATCATGAAAATCTGGGCATCCGCTTGGGGACCATTCCGGTTGAAGATATTTTCTATGGTATGACTTTGATCCTTCTCACTTACTTCCTGATGGAGACTTTCAGAAGTCGCACCCCGGGCAAAAAACAGGTATCGGGATGAAAGCTGCTGTCATTGGTTCGGGAATAGGGGGACTGGCTATTGCCACACGCCTTGCCGTGAAGGGATACAAAGTAACTGTTTATGAAAAAAACAACCAGTCGGGGGGTAAAGTTGCAGAAATAAGGGTTGGAGGATACCGTTTCGATACCGGGCCATCCCTTTTAACCCTTCCGGAGCTTTCCGACCAGTTATTTGAACTTGCAGGGAAAAAGAGGGCGGACTATTTCCAATACTCCAGGCTGGAGGTCATCTGTAATTACTTTTATGAGGACGGCACAAAAATCAGGGCATTCAGTGAACCTGTTCCATTCGCTGCCGAAGTTGAAAAGCAGACCGGCGAGCCAGCCGAAAAGGTATTGCACCATTTAAAAAGGTGCCGGGAACAGTATGACCTGACGGCCGATATATTTCTTTTCAACTCCCTTCACAAGATCCGGAACTATTTCCGTAAACGCATCCTGAAAGGAATCCTGCTTTTTAATAAAGTGGATGCATTTACCACCATGCATCTTCGAATGACAAAGAGATTTAATGATCGGCGTGTGGTCCAGCTGTTTGACAGATACGCCACCTATAACGGTTCAAATCCTTTCCTTGCCCCGGCAACCCTTCATGTGATCTCTCACCTGGAACATAACCTGGGGGCATTTTTCCCTTCCGGCGGGATGCGCTCCCTGGCCACCGGTCTGGAGTTGCTGGCCAGAGATTGCGATGTCAGTTTTGAATTTTCGAAAAAGATCCGGAGAATCGTGGTTGAAGGAAACAAAGCCACCGGAGTGATGGTTCTGGATAAAGTGGTTCCTTATGATCTGATCGTTTCCGATGTGGATGTCAACTATCTCTATCAAAATTTATTGCCCGATCGGGTATCTGTAAAGATTGATGAAAAGAGCCTTTCTTCCTCTGCGCTTATCTTCTTTTGGGGCATCAGAGGGGAATTCCCCTCTCTTGGAATACATAACATCCTTTTTTCTGAAAACTACAGGGCCGAGTTTGAACATATTTTTGAACAAAGAACCGTCTCATCCGATCCCACGGTCTACATCTACATCAGTTCAAAGCTTGTTCCATCCGATGCCCCTGATCAATGTGAAAATTGGTTTGTAATGATTAATGTTCCACCCGATACCGGCCAGGATTGGGACCGGGTTGTTACAGAAGCCCGCCGGAATATTATCGATAAAATAACGCGTTTGTTGAAAATCCCTATTGAGGAGCGTATTGAATTTGAACAGTTCGAATCACCCCAGACCATTGAGAAAAGGACCATGAGCTGGAAAGGGGCCATCTACAGCAATCACTCAAACTCCAGGTATTCAGCATTTCTCCGTCACTCTTTCAAACATAAAACCCTGAAAAACCTTTACTTTGTGGGTGGCAGCGTGCATCCGGGCGGAGGAATACCCCTCTGTCTGGCCAGTGCAGCCATTGCAGATCAAGAAATGAAGCCTGTCGCGATTTCTTAAATATTCAAAGATGAACCTGGAAAACCTTCGTCATCATTCTCAATTGCTCATCGGAATTCTGATCCTCTATTTTACAGTAGGAATCCTACTTTTCCTGGTGGGTGAAACAAGGGCCCTTTTCGTCAAATTAACACCCTTTTCGCTGGTTCTCTCCTTCGCCGCGGTGCTGGTTTTTCAGAGAGAGTTTTCATTGAAATTGGGTATCGCCTTTGTGCTGGTTTTTGTCATCTCCCTGGTGATTGAGATCATTGGAGTCAATACAGGAGCCCTTTTTGGCAGTTATAAGTATGGCCCGGCATTGGGACCCATGATCCTGCATACCCCCTTTCTGATCGGGCTAAACTGGTTGATCCTTGTCTACTGTTCTGCAGCAATTGCAAATCACCATTTCACCCGTAAAATATCAAGGGTATTCGCAGGTTCACTGTTAATGGTTGCCTACGATGTAATCATGGAATATGTGGCCCCGGTCATGAATATGTGGTCGTGGAATACCCCATATCCCGGTATCCGCAATTTCGTGATGTGGTTTGTGGTTGCAATGGCTTTGCACCTCATTACACAGTGGCTCGGTCCAAGAATTGATAATAAACCCGCACGATACCTGTTCTTCATCCAGTTTCTCTTTTTTTGCGTAATTGCAATCTCCACTTTATGGAATCATTAAATGATCAGGGCCCGGTATATTAAAAGATATGTGCTTCTCATCAGCTGGTACCTTCAGATGCGGATCAACAGGCATTTCAAATCGATCCATATCGAGGGAGAAATAGAGGAGGAAGATGTTCCGCTCCTGGTGATTGCAAACCATTTCAGCTTCTGGGACGGCTTCCTGGTCCAATATCTGAATCTGAAAAGAATCCACAAGCGGTTTTATTACATGATGCTGGAGGAGCAATTGCAAAAACGCATGTTCCTCAATAAAAGTGGCGGATTCTCAATCAATAAAAATCCCAGGGAGATGATTGAAAGTATCAATCATGCTGCAGCGCTGCTGAAGGATAAAAACAATATGGTTCTGATTTTTCCACAGGGACTCATAGAAACCAAATACCGCTTCCCGTTCCATTTTGAGAAGGGGGTTGAGGCGATCCTGAAAAGGAGTTCTGGTAATGCCCGTATCCTGTTCATTGCCAATATGATTGAGTATTTTTCACAAGCCAGGCCAAGCCTCTTTATCTATTATATGCAACCCAACCTCGGAGTTCACCCCGACAAAGAGCGAATTGAAGCAGCCTACAATGGCTTTTTTGCCAGCTGCATCGAAAAACAGAAGGAAACGTGATCTGTGTTGCATGGTTCATCCTGGCCGTTGCAGGGCTCAATTTCCTGGTATCCCTTGTGAACGTGATTTCCATGCACTATCTGCCAGGGCAAACCATCGATCAGAAACCCCTGGTATCCGTTTTGATCCCTGCCCGCAATGAGGAGAGCAACATCGGGAATATCCTATCAGACCTGGCCGGACTCTCCTATGGAAATCTTGAAATCATTGTGTATGATGATGAGTCGACCGATGGTACCAGGCAGATTATTCAGGCATTTCAAAGAACCGATTCCCGTCTCAGGTTACTCACAGGTAAACCATTGCCTGAAGGATATACCGGAAAAAATCATGCCTGTCATCAACTTGCCCTCAGCGCCCGCGGAGCATACTACCTTTTCCTGGATGCCGATGTAAGGGTGAAAGGGGCCCTGTTGGAACAGGCCCTGTTCTGGATGGAAAAAAAGAACCTGGCCCTGCTCTCTCTCTTCCCGGTTCAGTTGATGCAAACTTTCGGGGAGAAGATTTCCGTTCCACTGATGAACTGGATCCTGCTGTCGATGCTTCCCATGCCGCTGATACGGAAAACCAGGAGACCCTCCCTGGCTGCAGCCAATGGTCAGTTTATGTTGTTTCCTGAAGAAATCTATAAAAAATTTCAGTTTCACCAGCGGTTCAGGGGAGAAAAGGTGGAGGATGTGGCCATCATCCGCTTTTTGAAGAGAAAAGAGGAACCTGTGGAAACATTCCTGGGAAAGGATAACATCTCCTGCAGGATGTATCGCAACCTGGGGGAGGCCATTGAAGGCTTTTCGAAGAACATCTTTCTCTTCTTTGGAAACAGTATTGCAGCAACGATGCTCTATGCCCTGCTCATTACAACCGCTCCTGTGTGGGTCATCCTTTACCTGCCTCCGGTTGTCTGGATTGTATATGTGATATTGATCCTTTTCATGCGAATCAATATTTCCGTTGCAAGCCGGCAACCACTTTTTCAAAACTTAATCTATCTTATTCCGCAACAAATCATTTTCCTTGCTATTATTGTAAATGGCATCTACAACAGGATAAACCGTAAGCTGATATGGAAAGGGAGAAATGTATTACATATATAGTTTTCGGATGGCTCGCTCTTTCGGCTTTTGGAATCTCAGAAGCCCAGCAGAGTCCGAAGGAGAGGGTTTACCAGGCATTTATTTCCGATCAGATGGAAGATTGGGACCGGGTCATTGCGGAGCTGAGCGGCAGGAAAGCCACTTTGTCGGATGCCCAGCTGGGGGAACTGATCAATTTTTACTACGGCTACACCGGCTGGGCAGTGGAAGAGGCTCCCAAAAAGAAAGCCAATGCATATATTGAGATCGCTGATGATCTCATCGATGAACTGATGGCAAAATATCCCGAGGAAGCAGATTGGTATGCATTCAAAGGGGCTTTCTACGGTTATAAAATTGGAATGAATCCACTCAGCGCCCCTTTCCTGGGACCTGAAAGCATGAATCACATCGATCGTGCCATTGAAACCGGGCCAACCCGGCCACAGGGATGGATTGAGAAAGGGAATGCTCTTTTCTATATGCCAAAAGCGTTTGGAGGATCCAAGGAGAAGGCCATCGAAGCTTACAACAAGGCAATCCGTTTCATGGAGAAAGAGCCCGAAACGCTCAAAAACAACTGGGTGTATCTGAATGTATTGATGGTTCTGGGACAGAGCTATGAAAAGATTGAAAACTTCAGGATGGCTAAAATCACCTATGACAAGCTGTTGAAAATTGAGCCCAACTTCACCTACATGAGGGATGAGTTATATCCCGCCTTCCTGCGTTCACTGAACGCTCAATAGGATTCACATCAGAACCTCACCCCAATATGCAGGGCTGCAGAATAGGTATCCAGAGCAGTCCCCTCGGCAACTTTAAAGGTGAAGTTATTTTCATACTGATCGGCAATGACCTTATTCCGATAGTGTTGAATCCTGATATTTGAGAAGAGAGAAATGTTGGAGTTTAATTCAAAATCGCATCCGAGATCCAGGAACCAACCTCCTTTCTGATTCTTATAGATGAATTCGTTGCTGGTAATAATGGGTTCATCTTCTGGAAATTTACCTTCAGTAACGGCCACAATATCCGAATGAACAACGAAACCAAACTCTTTACCAAATCCAATGACGGGCGAGACCTTTTTTACGGAGTATCTGTACTGGATCGACAGGGGAACCCCAATCACATCCCACTTCAGCTTTGAATAGATGGTTTCATTGGGGATGTTATAGAGTTCATCGTATTCCATCCACCGGTAGATCACCTCATTCTGAAATGACAGCCGGTCGTGCAAAAATGAGAGGGGTATGGAATAAAAAACGCCTATGGGAACGGTGACCTTCATATAGGATTCCGGGGAATCATCGAATTGGATCTTCGACAGAAATACCCCCGAAAAGAAGCCGAACCTTTCCCGGGTACTTCTCAATTGGTTTTCATAGGATATGCAATGACTCCCCTGGCAGGTTTCCCTTACATACGCTTTTGTAATATTCAAAAAGGATTTCGGAGTGTATTTCAAATTATATACCTGGCTTTGCACCTCCCTGCTGTCGCTAAAAAGATCGTACAGGGTATCCCTGTATTCAGGAATTTTCCAATCGGAATAGCTGGTGTAACCGTAGTATTCCCAATTCGACATCAGTTCGAATTCCCTGTCCCTGTTCACAAGAGCAATGAGCTCCCCGGGATCTTTTTCGATAAAGTAGGAAATCTCCTTGTCATCTCTCTGATGGTAGAGGTTGAGATCACCCTCCAGGAGTACCAGGGTAAAAACCCGTTTAATTTCTCCTTTGACAGTCACATCTTTTGCCACATAATACTTCCCTCCATGGATTTGGTATGATTGAAGATCGTTGGGATAGTACTTCACAGGTTTGGCATTTTTGTTCTCCTTGAAGATACAAACCCTGGAGTCCCTGGGAGTAAACCCATCCTTGATCAATCCAAACAGGGTATCATTTTGCAGGGTGATGATGCGCCCCTCCATATAATTTGCCTGACCAAATACTCCGGTAAGCGGAGCAGCAATCAGCAGCAGTATCAACCTCATTGTCCGGTTCATAATTTCCTGAGTTATATGATCAGCTGGGATGACGATTCAAATTTACGAAATTTGGGGTTATCAATTTCCATCCAGGGCCTTATTAACAAAAAAGATATTTAACTTAGATCAATGTTCCTAAAATCAAATTTTGAACAATGGGCAACATCTCATCACAACAATCAGGGATTACGAACCTCGAACTACAGGAAGCCATTCCTGAAAGCCTCCTTTCAAAAAGCGTGCATCTTCACTGGATCGATAAATTTCCTTCAGGAAATGGACTATTTTCAATCACTGCAAAAATTGAGGTGGACGGTCAGATCTTGCTACTCAGCAGTAAAACCGTTGATCCAAAACTGATCGAGGATTGGAACAACAATGAGATCACCTATCACACCAATGCCCGTCTGGTTGCACTGGAGAGAATACTGACAGATCCGGTAAATGAAGATATGATCATTTCACTTTAGGGCAGGATCTCATTTGGTCAAAGGAAACTTACAAAACAATGAGCAATGTGATCCAAACCGAGGAGCTGACCAAACATTATGGCGAGCTACACGCTGCTGAGTCTGTTTGCCTGGAGATTAAACAGGGAGAAATCTACGGGTTCCTTGGATTAAACGGTGCGGGAAAGACCACCACCATCCGGATGTTGCTTGGAATGATCCGACCCACCAGGGGGAAAGCTTTCCTATTTGGAAAAAAAGTTGACCCGGGTAATATGGAACTTTGGAACAGGGTGGGACATATGGTGGAGATGCCCAACTCCTATCCTGAGCTTACCGTCACTGAAAACCTGGAAATTTTCATGCGGCTCAGGGATATACATGATTCAAGCCGGATCACTGTAACTATTGATAAACTTCAACTTGGTCCCTACAGGAGTATCAAGGCGAAGAACCTTTCACTCGGGAATGCCCAGCGATTGGGTATTGCCAAAGCAATGATCCATCATCCCGACCTGCTTATCCTGGATGAACCGGCCAATGGCCTTGACCCGGCAGGAATAGTCCAGATCAGGGAACTACTCCTTGACCTCGCTGGAAATCATGGTGTTACCATTTTTATTTCCAGCCATATCCTGGGGGAAGTATCCAGGCTCGCCACCCGTATAGGGATCATTCACGAGGGACATATGATCCGTGAATCGGGAGCCGATCAGCTGAAGAACTCCAGGTACAGGGCTCTGCATGTGAATACTGCTGATAATAAAAAGGCCTCCGAACTGTTGCATCAACATGGTTACGTTACTGCAACCCTGCCCGATGGATCGCTCGAATCACAGGATGCCTCAGCCATTGGCCGGCCCGAAAAGATCTGCGCTTTGCTCGCATCCCGGGAACTGCCTCCCATGAAATTAGTCGTATACGAGGAGGATCTCGAGCACTATTTCTTCCGGATTACACAAACCAAAAACGGGCAATGATGAGAAGCATAAAGGCTGCTTTGTGGGTGGAAATGCTGAAAGTCCGGCGTACCAGGATTTTACCGATTTCCACCGGCTTCTTTATTTTCATCGGGGTTATGATTGGGTTGTTAATGTTCCTTTCCGTTCATCCCGAAATTGCAACCCGTTCATCCGCAATCAGAATGAAAACCTCTTTCCTGGGAGGATCCGACTGGAAGGCTTTTTACGACCTGCTGATCCAGCTTAACCTTACCATCGGGGTCATTGGATCCGGTTTTATTACCAGCTGGTGTTTCGGGAGGGAATTTTCCGACAGGACTGTAAAAGATATCCTTGCACTCCCCGTTCGACGGTCGACCATTGTGGTAGCCAAGCTGATGGTCTTACTTGTATGGAGCATCATGCTCTCTTTCACGGTTCTTGTTGCCGCCCTGCTCACCGGGTTTGCAACAGGGATACCTGATTGGAAATTCACGGAATTCCTTCCCTTCCTGAAACTTTATCTGGTCCTTACCCTGCTCAATTCCCTGCTGATTACACCCGTGGCTTTGGTGGCCAGTGCAGGACGCGGTTATATGCTGCCGATCAGTTTTGTGATCCTGATCATGATCCTCACCCAGCTTCTGTTTCTGGGACTGCCCGGCCTCTCATTCTGGTTTCCCTGGGCACTTCCCGCCCTGTTCAGCGGAGTAGCCGGAATCTCCATTCCATCCCCCGGATTATTCGGCTACCTGATCTATTCCCTCACTGTTCTTGCCGGATTATTTGGTACCATGGCCTGGTGGAGGTTTGCAGATCACAAATAGACTTTTGCCTTCCTATTTAGCCAGCGAAAACAGGAATTCAATTCCACCCTCTTTATATTGCCGGGCAGAGATTTCACCGCCGTGAAGCTGAATGGCGTTTTTTACAATGGCCAGGCCAAGGCCTGTCCCTCCTGTTTTTCTGGAACGCCCGTCATCGATCCGGTAAAACCGTTCAAAGATACGTGCAAGGTGTTTCTCCTCAATCTGGGTTCCGGTGTTAGCAAATGAAAAATAGAAAAACTTCTTATCTTCCAGGTAATTCAAAAGGTAGATCTCAATGTGATCCCCTCCATATTTGATCGCGTTATCAAACAGGTTGAAAAATACCGAAAACAGGAGGGATTCGTTGCCGTTGATCTTCATCTTCTTAGGCAGTTCGATATGAACCCCGATATGCTTTTCATCGAGCCTTTGTTTTAAATGTTCATGTACCTCCTCGACAATCTTTCTGATCTTCACAGGTCCAAATGAATAATGCTCACCTGCCTCCTCAATTCTATTCAGGGTGGATAAATCTTCGATCAGATCGGAGAGACGTTTGGCCTGAAGAAGAGCCTTTTCGATAAAATATTGCCGTTTCTCAGGGTTGATGCCATTATGCTGCAGAGTCTCAAGGTAACCCAAAACAGAAGAAACCGGTGTTTTCAGTTCATGGGCTATATTCGAGGTCATCTGCTGCTTGACAATTCTTCTCTTCTCAAGCCTGGTGATATCGGATATGACTATTTCAAAGCTTTTATCCTGAAAGAAAACACAGTTAACTTTGAAATACCTGTTGTTATTATGAAGACTTAGATCCATCATAGGCAAATCACCGGTATCAATTGAATGATCATTCAGCAGTTGTTGATCAATAAACCGGAGAATCGGTTCCAGGGATTCGATTTCAAAAATTTTCTCTGCACTGAGCGTCGATTTGTCAGATAAAAGGTTCAGGTTTTGGATGAAGTGGTTATTTGCCAGTATCTTTTGTTTATTGGATGAAAAAAAAGCAACTCCCTCATTGAGTGCGCTTAAATGGCTGAATAGTTTGTTTTTCTCCACAGCAAGATTATCCTTGGCATCATTCAATTCTCTATAGATGGAGATTAACTGATTGCTGATGGCACCCAGTTCATCGTTTGGGAAAACGATTATTTCATTGATTTTTTCCCCGCTGCTAAGTTTTATTGCAAAGTCTTTTAGTTTTGTTATCGTTTCCGAAAATCGCCTGGTGATGATCAGAATAATGACAGATACAATCAGAAACAACAACACAAGGTTAAAAATGAAGAGCCTCTCAACATGCAGGAAATCCCTTATTTGTATATCATAGATGGCCGCAGTCCTGATAAAGTAATCTTCATAGAACTTTGCGTAGTAGTAATAACTTCTCCCGGTAGTAGCCGATTCCCTGAGGTTTGCTCCGAATGGAGCAACCCTTGAGCCCTCTATTTCAGGACGATGCAGGTGATTCTCCATTTTTTCAACTTCCGGTACCTCACTGTCAAACAGGACTACTCCGGTCGGGCTGATCACCGTGACCCTGGTATCCGGACCAGGAAGAATTTCAACCAGGGAATCGATCAGCCGGAAGTTCTCTGTCTCTAATATTGCATTCTGCGAGATAAAATGATTGGTCAGTTCAGTAATATTATCCAGGGTATTTTCCAACTGCTTCATCCTGAATTGCTTTTCACGTTCATACTGCATGAACACGACCAGCAGGGTGAAACCAGTGAATATGAATGCAAAAGTGATAAATAGCTTTTGTCTAAAGCTCAAGTTTCGTAACATCTCTGATGATCCGTATTAAACATCTCTTTCAAAAGTATATCCGTAACCCGGTATATTTTTTATAAATTTTCCAAAGGCTCCCAGCTTTTTCCTGAGCCGCGCCACATGAACATCAACGGTTCGCTCGGAAACAATGGTTTGCTGGTCCCATATACGTTTTAAAATATCCTTCCTCGACATGACATTTCCCTCCTTCTGGAGCAACAAGGTCAGTATCTCAAATTCTTTCTTGGTCAGTTCTACATTTTTATTTCCGATTTTCAGTTTTCTTTTCTTAAGGTTTAGCTCCAGATCATCTATGGTAATATCGAGTTTCCCCTGTGGACCCTGCTGTTCTCCCCTTTTCAGAACAGCCTTGATTCTGACAATCACCTCCTTAACCGAAAAGGGTTTATAAATGTAATCGTCACCACCAAGGTTAAAACCGGTAAGCATATCGTCTTCTTCAGTTTTAGCGGTAATGAAAATGATGGGCATGTTCAGTCCCTTCTCCTGCCGTATTAATTTTGCGAGTTTAAATCCAGATATCTTACCCATCATCACATCGAGCAGGATAAGGCTAAAAGACTCCAGGTCCTTTTTTAGTGCATCAGCAGCAGAATTGGCCACCTCGGTAATAAATCCCTCGCCTTCAAGGTTAAACTGAAGGATCTCACAAAGGTCCTCCTCATCATCGACGATTAATATTTTATGAACTTTCATATTCAAAAGATAATATTATTTATCCATTTTTAGAAAGTCCTTCAAAGATCCTGAAAAAAAGAGATGGCGCTATCCGAATTGTATAGCACCATCCATATGATACGCCTGAAGCAATACTTCAGGGTCTAAAAACGGAAGCCTGAATTAAGGCCCCTGCTTGTTTTGTTCAGTGACAAGCTCCCCTTTTTCGTTGTACATCCGCCATAATCCGGATTTAACTCCATTGGTGTAATGCATTTCAAAACGCAGGGTACCTTTCTCGTCCCAGATGAACCAATCACCATGTTTAAGATTGTTACCATAAGAGGCCTGGGCAATTTTTATACCCGCTTCATTCCAGGTAATCCATGTTCCATCCATCATTCCGTTCTTGTAAGAACGGACCTCTTTTTTCAGGCCACTTTCAAAATAGAGGGTTACAACTCCATCTATCATCCCTTCTTTAAGGGATAATTCGATCCTCTTGTTCCCGTTGGTGTAAAACTCGATATAATTTCCGGTATAGAGGGTACCATATTCATTATAGTATAATCCCTCTTCATCAATTTCCACCTGGGCTGAGACAAGAATCCCTGTTAAAAGCAATATAGAGGTGAGGTACCAGCTTTTAAATTTCATACTTACCACGAAAAGACAAGACCTAAAGCGGGTGGGTTTGAAACTGATTCCAGTTCAACCTTAAGGTTCAGGCTTGAGGAAGATGTGGAGACCTGATTCAGTGTAATATTCTTGTAGGAAACATAATCGACCTCAATATCATAGGTTCCGGGGGTTACACCATCCATTTTAAAATTACCATTCAGATCTGAATAGGTTTTGATTTCACTGCCCTTCAATTTCAGGCTAACTCCTGCCAGGGCTTCGCCGGTGATCACATCTGTTACTTTACCCCCGATTTGGATTGAATTTACAGCTGCAGGTTTATCCGCGTCCAGTCCATTCGCCTGTATGGCGGAAATACTGAGTGCCATAACCAATACTACCAGTAATTTTTTCATTTTAACGATATTTAAATATTCCATTTTATATTTGAACGAATTTATAACCTACGCCTTTGATTGTTTTGATGTAATCGTCTCCAATCTTGCTTCGGATTTTTCTGATATAAACATCCATGGTCCGTTCTCCGACAATCGTGTCTGTTCCCCATATGTGATTAAAAATCTCATCCCTGCTAAACAGCCGGTTTGGTTTTTCAGCCATGAAAGAGAGAATTTCAAACTCCTTACGGGGCAACTGAATCTCCTTATTGTTTTTGAAAACTGAATAAAACTCCCGGTTAATGATCAGGTTGTTTTCTAAATTCCCATTTAAAGGGTTGGGAACATCATCCATCTTCTTCCTTTTCAACAAGGCGTTTATTCTGGCAATCAAAACTTTTGGACTGACGGGCTTGACAACGTAATCATCTGCTCCGGCATCAAAACCTGCAATCTGAGAATAATCTTCTCCCCTGGCTGTCAGCAGTACAATAACAGGATTATAGGAAGGAGCATTCTGTCTGATGATCTGACAGGCTTCAATTCCGTCCATATCAGGCATCATTAAATCCATAATGATAAGACGGGGCTTGAATTCCAAGGCCAAATCAATTGCCTCAATCCCATTACTGGCATTTCTCACGATGAAGCCCTCCCTCTCGAAATTGAAGGAGAGGAATTCCACTATATCGGGTTCATCATCAACAATTAATATGCGGCTCTTTTCTGACACGGCTCAAAATTAAAGAGTACTTGTTACAAAATGATTAAGATGCAATTACGTTATCATTAATTTATGTTGCATTCCTGCTGTAATTATCAGAAACTATAGCTGATTTTAATTTGGGTTAGTATCCCCGGAGAACGGTATTCAAAATACTGATCGGAGGCATGATAGGATTTATAAACCAGTTCAATATCCTGGTTCAACAGGTTCTCAATTTTCAGACCCAGAACCAATTTCCGCTCTTCACCCAGTTTAAGAAAGACATTGAAATTCAGACTATGGAAAGGATTTGTATAGATGTCCGGTCTGTCTGCTGCACCCACGAAAGTCAGGGTTTGACCCTGCACATTATAATAGAGCCCTCCTTCCAGACGGCTAAAGAACCCTTCCTGTCCTCCGCCATAATAGAGCCCGGCATTAAACAGATAGGGAGACATGCCAGCCATGGTTCTGTATTCCGCGATTTCCTCACCATCCCTGGCATTATCCAACCTGGATTTGTATTCCGTTTCACTCATTTGTATTCTGGAACTGTTGTAGGTCAGGTTGGCGTTTATCCACCAGGCGCTGAGGGCTTGTGTGATGAACCCCAGGTTCTGCCTTAACTCAAATTCTGCACCAAGTGACTGGCCGTCTCCCACATTCCGGGGCTGAAATGCACCAACCTGCTTGGTATACTGGACAATCTCGATGGGGTTCTCAAACATCTTGTAGAACCCGCTTACAGAAACCATCTGTCCATGGGTCCCGAACCATTCCCAACGCAGGTCAAAGTTCCGAATATCTGTAGAAATCAGGTCACCGGACCAGTATTCAATGCCTGCCGAAGCATCACCATCGGGATGAAATCCTCCGATGAAGGTGATCCCGCTGATGGGATCATAGATCTCAGCAAAGGATAATTCCTTGAAAGAGGGCCTGGCTATGGTCTGTGTATAGGATAGCCTCAGGTTTTGCCTGTCTGTGACCGCGTAGAGCAGGTTGACCGATGGAAAGAGGCCCAGGTCGTCGAGAACAATATCATTGTTCAGGACATTTACCCTCAACTGATCGAATCCGGTATATCGCTGGGTGTAATTCTCGATTCTCAGGCCGAGAATGGCCTTAAACTTAGATGTAAAAGCCAGTTCTGTTGAAACATATCCTGCTGCATTCAAAGAGTTTGCACTGTACTCATTGGGATTATTAGGGATAAAGGGCGTTTCATACGTGGTACCAATACCCGATTGCCCGTTTCTGGGCCAGAGATTTTCCTCAAAAAACAATTCATTTGGATCTCCCGTTAGCGGATAGTCGCCCCTGGGATTGATGGCATAATTATAGATAATGTAGTTCCTGAACTTATAAGAAGTCAGGATTCCAAAATGCAACCTGGATGCATTTCCAAGGAAAGTGAAGTTCTTCGTCGCATCCACAGCACCAGTTGTACTGATTTCGTCCAGATTCCGCCAGATTCTTTCCGGGAATCCAACCTCGGTGCCAATCCTGTAAGAACCATCATCGAATGTTTCATAGCGTGCAAAGCGAACATCGGGATCCTTGAGTGCCGAGTAGGTGCCTGCAATTTTCCAGTTGATTCTCCAACCCTTTTCCTGCTTGTTGTGTGTACCATCCAGGAAAATATTGGCAAAGGTACGCTGACTATAATCAAGGCCATGCTGGAAGGCATTAAATTCCGAGCCCTGGTCGGATCCGATAAAGTCGAAGACCCCTGCTTTTGATTCTCCATTCTGAATCAAAAGCATGTTCAGCCGGTATTTTGATTTGTCTGACTTTAGAGCCAATCCGACAAGACCACTTAATAATACGTTATTCTCCCCGTAGTTGCCTTTTTGATACTCCCGGCGTTCCATTTCAAACACATCTGAGGTGGAGAGGCCATATCTCCCGTTTTCGGCATCTTTATAGAAATCTGTCTCATTCTTATAGTTCACCGCAAGATTGTATGCGAGGGTGCGTTTTTCTCCAATCTTTTGATTCCCATAGCTGAAGCCCAGGCTCAGATCGGCAAGACTCATCTGCTGCATGGCTGCCATGGTTGGATTAAAAGCTCCAAGAATTTCCTTGTAGCGGATGCCAGCTTCTCCATCGGGATTTCCCACTGCCTGAGCGAACTGAGGAATATCCTCGATGGCCGGTATGGCTCTTGTTCCATCATCGAAACCCAGAAAATCGGTTTTTCCGCCCTCGTAGCTGAGGTAGTCCTTATTAAAATGCGAATCAGGATTGTAGCCAATGCCCAGGGAAACACTACCATGTTTTTTTTCTGGAAAGTCCTTGATTTCAATATCCACAGCTCCACCGGTAAAATCTGCCGGAAGCTCGGCGCTGAATGATTTGTGAATAATAATGTTATTGATGACGGCAGTGGGAAAAAGATCCATCTGCACGGTATTTTTATCCGGGTCCAGGCCGGGGATGTCCACTCCATTCAGCATGGATTTTGTGTAGCGGTCACCCAGACCTCTTACATACACATATTTTCCCTCGGAGACTGAAACACCAGTAATTCGTTTCATTGCCCCGGCGGCGTCAGATTCTCCTATTCTTTTAATACTAACTTCAGAAATCCCGTCCAGTAAATTGGGCGATTTATGTTTCATGGACACTACAGCGGCTTCCGTATTTGTGATGGCCTTTGCCGTAATGGTAACTTCCTGGAGGTCGATACTTGTTTCCTCAAGCTTAACCTCACCCAGGCTGGTTACCTCACCCTCAATAACGTCCACTTCGGTCACCAGAAGCGGTTCATAGGAGATAAAGGAAATCCTCAGGCTATAGCTTCCAGCAGGCACATTTAAATTGAACCTGCCATCCAGGTCGGAAATGGTACCGGTTGAAGTGCCTTCTGCAAATATGGTCACTCCGGGGAGGTATTCTCCCGTTTTTCCGTCAAAAACAATTCCACGGATGCTGCCCTGTTGTGAATATGCCAGGTACGAGGAGCCTATCAAGATAAGAATCTGAATTAAAAAACGTCGCATTTTCTGATAAAAAGTAATTCCCGGTTAATTACCAAAAGCACGTAGTTTGTAACTACGTGCTCTGATATAGAATCATTTGCTATTACTACTAAAAGGCTCCTGAAACGCCAGCCCAGGACCAGTCTTTAAGTTTACTAAGATCTGCACCTACCGTATTTGCTCCATCAGCAACTTTTGTTACATAAGCATCAGATCCTTTTTTGAAGAAATCACTAAGAGCCAGGGTATCAGAAGGGAGTGTGGCTTCCCAGGCAGATGCAGTGAGATCTGCAGGATTGTCATCGAAGTCCTGCCCCAACATCAATTCCGTGAAATATATGTTATGCATCTCCACATCTGAGTTTCCAATAGTTCCTGCTTCTCCATTGTTATCAAGATCAGCTATTCCTTCTGCTGCTCCGGCAAATACAGTTCCATTCTTAATGGTATGCGTTTTGGTGTAAGTGCCTTCACCTCCGTCAAGCTCGAAGCACTCATCTCCGGGATTTATGACTACAAAGTTATCCAGGGTACCTGACCAGGCCTGATCCGTATCAATGGCATCATCACCTGTATTCCATACCACGACATTACTTACGCTAACGGCTCCGCCGAACCATTCGATTCCGTCATCCTGGTTGGATACAATCTCAACGTTTTCAATCATGGTACCAGAACCTACTCCACCCAGTGTAAGGCCGTTGATTTCGTTGCCTTCCCCGATGTTCGCTCCACCGTGACGGATGGAAACATACTTTATTACACCTGAATTGTCTGTTTCATCAGTTCCACCGTATAAGCCATTCTGATCTGAAGGAGGGATACCCTCAATCTGTACTGATTCAGCATCTGCAGAAATTGGAGCATATCCTAGAACAATCAGACCACCCCATAATCCGTTCAGTGTGGGATCCAGGTTCGGACTTGCAATATCTCCGGGCTCTATTTCGTCAGCAACTGATGTGAAAATAATAGGCTCTGAGGCAGTACCTTCGGCCATTATATTTCCTCCTCTTGCAATCACCAGAGCGGTAGCATTAGGTCCCGATCCTGCTTCTCCTTTAACAATAACTCCTGGCTCAATGGTCAGTGTTACACCTGAAAGGACTGAAATTCTGCTTCCCAGGGTATAGATTTTACCTGTTTCCCAGGTGGTATCTTCACTGATATTAGATAATACGAGTACTTCAGTCTCCTCTGGTTCAGGCTCAGGATCATCATTATCACAAGAAATTGTGAGAAAAGCGATAAGGGCCAGAATTGTAAAGATGTTAAGTAAATTTTTCATTTTCGATCTGTTTGTTTCAAAATTTAGGTTTGCGATTATGCGGACAAAAGTAGAAGGCATATCTTACGGGAATGTTAAGTTTATGTAACTATAACATTTAACGCTGACCAGGTTCATTTGGAAGGAGAAGGCGGTATTGATAACTCATTGATTTATTTAATATTAAAGGGTGTGTTGAGGGCGATATAAGAATAAAGTTAACCGTAACTTATTGGAATTGTAACAGAAACTTAACTGCTGGTTCAGCCCCTCCGGTTTTAGTCAATCCATTCAAGGCAAATTTTTTCGAATGCCTCCGTTTGATTTTAGGATAAAATCCACACTGTGCCCAATATTTGGGACTTACAAAGACTCTTGTTAACTTTGACTATCAGCCAGGTTTGGGAGAAAGCCGTTGAAGTTGATTTCCTGGCCGGAACATTCATCTGAAAACGGATCAAATCAATGAAAATACCTACCTGTCTTCAGAACAATTATTCAGCAGTTTTCGCATCGCCGTTATCAACAACAGCGATGCAATCCCCCAGTATTCAGGCAGTGGCCACTTCTGAAACAACTGCCCGATGCGGTGGAGAGGTAATTTCTGACGGGGGTGAGCCGGTCATTGCCAGGGGGGTTTGCTGGAGCACATCTGAAAATCCCACGCTTGCCGACAGACATACCACTGACGGAGGGGGGGAGGGGGAATTTACCAGCGAGATCACCTTGCTGAACTGCAGTAAGGAATATTTTGTCAGGGCATACGCCACCAACTCTGCGGGAACGGTATATGGAAACCAGGTGATCTTTGGGTAAACCTTCAGAACGGAAGTTATGAGGTGCTTCTCGAAGGACTAAACTATCCGGAGGATATTGAGTTGATCAGATAACCCTCCATAATCAGATTCGTTCGGCAGTTGTACAATCTTTTTAGGATTTCAATAATCTTATAAAAGAATAACCGGCCATTGGAAAAATAAAGAAAAGTGTTTTAACTTGTCAGGCCTGTATTTCCATAATGATCAATAAAAATGATGGATTCCCCGATGTTGAAAAAACAATTTGCCTATTGTTTTTTAGTCCTTCTCACAAGTATCATTGCTCATCCACAGATTATTTCAGCCCAGGACCCGGATCTTAAGTTTAAACATATTACAACAAGGGACGGCCTGTCTCAAAACACGGTATCCTGCATTTTCCAGGATAGCAGGGGTTTTATGTGGTTTGGCACACAGGACGGATTAGGTAAGTATGATGGTCACTCCTTCACCAATTATCACCATCATACGGATGATACCACCAGCATACTGGGAACCTCTATTTTCAGTATCATCGAGGATACCCATGGAAATTTATGGATTGGCACCGAGAGAGGATTAAACATGTTCGATCGGTCACGAAACATATTTGTTCGATATGAGCATGATCCGAATGATTCATCGAGTCTGAGTGGCAATGAAGTCCGGGCAGTTTTTGAGGACAGCCGGGGTGATATGTGGATTGGCTCCACCGGGGGTGATCTCAATCGTTTTGACAGGGAAAACAAAAAATTCATTCGTTATCAACATGATAAGAAGGATTCAGAAAGATTGAGTGAAGATGTTTTTTCCATTTATGAAGATTCCAGGAATAATTTATGGATCGGAACATCGAATGGAGATTTCAGCCTGTTCGACAGGGATGCCAAAGTTTTTATTCCTGTCCGTTACAGAAATAAAAAATTAAGCAACCATGAAATATGGAACATCACGGGTGATCGTGAGGATCATATCTGGATCAGTACCTATCGAAGCGGACTTTATGTTATGCACTATTCCGGGGAAGGAGATTCTGAGATAAAACATTATGTAAATGATGTGAATGACGTGGGGTCCATAAGCAGCAATGATATATTCACTGTTTTTGAGGATAGCAATGGCCGGATCTGGATTGGCACAGAAAATGAAGGCTTGAATTTATATGACAGAGACAGGGGAAAATTCATTCGATTCAGATCAGATCCCTTTGATGAAAAGAGTTTGAACAATAATTCAATCTGGTCAATTTATGAAGACCTAACAGGAAACATTTGGATTGGGACCTATGCCGGGGGGATTAACCTGTTACCAAAATACGGCAACAATTTTGGCCATTATCAGCATATTCCTGGGAAAGAAAACAGCCTGAGTCATAATTCAGTGACCTCATTCTGCGAAGATTCCCGGGGCAACATCTGGATCGGTACCGACGGGGGAGGAATCAATCTGTTTGACCGGGCAACCGGCACATTTGTAAACTATCATATGAAAAACAGCAACCTGGGCAGTGATGCAGTTTTATCCATCTTTGAGGACAGCCGGGGCAATCTCTGGGTCGGGACATGGGGGGGAGGCCTGAATCTGTTTGACAGGAGGAGTCGCACGTTCAGAGCATTTACAACGGAAAACAGTGACCTGTGCAGTAACCAGATCTTTTCGATTCTGGAAGACAAAGGTGGAGTTTTATGGACCGGTTCATTTTATGGAGGGCTCAGTTCTTTTGACATGAACAGCAATTCATTTATTAATTACACCCCCGGTAACAGCCTGATCAGTGACAACCAGATCAGGATGATCAAGGAAGATTCCTATGGAATTCTTTGGGTTTGCGGAGCTGCTGGCCTGAATGCTTTCGATCCGGAAACAGAAACTTTTACCCTCTATGAACATGATGAAAATGACAATCATAGTCTGAGCCAGGGATTTGTCTTTTCAATCCTGGAGGCTGCCGATTCCACCTTATGGGTCGGTACTTCAGGAGGCCTGAATAAATTCGACAGGCAACAGAAAACTTTTACCGGTTATCATACGATGGATGGTTTACCGAGTGAAGTAATCAAAGGTATTCAGGAAGATGATCAGGGAATGATCTGGCTGAGCACAAACGCGGGGCTTTCAAGGCTGAATCCTGAAACCGGTGTTTTTAAAAATTATGATCATTCAGATGGATTGCAGGATGATGAGTTCTACCAGTGCAGTTCCTACAAATCCCGCAATGGAGAAATCTATTTCGGAGGGGTCAATGGTTTCAATGTTTTTCATCCCGATTATATTCAGAGCAATCCCTATGTACCTCCAGTTGTAATTACTGATTTCCAGATATTTAATAAACCGGTACCCATTGGTGACCATTCTCCCCTGAAGACCGGCATTAGTGAGGCGGAACAAATCACCCTGTCATACAAACAAATGGTTTTTTCCTTTGAATTCACAGCCCTGAACTATATTTCAAACGATAAAAATCAATATGCCTATAAACTGGATGGCTTTGATCCCGAATGGAATTTCATAGGTACCAACCATAGTGCAACATACACCAACCTGGATCCCGGCGAATATACCTTCAGGGTGAAGGCATCGAACAATGACGACATTTGGAATGAGGAGGGTACATCTGTAAAAGTTATCATCACACCTCCCTTCTGGAAAACCCTGGCTTTTAAAATGATTGCCATCTTATTTGCTGTCATGCTTATCCTTCTGACATTCTATATCAGATTCAGGCAGATCATTCACAGGAATAAATTATTGAATGAACAGGTCATCGAGCGGACCAAGGAATTGATCGCCCAGCGTGATGAATTGAATAATACCAATGCTGTCAAGGACAAGCTCTTTTCAATCATATCCCATGATCTCAGAAGTCCTTTTAACACCCTGAAAGGGTTTATTGAGTTGATCAGGTTAAAGTATGATGGCTATTCTGATCAGGAAATCAAAGATATGATCGGAATAATCAGTGACTCGGCTGACAATGTGTATAACCTGCTTGACAATCTGTTGAACTGGTCCAGGGCACAGAGGGGCAAGCTTAAATTGCATCCCCAGATGACGGATTTGGTGGATCTGATCAACAATAAAATAGAGTTGTTGAATTTTCAGGCCCTCAATAAGAATATCCGGATTGAATTTAGCAGTAAATCGGAAGCCATATTGCTGGAGCTCGATCCCGACCTCATGAACGTGGTTATTCAGAACTTACTCACCAATGCCATTAAATTTACACCCACAGGAGGAAAAATTGAGGTGAATTGTAAAATTGATCATAATCACCTGATCACATCCGTCAGGGATAACGGTATTGGCATGTCCGAAGAGGATGCAGAAAAACTTTTCAATCCCAATATTCATTTCTCAAACAGTGGAACCGAGAATGAAAAAGGAATCGGCCTTGGCATGTTAATCTGTAAGGATTTTATGGATATACATCATGGGAAAATATGGGTGGAGAGTGTCTTGGGAAAAGGATCCTCATTTTTCATAAAACTTCCACTCACGCAGACCTGATATGATTCGAAAATTCAAAAGCATTCTCTTCCTCCTTCCGCTAATGACTCTGCCGGTAAACGAGGCTGAAGCTCAGATGGTGGTCCAGAAATGGTACGATGGGAACCAGGCCGCCCTGTCATTAACTTACGATGATGGCACCAAATCACACTATACCGATTTAAGACCTATCCTCAACAAATATAATCTGAAGGGAACCTTTTACCTGAATACTTCCCTGCTGAGTGATCATGCGATAGAAAATGCTTTTTCCGGATCATGGGAAGAATTCGGAATAATGGCCGACGAAGGACACGAAATGGGCTCTCATGGAGTAACCCATCCTAACCTGACGACACTTCCAACCGGAGATTCCCTTACAGAAAACACCATCGCATATGAACTTTGGGAGTCCAAAAGGGTAATTGAGAAAAAAATAGGCAACGGCTATCATTGCATGACTCATGCTTATCCTTTTTGCACGAATAATGCGGTTGTTCGCGAGGTTGTTGCCAGGTATTATGAGTCAGCCAGGGCATGCGGTTCCATGAGTAACAGCCCATCACCAAATTACCTGGCACTTAACAGCAGTCTCTATGACTGGCCGGCTGTCAGAAATTCCTTTTTTGATGACTTCAAACTGTTAAATTCCTTTTTCAGAACCGTGGAATCAAGCATTATCCGTCAGGGAAACTGGGGAATACTTTTAACTCATGAAGTAATTCCATTTTTGGAGGTAAATGAATCAGGAACCTGGGAGCCCACCTCGTGTGAATGGATGTATGAGGCTTCAAAATGGCTGGACAATCAAGTGAATGAAGGTAATTTGTGGATAGGCACTGTGGCCGATGTGACCAGATATGCCAGGGAAAGGGATGCATTTTTTTACAATATACTTTCAGAAAAGGAAGATACGATTACATATTATGCAGGTGACAACCTGGATAATTCGGATTTTAACTTTCCGCTTACAGTTGATATAGGAGTTCCATCAACCTGGAAAATGGTGCAGGTAGTTCAAAAAAATAATGTTCAGAATTATCATTCTACAGTCGATACCATTCCTGTAATAAAAGCACAGATATTTCCTTTTGAAGACACCATATCATTACTCAGATTACCCGAAAATCAATTGCTTATTGAAAATGCGATGCTCACAGAGTCAGGCGACGTAATTCTGCTGAAATTTAACAGTCCGGTAATTCTTGCCGATACTACAATTACAGGTATAAATGTTTACCTTAATGATGACGATAAGGCAGATATTACTGAATTTTCATATGTTGATACAGATTCTCTTGAAGTAATGATAAATTTAGCTTCACCAGTTTACGCAGGGAAACTGGTGTATTTAAGCATCCAGAATTCTGAAATGTATTCCACAACCCTGTCACGACTGATTAACGCAACAACTTTCCCGGTAAAAAATAATTCCAGGCTGGTTGAGGACGAGTACGCTGCATTATCTGTGTCAACCGGCTTAATAGAACAGGACGATCAGTCTGCCGATATTAACTTTTATGTTTTTTCAACTTCCGGTTATTATCTCGAGCTGGAATCCGCCTGGTGTTCTCTTTCACAAACAACCGGAACAGAATATGATACGATTCAGGTTCATTTCGACAATAACCTGACCGCTTCTGACCGGTCGGATACGATTGCAATATATTCTGATGATGGATTCGTTGAGAAAATCATACTATCACAATCGGCCGGGGTTTATTCCACTGTGCAACAGGAAATCCACGGGAATAGGTTATCTGTATATCCCTCCCCGGGCTCAGATATCATAAACCTGTCGATTCCAGAACAGTGCCGGCTACCGGCAACGTTATCTGTGGTTTCAATAAGTGGGCAGAAACTGGAAACAATAGACATCAGTGAATATCTGGTTTCGATCAGTATAAAGGGATTGTCTCCCGGAATTTACATTCTTCAGCTGTATTCGGAGGGATCACAACTGGTGGAAAAACTCGTTGTTGAATAATGAGCATACAAGGAGTTTGAGAATTAACAACTACAAATCGATGATTCTATCTATGAAAAAAACACGGTATTTCTTTTTAGCAATCGGAATTTCCCTGGGCCAGTTATTGACCGGACAGGATATCCATCACCTGTCAAAGGAGCTGCCTCCTTATTTTTCTATTCTTACCGAATGGGGTGTGCGTCCGGATTGGGATGAGACATCTGAAAATATCTATTTTCTGAACAGACTCATCGGAGACGTCTTTAAAATCAATTTGAAAACAAAGGAAATAATGTGTGTTACTGCTCATTTCTATCATGGAGGTATATTCCGTGCACAGTGCCTGCCAAATGGCGACCTCCTTCTGGCCATCAGCAATAATACCTTCGATCCAAACGATCCGGAAAAGAACCGCCATACAGGACTGGAACTTCATGTTTTGAAGAAAGGATGGACAACGAATCCCATTTCCCTGGGCCAATATTGTGATGAGGGACCAGCCGTATCCAAGCAGAACATGAAAATTGCATGGACCCTGGCCGGCCAGCGGGAAATCAAAACGGGAGATATCATATATGAAGATGGAATCCCCGGACTTATAAACGTACATACTGTTGTTTCCTATGCTGATTCCGGAAAATATGTCCGGCTTGAGTCTCAGGACTTCCGGCCTCCGGATGACCAGGAACTGATCTTTACCCATTACTGGGGCGATGCAATGGATCAGTACCATCACTCCCAGGTCTATGGAATAAACCTTACGAATAATGAAGTAACAAGGTACACAGATCTGCCGGACAGCTACAACGAAGCAGAAGGGATTTTTCCCGATGGTAAATATATGCTCCTGGAAAGCGACCGCCATCAACCCTTGCCGGAACGCAATAAGTATAAACTGGATATCTATATACTGAAACTGGATGGAAGTGGTGAGGCAGAACGCCTGGCCGATTTCTCCACCCGTTATCCGGGAATCCTGCGGTCTGATAATCCGGTGGTGAACAATACCGGGAATTTCGTTGCCCATCAGTATGGCTACATGAACGGGGCCGGAGATGGCAAGGGAATATTTTTACTGGATCTTGAATCCTTTAAAAAGCAACAATGATTGTTTACCCCAGATTCGTAGTTTTAAAATTGAAAGGATTCGCTTAGATTTATGAAGGAATCCTTCCACCATTATTTCAAGTCAGACCTATGGAAATAAAGAATGAGGAAAAATTCATAATGGGTGTTGAGAGTATGATCAATCCTATGGAGGTCAGCAATCTGCTCTTCCTTCAGAGACTGAAAGGATTGTTGCCTCCGGCGATCATGAAGAGAATGCTGTTCAGGGCTTCGAAAAATACACCCTATATAGGTTTTGTGATTGAACCATACAGTCTGTTTCTTTTTTTTAAGCTCAGGGATATTGAATACGCAAAATCAATACTGACAGATCGTTATGAGCTTGCAAAGACTAAATTTTTTGCCGATGATGAGCCGGATTACTACATGGGAATTGGTAATCTGAGTACACGTGCAAGTTCTTTCTGGGGCACCAGACAGGAGTCTTACCTCATTGCAACAGACAAAAAAACCGGACTATTGTCGTTTATTTTCATCGATATATTAAGCAATACTTTAATTGCCGAACCTTCAAAGGGTATTGCCGATCCCAACTGCAAAAAAGCAGTTTTTACAACGAGTTCAAAGGGAGAAATCTTTCTGGATATTCAGGAAAACAAGACAAACAGAAAGCTGAGATTTACCGGCAGTATAAAAAATGGAAAGATGCGCAGCCTCGATCAAAGTCTCTGGCTGATGGGGAATACATCCATTAGTTACAGTAAGAAGCTTGCAAAAGGTGATGACCATCCTTTTGCCGTGATCTTTGATCCGGCTGAAGTGGAGGAAGCCCTGGATATTCCACCGGAAGATATCCGTATTACCGAAAACACACTTTTCCCGGGATTAGCTGAACCGGAAATCAGCAAGGTGGTCTGTTTTCCTTTCGCCCAGCACTATATTGCCGACAGCCCTGGTTGCTACACTGCTATAAAGGACCGGGATGATTTAATCAGCAAGTATAACAAACTGTCGGCTTCTGAAAAATTTAAAACCTTCTCCGCAAGGACCATTGTAAAACAGCTCATTATTGGAATTGCTGTTTCTGTAATCATTGCCATATTCCTTTCCCTGATTTTGTAGTTTGGTCTATCCGGATTAGTCAATTGTTTAAGATCCTGCGGGCGGCCAGTTTGCCGGTCAGAATGGACATGGGTACTCCGGCCGGACTATAGGTCCATTGTCCTGCCTGGTAGATGGAAGGGATGGGTGTTACGACTGCCCGGTTTGCGGCGAGAATTTTACTGATCACCGGGATGGGTTCCTGGAATGACCACCCGGTAATCGCTCCCTCCGAACTGCCAACCCTGTTCTCATAACTCAAAGGTGAAAATGAAAAACGGGCCAAAACCTTATCCTTGAGCATGGGATAAACCGAACCGGCAAGTACCTTGAGGATTCGATCTTCCATTTCATTAACAAACTCCTTATACCAGCCAGCTTCGGCGACCATTTTAAACAGATCATATTCAGCAAGGATGCTGATAATCAGACCGGTCTTTCCTTCCGGTGCAAGAGCAGGATCTTTAAGGGCAGGAATAGAAATCTCGTAGGTATTCAGTGCAATAAAATTATCCAGCCAGCTCAAAATTTGTTGCCTATCCGGTTCCCCGGGTGCTTTTAAAATCCTGTTTAGCTCGCTCCAGCGGGTTTCTCCCAATCCTTGTTTTGAAGGAGAATAAAAGAAGTGCCCATTGGCGATGTTCTTAAAACTGGCCATGGGTTCATCCACCTCCACAAAAAGCGTAAAAACTGAATCTCCTCCTCTTTTTTCCAGCAGGCGTCTTTTTGTATTTCCGAATTTCATCCGGATCTTAGCTGATAACCCTTCTGTATCGGTGATCCTGTAAAAAGTTTTCAGGTCAGCTGCCCAGATCAGATTTTCATAGGTATAGCTGACATTGTTCTGGTCGGTCACCGTGTGCCCGTGTGCCAATACCTTTTCAATGATCGTTTCACGTTCTATTTCGCCCCCTGATTCAAGAAACCTGCTTTCCAGGGCAGCTGCCAGTTTACCCACCCCTCCTCTGGGATAAAAATAATCAAGGTAGAGGGAGAAGTAGCTCAGGGCAAAAAACGTGGGGGTATTCTTAAAGAAATGCTGGGAGATCATATCCCTCAGGGAAGGGTTTTTTATAATCTTTCCGAGATAGGGTTCTACCGGCATGTTCATCCGGTTGATCTTTCCGATGGTAATCAGGAATTTTGGCAACCAGGGAAGAAGTTCCTTCAATAAATAGGTTCGGTCGCCTCTCAGGTCTTTGAAATTGGGATTCTCTATACCATAAAGCACATCCATGTATTTCATTACCTTCCGGATGATCTTAATAACATGATCGATTTCGGTCTCACTTTCCGGATAGATCTTCGTTAGCAGGTTTTGGTATTCTGCTAAACTGTTGAGGTCTTCGATATGCAGGATTTCCTCCTCTATTCCCACAGATACAGGACTTTTAACAACATCAAGCTCGATGCCCAGTTCCTTTAACATGGGGAAAATGATACCCGCATTTTCAAGAGCCCTGATACCGGCTTCAAATTGAAAACCATCATGAGAAAAAGAATTCACCAACCCTCCGCATTCCCGGTTCTTCTCAATCAGCAGAACCCTCCGACCCTCCTTTGCGAGATAGGCTGCACTGGTGAGTCCTGCCATCCCTCCTCCAACGACTACTGTATGGTATCTCTTTTCAGTCATACAGCTTCATTATTTCTGGATTATATCCTGTAATTCCGTCATCTCCAGGCTTTTTGCCCATATTTCATAAGCAGCATCCCTGTCCAGGGCGGGAGGTGCCGGTTCTTCCTCTGTGGTCAGGTTAAAGAACTTTCCGCTTACACCTTCTACTTCACCTGAAACAGCAAGGTAGTAGATTGACTCTGAGGCTATTTCCGTAGGTCTCAGGATCTTATCGTAAAGATTCCTTTTTACCCAGCGGTAAGAAGCACCGTTTTCCTGTCCGGTTTCCGATCTGACCGCACCCGGATGCATTGCATTGATGGTTACTCCCGAATCCCTGAAATACTCATCAAACAGAAGCATGGATTGAAGTTGCGCCAGCTTGGCAGAACCGTAGCTTTTCAACCCGGAATACCGTCGTTTTTCCCAGTTCAGATCATCCAGTCGCAATCCCCATGCTGCAAACCGGTGACCTTCGGAATTGACCAGGATGATTCTCGCTCTTTCCTGGGATTTCAGCTTCTCACCCAGGAGGATATTGATCATAAATGAAGCAAGGTGCTGGACCACAAAAATCTTGTCAAATCCTTCTTCGGTCAGTTCTCTTTTGGTAAGATAGAGACCTGCATTATGGACCAGAACGTCGATGGGGATATCGATCTTTTGAATTTTCTCCGCACAACGATTTATATCTTTCAAATTGCTCAGGTCAGCAAGGATATACTCACAACTGACACCAAATTCCTTTTCGATCTCCTCTTTCAGGAGTTCGCTCTTCTTCTCGTTCCGATTGATGCAAAGGAGCCTTGCTCCGTGAGAGGCGAATTTTTTGGCTGTATGGTACCCTATCCCTGATGTGGCGCCACTGATCACCACAAGCCGGTTTTTGAAATCCCCGGTGCAGACCTTCGGATCCCGCCGGTTGTTCTTGATCATCGCCGCAATGTTCGACCACTGATACTCTTTGAAATACTTGCTCATCCAAATTTCCTTTTCATGAACCTCCTGTAAGCTTTCCCAAACCTTGGAATATTATCAAATATATCTCCCCAGAGATCATAGTAATCCCTTTGTTCAATGATCTTTCCTTCGTCGTTAAGGGTTACACGGCTGGAACCGTATAAGACGGAACTCGGATTCTTTTTAAATTTAATGGTCATTTCCCATTCAATAAAGAGGTCCTTATCCTGCTGGGAAGTTCTTACAACTTTCATGGTTAAATCGTTAGAACGATCTGTAAGCCGCTCGGTCATGGCCTTAAATTCTTCCATTCCATGAAGCTCCTGAATGGAATCCCTGAAATAGATATCATCATGGTAATAGGGAAGGATGTGTGACCAGTCCGGCTTTCCTTCGGTATTATAGGTTTTCGACCATAATTCTTTTATACTTTCTGCATTCAAACCTGTACGCATATTTTCAAGGGTTAATGGAATTCGGGTTCTCCAGGGAAAATCTTATCTTTTACCTGCATGAGTTCTTCGTAAGAATCCATTTGCGGGTCAACCGGAACAAGCAAAACCGGGCTTAGCCCCGGATCAGGATGCTGAATTGAATGGGATGCCTGATTTAATATTTTTTTTGATGCTCCAACGACGAATTGCTCCGATCTGTCAACAACGTATCCGCTCAAGGTACCGTTATTGTTCAGCGTTAAGTGGTTGCTGAATATTTCTCTTCGTGTTATATAGATCTCACCCTTGAAAAATTTTCCCACACTGATTTGTACGGTAACTCCGGGATGACCGTCCATGTCCGGATCTGTTAAATTGGGGTCATTGGGATCGGTCGATAAAGGTTTCAATGGATCTCCTTCAATACCCAACAGGCTTGGTGTTTCGGGCCGATGGATATGCCAGATTCCATTTTCCCGGAATAATTCAACTTCCTGAACCCTTGGTTTGATGGCCTGGACGGCTTCGTCGCTAAGCACAGATTTAGCATTCTTTTTACTCAGTTTTTGTTCAGCATGCACAAATCGGTCAAACTGCATAAGTTTATCGTCCTCCAGGTAAAAATCAGTAAATCCGTATGAAATGATAAAGGTCCGCATGGTAGTTCTGGTGGTCGTGTCTTCGTATGCCACCACATCATAATGGGCATAATGACCCACAATTGCATTCCGGGCGCTTTCCAGGTCTGCCGGTTGAGTTGCATCCGATCCTCCCTGTTCGAAATCATACAAAGGAGAATCTGGCCATTCCAATGGACTGGAACAGGAATTCAGGAAAAACAGAATGACTAAAAATCCCGGATAGATCCATCTACCTATTTGCGTCAAACTCATAGAGATTCATTTATGGTTTCAAATCTAGCAAAAAGACAATGGATTTCAATGGTCATCATTGGGACGGGAGGATCTCCGGTCTCAGTGATAAACCAGGATTCTGCCCGCCTGGCTTCCTCCATCGAACCGCATCCTATACAGATAGAGTCCCGGCGAATGATTCATGCTTTGCCATTCGACCATATGACTTCCTGCAGTCATAACCCTGTTTTCCAGCACATTAACAACCATATCATGTGTGTTGATCACTTCGATGTATACATGGCCGGTTTGATCGATCTGGAAAGGGATCGTCGTCTTCCACTTTACGGGGTTAGGGTAGTTAGCACCCAGACTGAAAGTCAGTCCCGGGGTATTGATCGTACGGGTGCTGACCGCCTCATATTCGCAGGCTTCATCCACCATATGCCAATAGGGTTCTGAACCGCCGTCGTAATCCCTCTGTAAATAGTATGTTTTTAAAGGCATACGTTCATAATCAGTCAGCTGTGCAAGCGTTGCGCCACTTTCTGCTTCCCAGCTGTACAAAGGTATGCCGGATGGATTCAAATGAGTGATCATCCCCCGGTCCCTGGCCATGTGGAACAGACCGAAGTTCCCCGGTTCATGTCCCGCCAGCCAGTGCCCGATGATATCCACATAGAATGCATTCATGCCGAAGATGATATAATTGCACATATAATCTTTAGCAATACCCTCCTCGCCCGGGCCATCCATGAAGTTGCCGTCCCTGCCGTAGATGCCTTCGATCACGTGAAGTCCGGCCCGCGTAACGGTATTATTGTCAAGGCACCTGGTCGCCCAGGTTTCCATCCAGAGTCCCCCTGAATTGCCCGGCCTGTCCCAGCGGGGAACTCCCTCGGCCACCCTCCTGTTGTAATTCGCCAAAATGCGATCGAATGCATCTGCACGGTAATCTGAGGAGATGATATCCAGATGTGTTCCATACCGGCGGCAATGTTCCTGGTAGTTCATGGCAATGGTGCCCTGGAGGTTCTTGGCGCACAGGGTAATTCCCATCCCGTGTGCCTTCAGTTTTGATACATTCATGAGCCATGAATCGGGTGAATTCACGGGCCACAGGTAAGGGATCCGGCTGAAATAGACACCTTCCGGGGCATCCATCCACTGGATCTGTTCAGGCGAAAGCTTGTAATAAGGGGTATCTATGCCCGCAAGATCTATCCCGGTTCGCCCGGCCATGGCAGTATATCCGCCATCCTCAAAGTCCGACGGACAGTTGACTTCCCTTATGTACATTTGCGAACCGGGAATGGACAGGTCATTCATGCTTTCAATGATCCCCTCCATGAAATTGGAATCCGTAACGATTCCCATGGAACGTTCCACTGTGTATTCCGAATGATTTACGCTCCGGCAGGTAAGGTTGGGTTTGAAAACAAAGCGATGGGTAAGCGGAACGCCCTTGGCTGGGTCATCCGTAAGCCCGAATACCGAATCTGCAAATGCCCGTCCGGCTTCTTTGATAGCCGGACCATTGGTCTTGACATCAACATGGGTTCTCATGATAAACACCGCATCCGGATTGTCCTGTACAAAAGGATGTACACCGAATAAGTTTGCTTCGCTCCTCCCTGTCGCGGCCTTCAGGGGATTTACCATCAATCCCGCCCCCGTAACAAAGGAATACCGGATAAACGACCGTCTGTCAAGTTTCATGGCATGCGCAGAAGAAAGAAATTACAATTTCCAATGTACTCCATTAGATACGACTATCCTAATGAGGATCCGGGTAAGGCTATTTGTTCTTCCCCATAAATTTATCGATGTCCCTGACCTTTCCGAAGATAACCATTATATCCCCTTTCTTTAGATAACTATCTGCTCTAGCTATATTCTTTATTTCATGTGTCCTGATCTTAATTCCTAAAATACTCTTTTCAATTTCTTTTGAAATAATCGCCAGAACGGTAATATCAAATTCAGTACGGATATTTGACTCGCTAAGATTCCTTCCATCATACCTTTCCGGAACCTTAACCTTGACTACACTGTACTCTGGTGACAATTCAAAAGTATCTACCAGTCCTTCTGTTGTTAAATTTTTGGCTAATTTCGCTGCCGAATCCTGTTCAGGATGAATAATTTCCTCAATTCCCATTGCATGAAGTACCATTTCCTGGGTTTCAGAAACAGCTCTTCCAATGATCCTTCTGGCATTAAGCTGCTTCATAATAGCGGTGGCCATAATCGAATTCCCATTGTCTTCCCCTATGCAAATAATGACTGCATCAGCTTCTTTAACCGGTAAATCCTTTGCTGAATGTATATCCGTACAATCGGCGTAAATGGTATGGGTAATATCATTTTTTAGCAGCTCAACTTTTAACATATTATTGTCTACACCGATTGCTTCATGACCCAGTTGCGTAAGCCTGATGCCTAGAGCAACTCCAAAATTTCCAAGGCCGATTATTAAAAAGTTCATTTCCCTTTATTTAGTTAATTAAAATTCCTTCGGTAGGATATTGAATAAACTTCCTTGACGATTTCCTCATCAACGAGACCAGTAAAGTCATGGTACCTACACGTCCGATAAACATGGTAAACACAATAATTACCTTCCCTGCCTGTGAAAGATCCCCGGTAATGCCACGGCTCAATCCTACCGTGCTGAATGCAGAGAACACTTCAAAAATGAGGTCAGTGGCACTCTTTTCAGATTCAGTGATGAACAATAAAGAAACAACGATTCCAATCACTAATATAGAAAGGAACATGAATGAAAAAGCACGACGGATGGATAATTCATTGATTTGCCGGTGACCCAGTTCAATTCGGTCCTTACCACGTGCCAGGCTAACTACATTCAATAAGCCAAGAGCCATCGTGCTCGTTTTAATACCTCCTCCTGTTGATCCTGGTGATGCACCAACCCACATAAGAAAGATGATGAACATCATGGTCGGTATGCCAATGGCCGAAGTGTCTACTGTATTGAACCCTGCGGTACGTGGAGTTGCAGCTCCAAAAAAAGCAGTGATCATCTTCCCGAAGCCTCTATGTTCCATTAGGGTATTGTTAAATTCAGAAAAATAGAATGCGAGGGTCCCAATGATCAGGAGGATAAGGGTTGAATACAGAACTAATTTTGTATTCAGTGACAGGACGGTTAATTGGTATTTATTTCCTTTCATTCTGATAATCCTGTAAAATATGTTCAGAATCCGGTTTTTTAAAGTGGTGTAGAGGTTGATGATCACAGGAAAACCCAGGCCACCAACAATAAAACTCAATGCAACGATAATATGCAGATAGTAATTGTACCGAAATTGAATGTTGTAGAAACTGTCCGAAATCGTTGAAAAACCGGCATTGCAAAATGCTGATACAGCATGAAAGATTGAGAAAAATACCTGATTCTGCTGATTCATCTCTGTTCCGGTACGAATATTCAGGTAGATCAGCAGGAATGCGACTGTTTCAACCAGGAAAGTAAAGAATATGATCTTTTTCAAGGAACCAACGACCTGTGTAATTTTATTCTCATTGGTAAGATTACCGAGCATAATTAAGGTCTGAAAAGATGATCCTCCCATAAAAAAATAGGAAAAAAAACTCGTGAAAGTCATGATGCCAATACCGCCCAACTGAATCAAAATCAGGATAATGAGTTGCCCGAACATGGTAAAATATGTACCTGTATCAACCACAACCAGACCCGTTACGCAAACAGCACTCGTAGAGGTAAACAGTGCATCCGAAAATCCTATTCCGGAATAGGTTGCCCTGGGCAGCATAAGCAGAAAAGAGCCAACCAAAATGATCAATAAGAAACTACTCACAAAAAGGACTGCAGGATTGGTATATTTATAACGCCAATTGAACTTCAGAGCAGACAGTTCTCTGAGACAACTAACTGAAAATGCAATAAACAGCCAAATTTTAGGATGAACATGAAATCCATTGGAATGTATAACCAGTTCATTAAAATGTGTATTAACCAACAGGAAATTATAGAATAACCAGAGTATTAAATCAATGATCCATATCCGGAGCTTCAGATGATTTCTGATATCTATGAAGTATTTAAGCGGGATGGAAATGATAATACCCAGAAGAAAAACAAAATAGAACTTATCAGTAATTTGCATGACGCGGCTGTTCTGGATGAAGCCCACATCAAATATCATGGTGCAAATAGCCAGAATACTGAATAGGAGAGGAAGATATTTCAACAACGATTTTCTCACGGTTTAAAATTTACATCACTCCGGTGAGACCGGATCTGAAGGCTCAAGCTTTGAACTCACCTTGTTTGATCCAAATAAATTCTTAAAAAAGTCAGGTTTAACACTGAGAATAATAACAAGAACTGAACAAATGATAATACTGAAAAAGACGATTGAATACCCAAGGTCCAATATAATATCCCCATGCATTAATCCCCTCTGCAATGGCAAAGATGCCAGTACTGCCGGCACCAGGCCTTTTGGAGTCAAAACTGACATTATCGCTTTTTCCGGTTTTGGTATTCCCTTCCCGGATAAAATCAGTGTGACGGGGATTCTGAACGCAATGATCAACAATACCAGCAGGAAACCGGTGGCATAGATGGCCAGGGACCCGAACTGTAAAGAAATACCAACATATACAAAGAAATAGGTCTGCATAATAAAAACCACTTCCGCAAAAAAATCCTTTTCGTTTGAATTAAAGCCTGAACTTTCAAACGAAAAAACCTTTTTGAATTTACTGGAACGCGTGAATCCATCAATATTTCCTAAAAGTATACCGAACGAAAGAATTGCTATCCCCCCGTTCAGCCCAAGTAATTCCACGATACCAAATAAGATGAAAACAAATGCCAGGGTGGTGAACATGGAGTTCTTTACGCTCCTTATCCTGCCTATCACCGCAGACCATAGAAAACCACTCAATAAACCTAAAGTGATCGCGAAAACAAATGACTTCCACATCTTGGACAGAACCATACCGACAGATACTACACCTTGCGACATCCCATCCAACAGGGCCAGTCCAACTACCAGACACAGAACATCACTCAATGCTGATTCCAGTATTAATACAGAGGAGCATTTTTCACCCAGTTTCATCTGCTTTACCATGGGTATGACTACAGCCGAAGAAGTACCGCCCACTATCGCACCAATAAATACAGAACTTAACACATCTATTGAAAGCAGCCAGCGGGAAACAAAAGAGGTAATGATTACGGTTATAACGAAGTTGAGCACAGTAAGTAATGTTGCAGAGCCTATGGCCTTTTTCACCTCTTTAAAATTAAGACCAGACCCGCTTTCAAACAGGATTACAATCAGCGTTATGGTGGTAAAAACACTACCGAGTTTGCCAAAAAAATCTTTGGTAATAATCCCACTCACAGGTCCTATGATGATCCCTATTAAGAGTAGTAATAATACATTCGGGATTTTGGTTCTTTCAAACAGTTCATTAAAAACATGTGACAGGAAGATGAGTAATCCCAAAGCAATTATTGTAATATTGATATTCATCCTGTCTGATTATTTACTGATTGGCTAATATCGATGAAATTAATTACTCCACAAATTATCAGAGTGAATTTACTACCTATGTAACCAATCGGGGAAGAAAAAGAATATTTCCTGGCTGAGCTTTACGAGGGGAAGTGGATCATCGAAGCATTTTACATTACTGTTTTATACCCTGAAAATGCAAATCATCCAAGGAATCATTTCTGTCCATTTGAAAAGTGTAAGAAAAGCTGTGATTTGCCATATTAAAACCGCCAAAGTGTTCATCGCCCTCTTCATGTTCATCGTCCATGTGATGCATCCATTCGGTTTCACCGTCATGCATGTCATCCATCATTCCACCCATGTGACCACCACCGAGCATGTGGCCGTACATTTCTTCGAAGTCATTGCCGGTGTAGCATACGTAAGCGCTGTCGTTTGCCATGTAATAATTCATCACAAAAGCGGTATCGAAATTTTCTGAATAACAATGTACCTGAATTTCGTTTTCACCGGTAATTGTAATTTCAGAAGTCGCCGTTTTACTTTCTGTGGCTCCATCGGTACTTTTAGTTTGCAAACCGGTTAGGGTGCCTATATAAACACCTTCAATGATTGGCTCATTGATTTCTTCTTTATCACAAGCTGTAAACAAAACCAATAATGCTACAGCGATTCCTGAAAATTTTACTAAATGTTTCATAAATTTTGATTTTTAAATTAAATTATACTTTTCTAGCTATCATCGGACTTAACAGGATTCCAAAGAATGGAAATAAAATTCCGGCTGCAACCGCTACTCCGAGAACCTTGTGTTCAAGGTGTTTGTGATTATGATTGTTTTTCATGATTTGATGTATCCTAATTCTCTGACGTTATACTATTTCGTTTCAAAAACCATTTTTCTCCGGCATAAATTAAGATCATCATCACCAAAGAAACGATGACAACAAGCAAATCTGAAGAAGCTTTAACCCATAAAAATGTAATTAATACTGTAAGGTCAAGAACTATTGCTGTTATGACAATGGCAACATTGGGCTTAATATCATTTTTTAAATGCTTTAAAACTCCCCAATGAATAATAATGTCCATCACCAGATAGAAGATAGCGCCTAAAGATGCAATTCGACTAAGGTCGAAAAAGATGGTTAAAACAATAGCAATTACTGCGGTGTAAACCAGCATGTGTTTCTGAATGCTTCCCGGCATACCAAAGTGGCTATGTGGGATTAATTTCATCTCTGTGAGCATGGCAGTCATTCGGGAAACGGCAAAAATGCTGGCAATTATCCCGGATATTGTTGCAAATATGGCTATCCCTACAGTGAACCAAAGTCCGAACTTTCCAAAAGCCGGTTTGGCAGCTTCAGCAAGTGAGAAGTCTTTGGCCATAATAATTTCATCTATTGACAGATTGGCGGAAACCGCAAATGCCACTAATAAATAAACCACTGTACAAATGACCAGTGAAATAATAATGGCCCTACTAACATTTTTATGCGGTTTTTTTATTTCACCCCCGCTATTGGTAATTGTGGTGAAACCTTTATAGGCTAAAATGGATAGCGCCAATGCGCCCATTAAGTTCACTGTTGATTTATCAGGACCCGATGACGAAATGGCTTGCTTAAAATCAAATCCGGCTACCCATAATCCGGCTATTGCAAAAATGCTAATACCACCTATTTTTATGATGGCCATTGTAAGGGAAGATTTTTCAATAAAATTATTTCCCGAGATATTGACGAGAAATGCACCAATAATCAGTAATACTCCCAGAGAGGGTACCCAAATACTATTTTGGGAAACATTAAAAAGTTGTAAGGTATAGGTTCCAAAAGTTCGAGCTACAAGGCTCTCATTGATGATCATAGAAAATGCCATGAGTAAGGCGGCAAAAGCCATGAATGTACCTTTACCATAAGCCTGTTTCAAATACATTGCTATACCGCCCGCTGAAGGATAGGCATTGGACAGTTTAATGTAAGAGTAAGCGCTGAATCCGGCGATTATTGCTCCAGCAAGAAAAGCAAATGGAAACAAGTTACCTGCCAGTTCGGCTACCTGTCCGAGTATAGCAAAAATGCCGGCGCCAATCATAACCCCGGTACCCAATGAAACCGCTCCCGTAAGTGAAAGACTGTTTTTTTTGTATTCACTCATATACAACTTGCATAAAAAACTTATAAAAATTATTTAATTTCTTTGGTGACTTCTCCGCAAGTAAGCATCGAACTCCCAAAGTATGGGTTTCTGATTTCCTTTTCCCTGCTCAGCCAGTCTGCTCCTTTGTTGTTATCGGCCATGGGGCAATGCTGCACGTAAATGGTTTCGCCAAGTGGAGTGAATGTGTTCGTCATTTCAATCATAGTAGCAGAAACAGTTTGAAAGGTCTTCCGAAGTTGCTCTAAGTCGGTAAAATGTTGAACATGCTCTAAACTTTTGCTTAGGCTGCCCTGAAAGTCCATCCAGGTATTGTGGGCATCGCCTTTAAACAAGCTCATGCTGATTTTATCCAATGCTGACTTCATGTTGGTTGCCGCTTTTTGAGCTTCTTCGAAATCATCGTTGGTCAGGGCATCTTTCCATTTCAGGTAGGTTGTATATAAAGGTTGTAAAGCCTCTTTAATCTGTTTGTCAAGAGATAAAGGTTGTGAGATTTCTGCTATAGGTTCACTTCCTCCCTTATCCATTCCACTGTGATTATGTCCTGTCATAACCTGTCCTCCTTCCGGGCTCATCATGCTGGGTTTTCCGGCTAACTGTGCCGCAGCATCTATGCTGAATGTACCGTTTACCGCAATTTCTTCTCCTTCCATTAAACCACTTTCTATCAAATAGCTATCTCCTAAAGCAGGGCCCAAGGTCACTTCTCGCATGATAAAATTGACCCCCTGGTCGGAATTTGCTTTGATGTAAACAACCGAACGTTTGCCCGTCCACATTACGGCAGTTTTTGGCACAACAAGTGAATTTGATTTAGTGGTCAATTTAGCTTCAACCAGACCGGAGACAAACATTTCTGGTTTCAGTTTTCCGCTGGCATTGTTATACTCTACCCTTGCTTTTGCCACCCTTGTTTTTGGGTCAATCAGCGGATCTATCCAGGTTATGTTTCCAGTTAAAGAATCGCCGGGTAAAGAGGCTATCGTAAAGTCTACTTTATCGCCTTTTCTAATCCAGCTCATATCCGATTCATACACATCAAATAATGCCCAGACTTTAGAAAGGTCTGCAATTTCATAAATAGCCTCTCCTCTACGAACATAATCGCCCAGGTTTATCATTTTTGTTGTCACATAACCGGAAACATCGGCCTGAATAGGGAATTCATCCTGTATTTTTCCTGAATTCAGTATTTCTTCAATTTGATTATCAGACAATTTCCAGTTTTTTAATTTTTCTTTGGCCGCAGCAAATAATTGTGGCTGTGTTTCTAAGATTTTCTGGGCCTGAAACAATTCTTCCTGTGCAGTGACCAATTCGGGGGAATATACATAGGCAATGCTTTGTCCCTTGCTCACAAATTCTCCCGTAAAATTCACCATTAACTTTTCTATCCTGCCCGGGATATGCGATGATTGAGAATAAACCAAACGTTCATCGGTTTGAACTTTTCCATTTAAGCGAACTTGTTTAACCGGATTCAATTTCCCGACAAGGGCCGTGCTTACACTGGCGAGCTTCATGGCTGTTGGAGACATGCTTATGGCATCAGGGTCGATATCTGCGTTTTGGTCATCCTCCAGCGGGATCAATTCCATACCACAAATTGGGCAATCGCCCGGTTCGTTTTGACGGATCTGTGGGTGCATGGAACAGGTCCAGACCGTTTCACCGTTTATTTCAGTTTTAACGTGTTCGTGGCCATCGTTCGAGTTACTTTTATTTCCTCCAAAAATCAACCATCCTGCCAGCAAACCAACAACCAGTGCGGCGACGGCTATTATGATTGTTTTTTTATCTATTGTTTTCATGTTAATAGGTTTTTGATGTTAAGTAATTGATATTAGCAACAGCTATTTCGTATTGAGCCAAAGCTGTTGCAATCAATTTCTGGTATTTCAACAATTGTTGCTGCATTCGCAATACCTCTTCGAACTCCTTCCCTGAATTACCATACGAAGTAAAAAGCAGGTTTAACGATTGTTGCGATGTTTGTATTTGTTGTTCGTAAAGTGATACCAGTTGCAACTGCTGTTGAACCTGGAACCAGACCATTTCATATTCAGAAATGAGTGTATTTGCTACTTCTTGTTTTTGAAGAGTATAGCTTTCCTGCATCAATTGGGCTTCTTTCACCGATGCGTCGTACTTTCTCCTGAATATTGGAATACTTACACTTACCATAGGCATCAATACATCTTTGCCATTATCTGGCAATGACATATCGGTACGCTCACCAACCATTACATAATCTAATCCTACACCAACTTTAGGCAAGCCTTGCTTTCGTGCTGCAACTTCCGCAGCTTTCCCTGCCTGCAAATTTAAATCCAGTGCATTTAATTTTGGATTTGAAGCAATCAATGAATCTTTCCTGAAATTATCTGCAAGGATTTCTGCTTTTAAAGCGTCGCTGATTAGTACCAATTCATTTTCAGGTCTGTTTAAAAGCTTATTGAATATTGTTAGCAATGGGGTTTCTTTATCTCTGAGAATATCAAGATTGGTTTGGGCATCTTTAAGCATAATGTCTGCCCGCAACACATCAACCATTGTTCCGTTTCCATTTTTAAACTTTTCGTTCGCTATGGTTTTGTAGGATTCCAGAATGCTAATGTTCTCCTGCTCTATACGAATCCAATCTTTTAACTCATATAAAGGATAATATGCGGATGCCACCCTGTAATAGAGTTTGTTCCGAACATCAATAAAGCTTTGAAATTTTGCTTCTGCCATTAGAGCTGCGGCATTGCCCTGTGCTTTTAATGTACCAAACCACGGGAACATCTGAGCTAATGAGAACTTTGCCTTTTGCGGTCCAACTCTTGTTTCTACCGGAGAAACAAAATAACCGAATGAGAATACGGGGTCGGGTAAAGTACTTACCTGTGGCACTTTCTGTAATGCTGCCTCATATTCTTTATAGACAGCCTGTAAACCCGGATTGCTTTCGGCAGCTATTTTAAAATAATCGTCCAACGTTTGAGCAAAACTCATATTACTGTACAATAGCATTGCCATTAATAGTATGATATTTCGCTTCATGATTTTTGTCTTTTAAGTTTATACTCTTCACGCATGCAATAAAGCGTGGGAACAATATAATATGTAATAGCTGCCACTATCATTCCACCAAAAGCAGGAATGGCCATAGGTACCATAATGTCAGCACCACGTCCGGTAGAAGTGAGCACCGGCAAAAGTGCAATAATGGTAGTTGCTGTTGTCATTACAGCAGGCCTTATCCTTCTTTCTCCGGCCTCTACAACAGCAGCCCTTATTTCCTTTATTGTTTTTGTACGGTTGCGTTTAAAACTCTGGTCGAGATACGTTCCCATCAATACACCATCATCTGTTGCAAGACCAAAAAGGGCAATAAAACCGACCCAAACGGCTACACTCAGGTTGACGGTGTTCATCTGGAAGAGTTCCCTGATGTTCATTCCAAAAACTGTAAAATCGGCAAACCACCCCTGACTGTAAAGCCAGAGCATTATGAAACCTCCGCTAAAGGCCATAGCCACCCCGGTAAAAATCATGAGCGAAGTAGTTACCGATTTGAATTGAAAGTAAAGTATCAGGAAGATGATTACAAACACCAGGGGAACAATAATGCTCAAGCGTTTTTCGGCACGTACCTGGTTTTCGTAACTGCCTGAAAATTTATAATTCACCCCTGCCGGAACAATTAACTCGCCTGCATCAATTTTTTGTTGAATCATCTCCTGTGCATCGTTCACCACATCTACTTCGGCAAAGCCTTCGCGTTTGTCAAATAGCACATAACCTACCAGAAAAGTATTCTCACTTTTTATGGCTTGTGGCCCACGTACATATTCAATATCAATTAACTGATTAAGAGGGATTTGTGCCCCTGTGGGTGTTGGAATAAGAATTTTTCCAAGCGTTTCAGGGTCGTCCCTCAACTCTCTCGGATAACGAACCCTTATTGGAAAACGCTCACGTCCTTCAACGGTTGAGGATATTTTCATTCCCCCGATGGCAGTCTCAATGCTTTGTTGCACATCTTCGACATTCAATCCATAACGTGAAATTTCATCCCGGTTAACGTTAAGGTGAATGTAGGGTTTCCCCACAATACGGTCTGCAAAGGCAGCTTCAGCTTTTACCGAGGGTACCTCCTTTAAAATACCCTCCAGCTTCAATCCAAACTCCTCGATGGTTTTGAGGTCGGGACCGAAAACTTTGATGCCCATGGGAGCCCTCATTCCTGTTTGTAACATTACCAAACGGGTTTCGATGGGTTGCAATTTAGGGGCAGAGGTAACTCCGGGTATTTTAGTTACTGAAACTATTTCTTTCCAGATATCATCGGATGATTTTATGTGCTCACGCCAATTTCTGAAATAGCTGCCTTTCTCATCCGGGACCAGCTCATCTGACGAGATACCATTGGTCAGCATTTCCTGATTGCTTAGTGTATCTCCATTTTTCAAAATAAAGAGGTCATCTTTATCTGTTTTAAACCGTTTACGATGCCCTTTTTCATCAAGTGCATATTCCGGCTTATAGTTGATAATATTTTCGTACATGGAAATCGGAGCTGGGTCGAGTGCCGATTCAACCCGCCCTAATTTGCCAACAGTAAGCTTCACTTCCGGAATATTAGTCAGCAACATATCTAACTGGCCAACGACTTTCCGGTTATATTCAACCCCGGAGTGTGGCATAGAGGTTGGCATGAGCAAAAAGCTGCCTTCATCTAATGCAGGCATAAACTCTTTCCCGATTCCGGGAAAAGAATGGTTAAGTCCTGACCAAACAGAAGTAGTCCGGATGTTCCAACCAATTTTGTCAGCTCCATTAGCCAGGAACCCGAAAACATTTGAGAATCCCATCCAGATATTCACAGCCAACAGTATCAATAGGGTCGGAATCAATAAAAACTTTAATTTGTTGCTGAGGCACCAGCGTAAAATTCTTTTATAAGAAAACTGAAGTAAACTAAATGCCCCTAAAATAAAGCCTACCAAAAGCGTAACAAAAACAAAGTTGAGAAGCACACTTTTACCGGCACCGAGCGGTAACCAGTACTTTGCCAAAAGCCATATAACCCCCACTACCACCAAAACTAATTCAATGTTTTCCAGTGCTTTACGGAAAAGAGTTTTTTTAAATAGTTTTTTATCAGCGATTAGCGGTTTAATAAAGGGGATACCGCCAAATAAAATCAATAAAACACCTGCCCAGGCAATACCGCCGATTAATCCAATAACACCGGCTGCAATAAGTAAAATATTAAGCCATTTATTGTGACGGGGATTCTTTATTTTAAAACCAAAAAACCAATGTGCCAAAGTAGGCAAGATGATTAATGAAACGATAAGTGCGGCCACCAAAGCAAAGGTTTTGGTAAATGCAAGAGGCCCGAATAATTTACCCTCGGCGGCCTGCATGGTAAAAACAGGTATAAAACTGACAATGGTGGTGGAAACGGCAGTTAGAATAGCCGAGCTAACTTCTGAAGCACCATTGTATATGGTTGTTATCAGCTTTTGCCCGGGGGGGGCCTCATCTAGATGTTTGACAATATTCTCCGAGAGAATTATTCCCAAATCGACCATGGTACCAATGGCAATGGCAATTCCTGAAAGAGCCACTATATTGGCATCTACACCAAAATACCGCATGGCGATAAAAACCATGAGTACGGCAATAGGCAATAAGCTTGCTATTAGAAATGATGCCCTCAGGTTATAAATCATCACAATGATAACCAGAATAGTAATGAGAATCTGAAGCGACAAAGCTTCTTCCAAAGTACCAAGTGTCTCATAAATCAATTCAGAGCGGTCGTAAAACGGAACAATGGTCAGTTGGCTTTCTGTACCATCTGCCAGCGTCTTTTTCGGCAATCCGGGTGAAATTTCCTCAATCTTTTCTTTCACATTATTGATCACCTGCAAAGGGTTAGCACCATACCGTGCCACAACAACCCCGCCTACCACTTCGGCTCCGTCTTTATCGAGGGCTCCCCTTCGTGAAGCCGGACCGAGTGTTACTACGCCAATATCCTTAATGCGAACGGGAACGTTATCCTGAACTGCAACCACGGCTTTCTCAATATCTTCTACTTTTTTTACATACCCTAGTCCGCGAACAAGATATTCAGCCTGGTTAATCTCAATGGTTTTAGCCCCCACATCACGATTTGATTTCCGGACTGCCTCCATAACCTTGTGCAGTGGTATATCGTAAGCTTTCAAGGCATCGGGGTTGACATCTATCTGGTATTCCTGCACATACCCTCCTATTGAGGCTACCTCTGAAACACCTTCCGTAGCATTCAGTCCGTATTTTACATAGAAATCCTGAACAGTGCGTATCTCATGCAAATCCCATCCCCCGGTCGGATTACCTTCTTTATCTCGCCCCTCAAGCGTGTACCAGTAAACCTGCCCCAAAGCGGTTGCATCGGGTCCTAATGTGGGTTGAACATCATCGGGCAATAGTCCGGATGGAAGAGAACTTAACTTTTCCAATATCCGGGAGCGTGACCAGTAAAATTCTATATCCTCATTAAAAATGATGTAGATACTGGAAAAGCCAAAAATGGAGGAACTTCGGATGGTTTTTACTCCGGGAATGCCTAAAAGATAGGTGGTTAAGGGATAGGAGATCTGGTCTTCAATATCCTGTGGCGACCGTCCGTTCCAGGGGGTAAAAACAATCTGCTGATTTTCGCCAATGTCCGGTATGGCATCAACCGGAACAGGGTCAGATGGTAAAACACCTATTTGCCAGCCAAAAGGTGCGGTAACAATGCCCCATGTTACCAATCCCGTGAGAAGAAGTAGAGTTACCAACTTATTCTCTAAAAAATACTTAATGATTTTATTGAGCATAATAAAATGATTTCAAAATGAAAAATGACCCTGACAAAGGTGTAACACACCAATAACCTCACTGCAAAATGCAGTATGGCTTCAATCTTTCATTTCAAAATCAAATCAGAAAAGTCTGAAAAAGCACCGAAATGTCTTTTTCTATAGGAGGGGGAAGGTATTCAGTGTAAAACTGATGAGTTGACTTTGGAAATAAATCCAGGTTCAATGTGGTATAAATAAATGCTACTGCAAACTCAACATTAAAAGTTGTTTGAGCAGCATCTTTTACAAATTCATTTGTCGACTGAAAGGTTTGAAATTCATTTTCGCAACATGGAACCTCGTCATAACGAACCTCATTCGTATTGGATTTTTCATCACCGTCACACGGTTCTTCCATATCCATCATGCCACATCCCAAATGAGTTTCACCCAATATTATCTTGGTCTCCACGACTTCGCCACCACAAAAGTGTGTGCCGATGGCCAAACTCATGTGGCCTGCCAGGAGAATAAAAGATAGTAATATGGAAAAACTCTTCTTCATCGTAATGTTAAACGCATATTCATGAATAATGTTCTATTGAAATACAATTATCCTAATTTTCAAGTCATGCCTCTTCATTGAGCGTACATGATGATTCCCATCCCGTTGAGCGCTACTAAACCACCAATTATATCATACCTGTCGGGGATAAACCCATCCACTTTCCAACCCCACACTCCGCCGATAGCACCAAACCACCAGGGCTTTTGTTCTCTGAGCCACAGCCATACCAGGTAACCGCCGCCGATTTCACAAAGCCCGGCCAAAATAAATATGAGTATGGAATAGATTATTTTCATAATAAGTTATTTCCCTAATTTCAATATTCTGATTGCCCCCCTTACCACCACCAAGAAGACAATAGTTCCAACAACCAGGTCGGGGTATTTCGATTGCGTGAGCAATACCAAAACCCCAGCCACGATAACCCCGGTATTAATAATAACATCATTCGAGGTAAAAATCATGCTGGCTTTCATGTGAGCTTCTTTAATTTTCGACTTTTGAAGCAGGTAGAGACAAACGGAGTTGGCAATAAGGGCCAGGACAGACACCCCAATCATCATGCGGAAATCCGGTATTTCTTCCACTCCAATAAACCTCCGGATAACTTCTAACAATCCGATTCCGGCAAGGGTCAGTTGAAAATATCCACTCAGCGTGGCCACTCTCTTTTTTCGGGCAACAGCAGCTCCCACTGCCCACAAGCTCAAGCCGTAAACAACGGCATCGGCAAGCATATCGAGCGAATCGGCAACCAAGCCCATGGAACCGGATATCAAGCCGGTGGTGATTTCAATAACAAAAAAACCGAAATTTATGAGCAGAACTGTCCACAATAATTTGGTCTGACTGCTCGTGCTTTGGGTACGAAGATCCGACTCACCAATTTCTTCGGTTTTTACCAGATTTGCTCCAAGTTTCAGGCTTTCCAGTTTTTGTGTGATTTCTGAGTTTTCGCCGGAATGAAAGACAAAAAGGCTTCGGTTTTCTAAGTCGAACTCCAATTGAAGGATGCCTTCAACCCGGTCCAGTTTCATGCGGATAAGGTTCTCTTCCGAGGGGCAATCCATTTCCGGGATGTTATATATTGATTTTCGCATTACCTTTTCTCCGTGATAACTACTGCAAGTTTTTCTGCAACCTGTTCTAATACTTGGCGATGAGAAAATTGAGAACAATGACGTTCCATTGGAGAAAATTCAATAATAGCATCAGATCTTGGTTTTTCCGTGGATTTAAGAAATTGGTCAAATGATCTCGTGGCAAAATTCAGATAGAAACTATCCATATCACCCATCCACATATAAATTTTACCTTGTAATTTTGGACCTAAATCTTTCCAGTTTTTCTCACAGTATAATTTCAGGTCATATTTTTTCCAGCTTTCAGCAACACCCTGATCGATTTTCCCATTGATGGGATCAACCAAGGGAACAGGAAGACCATTCTCACCCCTGGGGCCAAATACAGCAGAATAGGCACCGAGCTGTTGACCTGAATTTACGTATGTATTTGAAGAACCTATTACATTTTCAAATTGAATCCAGTCTTTCATAGAAACCGTGGGTTTTCCACTTGCCGTTCGAATGACAGGCTGCAAGAAACCATACTCGTTTATGAATGCATTCTTGTCCTTATAAATATTAGTTAGCAACAGATGTTGAAAATCAACCGGATCAGGACTGTAAGAAAAACACCCGTTAAAAACATCGGGGTAAAACAATTGCAGCGCCAGTGAAACCCAGCCCCCGGTTGAGCAACCATAAGTAAATCTCGTCTCAGGAGAGTTTCCTCCCCTGTATTTTGACTCTATAAATGGAATTAATTCATGTATGAGGTTGTAACCAAAGGGTCCGTTGTTTTCAGAATCCATCTGGTAGCTATCGCCAAAAGGTCCTTCGCCATCAAGGAATACAACCATCATTTGCGGAGCCTTATCTGAACTCCACCAATCCATAAAATCTTTATCATTAATTAAACTGTTTATTCTGGTATACCGACCACCATAACCTGCAATACAATAACAAATCGGGTACGCCCCTTCCCTGTTTTCCGTAAACCTGCCGGGAATTAAAACAGATGCATTGACGATCACCTGTTCGCCCCACCATTCAGATAAGGTATCACTCTTATAATTAATCTCCCTGACAAGATCATGCTGAACAATTTCCATTTGACCGATTATTTCTGATAATACGATTTGTACGTCCAGAGACTGGTTGATCATGATTTCAAGCACTTTGCTATAAATATTATTGGGTGCATTGATTGAAGATTCCGTATTTTCCTGATCCCATAAGAGTTGTATACGGTATTGGCCTTCAGGAACATTATCGAAAGTCCAGTCCTTTATTACCTTAAGGCCCATTTCTTCATCTTCATAGGTAAGAAATGCGGTTGATTGCCAGTTTATCCAGCCATCATTGTTATCAATTCTTAAACCAGACTCCGGATCAAAATTGTTAAGGTTTTTTGCAAAACTAACAACAGAAGATGACCCTGGCCAGCAGGTCCTTGGCTCACTACCTGGCCATGCATCCATAAATATAAATAATCTGCCGGTTGGTTTAAAATAGGATTCTATTTCATCTGCCACAGCAACCTTAAAAGTCACTTTGTGGGATTGCTGTTGTGCCAGTACAATGGTTGTTCCTGCAAAAAGCCATAATAAGAATAGCAAAGCTTCTTTTCTCATAACTTAATTTTTTTATCAATGAAGGCATTTATAAAATGCTTGAGATAATCCGTCTTTCGGAGTTTCTCATTCAAGTTTCATCCCGTATCCAATAATCACATCATCGGTAACTTGCCTGATTTCTCTGTCTTCAAAAACCTTTTTTGTTTTCTGATATTCAGGCAGTCTTCTACTTTCAGGAATTTTTGCATACCACCAATTTGAGGAAACAGATGCAAAAAAATCACAGGCTTCAGCTGGTGTCCTGAAGATGTTTCTCCAGATGAATCGATTTGCATGAACATTTTTGAATCCAGCATTTCTCATCAGGTAAAGGATCTGCTTCTCGGTTCGTGGCCAGAACTCGAAACGATAACCCAAGACATGCCTTTTATTAAGAGCCCGAATAGTAGTATCAATAGCCTCCCAATAATGTTCAGGGCCATGAGCTCCTAAAGAAATTAACCCTCCAGGTCGCAGAACACGAAACATTTCAGAAACTGCCTTTTTCTGATTGGGAAATAATCCAAAAGACATCCCGGTAAGCACTACATCAAAACTGTTATCATCAAATGGTAACGATTCGGCATCCAACTTACAAAAACGAATTCGGTTAAAATTATAACCTGCGACTTTAGAATTTTCTTCGGCCAGGGTTAACATATATTGAGAGATATCTCCGCATACTGCTTTTACAGCACACCCTTCGTACCCAAGCTTAACCCTCTCTTTCATGGCAGGTTTATTACCCGAATTGCCTATTAACCATGCTAATAAATTATTGGCGTTTACCAGAAGCAATATAGGTAGTGATAATTTTCCTGTCCAGAAAAGCGATCTCATTTTCACCTATCTAAAAGATGTATCGACTGGATTCTTCCTATTCAAAATTAAATGATTAACAGATGTAAAGCAATTTTTGATCCATAGTGCTCCACAGGAGCATTTTAGGTTATTTGTTTCCTGAAATCATGTTATTCAGGCCAACCCGTGAAGAAAAACTCCCGCAAAGCTTTGATTCATTTCTATAAATTTATATTTTTGTATATAAACAGAAATATATGTGGAATGAGTTTCAGACGAAAATGAGGCCTTTCAGGGTGTTTTCAGTGCAGGATGTAAAAAAGCAATTTCCATCCATGAACTTGATGAACCTGGTCCGTTGGCAAAAAAAAGGGTACTTATCGCGGCTTAGGAATCAATGGTATGCTTTTAATGATGCAGAAAGTTACGAGAATATAGAGTGGTTAGCTGCCAACCAGATCTATGCTCCTTCATATATTAGTTTGAATACAGCTCTTTCCTGGTATAATTTGATCCCGGAAATGATAAACACTACCACATCTGTTACTACCCTGAAGACCAACAAATTTTCCACGCCTCTGGGAGCTTTCGATTATCATCGGATTAAACCGGATATTTTTGGATTTGGTTATATACTTGAAAATGTGGATGCCTATACGGGCGAACGTGGAAATAGCAGAAAGATTATGGTTGCCTCTCCACAGAAAGCTATTCTTGATTTCTTCTATATCAATAATTATTACAATACAGAAAAAGATATTAAAAATCTTAGGCTGAACGAAACGGAAATGGAAAAAATCATTAATACAGAGTTTTACCAGCTCCTTACAAGGTTTCAGAGCAGCGCTCTGGAGCAAAGGATTCGCTTAATGACTAAAACCTGCGGCTTATGATAAGCTTCGATGAAATAAAATCCTTTTTTGGAGAGAGTCTTCGAAGAAATCCTTCCTATTTTGAATACATGCTGAAGGAGTATTTCCATTACAGGATGCTCGATATAATTTTTTCCTCAGAATATGCTTCAAAACTTAGTTTTATTGGAGGAACCAGTCTCCGGATTCTTCATCATATTCAGCGCTTCAGTGAAGATCTTGATTTTGATTGTTTTAATTTATCCAGGGAAGAATTCCTAATTTTAACTAACAATGTAATTAACAGACTTAAGCAAGAAGGAATTAAAGTTGAGGCTGAAGACAAGGAAAAGGATCGAAAATTATCAGCTTTCAGGCGCAACATCATCTTTCCGGGTTTGATGTTTGAATTTGGATTGACAGGCCACCGGGATAAGAAACTTCTGATCAAAATCGAATGCGAACCGCATCATTACTCATACGTACCAACAAAGCCCATTATTCAGAAATTCAATGTATTCACCCAGATTTTTGCCCCATCTCCGGATATTCTTTTATCCATGAAAACTGGAGCGGTTCTGGAAAGAGGAAAAGGCAGGGATTATTATGATTTTATATTCCTGTCAGGCATAACAGAACCAGATTTCGGCTACCTGCATAAGAAATTTGGAATCGCCAATCCTAAACAGCTATACTTAAAGATTCTTGAATCATGTGAGACCACAGATTTCCGAATAAAATCGCGTGATTTTGAAAAACTGGCATATGACCTTGCTGAAACAAAAAAGGTATTGCTTTTTAAGGAGTATATTCAGCAAAAATACGGGAACATCAAACTTTAAATCCTTTTTCTTCTGTTACTCCCCTGATTCTCATAAACTCTTCAACATAATAATTGATTCAGAAAAAAATAGTGGTTTGATGTCATCGGCTAAAGCCACGTTGTTTCCTGGCTTCGAATAAAAGTACCGCGGCAGCGGTGGAGACATTCATCGAATCGGCTGCACCGGCCATGGGAATGATAATATTGGCCGTGGAATGGTTGAGCCAGGTATCCTTAAGCCCTGTGGCCTCTGCCCCCATTACCAGTGCGGATCCTTTCCGGTAATCCCGGGTATAATATGGAACCGAAGCCTGCAGCGAACTGCAGTAGATATTAATGTCCCTCTCCTTCAGCCACCCGATGGCCTCTTCAGCGGTTGTTACTGCTGACTGTACACTGAAGATACACCCCAGCGATGCCCTTACGGTATTCGGATTGTACAGGTCGGTGGCAGGGTCTGTCAGTATCACGAGGTCGATCCCGGCTGCATCGGCACTGCGGAAGATCGCCCCCATATTCCCCGGTTTTTCGATGCCGTCGATAACCAGCACCAGCGGATCCCTCCCTGCGGAACAACGAGCCAGGTTGTGTAGCTTTGGTTCCGCCACGGCGATCACCCCTCCCGTACTTTCACGGTAGGCAATTTTCGCGAATACCTCTCCCGTTACGGTATAGGTCTGCTCCGGGATATTCCCATTGAAAAGGGCAGAGAGCCTTGGAATGGGAAGTATCTCCTCCCGGAAGAACACCTGGCGGAAGGTATACCCTGCTCCCACTGCTTTTTCAATCTCCTTCACTCCCTCGATGAGGAACAGGTCCTGCTTCCTCCGCTCAGCGTGCTTCTGAAGCTGGATGAGGTTCAGGATCTTCGGGTTGTTCCTGCTGGACAGTGTTTCAAACAGGCTGCTCATGATCAGATAATTCGGTATTTCTCATCGGCATTTTTCGAAGGATGAAAGAATCGCGTAGAGGGCGTATAGCTGATATGTAGCGGATTCTTCGTCACGGGATGGATGAAATCCAGTCTGCAGGCAGCCAGCCTTACCTGTCGGATAACCTCACTGGTGGCCCCGTATTTCCGGTCCCCCACGATAGGACAACCCAGCTGCGACATGTGTACACGGATCTGGTTCTTACGGCCCGTATCCAGCATGATCTCCACCAGGTAATAATCACCCTCCCTGCGTAAGAACGTGTATTCTGTCCTGGCGAACTTGCTGCCTGGTATCTCAAAATCAAAGGCTTCCACGTATTTCACCGGGTTATCCCGCAGCCAGTTCTCCACCACCCCGGATTCCGGTTCCGGCTGCTTCTCCAGAAGGGCAATATACCGCTTTTCAACCTGTTTCCAGTTTTCCTGCAATTGCTCCCTGATCCCTGCTCTTTTGGCAAAGATGATCAGTCCTTCCACCTCCCTGTCGAGCCGGTGCACCACCCAGAGCCTCTGTTTTTTTCTTTCGCGGTCCGAGAGGTGCTCCTCCAGCACCTTGTGAAAGGTCTTTCCACCGGTTTCTGCCATGCTTCCGTT
>JAWOHR010000136.1:0-3196 GCA_046485075.1 Bacteroidales bacterium
GACCAACATCGCGAGGCTTAACCGGGAGTATTACCACGCCAATGTGTAATCCCTAAGGACCTCCCCGGTAAATCTACTCATCCATCACGCACCTTACAGAAAGTGCATTGTTTATCTTGGATGTTGTTCTTGAAATTTGTCCTGAATCATTGACTATGATTCTTACTAATGGCTCATACCCGACACCCGTTTCGGAAGACCAGAAGAATGCTGCTTTGTTTAAATGGGCGAATTCACCCAAATAACCCCTTCGACCTGCTGGCAGGGCGGAAAAATATAGTTCATCGGTCGCCCCGGTATTGGGATTGTTCCAGAGTGTGGTTGACTTTAACATCCCTCCTTCATTTGAGCCCCTGTATCCATCAGTACTGGCAACAGCATCATCCATACCCAGATAATATTCCAATTGTCTCCATTCTGACTCAGAAGGTGCATGCCACCCGCCTGGACAAAGTTTGCCCGTATTTACTGTGTACCAGGAATAAAGAGCCCCAAATTCTTTCCATTGAGGATCATTGTCATACCAGCAATAGGCTGGTCCCATGTTAATGGACCACTCGGCACTATCGCTTATCTGAGGGATCTCTGTACCATCATTCAACAGTGTAGCTTTAAGGTTTTCAGACATCCATAACTGCTCACCAATCTTAACGGTACCATAGACCTCCTGATCTCTTTGATCGGTGAAAGTCCCCTTTTCAACATCTGGCAATTCAAAGCTCATTTCTTCACCAATAGCTTCCCCGGCATCATTTACAGCGAAAGCAGTATAAAAGTATTTGCTACCAGGAATAAGGTCAAGCAGAATACCCGTAAAATTGCCGGCATTTGAAGTAACCGGCAACCTTGTTCCTGAGATTGACGGATTAGGACTGGTCCCAAAATAAAAGCCGGTTTCCGTCACTGCATTTCCGCCATTATCTGATGCTTCACCATTTAAAACCAGTGATTTATACCTATTGGAAAAGGCCTCTAAGGTATTTACCGTAGCCATACCCGTCGTTATAAAACTGACCTCTTCTCCCAGAGACTCACCAGCTGCATTGACCGCAAATGCGTTGATATAATAGGTTGTGGAAGGGCTTAGATCCTCCAGTATAATGCTGAAAATTCCTTCCTTATTTTCAATGGATAAACGGGTTCCTGTTAGTTTTGCATGGGGTTCAGTGCTCCAGTAAACCCCCGTTTCAGTAATGGTCTCACCACCATCCGCTGTGACTTCTCCGCTTACAAGGGCTGTGGCGTAATCAAATGATACGACCATTCCGGTTTGCACAGTCGGAACCGTATGGGTCATAAATGAGAATTCTTCTCCCACTGAAACACCGGCACTGTTTACAGCATAAGCTTTATAAAATATTTGTTTGCCGGAAGGCAAATCCATAAGGGTGCCGGTGAAGTCTCCCAAACCCTGGCCCATAGAAACCTGCTTCCCTGCAGTTTCAGGGCTTGATATGGTATCCCAGTAAACACCCACTTCGCTGATCTCCCCTCCCCCATCATCGGATACGGATCCACCTGCCGACGCGGCATTGTAAGTAATGGATGATGCTTCTGTTGTGCTCACCATAGAATAAGCAGCATCGATGATGATTTCAACTTCATCACTGGATTCAAGCCCCTCATCATCCCTGGCCGTAACTTTCAAATTATAGGTTCCCGATCGGTAATCTTCAGTATTTAACTCATACTTGTATGGAAATTCCAATGAAGCAAGACCTTCTTCATTCAAAAATAGCCTGACCTCGGATACAACTCCTTCTGCATCTTCCGCAGTAAGAGAAACAGCCACTATTTCTCCTCTGGTGACGGTGTAGCCATCTGCCGGCTTTATAAATTGACATTTAGGCGGCTGATTCTTTTCACATGAAATGAGAAAAGTGGCTGCTAAAAGGAAAGGCAAAGCAAATAGGAAATTGAGGGTTTTCATTTCTTACTTGATTTTGGGCGGATCAATTAATATTACGAGGAATTTGAAATCAAGGTTACACTCTGCCCGAAAGGAATCGGTACATATTGACGACGCATCCTAAAAAACCCCATCGGCGTTTTTAAGCGGGGAGTTAATATGTACCCGGGCCAGCCGTAGCCTCAACTTCTTCAACCGTTTTGGGGATAGGCGTTCCCAGCACCCGGCTACCCCTGTCGGTAATCAGTACATCATCCTCTATCCTCACCCCACCGAAACCGATGAATGAATTCACCTCCTTGTAGTTGATGAATTCCTGAAACTTCTTTTCGCTTTTCCATTGCTCAATGAGTGCCGGGATAAAGTAGCAACCGGGTTCATTGGTGATGACAAACCCGGGTTCCAGTTCCCGTCCCATTCTCAGGTAAGCCAATCCAAACTGATCAGATCTTTTCACCGATTCGGAATAACCCACCAGGTTCTCCCCAAGACTTTCCATATCGTGGACATCAAGGCCAAGCATGTGACCAAGCCCATGAGGGAAAAAAAGTGCGTGAGCCCCTGATGCCACAGCCTCATCCACATCCCCTTTCATGATCCCCAGTTCCTTCAATCCACCGGCAATAATCTTCGCTGCCTGGAAATGCACCTCCCTGTAGGTTTTACCGGGTAAAGAGGCCTTAATGGTCTCCGTGTTGGCTTTCAGAACAATATCATAAATATCTTTCTGCCGTGCCGAGAATCTCCCACCCACAGGGAAGGTCCTGGTGATATCGCTGGCATAGCCCATTTCAGACTCAGTCCCGGCATCACACACCACCATCCGGCCTTCTACCAGCTCATTGCCATGGTAGTGATTGTGCAAGGTTTGTCCGTCCATGCTCAGTATAACAGGAAAAGATACCGGTCCGCCGTGGGAAAGTGCAATGCCCTCTATGGCTCCTGCCAGTTCTCTCTCAAAATTCCCGGGGAAAGCCATCTTCATGGCGGTGGTATGCATGATTGCGGCCACCTCTACCGCCTTTTCAATCTCGGCAATTTCATAGGAGTCTTTTACGGAGCGCATCCCGACTACAGCGCGGATCAGCTCCGGGGAAACCAGGGTCTTCACCTTTTCCGGATTCACACCGAGGAGATTTGCAAGAGAGATCAGCTGGTCGCCCCTGTAAGTGGGAAGAATATGAATCTTCCGACCGGAGGTGAGCGCCGATCGTAAGGCTGACTCAAGATCCGAAATTCCTGCAGAAGCCTCCGCAGCAACCTCTGAAGCCAGCTCTTTTACAAGAG
>JAWOHR010000143.1:0-8715 GCA_046485075.1 Bacteroidales bacterium
AAATAATGATGCACTCAGCTATGCCTGGAGCTCGGTTTACGGTGAAATTGTTGCGGATGGATCTTCTGCAACTTATACTGCATCCGGCACTGCGGGGAATTATTTCATCTTCTGTTCGGTAAGCGATGTAGACGGAATGACTGATAAGGATAGTGTTGAGGTAATGGTCAGAGACCTTTCTGTTACACCCGCGGGAAATATTATTGCTCACTATCCATTAAACGGAAATGCCCGGGATGCAAGTGGAAATGCGCTCCACGGTACTGCGGGAGGAGTATTATGGATGGATGATAAGGAAGGAACAGCTTCCGGTGCGGCCCATTTTAACGGAACCACTGATTATATTCATGTTACAAATAATGATTTACTGAACTTCCAGGATGCATTATCCATAGCCTGCTGGATCATGATTGATGATTTTACGGGAAGTGAACAGTATCCCATATCTCATGGAAATTGGGATCACCGGTACAAAATCTCAATTTCCGGTCAGAAAATCCGGTTTACATTAAATACTTCGACATCCATAAAAGATCTTGATTCAGAAACTTCCCCCATACCCGGACAGTGGCACCACCTTGCAACTGTTTACGATGGTAACGACATGGAAATATGGATGGATGGCACCCTTGATGCATTTACTTCTTTTAGCGGACTTATTAATAAAACGTCATACAACCTGGCATTTGGGCAATACCTTCCGGGAGTAAACGGGTATAACTTTAATGGTTCCCTTGATGCTGTAACCCTATTTGATTATGCTATGACTGCTGAGCAAATAATTGACCATATGGAACACAGCATCGGGGTAACATCGGTACCGGAAAACCTGTCGACGGGAAAAGAAATGAAAGTATTTCCAAATCCCGTGAACGGCCCGACCATCAATATTCGTTTTCAACATTTGCAACCAGGACCGGTTTCACTGGCACTTTACGATATTACAGGAAAACAGGTGGTTTTGAAAAGAGAATTGAGTCCAAAAACAGGGGAATCAGAATTTACCATACCTGTTGGAATGCTGGAAAATGGAATTTACCTGCTTTCTGTTACTCATCACGAGATAACAGAAAATGAATTGATCGTGATATCCAGATAATCCCTCTTCTCATAATTTGAATTCCCTATATTTGGTATATAAAATGAAAAAAACAACACAAATGCAAAAAATACATCGTCGGGAGTTTATACAAACCAATGCAAGGTTGGCTGCCAGTGCCATGTTTATGGGTTTAGGAACCTCTGAATTATTTGGCCTTGCCAAATCCTATCGACCGGGAACCTCTGCCTCCATTGAAACAGTTACACTAAACAATGGCATAAAGATGCCTATTCTGGGATTCGGAACCCTGTATCTTAATGGTGAAGTGGGTGTACAATGTGTTGCTGATGCCATTTCCCTTGGTTATCGCCTGATCGATACGGCAACCGTATATGGAAATGAAGAATCCGTGGGTGGCGGGATAAAGAAAAGCGGGATAAACCGGGAAGAGCTTTTTGTAACCTCAAAAGTCTGGGTGGACGATTCAGGGTACGAAAAGGCTAAAAAGGCCTTTCAAACATCCCTGGATAAATTGGGACTTGACTATTTGGATCTTTATCTCATCCACCGGCCACGGGGAGACGTCAAAGGCTCCTGGAAAGCTATGGAAGATCTGCATCAGGAAGGGAAAATCAGGGCCATTGGTGTGAGCAACTTTGAAGCCAGTCACCTTGATGAACTGATGTCATATTCCAAAATCGCCCCGGCAGTGAATCAAATCGAAACCCACACCTTCTTCCAGCAGGAAAAAGCAAAGGATACCCTGAAGAAATACGAAATACAAATGGAAGCCTGGTCTCCTCTGGCACAAGGCCGGAATGGCCATTTCACCAATGAGACCCTGGCAGCTATTGGTAAAAAGTATGATAAGACAAATGCACAGGTGAGCTTGCGATGGCATTACCAGAGAGGCATTGTGGCTATCCCGCGAACTTCCCAGAAAGCACACATGATTGAAAATCTGAATGTCTTTGACTTTGAGCTGGATGCATCCGATATGAAAACGATTTCTTCGCTGGATCTTAATATTACGCAATTCCCGGAGTGGGAATAACCTCTTAAACCTCTGAAATAGGTACAGGGGGGCAGTGAACCGCACCGGCATGGATTATGGCTGGATGGCTGTACTGGTCGGCCCATCCACCCTGAGGGTCCCATCATCCTCGATATACATTCGGTCAATAAAAACAACCCTCTCATGACCGGTCCTGGTGGTCCGGCCGTGATAGACGCAATACATTTCCCTACCGTCCTTTGACCATGTTACGCTGTTATGCCCCGTTCCGCTGACCACACCGCCGTCAGTATCCCTCTCCAGTACAGGGTTATTTTCAGACTTGAGAAAAGGTCCCAGGGGGCTATTTGAAGTGGCATATCCCACTGCATAATATTCCCCACCGAAAAAGTTGGCCGAATACATCATATAATAGGTACCGGAGGTTTTAAAAATAAACGATCCTTCGGTCCACCTGCGGTTCACCTCTTTGGCAGTCACCGATCTGCTCTCCCACCCAAAATCTCCCGCTTCGGAGGTTTCCGGGGGGCGCAGCAGCAATACAGGGTCACCGATAACGGTATCAAAGTCCGGGGAAATTTCAATGCCATAGATCCAGCTTTCCTCTATTTCATCAAACAAACCCTGCTCCCTTGCCCACGCCGAAACATCACTTTCCACCGGATGCTTATAACAACACCTGGAATAATAGAGGTATGCCCTGCCATCCTCAAACAGCACATTGGCATCTATGATGGGGTAATCGGGATCGAAGATTGGCCTGTCAGACAATTCTTTGAATGGTCCGGCAGGGTGATCCGAAATGGCCACGCCAATCCGGAAATTTTCCAGTTCATGGTTGGGATTGTATTTCCAGTCCGCACTGAAGAACATATAGAATTTATGATCGATCTCATAGACCTCCGGGGCCCAGAAGTTTGCCACTGTCCACGACCCCGGATGGTTCCCCCTGTAGACCTGGCCCTCATTCTTCCAATTCACCAGATCAGCCGAGGAGAATGCACAGAACCCGTCGGTAGCTCCTCCACCGGTTCCATACATATAATAGGTTCCATCTGATGTCAGCAGCACAAAAGGATCGCCGAATTTAACCGGCAGCGGATTCTGCGGAATAAATCCTTCCGCCTCCTGCTTCTTCCCGTTGCAGGAAAACAGCACAAGCAGGAGCAATGAACAGGCGATCCCGGGATTTGTATAATGTCTCATTACCGTGAAGATGAATGGATAGAACACTTTCTTTTTCGAATCTGTCCGGCCAGCAAGATCCCTGCAAACCAGACCAGGCTACAAACCACAAGCAGGTTCCTGAAACTGACAAATGTGAGCTTGTCCCATGCATAAAGAACAGAAATAAGCAGGATAAATGCCAACCCCAGGATCGCTGTCGAAGTGAATATGTATATCAGTGCTTTCATTGGTCCGTCAGGTCAGGTTCTTCATTTTCTTTTTTGATAGTAAAAACTCAATCCCAGATATATCGCTATGGCCATAAACCAGCCGGGAAGTCCGAGAAAGAAAACCTGCATCCCGTATTTCAGGTTAAGCAAAAGGCAGAATACAAGCGTAAGGATCCATGCAAGGGCAGGAGGCAGGTAGAAGGAGATCCCTCTCTTTTCCGCAAAAAAGTCTGTCATTCCCAATCGCCTTACCAGGAAGTGATCTGCAAAGATCACCGCCCCCATAGGCATCAGGATCAGCCCGTAAAGAGCAGCCACGCTCAGGAACTTCATGGACAGGCCGGGAAAGATCCCTATCACACTGGCAATACCGCCTGCGACCAGGGTTAATCTGACCCGTGACCAGTTGCTGTTGATGGCCTGAAATGCCAGTCCGGAACGGTAAATGATCGGGTTGGCGGTGGTCCACCCGGCAATGAGGACCAGCACTAGTCCGGCAAATCCCATGGTACTCATGGCCAGGGGCCCCGGGGATACCGTTGTATTGGAAGGATCGGCCTGGATCTGAACTGCATAGAGCATGCCGGCACAGATCCAGGCAATATAGTGTCCCAGGAACATCCCCGAGATGGGAGCATATCCATAATTGGCTTTCCGGGCATATCTGAAGATCGTCAAATCTCCCATGCCAATATGCCATGCCATGTTCCCAAACCAGCTGAAGAAGATCACATGCCAGATGGTAAACTTCACAAAACCGCGATGGTTGGTTCCGTTCCAGATAACGGTCTGGGCTTTCTCCCAGAACTCGGGAAAAGAGTGAATACCCAGGCCGGGCAGTGTGGAGACGCCCAGGGCAATGAACATTACTACCATCCATGGAGCTGCAATATTTGCAAACCTCGCCACGGCATCATAGCCTTTCGATGCAACCACCGAGATGACCAGCCCCACCAGGAGTACGATAACCACCATCAGGGGATTTTCAGGAAGGACCGATTCGAGACTGGGCGGAGCCACGTTAAACATGACCGTGACCGCCGATGCCGAGACGGAGATCATGGCCCCGGCTATAAAACACCAAAGCAAACCGTTTGCAATGTTATAGAGGGAGGTCAGCTTTTTCCCTCCGATCTTCTCCATCTGCATATAGAGCGTTAATCGGTGTCTGATGGCAATGGGCACGGTCATAAACCGCCAACTGAGGACTGCCATGATATTTCCGATGACCAATCCGACCAGTACATCAAATGCAGCCACACCGTGTACCACGAAAAGCGGTCCGATGAGCAATTCTGTTCCCGCGACATGCTCACTTGAAAACATGCCCCAGAACGCTTTTGCAGGTTTCGTGGCATGCCCGGGCACCGGTACCCGTTCAAACTCAAAAACCTTTTTGCTTTGGATTGTTTCTGCCATGTGATTTCCTATGATCTGAACCTGTCCACTGAAAGTTTCTCAATCTTTTTGATCATTGCATTTGCCTGGTCTTCTGATTCGGCATAGCTGTTCAGGAAAAGCCCCCTTGCCGAGAGGTGCTCAAGGATGAATTCGATCTCCGAAGGATCAACCAGCAAATAGAGATTTTTTCCTGCTTTCTGGATTTTCTGAAACTGTGAAATATACCCGGGGGTTGAAGCAGGTGGAGAGCCGGCTCCGGGTGAAAACTGGATGCATTTTATCTCTTCAATCTCCAGCAGTGCATCAACGTGGAGCTTGATACATTGGGGTCCATCAAGGTGAAAGGTTGCATAATCAAGGTGTTGTCCCATCTTTCTGAGCTCCGGGAAGAAGAAATCCCTGAACATATCAGTGGGGAGCATCGCGCTGAAATCGTTGGCAATCTGGTCGTGGCTTCCCGGGGCCCAGAAATTGAGCCAGGCCAGCACGCCCCCATGGTCATTGAAGGATTCGGACATTTCATGCAACACCTTTTCAACCTCGATCCATGCATCCGACATCACATCAACGGCATGACGCACTTCATCCGGATGGAGGATAAGGTCCATGGCCAGTTCTTCGGCCGATCGGATCAAAGACAGGTTGTCCGCCGCATTCCCGATTTCCGGCATCCCTATAAAATAGGCTTCATCATTTCGCTCAATAAACAGCTCCATGATGGAGACAATATTCTGAAAATACCTGTTCGTCTGTATCTCGAACTCCCAATTCCAGGTGTCCCAATTTTCGATAACCTTCGAAAACCATACGGAGGTCTTCCCGAAATGGGGAGCGGCACCCCAGAATGAACAACCTGCCGATGCACCCCAGTTGATATATGTGGCAGGAACAGCTTCACCTACAAAACTGGTATTCTCAAACCAGTGCTTCATCCTGCCGTAATTCTGCTCCGGGTCGGTCCACCAGGCCGAAATCGATCCGATGTCGTCATCCCTGAATTTCTCCAGTCCTCCCAGCCAGGGCCCGCTGGTCAGGTGGGGGAATTTTTCAATTTTGGATGTTTTACGCGGAGCGAGGATGCCGGCAAGGGCCCGGTCCGCCATTTCATGCTGCCAGAACGCCTCAAGACGCACCTTTGCTTCTGACCAATCCTCCTTGTAATACATAAATCTAAAAGTTATCTGTGTTCAGCTTAAGAAACAGTGCAACCTCCTCTTCCAGGTAAGGAGTGCCATCCTTTCTTAAAATATCGTGGTGCCAGATATCAGCTTCACCCGAAACATCCCTGGTCCAGCTCTCCCAGGAGTAAATCGTCTGTGTTTTCCCGTTCACCAGTCCCCAGTTAAAACCTCCTATTTCATGCGTTTTCATGTATGGAAGGATCGCATCGAACGATCCGCCTGATTTCCTGGACATAAATTCCGTACAAACGACCGGCCTGTTGTATCTTTCAAGTGGTTCGAAGAAATTTTTAAATCCTGCAAGATCCAGGTAACAGTGGAAACTGATGAAGTCAGAATGGTCCAGTGAGAATTTGTTCAGGGCCGAAAGGCTGTCAGGATCTGACCAGTCCCCCACCCAAACACCTGTGGTAAGGGGCTGGGAAGGATTGACTTCCCTTGCCCACCGAAACACATTTTCTAATAGCAAAAGCGAATAGCCTGGTTTATCAGTTGCATCGGCATAGGATATACTGTTTATATTCCCGGGTTCGTTATAAAGGTCCCATGCAAGGATCCGTACATCTTCTCTGAAATGGACCAGGATATCCCGGACATAAGGTTCCAGCTCCCCATGCCTCGCAGTGTCGGAAAGAATTTCCCATCCGGGACACTGCACCCAGCCTGAATTATGTATAAAGGGAACCGGATCTTTTTGTTTGCCGTAAAAGGGTGCCGGGTCCCAGCAGTCGTCAAGGAACACAAAGATGGTCCTGATGTGGTGTTCATCAGCCAGTTCTAGAAATCTTTCGATCCGCTCAATGTACTCCCTCCCCTCATTTTTCCAGACCAGGTAGTGCAGGAATACCCGGATGCTGTTCATCCCTATCTGTTCGGCATACCCCAGCTCCCGGTCAATGGTCACAGGATCCCATGAGCTTTCCTGCCACATCTCGATCTGGTTGATGGAAGTACTCGGGATAAAGTTTGTACCGAAAAGCCAGGGTTGTGCTTCATACCATGCATTGATGCTGTCAATGCTCCACAATCCGGCCACTTTGACTGGAATGTCACGCCCCCCTTCCTTATTTACACAGGAGGAGATGATCGTAAAGACCAGCAGTGCACCCAAGACCGGGGTTCTCCAATTGGGTTTCCTTAAAAATCCGCCTTCTGGTTTAACGTGTCCCCGGATATGATTCTTCATGGTAATGTTCTTGGGATTAAAGCTAACTATGGTCGGAAATATTCAGCCTGTTTGTTGAAAAGGCTGAAATAGCGTCTCTCTCCGGCTTCAATATCCAGTACATACAGTCCCTCCGACAGTCCGGAAATATTGATCCGGTCGGTCCAATGGTCCTGAACCATCATCGTCTGCCCTAAAAGATTATAGACACTCAGACTGCCCCCCGGATCATGCCCGGGAAACTCAATGTTGATATAATCACCTGCCGGATTGGGGTAAATCACAAAGTTTTGCATTTCGTGTTGCCTTTTGGAGATAATCCACCCGGTATCGCTGGGACAGGTAAAATCGGTTTGAGGGGGTGTAGGTTTGCCAAATAGAGGCTGATCACCATTCCACGTGAATTTCTGAATGAAAGTAACCCTGGGCAGGTTCCCATCGGTGCTCAGCCGGGCATGGTAAACCATCCAGTCCTCGGTCCCATCCGGGGAGGTGGTAAATGAATTATGTCCGGTTGCATAGACTCCTGCAACGGGATCCTGCTGAAAAACGGGGCCGACCTTTGTCCATGAATCGGGATTAAGCAGATCACCGTCCGAATTGACCAGGTATCCCAGCGCATATTCTGGCACCATATACCCGCTGCCCGAGTATATGATAAAAGTTTTCCCGTTTTTCTTTAAAACGGCGGGACCTTCATTCACAGGCCAGCCATGGAGCTCCCAGGGCTGGTCGGGGCACGATATCATGACACGCTTCAAACCAATGGACCTTGGCGAAAGCAATTCAGCAATATAGAGGCACTGGCTCTGTGGTTGCCCCGGGATATTGAACTGAGACCAGATGATGTATCTTTTCCCGTCTGTATGGGTGAAGATGGTTTCATCAATGGCGCCCAATCCGGGCATCAGCCATGAATCAAATTCATACGGGCCAAAAGGATCACCGGTGGAACTTTGCAGCACAAACATCTGCTGGCGTTCCTGGATGTACTCCACCATCACAGGATTGCTGTCGAGGCCGGTATTCTGCCCGCAGCTGTAGATATACCAGTTATCGTCTATATAATGCAACTCCGGGGCCCAGACATGGCCGCCCACGGGGGTATTTTCGAAGTCCCAGACCCTGATCTCGCTCAATGGCCCGATATCCTGCAGTCTTGGAGAACTTTTAATGCCGATCCTGTTGGCACGGGTTACAAGCAGATAGTACTTGCCCTCGTGAAAAGTAGCGAACGGATCGGCACCCTCCATGAGCGGATTCTGGTAAGTACACTGCGCATACAGGGAATCCACCACAGGGGAAAGGATCATGAAGGCAATGAAAAGGAATATTTTAAAGGTCAGGGATTTCATGCAGTTAATGAGGTTTGTGTTGTCTGATCATTTACCAGGTGTTTTTAATGATCCCCGTTGAGGAAGTTATATAATCTATCCTCCGAAAGCAACTCCCACAGGGAAGCAACCACCCACCCGGGTGCAAACAGGTCATTGTAATAGCCCTTTCCAAACTGG
>JAWOHR010000151.1:0-19876 GCA_046485075.1 Bacteroidales bacterium
CACGGAACTACCGCAAACAGCAATTGAACGATTCAATCAATTTAAAGAAAATTCGTTGCTTGGATTGTATAATCTTGATTTGCTCAACACAATCAATCAAATCATATTGATACCATCCATTCTTGCACTGTATGCCGCACACAGAGATACGAACAAACCATTTGCTATGCTTTCTCTGATTTTATTTCTGGCAGGGTCAATAATTTTTATTACAGGTAACACAGCACTGACCATGCTTGATTTAAGTCAGAAATACTCCGCCACAGATTCAATTGAACAAAGGATGTTATTGGCAGCAGCAGGTGAAGCCATGTTAGCCAAAGGGTCGCATGGAAGTCTGGGTGTTTTCATTGGATTTACCCTGCCAACACTGGCAAACGTCCTGATGTCTTTTGTAATGCTGAATGGAAAAGTTTTCAGTCGTGCCACCTCCTATGTTGGGATATTTGGCAATTCGCTGATGGTAATCTATATCATCCTGGTTACATTCATTCCTGCCGTTGAAAAACTGGCTATGGTATTTGCAATGCCAGCAGGATTGTTGGTTATGTCCTGGATGATAATGTTTACCATAAAACTTCTCAGGTTGGGGAATTTACAGGCCAAATGAATTCAGCAGGATTACTTTATTTAAATATTAACATTTCATGCCAGCAATTGCACATTTAGGAGTAGGTTTTGCAGCGAAAAAAATCGCACCAAATATTTCGGTCATTTACCTGATAATCGCTGCCGAATTAATTGAAATAGTCTTTTTTATTTTTGTGATAGCGGGAATTGAGAATATGCCATTAATTGATAAACCACCCTTTTCTCCATACTCACATAGCGTCATAATGGGAATAATATGGTCAGTAGTAACAGCATTAATAACCTTTTTAATAAGTCGGAACAAAAAAGTGAGTATCATCATAGGACTGCTTGTGCTCAGCCATACAATTCTGGATATTATTGCATCCCCAAAACTTGCTTTTTATCCTACAGATACTAAAATGCCGGTTTTCTTTGACGATTCTTTGTCTATCGGATTAGGATTCTGGAGAGATAAAACCATTGCGTACATTGGAGAATTTGGGATATTGGCAGCAGGATTCATAATTTATATTCTGACCATTAGAAAAACCAAAATGCAAAAGCATTTATAGGTACAATTTTTATTTTAAATTTCATCACCAACATAAATCAATCAAAATGCCAAAAACTGAAGAAATACTTAACGGTGCTGCCGTCTGACAGGTTATTTGGAATTTTATTCTGTTTACCATTACTTTCTGTTGCAGTATTGGCGTTTCTCTCCGGGAATCCGTTCAATGGTATACTTTTTTTACTTCTTACAGTCCTGTTACTCATTTTCGGACTGAGGGCAACAAGTCAACCCATACAGATGTCGCAGATAACTTTTATGGTCATTGGAATCCTGATGATAGTTTTTGGCCTTATATATCCTCACTTCATTACATCTGATTCCTTTGTAAAATATCTTTATGCATCTACTGCAGGAATCATTCCATGCCCGACATTATCAATAATTATAGGTTTTTTACTTCTATATAATGGATTTGGTTCACAGGCAATTACCCTGACTTTGGTAATCTTCGGACTATTCTACGGGATTTTTGGAGTGCTGAAACTTGCTGTTTATCTGGACATATTCCTGATTTTTGGCGCAGCCTCATTGTTTCTTAAATATATTATGGCTTTAAGAGCATAATTTCTGAATCCTTTTGGTTCTTTAGAAATTTCCTGAGTTCCGCAACATTGCGTAAGATCAGTCCGTCAATGATAGCACCATAACAATTGAGTGTCAGCTTTATTGAATATTCAGTGTTTCCGCTACTCAATGTAACGCAAGCGCACATATACTTGGAAAAACCAAAGAAACCGATAGGACAGCGATTATTTCAATGGGCATATATATCCTGGTACAGGCTGTTTACCTTATTACCAGTATAATTAGGTTTAGGAATGGTCTTAACTTCAGTACTATCTCATTAAGTGTTGTTTTGCTTTTAATCGCACTTTCCGGCAGGAATTACATTAGCCCTTATTCAATTATTTTACTTAATTCGATATTTCGGCCATGTGATTACAAATGAGGGAATGTATGTGGTTTACAGGCCTATCATTAACAACACAGTCGCACTGATATTGCTTGCTGTCTTTGTCTTCTCAACTTTGAAATATTACAGGAAAAAGGCCTGAAATCACTGCGTCCTAAAAAGGGGATAGTGATAACAAATCATCTGCCTGGAAGCGATCTTTCGATTCGGCGGATGAGGGCTTAGTCTTTGGGCTTCGATTTTGAGATGGAGTGTGCAGCGAGGGGGGCGGTGAGGTAGATAAACAGTATCAGCAAGACTGCTTTCAAAATCACGACGATGGAGGCGAAGTACAGGCAGACGGCGATCACGAGGAGCAGCATGCCGAAGGAGGGGGCTTTCGTAGTTGCGTGCAATCTGCTGAGGGTGTCCGGGAAACGCAGCAAGCCGGTGGCAGCAACCAACATAAAGAAGCTTCCAAGCAGGATCAATATGGAGATAACTATTTCCTTCATGACTTCCGTTTTAAGTATATGGATATACCTATGGTCCCTAAAAAGGAGATCATGGCAATAACAATGGCTATGTCAAAATAGATTTCACGGTCAACAAGCAAGGAATACAGCAGAATAAAGCCCATAACAATAGAGGCGATCAGGTCCAGTGCAACGATCTGATCACTGCTGGAGGGTCCGCGAAACAACCTGTACAATGCAAACACAAAGGCCAGCAACAAAAGGCCAAAGGCTACAAATACTGATATTTCCAATACACTATGCTCCATATCCTACCCGGCAATTTTATTCGTTAGTTCTCTTATCTTCGCGATCTCTTTCAGGGTTTCTTCCTTCCGGTCCATATAAAGGACGTGGACCCGTAATATATCCCTCGACGGAACAATATCTATGCTTAAGGTCCCCGGGGTCATGGATACCAGGTTGCTCAACAACAACAAACCAAAGTCCTTCTTTGTACCTGTCTCCACTTCAATCACTCCCGGATTGATATGCATCACGGGCGTAAGGATGTCCCATGCGATGTACAAATTTGCGGCTACTAACTTTACCAGGTAGTAACCCAACAGGTATATGATGTAATATGTCTTCTTAATCACTTTCATTTCATTTTCCCAATACACTTTCAATATATATTTGAGGGTCCATCAGGTACTCAGCAGCAGTCATCGTCAGATCAAACACATCGGATGCAAAAACACCCATCAGCACTGTCACCGTGGCCAGCAGCAGGGATGGGAAGAGATCTGCAAACCCAAGCCTGTACTTCTTCACTTCTCTCTCATACTCCTCGGGTTGACTCTTCAAAAATGCTTCGTTCCAGATCTTAATCATCGAATACAGCGTCAGCAAACCAGTGAGTATAGCGATGACTGTGATCACATAGTTGCCGTTCTCAAATCCGGCCTTAATCAGGATCACTTTTGCGAAAAACCCTGAAAGCGGCGGAATACCAGCCAGGGCCAGTGCAGGGATCATAAACAATACCGCCAGAAGCGGACTTTCCTTAAACAATCCTCCCACCTGCTTCAGATCATAACTGCCCCGCATCCTGTTGATCAGTCCGGATATCAAAAAGGTGTTGGTCTTGGCAATCATATTATGCAGGGTAAAGAAGATCCCGCCGGCGATGCCCAGTGGTGTAAAAATAGCCAGCCCCATGACCATGTAGCCGATTTGGGAAATAATATGGTAGGATAATATTTTTCGCGTCTCATACTGCGCCGAGGCGGCCATACCGCCCATCACCATCGTGAAGCCGGCTACCAGAAACAGCTGATCGTTCCAGAAGAGCGGATCCTGCACAAAAAAGAGGGTGAAGAAACGGATCATCGCATAGATCCCCACCTTGGTCAGAATACCGGCAAACAAGGAACTCACGGTAATGTCGGGGGTGTGATAGGATGCCGGTAACCAGAAATACAAGGGAAAGACCGCCGCCTTGATCCCAAAGGCCAAAAAGAAGAGCATGGCCGAAGAATTGATCAGCAGTGACTGATCGTTATTCATAAGTATTTCCGACAGGTGGGCCATGTTCAGGGTGCCGGTCTTACCGTAAAACAAGCCGATCCCCGCCAGGAAAAAGAGGGATCCGATCAGATTCATGGCCATGTACTTCACCCCTCCCTTCAGTTGCTCACGACCAAAGCCAAGGGTGATCAGCACGAAGGACGACAGGAGCATGACCTCGAACCAGACGTAGAGGTTGAAAATATCACCGGTAATAAAGGCCCCGTTCACTCCCATGATCAGGGTGAAAAAGAAAAAGTAAAATTTTGGCAGGTAGATCTTTCCCTCCGGAAATTTCAGCGCGTAGACCGCAATCGCCAGCACGATAATGGCCGTGACCAGCAGGAAGAGGGCACTCATGGGATCGACCACGATGGAGATGCCAAAGGGAGCGTCCCAGCCCCCGGCGACCGATGTCAGAATGCCCGCATGCATCACCCGCACCAGGATAAACACAACACTGCCCAGCAGAAGAGCGCTTCCGGCGACAGCCATAATACCCACATAGCGATACTTCCTTATGACCAGGTGAAGGATCATAAAGAGCAAGGGGATCAATATGGGCAACAGTTCAATCGCCATGCTTATTCACTTTCAGTAGGTTTAAGTTCGTCCAGGTCGTCAGATCCTGTCTCATTAAAAAAGCGGTATTTAATGGCCAGCAGGTAGACCACGATGCCGAGTCCGATCACCACCGCCGTAAGCACGAGGGCCTGGGGTAGCGGGTCAGCATACGTGAATGCACCACCCTTCTCCCCGTCCAGGAAAGCAGGCTTTCCGGCCACAGGACCCGCGGAAAGGAAAACAAGCAGGTTGGTAGCATTACTCAGGAAGATGATACCGATAATAAACTTCAGGATGCTCCTCCGTAAAAGCATGTAAACGCCTGCAGTATATAAGATACCTACCAGTATGGCCATGAGTATTTCCATTATTCAGCTTTTTTTAGGGAGAATAAAAACAATAAGGTGACGCCGATGACGGCAAAGAACACGCCTATGTCAAATACCAGAGGGGTCCCGAGTTTCAGTTCACCGCCGAAGGGCATGGGGATGATCAGCCACAGTCCTTTCATGAACTCCTCTCCTGCCAGGATCGATGGCATGAAGCTGAGGACAATAATGATCAGTCCGGCTGCAATATAAGCCTGCGGCGATATCCTGAGTCTTTCCCGCACGGTGGCGGTATCGAAGGCAAAGCCCTTCAGCACGATCGACATCCCCGCCAGCAGTCCGCCTATGAATCCTCCGCCCGGGTGGTTGTGACCGCGAAGGAGCGCAATCACCGCGAAGAGGAGCAGCAATCCCCTTACATAACGTTGTGCTATCTGAAGAATGACTGTGTTCATGCCCTGCGCTTTTTAAGGGTGAATAACATGGAAACACCGATAGCGGCGATAGATAGTACGATCACCTCGCCCATGGTGTCAAGGGCACGAAAATCTACCAGTATCACATTCACCACGTTGTTTCCATAGGCCTCCAGGTAGCTCTTTTCGAGAAAGTAGCTGCTGATCGAATCATTCATATCGACCTGTATGGCTTTGATCGCCACCACGGTCATCACACTTCCAAACATCAGTGCCACCAACAGGTCACGTAATTTCGTTCTGCGGCTTGACAGGCGTGCGAACTTGGGAAGCCGCTGAAGCACGATCACGAACATCACCACGATGAGGGTTTCCACCAGGATCTGCGTTATCGCCAGGTCAACTGCGCTGTAGTACAGGTAGATCAGCGATAAACCATAGCCGATTACACCCAGTGCCACGATCGTTGCGATCCTCGACCTGGAAAGCATCGTGTAAATGGTCGCTGCAACTACGATAAACACAAGCGCAGTGATATAGAAAGGCTGAAGGCTGAATGTAGCATCAGGTCGCCAACCCCCGGTATAGATCAGCTGGAACCAGATGGCAAGGGAGGCAAACAAAAAAATGGTCAGGATGTACAGCCTGTGGTAGCCGTGCTGCATGACGCTGGTCTTTTTCCCGGAAAAATTCACAAATCCGGCAATCATATTTTCAAATATGTCGGAAGCATCCCACACGAATAGGCGCTCATTAAACCTGCCCCAGGAATGAATGATGCCCGGTCGTTTGATCAGCAGCAGTGAAAGGGAAGCACCCGCCAGGATGGTGAAAAGGCTCAGGAAAAAGACATCGTTGAATCCATGCCATATCTTTAGTTTCACATTGATGGCTTCGATCAGCACCGATGACATGGCCGGTTCGATTAGCCTATCACCCAGTGATGCGGGGAAGAGACCGAATATGAGGCTTGCCAGGGCAAGGATTAGCGGACCGGCAAGCAGTGAAGGACTTTTTTCATTTGCTGAAAGCGCCTTCTCGCCAGGCTTCCCTAAAAACAGCCGGTAGACGAAAAGTGCAGAGACAGTTACCATCAGAATGTTGGAAAGGAGACCCAGTACCAGTACGACCGAAGCCATTCCAGGAAGTTGCAACTTAGCTTCATAAATCAATTCCTTGCCCAGGAAGCCAAGCATGGGCGGAAGGCCTGCCATGGATAGTGCCAGCAGGATGGTAACTACAAATGCGACAGGCATTTGTTTTCTAAGTCCCCCAAGCTTTGTAATGTCCCTGGTCCCCGTTTTCTTCTCGATCATTCCCGCAATCATGAAAAGTGCCGCCTTGTAAAAAGCATGGACGATAAGGAAAAGTAAGGCTGCTTTGACAGATGGCGAGGTATCTATACCAATAAGCAGCACCAGCACCCCCAGTGCATTGATGGTTGTATATGCCAGGATCGCTTTGATATCAATCTGCGTTATGGCAAGGTAAGTGCCGATTAACATGGTGGTGACTCCGGCCAGGGAAACAATATAAATCCATTCCTCTGTTCCGCCCAGAACAGGGTTGATTCGTGCCAGCAGGTAAAATCCGGCCTTTACCATGGTGGCTGAATGCAAAAAAGCACTTACGGGCCCGGGGGCCTGCATCGCTCCCGGAAGCCAGAAATGGAACGGGAATTGTGCCGACTTGGTAAATGCACCCAGCAGGATCATGATCAGGCCGGGAAGGTAAAGATTGCTTTCCCTGATTTCTGCACCGCGTTCAATCCATACCTGTATGGAATAACTGTCGACTATTGTTCCCAGGAGTATGATTCCCCCCAGGAGGCTCAGTCCGCCGAACCCTGTCAGAAAAAGACTCTGGAAAGCTGCTTTCCGCGAGGCGCTTTTCTCATGGAAGAAGGAAATGAGCATAAATGAGAGCACGGTTGTGAGCTCCCAGAATATAAACATCAGGATAAGGTTTTCTGCGAATACCAGGCCGAGCATGGCCCCGCTGAAAAGGAAGAGAAAGCTGTGAAAACGATCTTTCCCTTCGTATTTTTTCATGTAGTCTGCAGCAAACAGGAAGATGAAGGTGCCGATACCCGAGACCAGGAGCCCGAATATCAGGCTGAGCCCGTCCAGCCGGAAGTTGAGGTTTATTCCTAATTCAGGTATCCACTGCAGTGACTCATAGAGGGGGTCCAGCCGGCTTACAGCATTCAATTGCATCAGTAGCCAGGTAAAAACACCCAGGTGCACCGCGGCAAAAAGGTATGGCTTCAGGAAACGAATTTTTGCGGGCATCCTGACTGTCAATACAGCAATTGAGAGGTATATTATCAGGATGGTGAGCATTAAAGGGTCAGTTTCCGGTTAAATGTTACATGTTTATGCACCGGGAATTATTTCCATCCCAGCCCTTTCCTGATGTCGAACTCTACTTTCTTATCCCATAATTTCTTCCGGATATTCTCCATATTCTTCCTGTAGTTCTCAGCCATCTCCTTTTCGCCGGTTTTATCATATAACCTGGCAAGTGCGTTGAGCGCCGGAATATGCAAATCATTAATCTGAACGCTGAGCTTCAATTGATGGATCGCTTCATTATAATAACCGGAAGCTTCAAGTCGTTCGGCGTTTGCCATGTGCTTTTCCAGTTCTGTAATATCCGAATCAATTTTCAGGTTAAGGATACTTTTTGATTTGGTGATCACCACAGAGCTCGGAAGTTCACGGATAAGTTCTTCGGTAACGCTCCCCAGCATGACGCGCTGGAGGAAGGTTTTCCCGGTTGCCCCCATAAAGAGCAAATCGATTTTCATTGTTCTGACAAAGGATAATATTTCGCGTGCAGGATCGCCAACAGCCATCTTAACCTCATAGTCCACATCAGTGAGATTAAAATCAGCCATGAACTTGTCGAAGAGCACCTTATTCTCCTTGGCCAATTGCTTGTTCTCTTCTTCAAAATCAATTGTATAACGCGGGGAGAAATTATTCCCGATGGGCTTCAGAACGTTCAGGATATAGAGTTTCTTTTTGAAGGTACGGGCTATTTTGATGGCGTTATTCAGGGCCCTTCCTGAAGCATCTGAATAGTCCACAGTACATAGCATTGCGCCTGGAAATCCCTTTTGTCCTTCCTTCACCACCCACACCGGTTTTTCAGATTTGCGCACCAGTTTTTCTGCAACCACATCCATACTGTAGCTGCCGGTTTGATGCTCTACGAAGTTCGAAAAGAGAATGAGATTTACATCCTCTTCCTCTGCTTTGGTGATGATCCTGTCAAAGGTGTTCCCGTATTCAATGATACTTTTAACTTCTCCTTCTTTGAAGTTCAGCTTACTGATCAGGGCATCCATATCCTTCTCGACCAGTTTTAGGACATAGGGCTTTACTGATTTATGCTTTGCCTCTTCCGGCAAAACATGGATAAGGATCAGCTGTGATTTAAAGGTATGCGCCAGCTCAACAGCGGTTTCTAGATGCGAATTACTGTTTTCTTCCAGATAAACCGGAACCAATATTTTTTCAAGAAGTTTCATGACCTTAATTTTAGTAAAAAACAATTAATTACGGAGTATTGTTTAATGATTTAAACTATACATTAGACGTATTTAGGCATAAAACCTTGGAAATACCTGGAAACATGCAAATTCCCATGCAGTAAAGGCAGTACTAAAATATCAAAACTTGAAAATATTGCGATTTTTGACACTCAAACTGGTGCCTGCCGGTTCGATTTTATTCTATTAATAAGTATCCATTCCTTTCTTCTGCATATTTTTGAATGCATTGGCCATCCTCACGCCATTCGATGGTACTGAAGTAATCGGCATCAATTCCCATGGAAGGTTCCTGGAAAATAAAATACTTCCCCGGATCGCGCTTTATTTCTCCAATTAAGTCACCCTTACTGTTTTTTACCAACAGATGGAGCTGCTTTTCCCTCAAATTTGCAATAAGAAAACGCTCGTTTGTATAAAATTGATTTTCATTTCCTGGGATTACATCTTCACAATCGATCCGTACAAATGAATTTAGCTTTAAGCTGTTGAAAAAATTGTGCAGTTGAACGGATAAGTGTTTTATCCTTCGTACACGGACTATTATACACAGAGGACAATCATTTAGCTAAGTTAAATAAAATGTTGTGGTGATACTTAGGCATTTTAACGGTATCGAAGATCAGGATTTCTCCGAAATCCTAAAAGGAGCAATTGGCTCAAAGCTGTGTTCTGCAGCCATCATGGGTGGTAGTTTTTATTCCCTTTGATAATAAAAGAGCGATTACTGCATAAAAACATGAATAATAAAGGCGGTTCACAACAGCATTCCACCGGTTGTTCTCAGCCAGAAGAAGGGCGTCATCAAATGATTCTTCAGCTTTCTACAATCGGTATTGAATGTATTCTTCTTGATTGTCGATTGTCATAGAGGAATCCCTTCGTTTTCAATATCATTATAGATGGGTGAGTATTTCAAATTATTCTTCCAGTATGCTTTGGAGTAAATGAAAGTAGAAATGATCTGTCCCGCCTCCAATTCAATATCATATAAGCCATCACGAAATTTGTCCTCAATTTCATTCGTAACCTTTTGCGAATCCACAAGAATAAGAATATCCCAATCAGAATCCGGCCTATAATCTCCTCTGGCCCTCGAGCCAAAGAGAAATGCATCAGCCCCCGGATCATTGCTGCGAATGGTCTGCTTTATTCTGGATATGATGAGGTTTTTATTCAAGGAAACACATCTTTATTCAAAGATATGCAAATAATTCATTTCAATTAATAACAAATTAACGTGAGGTTTTGCCCCTGGCCAGCGAGGCGAGGACGCCCAGAATGTGGAGCGCCACGAAGATCATGAAGGTGGTCTTCATGCAGGCGTAATTACTATTCAGGATGCTCCAATCGATCCTAACCAAAAATCTGATGTAATGTATAGCTTAATTAATATCAATGTTAGTGGAATTAACAAAACCGTTGGCAATGTCATCAGTATGACTTGACTCAATTTAAAATCAGTACGCTTTCGAACTCCAATAAAAATTAGTATTGATGCTAAAAGGTTTATTGCTAGAATAATGAATATTTTAGTCCAATTCCATTGTAACCCAGGGTTATTTAATAAAAGTGCTTCATATGTGCCATAATCACTGGATGCGTAACCTAATAACAACCAAAGCATTACAACTCCTGAGATAATTATAAATCTTGATGTTTTCTTTTTAGATTTATCTATTTGTTTCAGATAGAATATGAGAATCAGAATAAAACCAATTACATAAAAAGGAAAGGTAAAAATCCAGATTATTGGTGTATCCATGAAAACGGCACCGATTATTAAAAGTAAGAAGCCTAAAAGACCGATTGTTTTCTTCATATCCTTATAATTATTTAGATTATTACTAAAGTTTCGCAGTTCTCTTAAATATTGAAAACTAAAAAGATATAGAAAGAAAAAAGCGGCAGGATTGTTACGTTAATATACTGTTTTTGAGACAGATAAACTATGTCTTGCAAACACAACAATCATTCTGCAGCGTAAAGATATTAATAAGATCGCAGAATTGTAAAACGGTTTTACCCCCAGGTGGCTTGAGCCGGATTTCATTTTAAGATCAATTACTTGTTTTTCATTTTCGGCCGTGTGTAAACAGCTGAACACATTCAAGTGCATTGTCGACACATACCCAGGCAAAAAGGGATGTGTTCAAGCGCTTGAAGAATAACTCCCGAATATGCTGGCGGAATGTCCTGCGGATGCTTGGAATGCTCAAGGCTCATTTTAGCCCTTTAAGTTCCTTCAATGCAATCCTGGCATATTCATTATCTGGATTTAATTGCAGGGATCTTTCATAATTACTGATTGCATTATCAATCTGACCATCTTTCCAATATGCTTCACCCAGGCTGTCGTATGTATTCCAGGCGTCGGGGAAAGCAATTGTATTCAGGGTAAAAATTTCTATGGCATCTTTGATCTTCCCATCGTTTAAATACTGGTATCCCAATGCATTCATTTCTGATTCTTCGAATATGACTGCATCTGGTTCATGTTCATGTATCGTATTGAAATATTGAGTAGCAGCATTCACTCCCTGGGAATGAAGGATATTGAAGAGCTCAACCTTGTTTAGAAATTTAATTACCGATGTATTAAATGCTTCCGGTTGTTCCAGCGGTATCAGATGCCCCGACCTTAGTATTATTTCGCGCTTTGCACCGGTTATTCCGAATTGAATAACTCCAGCATGGGAGTGAACATCAGGAATATCATATTCCCCAACAAGAACCAGCGTGGGAACTTTTATCTCCGAAAGAAACCTGGCTGCCGGTCTATCCGGCGGTATTAAAGTGCCACCCATATCCTGGTGCTGATTTGCCTCAAGTAATTTCTCAACAATTTCTTTTGCCCAGGTATTTTCGGAATAGATCTCATAGGGATCCTCCCACACAAAATATTGAATGACTTTCTGAAGATCGGAAAGTTCTGCAAGCGACTTCAAATGTCCTCCGCGGTTCATCATGTGAGGAGAATAGCCATATCCACCTACAACAGCTCCCACAAGGACGAGAGCTGATACTTTTTCGGGGTACTTTAAAGTAAAGTCGATTGCCAATCCGCCACCCGAAGACATACCGAAAATGATGGCTTTATCAATCTTTAACTGAACAAATATTTGATTGAGATCTTCAATATGTGAGTAGGATCCCTGAGGATCGGACGATTTCCCATAGCCCTGACGATCATACCTTACAACCCTGTGGTTTTTTGCCAGTACCGGGAATTGTTCATTCCAGATTTCGCGATGTACCATCCCATCATGGATTAGGACTATATTTTCACCTTCACCCGCTATTTCATAAAATAACCTGCCTCCATCAACTTGAACGTATCCGGAATCTACAGCAATAGAAGGAATATTGTCAAATCCCCGGGCAAACAGATTAAATGTTATCAGGGCATTTAAACACAGTACGATCACTGTTCTTTTCATTTTAGTTTTCCTCTTTATATGATTCACCTGTATGCAATATTTCAATCGAAATTATGGAAAGATTTTCATTTGGAATCTATAATCAGATTCTTTCTAATAATTCTTCGCTTGATATTGAAGTACAAAAAACAAATTTGATATGATTAATGTATCTTTTCATTTTAAGCTACATTGCTGAGGACAAACATAACCACCGCCGTATCTTGCATATTTGTATGAGATCCACATATTTAACAAAAATGAAAGCTCCAATAACTTTGCCAGCTATTTCAAAAGTTGCGCTGCTGACCGCCTTGTTCCTCCTCCAGGGATTGAATCTGGCGGCACAGGAGTTTCTGCTTCAATCCCCAGGCGGGGACCTTTCAGTGGAAGTCACCGTGGACGAATCCATCTCCTACTCCGTCCGCTATAAAGGTAAGCACCTTCTCGGTTCCTCCTGGATTTCGATGGATGTAAGCATCGGAGGGGATCAGGCGGGACCTTTCATCCTGAAGGATTCAAAACAGGAGTGGGTGCGGGATGAGATCCGGCCCTTGATCAGGTTGAAGCGGGAGGTGATCCCCGACCACTATAATGCCATGCAATTCACCTTCCAAAATGGGTTTGAACTGCAGTTCCGGGCCTATGATGATGGCATCACCTACCGTTTTGCCTTTCCAGGGCCGGGAGAGCTGGTCGTGAACGGAGAAATTGCGGAATTTAATTTGCCCGGGGACGCCTCGGTCATCTATTCCTGCGTAAAGGAACGTCCGGGCGCAGATTGGTTCCACACTTCGTTCGAAGAAACTTACAAGATTTCAAGGCTCGATTCATTGGATTGGGCCATGATGGCTATTACCCCTGTTTTGATCCGGCAGGATGAGCTTCCCACCCTGTTGATCACTGACTCAGATATCTGGGAATATCCGGGGATGTTCCTGAAAAAAGGCGAGGGAAGTACACTGCGGGGGGTATTTGCACCCTACCCGTTAAAGGATAGTGTCGTCGGGGAAGAATTCAGATTGAAACAGGTGGTGGAGCGGGCTCCATATATTGCCAGGAGCGGAGGCGAAAGGAGTTTCCCCTGGCGGGTGATCGCAGTGGCTCCGGAAGATTCGGACCTGCTGTTGAACGACCTGGTATACCGGCTGGCGTCCCCTCCGGCATCCGGGGATTTTGGCTGGGTGCGTCCGGGCATAAGCACCGAGGAGTGGATCACGGCCTCCAATCTGTACGGAGTGGATTTTGTGGCCGGGATTAATACGGCCACCTACCTCTACTACATTGATTTCGCATCCAGGTTCGGATTCGAATATGTGATGCTGGACGCGGGCTGGTCAGATGTGAATGATCTTTTCGCGATCACACCGGAGATGGATATGGAGAAGATCACTTCCTACGCCCGGGAGAAAGGTATAGGACTGATTCTCTGGACACAGGCGCTAACCATGGAACGCCAGATGGAACAGGCTATGATGCAGTTTAAAGCATGGAATATTGCCGTTGTCATGACCGATTTTATCGACCGGGACGATCAACTGGCCATCCGTTTTATGCACCAGTTTGCCGCCGAATGCGCAAAAAATGGATTCATGTGCATGATCCATGGCGCGCCCAAACCAGCGGGATTTTCAAGGACCTGGCCCAACATGCTTACCCGTGAGGGGGTCCTTGGTTCGGAATACAATATCTGGTCTGCCAGTGCCAATCCCGATCATGACCTGATCCTTCCCTTTGTAAGGATGCCTTCGGGTCCGATGGATTATGAGCCGGGCATCATGCAGCATGCCACCAGGGAGCAGAATGCAAAAATGGGATTTGAGAAAGTGATCGCTCAGGGGACCCGTATGCACCAGATGGCCATGTTCGTTATCTACGAGAGTCCGCTCCAGCTCTTCTCCGGGAATATTTCCGATGCCCTCAGGGAGCCTGAATTGATGACTTTCCTGGGAAAGGTTCCCACCACGTGGGATCAGACGATCATCCTGAAAGCAAGTCTCGGGGAGTATATAGTGGAAGCACGCCGGCAGGGCGAGATCTGGTACATAGCCGCGCTCAACAACTGGGAGGCCATGGAGTTTCATCTCCCAATGGATTTCCTTCCGGAGGGGCCATACAGGATCGAAGAGGCCAGGGACGGGATCAACGCTGCCAGGAATCCGCATGACTACAGCCTGACCAACAAAAGTATCAGGGCTCCCGGGTCGCTGAAGATCAAACTTGCCCCTGGAGGAGGATACCTGGCCCGCATCATGCGGGATTCCGGTTCCCAGTAAGGTATATCTGATACATTTATTTCCTCTATGTGTGGAAAAAACGGACAAACTGACCATGTCAGGCCGATTTTAGCTGCCGTAGTCAGTGCCTCCGTTTTTTCCAGTACATAATCATTTTTCAATTTTTAACCTTTTCCAATTAACCAAATTCGTTTTCCAATCATCCTCAGGAATTGTTGCTCACTTACTATTTCTATACCGGTTCCGGCCGTTTAGTGGGGACTATTGCTCGTTCTTTCGTTTGTATCCTATTCGTTTTCTGTTCTGCTGGTCTAGTTCCTGGAGTTTAGTCTGCTCAAGTTGTTTCAGGTATTCAAAGATCAGCAGGATCTGATCATCATTTTCGGCCAGTTTGTGTTCTATCTTCTCCAGTCTGTGCAGGATCTCTTTATGTGATGCCAACATCTCGCGCATCTTGATAAAGATTCTTACGATCTGAACATTGATGTTTATTGCTCTGTCGGTATTAAGTATGCTGGCCAGCATAATAACGCCATGCTCAGTAAAACAGAATGGGGAATAACGTAATCCTTTCTTATCTGCATTGGAGGTCACAAATTGTGACCTCCAGTTCTGCAACTCTTCGGTTGTCATTTCGAACATAAAATCTGGAGGGAAGCGTTTAAAATTACGCCTTACAGTTTGTTTCAGTACCTTAGTTTCAACTCCATACAGCTCTGCCAGATCCCGGTCTAACATTACTTTCTTTCCTCTGATAAGGTAGATCTTATTCATGATTACTTCATCCGGGATCACGATTTCAGGGTCTTTCGTTGCCATGATATTCATATTTACCTGTTTTAAATGTAGCCATCCAGGCCGCTCTGGTGGTAGCGATCCGTCACCTGGTCAGGTCTAAGGGTTAATGTCCTGGCAGCAGTCCTGATCGTTGCCCGGATGTAAATAATACATTGTCAAGGTCGATATCCGGAAACCGGATCTGGGTGTTCTTATTGGAAAAAACGGACAAATTGACCATGTCAGGCTGATTTTAGTTGACCATCTTATCATATTGATTAATTAACACTTGCATTAGGATCATAATTCCGGTGCCAGGTGGTCAGTGCCTCCGTTTTTTTCAACCAGCAGTTCTCCGGCTCAAGGTCGCTGGTTTCGGCACACTCCTTCACGAAATGCATGTTCAGAATGAAAGGATATGGCTTTACCTGGAAAAAACGGACAAACTGACCATGTCAGGCCGATTTTAGTTGACCATCTTATCATATTGATTAATCGACACTTGCGCCAGGATCATGATTCCGGCTCCGGGTAGTCAGTGCCTCCGTTTTTTCCAATCTTGATTAAAATTCAAGTTGAACAATGGAATGAACAGAAACAGATGGTACCCTAACCGTCACTTTCTCAGCTTCCGAAGAAAAAGTCAAGGGCAGGTCACCCGGTTGCAGGACGATCTTTTTAACCGGTTTCAGGGTGCTTAATTCCAGGGTAAGTTCGCCGGTTTCCGGAATATGATCATATTCATACACTTTCTGATTGAAATGACTTCCGGCAGTATTGATGAAATGGACATACCATTTGCCCTCTTTCCGGTTAACAGCAGCGTGCACATAGTCACATCCCGTGACCCGGACAATCGGATCCGGAAAAAGAGTGTCGAGAACAGCCGCTACGATTTTCAGATAACCCCTGGCCTGGTAGGTATAATAGGCATCGGCCAGATCCAGGTAACAGCCTGCAATTTTTCCTTCACCGTAGGAGGCGACAGTGGCCACGGGGTTTCCTGTCGGAAAGCGGAAATCATCTCCATTATAAAGCTCCCCGATGGTCCGTGTCCCCGCTTTCGGTATCACTTCCTGAACGGCAGTCTTTACGGCCGACATCTGTTTATTGAATCCCATCGTACAGACCCTCGTCTTTGGATCCCCGATGAATGAAACCCCCAGGTGGTGTTCGAATTCTTTCACTGCGCCTGCCCCGATCACCAGAAGGTTTCCACCTTTCTGCACATAGTCCAGCACCTTTTCCTTTAAAGAACTTTCCAACCCTGTCCATTCGGGGATGACAATAACCGGATACTGCTCCACCCTGTTTTCAAGCTGGTGGTCCATCAGGATCTCCACACACTGCTGGCCATCGAGCAGCATGGAAAGATTGCCCTCCACATTCCGGACATTCCAGCCATACACCTGGTCGGTCTGGTTTCGTTTGCTGAAGGTAGAGTACCAGAGCCCGATCTGTGGAATGGTCTCCGCTCCCTTGCAATAGGGCTGACGCTCACGGCAAAAATCACCTAATTCGCCCATGAGACCGAAATACCAGGGCTTGATCGAACCATCACGGTTCTGGGTAAAATAAGCCTGGAATCCACCACCCATGGCCATCACTTCGGCTGCTTCCTGCTCCAGTTGTGTAAGAGATTTGGGACCCGCAAACCTGCCTGCATCGCCAAAATCGTAGGTGAACCCCCAAGCCATCAGATCCCATGGTTTCCCTTGTAATGCCATACAACGCGCCTGGAAACCAGCGTTGTACACACAGTTTTGACCGGCAACATCGCCAGAGAGGTAATCAACGTTCACATCCACAGGTTCTGGCATCATTGAAGAGTAAGCCCAATTGCTGGTGATTTGAAAATCCGGATTATACAGGTGGATCTCATGAACGTACTTTTTTACATAGCTCCTGAAAGCCGTTCGGTTAAATTCAACAAATTCCCTGTAACCGATATTTTTTTCGGACCCCGGTACACTGGTAATACCCGTTTCTTTCCCGAACTGCGCTAGCATCCCGGGAGAATAATCCAGTCCGGTTGCCCAGCATTCACCGTCTATCCATGCACCATCCAGGCCATAATCGGAAATTTCCTTCAACTGGGGTATCAACAGGTTATCCGGGTAAGCACCAAAATATGCGGCCTTTTGTTTGTCGGGCTGCCCGTCTGCATTGATTCTGGCCCATTCGGGGTGATCGCTGACCGCTTTTGTATCCCATAGTCCGGAGTAATGCACATACAGGGCCACATTGTGCCGGGCCGTTACCTCCCGCCATATCTTCAGGATATCTTTGGTGTAGCCCCCGGCCTGGTTCCCTACCTGGGTCGGATAGCTTGTGTATCCGGGGTGACCCTTGCAATCGACCTGTACAAAATCGGGTTTCACAATGGTCAGGAACGAGTCAATCATTTCAGGAGTAAAGGTCTTGCCGATTTCCTTATCATCCTGGTTCGCATGGAAATCGAAATGGATCCCGAAAAAGCTTTCAGCCCTGTTCGGTGGCTGGGCGGTCAACTGGATCACCAGGACCAGGACAATTGAGATGAGGATGAGTTTCTTCATTTTTCGTTATCAATAAAAATTGGAATCCATTAAGGTATGAAATATATTCCTTCCCAACCAAACCAATGGGGCCCCATTACATGATCACAATCCTGGCTGCATTGGAAGGTTTACCCCGGAGTTGCAGGAGGTAGATTCCCGGCTCAAGTCCTGAAAGGTCTACCCTGGTAAATCCCGATGTTTCAAGCCGGAACTGTCTTACAACCTGGCCATTTGCATTCAAAAGCAAAGCCCGGGAGTCCTGGAGCGGTTCATGCCTGATGTTCAGGATGGTGTGAGCCGGATTGGGGTATACCTGGAAGCCCGGGTTTAAATCGATGGGATCCAGGGAGGTCAGTAGCCTGTTGGATCCACCGGGTGTCAGGTGGAGGTCTGAAAGCAACTCCCCTCCGTCGGGGTACCTTCCGAAAGCCTTATCGGCTGACTGGCTCCCATAGCTGAGTTCTCCAATCAAGAGCAGCTCTTTGCCAATCACCTGCCCGATACCGACCCTTCCGCCGGAAGCTGGAAGGTTAAACCCGGTATGAAGGATCCCCTGCTCCGGATCCCGGTCAGCCCAGAAAAGCATAAAAGATTCCGGACCAAGGGTGGTGGAATCTGCATCATAGAGGGGGATCATCCAGGGTTCTTCATCCTGATTAGCGGGTAGCAGGTAGAGGCCCCCAAGGTCCACCGGGAAGTCATTTTTATTATAAATCTCCAGCCAGTCATCAAACTCGCCTGCTCCGTCAGCAAAAGCAGCATCATTCTTCGCCATAAGCTCGTTGATGTACAGTCCTGACACCGGAACCGCAAGGCTGTTTTTCTGTCCGGGTGTCCCACCCAGGAGGTGACTGGCATGCCAGTGTTCAGCATGATTGTTATTGCTTTCCTCCCTGTGCAACTCAAGGGTAGCCCCCTTTCCGCGTGGTCCGTCCGGCCACGGGGATTCCGCCCCATACCTGAGTGTGTGGACCAGGCGCTTGTTGCAGTCATACAATCGCAGCCTTTCTCCCGCAGAGCTTAGGCCAAAGGGAAGAGAACCCGGAATAAGTGGAAGCGAACCATGAAGGGCGTGAATTGCGTCTTCATTTGCAACGGCGAGCAGGTAGGCCCCGGATTCCAGATTAAGCTGGTCCGGAAAGATAAATTCATCATCCGCATTTTCTCCCCTCAGGGTCCAGCCGGAAAGAACCAGGTTCTCTTCTCCTGCATTATAAAACTCGATCCAGTCCCCCGCATTAAACCGGCTATGGGGAGCAAAATTTATTTCGTTGATCCTCAGTCCCGAAAGGGCTGCTGGATGAAGAGGGAAGTAGGCACCGATATCGGACCGGGAACCATCCGGGTCCAGTTGGCCGGGGGTCCCATTGTTTATGCATGGAGAACCAGGGGCCAGGAAGAAGTCAAGGCCTGAAGCCCCCGCAAAAAGAGGGTCCTCATTCAGGTTATTATATCCGGGCAGGGTGTCGGTATCGGACAATGAGTAAGAGATGGTGAGTGCTGAAAGGCTGTCTTTGTATACAGCACTCCCTGCGGAGCCGGCAATGATGGTATTCTCCACCCGGGCCCCTCCCCCTCCCATGCCTTCATTCTTCTCAAAACAGGCAATGCCTGTATGGTTTCCGTAAAGTGTGTTCTGCCTGATGTAAGCATAGGATCCCGCATCCTTAATTCCAAAACCCTGGCCACAATCCACAATGAGGTTTTGCTCTGCCAGTACTTCGGAACCCTGTCCAACCGAAACCGCTTTATCAGAACAGGACCAGATGGTGTTGGACCGGAGGATCACTTCCCGGCAATGCCCCCCGAGATCAATCCCATCACTGTTGGAGCCAAAAAAGCTGCCAATTCGATTGTTAGTCACCACAGCCCCAAAAACACTGTCCAGGTCAATGGCATCTGTATCCTCGTAATAATTGCCCAACAAGACATTATCGGCAATCACCGGCGAGTGGCAATTCACCAGGTTGATCAA
>JAWOHR010000012.1:0-27933 GCA_046485075.1 Bacteroidales bacterium
AGGTTTTGATTGCCTGATATAAAGTTACATAAACATCTTACAGTACGAAAATGTTTTTATCCTGGAATCTGAATTGAGAAGTTGTTGTTTTATGAAAAGGACATCAGACATCATATCGGATTTCAAGCGGATATAATGTAAAAGAGGCCGTACCTTTTGGTACAGCCTCCTTTTAAATGTCTAAAAGTCAAAGAGTATTTCTATAACAACGTGACATTGGCGGCATTTAATCCCTTCGGACCTACCTGTTCATCGTAGCTTACCTTATCTCCTTCAGTTATTTCATCGGTTAATCCGCTCTGATGTACAAATACATCTTTCCCCCCATCATCGGGAGTAATAAAGCCAAAACCTTTGGCATTATTAAAAAATTTCACTGTTCCGTTACTCATAATATAAAATTTAACAAACATTAATAATAAATAGGATCACTTCTAAGATCATATCTAAATATAGTAACAACATTATTGCTTAATTGTTTTAGTTGTCGATTCTTTTAATTCAAAATAAATTTATCGCCTGGGTTTAAATAATCAGCTCTTCCTGAACGATCTCCCCACCACTTATGACATTAACCCATGTAATCAAATCTTAAGCAAAATGAAATACGGAGTTAATCGTGTTACCCTCGTTGGGAATGTGGGAGAGGTTCCCAGGGTAACGGAAAGAGACGGGGAGGCATTCGTGGCCAACTTCCCGTTGGCAACCAATGAGTTTTACCGCAACAAGGAGGGCGAAGAGGTTAGTAAGACCGAATGGCACCGGATTGTGGTGTGGAACAAGGCAGCTGATATTGTAAAGCAACATGTGCACAAGGGGGATGCCCTCTATGTGGAGGGTAAAATATCAACCAATTCATGGGATGACAAGGAGGGGAACAAGCACTATAGTACTGAGATTGTCTGTGACAACTTCCTGTTCCTGTCGCCAAAGAATAACGGAGAGGTACCTGCAGATAAATAAGGCTTTTAACAGGCTCCTGAGTCAAGGTTTTGCGATAAAACAAAATTCTTTCACCGGTAGGCTTCAAGTGGCTCACATGAGCAGACCAGGTTGCGATCGCCGTAGCCATCGTTGATGCGGCTTACGGGAGGCCAGAACTTGTTCTCCTTCACCCAGGGCAGGGGAAAGGCTGCCCTCTCCCTTGAATAGTCCCTTCTCCACTCTTCTGCAAGGAGGGTCTCAGCAGTGTGCGGAGCATTGCGTAACACACTTCCGGATACATCCTGTTTTCCTTCTGCAATCTCCATGATATCTTTATGGATGTCGATCATGGCCTCGATGAAACGGTCCAACTCGGCTTTTGATTCGCTTTCGGTGGGTTCCATCATCAGTGTCCCGTGTACCGGGAAGGAGAGGGTAGGTGCATGAAACCCGTAATCCATCAGTCTCTTTGCAATATCGGCCTCGGTCACATCGGCAATGGTTTTGAATCTCCTGCAGTCGAGGATCATTTCGTGTGCCACGAACCCTTCGGTTCCCCTGTAAAGGATGTCGTAATGATCTTTCAGGGAGGCTGCGATGTAGTTGGCATTAAGAATGGCAATCCGGGTGGATTCGGTAAGACCCTTTGTCCCGAGCATACGAATATAACTATGAGAAATGGACAGAACCCCTGCGCTTCCGTAGGGAGCTGCCGACACTGCTGTGATGCCATTGATTCCACCGGTTTCCACCAGGGGATGAGTGGGCAGGAATTCAACGAGGTGGTTGGCCACGCAGATGGGCCCCACACCGGGTCCACCGCCACCATGGGGTATGGCAAAAGTTTTGTGGAGGTTCAGGTGGCAGACATCTGCTCCGATATATGCCGGACTGGTCAGGCCAACCTGGGCATTCATATTGGCACCATCCATGTAAACCTGTCCCCCGTTCTTGTGAACAATATTGATGATATCACGGATGTTATCTTCAAATACCCCGTGGGTAGATGGGTAGGTGATCATAATGGATGAGAGGGCATTTCTATGTGTTTCAGCAAGCTCCTTCAGATGGGCCGCATCGATGTTACCGTGTGGGTCACAATCAACCACCTTCACATCGAGTCCTGCCATCACTGCACTGGCAGGATTGGTGCCGTGTGCCGAAGCGGGAATAAGCACCACATTCCGATGGAGATCACCCCGGCTACGGTGGTATGCCTGGATCACCATCAATCCGGCATACTCGCCGGAGGCGCCTGAGTTGGGTTGGAATGAAATGGTTTCAAATCCAGTGATCTCTTTCAGGCTGGCTTCAAGCTCGTTGATCATCTGGTGGGTTCCTTCGGTCTGGTCGATGGGTGCAAAGGGGTGAATGGAGGCAAATTCAGGCCAGGTTACGGGGATCAGTTGGGTGGCTGCATTCAGTTTCATGGTGCAGGAGCCCAGAGAAATCATCGACTGGGTAAGGGAGATATCTTTTTTCTCAAGCATTCTGATATATCGCATCAGGTCGGTTTCGGACCTGTATTTCCGGAAAATTTCCTGAGAAAGAATCTCCGATTTACGTACAAAAGAGTCGTCAAATGCAAGGATAGAATCGATACTCTTCTGGTACTGAACTGCTTTTTTTACAGTTTTGGAAAAAATTTCCAGCAGTTCATTCAGCTCCTCCTCGCGGGTCGTTTCATCGGTAGAGAATTGTAAAAGTTTTTCACTATGATAGTGTAAATTTATCTCCTTTTCAATGGCCAGCTCCTTGAGGTTCTCAGTGGTGAGTGCCCCGGGCATCTCTACCAGCAGTGTGTCGAAGAAGTTATTGTGAACCACACGGAAACCCAACTCACTGAGTTTTGAAGCAATGTAGGCTGCCCCTGAATGAATGTTGGAGGCGATCCTTTTTAGCCCATCCGGACCGTGGTAAACTGCATACATCCCGGCCATACTTGCAAGCAATGCCTGTGCGGTGCAGATGTTGGAGGTGGCCCGCTCCCTTTTAATATGCTGCTCCCTTGTCTGGAGGGCCATTCGAAGTGCCGGTTTCTCATATGCATCAATGGATATACCGATGATCCTTCCGGGTAAACTCCTTTTGAAGGCCTCCTTTGTGGCAAAGTAGGCAGCATGTGGTCCTCCGTAGAACATGGGAATCCCGAACCGTTGCGTAGATCCCACGACCACATCGGCATCCCATTCGCCGGGAGGGGTGATCAGGACCAGGCTCATGAGGTCGGCGGCAACTGCCACAGCAATCTCTTTTTCATGGGCAGCCTTTGTAAAGCCGGTGTAATCACGGACAACTCCGTCGGCAGCCGGGTACTGGACCAGGCAGCCAAAAACAGAATCCTCAAGAGTGACATTCTCATAGCTTCCGAAAATGAGCTCAATACCAAGGGGCTGAGAGCGGGTGAGCAGCACCGCTTTTGTCTGAGGGAAGATGTTTTCATCCACGAAAAACATATTCTTTCCTGCCTTCACAGCACTACGGCTGCGGGCATTATAAAGCATGATCATCGCCTCTGCGGCTGCAGTGGCCTCGTCCAGAAGTGAGGCATTTGCAATCTCCATCCCGGTAAGATCCATCACCATGGTCTGGAAATTTAGAAGGGCTTCCAACCGGCCCTGGGATATCTCTGCCTGGTATGGGGTATAGGAGGTGTACCAGTTTGGATTTTCAAGAATGTTCCTTTTTATTGGAGATGGGAGTATGGTGTTGTAGTAGCCAAGCCCGATATAGGATTTAAAAATTCTGTTCTTCCCTGCAATCTCCCTCATTTTCTGTAGATAGGTATGCTCATCGATTTCATCCGGAAGGTTAAGGGGTTGTTTATTATATATGGAGGCAGGGATGGTTTTTTCAACCAGTTCGTCCAGGGAACCGGCTCCAATTTTTTGAAGCATCTCCTCGATTTCAGTCTGATCAGGACCCAGGTGGCGTTTGCTAAATTTATCTGGAATCATCCGTTTTTTAAGTTGATTTTATTTGATGAGGCCCAAATATAGTTAAAAGGGCTTTCAAAATTTATGTCAGAAATCATGTTATTGAATCGCTCTAAGAAAAGGATTCGCGCTCCTCTCCAGGCCAATGGTAGAGGAGGGACCATGTCCGGGGTGGACCACGGTTTCGGGTGGAAGGGTAAGCAGTTTATTCCCTATAGACCCGATCAGCGTATCATAATTCCCACCCGGCAGGTCGGTCCGGCCAATACTTCCCCTGAAAAGTGCATCACCCGTAATTACAAACCGACCTTCCAGGGAGTAGAGGGCTATACTCCCGGGGGAGTGTCCGGGAACATGCAGAATTTTCAGCGTATGGTTTCCGACGGGGACCATCTGATCCTCCTCCAGGTAGTTATCAATTCCCTCGATGGGTTCAATGTTCCATCCGAACAGACTGCCCATTAAAGGCGCATTTCTGATGATTTGCAATTCTTCAATGTGCGCCCTGATGGGACAACCAAACTTTGAACTCATGAATTTTACCCCGAGAATATGGTCGACGTGACAATGTGTATTGAGTTGTCCTGTAATCGTCAGTCCCATTTCGCTGAGTAGGGACAAGAAGCTCTCCTGTTCTTCCGTGGAGTAGAATGCCGGGTCGATCACCAGGCAATCCCTGGTCTCATCCCAAACCAGGTAGGTGTTTACCTGGAAATCGTTGAATAAAACTGCTTCTGTCCGGATCATTTCAACTGTTTTTCCCTTTTAACAATGGAACAAATGAAAAGTGTCCGTGTTCGCTCCTCTGGAAATCTTTTTCAGTTACCCTCTGTATTCGGATCATTTTCTGTCCTTCAGAACCCCCTTCAGGGATCACAAGGATTCCGCCTATGTCCAGTTGATCCAAAAGTTTCTGAGGGATTTTAGGTGCAGCTGCTGTAACCAGGATTCTGTCGAATGGTGCATAGGTGGGCACTCCTTCATAACCGTCACCATAGAAATAGATGGGTTTATAGTGGAGAGGAGTGAGTGTTTTTTGTGCTTCAAGGAAGAGCTGGCGCTGTCGCTCAATGGTGTATACACGTGCTCCGAGTTCAAGCAGCACAGCCGTCTGATATCCCGACCCGGTTCCAATCTCCAGCACCTTTTGGTGCCGTTCCACCTCCAGCAGTTCGGTCTGAAAAGCTACAGTATAGGGTTGAGAAATGGTTTGTCCTGCCGAAATGGGGAAGGCCTTATCCGTGTAGGAGAAGTTAATAAAACTGCTGTCCATAAAAAGATGCCTGGGAACACGACTCATTGCATTCAATACATCTTCATTGCGAATCCCTTTCTCCCGAATTTCTTCTATTAGTTTCTTTCTCAGCCCTTTATGACGAAAATTGTCCATTTTCTGAAATGTAATTTCAAATATAGTTTATATTCTTGAACATAAATGGCCATTTTTCTTATCACTCATGCAATTATTTAGGTTGTTTTGCAGTTATAAATTTCAGAGGTTTGTTTGAATGAAGAACCACAGGAACCAACGCCTGCTTTACATCTTTTTTGACTTCCTTGCTGCTTTAGCTGCCTGGATCATGTTTTATATGTTCCGAAAGCTGCAGATTGAACCGCAAGTGTTCGGGGTTGATGTGCCCATTACCCTGGGTTCCCGCTTCTGGGCCGGTGCGATTGGCCTTCCTTTCGCATGGATTATCTTTTACTATTTTACCGGATTCTATAACAATATTTACAGGCGCTCTCGGCTGGACGATTTTACCAGAACTTTTACCACCTCGTTGCTAGGGGTTCTGCTGATTTTCTTCCTGTTGATCCTGGATGATACCATCTTAGACTATAAAAACTACTACAGTCTCTTTTTCACACTGTTTTTGCTGCATATCACTTTCACCATGGTTCCCCGGATGATTCTCACCAGCAGGACCGTGAGCAAGGTACATCGTAGAAAAATCTGCTTTAAGACCGTGATGATCGGGAGTAATGAAAATGCGGTGGATGTTTACAAGGATATCATAGATCAGAAAAAATCCAGCGGGAATGAGATTCTCGGTTTTATCAATATCCACCAGAAAGAGCACTACCAGTTGCAGGATCACATAGCCCACCTGGGTGGCCATGAGAATATGGAGGCAATTTTAAGAAATCTTAAGGTTGAGGAGGTGATCATTGCCCTGGAGCCATCGGAACATGGAACGATTGGAGATATTGTAAACCGGCTCTCACTTCTTGATGTCAGGGTGAGTGCCATTCCAAGCATGACCGATATCCTTACCGGGAAGGTCCGGAGCACCACCATATTCGGAACCCCCCTCCAGGAAGTAACCCATGATGTGATGCCTACATGGCAACAAAATGTAAAACAATTGATGGATCTGGTTCTTTCGATCATGTCACTGGTTGTTCTGTCACCCCTGATCCTGGTACTTTGTATTGGAGTGAAGCTCTCTTCCCCGGGTCCGGTTTTTTACCGGCAACCCCGGGTTGGCAGGTATGGCCGTGAATTTCAGATCTACAAGTTCAGATCCATGTACCATCATGCGGAGGAGAACGGACCCGAGCTCTCCTCCAAGCATGATCCGCGTGTGACCCGATTCGGTCAGTTTATGCGTAAACACAGGCTGGATGAGATCCCCAATTTCTTTAACGTATTGCGCGGGGATATGGCATTGGTTGGACCGCGGCCCGAAAGAGCATATTTTATAAAGAAAATCACCCAACTGGCTCCGCACTATGTGCATCTCCATAAGGTGAAACCTGGAATAACCTCATGGGGTCAGGTCAAATATGGTTATGCCGAAAATGTGGAGGAAATGGTCAAACGCCTCAGGTACGACATCCTCTACATAGAGAACAGGTCCCTTTTCGTTGACATGAAGATCCTCTTTTATACGGCCATTACCATTTTAAAAGGAAAGGGCGTTTAATTTAAACCCCGTCCTTTAAGTAACGGTTCAATGGTGGGTTCCTGTCCCCGGAAATTCCTGTACATCTCCATTTCATCTACCGAGCCTCCCTTTTCCAGTATGTTTTCCCTGAATGACCGTGCAGTTGCCTGATCGAAAAGGCTGGTTTCCTGAAATGCGTTGAAGGCATCCTTATCAAGCACCTCGGCCCAAATGTAGCTGTAGTAACCGGACGAATACCCGCCGGAGAAAATATGGGAGAAATAGGAGGAACGATAGCGTGGTATAATCTCATCGATCAGACCAATCCTCGACATGGAACTCTTCTCAAACTGGTTCACATCCACTTCGTATGCCGATTTAAGGGTGTGGTAGTCCATATCCAGAATGGATGCAGCCAGATACTCCACGGTAACAAAACCCTGGTTGAATTTGCTGGCAGCTTCCAGTTTTTCAATCAGTTCTTTGGGGATGGCTTCGCCCGTTTCATAATGTTTGGCATAAGTCTTCAGTACATCGGGATGTTCGCCCCAGTTTTCCATAATCTGTGAAGGCAACTCAACAAAATCACGTGCAACTGCCGTCCCGGAAGTAGTCAGATATTCACATTTGGTGAGCATGGAGTGCAGTGCATGGCCGAATTCATGGAAGAAGGTGAGTGTCTCATCAAAACTCAGAAGCGCAGGCTTTCCCCCTGTGGGCCTGGTAAAGTTCATCACGATCAGGTGTACCGGGCTTACCTGTTTTCCATTTTCCACATGGGCCTGGCGAATGGAGGTGCTCCATGCTCCTCCTTTTTTTCCTGGTCTGGGATGGAAGTCCATGTAGAGAATTCCCAGATGCGATCCGTCCCTGTCTTTTATCTCGTAGCTCATAACCTCTTCATGGTAACTGGGTAGATCGGTCCGCTCTTCAAAGGTTAGTCCATAGAGATTTGTAACCACACTGAAGAGACCAGCTTTCACATCCTCAAGGCTGAAATAGGCCCTTACCTCCTCTTCATCAAGGTCATACAACTCTTTCCTGATCTTCTCGGCATAATACCACCAGTCCCATGACGCAAGTTCGAAATCGTCTCCCTCTTTGCGGATGATTTCCTGCATCATGGCTGCCTCTTCCTCCGCTTTTTTCAGAGCTGGTTCCCAGATGGTCATCAACAGGTTGTAAACATTTGCAGGTTCCTTGGCCATCCGGTTGGCAAGCATGTAATCTGCATGGGTTTCATATCCCAACAACCTGGCACGTTCGAGACGTAATCCAATGATTTCCTGGATAATGACTTTGTTATCAAACTTATTTTCATTGTTGCCGCACATGTACATGGCTTTGTAAAGCTCCTCCCTAAGTTCTCTTTTTTCGGAATACTGCAGGAAGGGGATCCAGCTTGGTTTGTGCAGGGTAAAGAGCCATTTTCCGTTCAGTCCGGCTGCATTCGCAGCATCAGATGCAGCGGAACGAACCGATTGTGGAAGTCCGGTCAGGTCGGCCTCATCCTCGATTACCATCTGGTAACCGTTTATTTCGGCCAGCAGGTTATTCCCGAATTCCAGGGTTAACATGGAAAGTTTCTCATCGATATTGCGGATAGAAGTTTTACCCTCCTCATCAAGGTTGGCACCACCACGTTCAAAATCCTGGTAGATTTTTTCAAGGACCCTGGTCTGTTCGGCTGAAAGCTCCAGGCTATCCTGCTCTTTATAAACAGTTTTCACTCTCTGGAAGAGTGCCTCGTTTAGCATCATGTTGCTCTGATGGGCAGAGGTAATGGGGACCAGTATCTTTGCAAGGGAGTCCAGGGAATCACTGGTTTCAGCCGAAAGAAGTCTGTAGAATACTCCCCCGACCTTTCGGAGCACCTCCCCGCTAATATCAAACGCGGCGATGGTATTCTCAAAAGTGGGTGCCTCCGCATTGGCGATGATGGCATTTATCTCAGTCTCCTGCTGACTGATTCCTTCCCTGAATGCAGGAAGGAAGTGATTGTTTTCAATGATATCGAAGGGAGGAACGCCAAATGGCGTTTCATACTCCGTAAGGAATGGATTCATAGTCGGCTGGTTGTTTGTCTGGCATCCTGAAAGCAGGATGACTGAAATTGCAATGGGAATGACGAGGTTTTTCACAGGAAAGGATTTATGCGTTTTACAGGGGCCAAAGATAGCCAAAAAAAAGAAGGGCTGTTGTGTCGAGCAACAGCCCTTCAGGCAGAAACCTAAAGATTTTGATCATGGTGAAATTGCCGTAAGCCTGAAAAACCCGGTTTAGATTTTGTCTGTCTCAACCATTCGTCCGAGAATGTCCGCATAGGGAATCATCAAATAGTCCTTACCATCGAATTCCAGTTCAGTGCCTGAAAAATTCTTGTAGAAAACCACATCGCCAACTGAGATCTCGGGATCCTCGATCCCACTCAATGCCAGGACTTTTGCGAATTGAGGTTTTTGTTGTGCGGTATCAGGAATGATGATACCTGAAGCAGTTTTCACTTCAGAAGCTTCTATCTCCAGAAGCACATGTTGATTGATTGGCTGTAACTCTTTCATTTTTATTTATTTTTAGGTTTGTAATATGAGCAGAACTCATTTTATCTCCAGAAGCTGATTGATCCTGGGTTTATCAAATCCCACGATCATCTGTCCGTTAATTTCAGTTTGAGGCACCCCTTGTTGTCCGCTCTTCCGGACCATGGCTGCGGCAGCAGATGCGTCGGTTGCCACGTTAATCTCACGGTAGGATATATGGTGGCTGTCGAGGTAGGTTTTTAATGTATTGCACCACGAACAGGTTGGGGTGGAGTATACCGTCACCTGTTTCGCTTTCCCTTCAGCCTTTGTGATTCCAAGTTCCCGTCCCGACAGGATGGAGTCATAAGAGGCTTCGGTTTGACAACCTTTGATGATGTTGACCACTTTATTGTGGTTCAATACCACCAGGCTGGGAACCGTATCCACACCCACCTCTGTATGAATGTCTCTCACTTTTAACACATCGGCTGTGAAAACGGATATCTCCTTTTCCGGTGTCAGACTCTTAATGCGGCTAAGTGCGCAGTCGCTCTGCTGAGCACCTCCTTTATAAAGGAGAAGGAAGGATCGCTCTTTTTGGGATACAAGGCTGTTTAACTCTGAATACGATTCTACCGGAACTGCTTTCATTTTCTCTGAATTAAAATACAAAGAAAGTGAAGTGTAAAGTATCAAACAGTAACTTTAGTCACATAAGGGCGAGTAATCGATGTGCCCTCGGGAGAGGAGAACCAGCCCCTGTTTTTCCATCTGTTTCAGAAGGCGGGAGATCACCTCCCGGGAGCTGTTCATGGCCTGCGCCACATCCTGGTGGGAGCCTTCGAACCGGGTTGTCCCGGTTGTTTTGTAGCGGTCGATAAAGAATTTTTCCAGCCGTTCATCCATTTTCATGAAGGCAATGCTGTCCAGGGCATCCAGCAGTTCATCGAACCTTTTCTGCATGGATCGCATCACATACTCTTTCCAGGTCTGGAACTGCGTCATCCAGTTGTCCAGCAGCTCCACGGGCACAAGGATCGCCGTGGTTGCCTCCTCGGTCATTGCTTTGACACGGCTGCGGGTCCGGTCCATGCAGCAGATCAGCGAGACCGTGCAAACCTCGCCGGGCCGGAGATAGTAAAGGAGCAGTTCATGCCCCGCCTCATCGGTCCGGCAGACTTTGATCAGGCCGGAAATCACGATGGGAAATGAACGGATAAACTGATCCTCACGGATCAGTTCCTCACCGGCATCAAACTCCCGGTAAGTTCCCTCTTTCAGTATGGCATCCCTGAGGCCCGATTCAAAAAACGGGAACCGCTTTTTTACAATCTCTTCTTCCATTGCGGTTCTTTATTTATAAGGCCTTTTTTTACGGATGGGGCCGGGGCCTTTTTTCTCCTTTCCCGTTTCCCGGCGCTGCAGCACTCTTCCGTAAAACATCATCAGAATCCCTGTTGCAAAGGGTGCATATACTGCAAGGGGGGGGAGGTTTTGCAAAATGATACCGACATTAAATGCAATACTTATTAGCAGGCCAGCCACCGCCAGGACCAGTCCGGCCCTGTACCACTGCTGAGCCTTATCAGGCCTCCCTTCAGATACAGCAACTGCGAGTACTTTTTCATCAACCTCTCTGATCAGGATGTTTATTTCACCGGGCGACAATCCCGACTCCTTCAGTTCATCCCGGATCTCACTATAACTTTTCCCTTCCAGTTTCTCCCGGGCCAGCTCTTCTGTCCGTTTTTCCTGATCCTTTTCCATAGGTCTCAAATGACGGTCTAAAGATAATATAGTTATGTTCCATTCCCAAAACCAGAGCCTCAGTCCAATGAAGGCCAGGGGTTCCTGCATCAGGGATTCTCATTACAAACGCTGATACCCCTGTCTTTCGATCACATTACCCAGTTCCAGGTTCACCCGGTCGATATATTCTCTCTCAAAATGATAGGGATTGGCCTTATGGTTCCTATGGTTTTGAAGGACTTTTTTCAATTTTTCTTCATTGGCTTCCAGATCTGAAAACATACCCAGATGCAGCGATTTATAAATTCCTTGCGGATCGCTGACAAGCTCTTCGTATTTCAGTTCAACCAGGTTCCCGGGTGGAATTAAATGTTTGTTATCCTGGTACATGTCATATAACAAAACATAAGTTTGAAAGATGAATTTCCATAAGGTCTTATCATCCATGTCCTGAAGCTGGAGTGTTTTTAAAAAACCTTTATGAAATCTGAAGGTTGAAAGAAGGACTTCATAGGGATTTCTTTCGATGTAGACAAAGCGACTCCAGGGAAACATTTCGAGCAAAAAAGGAATCCTGCCCATATTGGGGGGATTTTTGGCAATATATTGTTCGCCTGCCACATGAAGCATACATCGTTTTATAAATTTCTCATAACCCTGTTTGTATTGTTGAATTTTTTTTTCATCCCCTGTGGGCAGGGCCAGGTATTCATCGGTAATTCTCTGGTAGTCATCAGGAAAATAGAACCAGTAATAGAAACTGAATCCTATCTCATTTCCCAATGCAAAGTCTTCTTCCTGGGGGAAATCCACATGCATTTCCACCCGGTCCACCAATCTTCTTTCAGGTAGAAAATATTGCATGATCCCTTTGATCAGCCCCCTGAAGAAAAACAGGTTATTGGGAAACACCGTTTGATAGGTGGTGGGGTAGGCGACGTTATTGTGGGAACAGAGAAGGTTGTGCAATAATGTTGTCCCGCTTCTCCAATGTCCCAGGATGTAAATGGGTGCTTTTCTGATCTCGAGGTTTCTGGATAATGATTGAAACCTTAGCTCATCAAAATAGGACAAAGCGGTGGTAAGCATACTCATGTATTTGGATATCCGGTATTTATTTCGATATTTTTTTTGAACCTGGAACCTGACTTCCAGGTCCTTCAGGACAGAATATTTACAGCCTACCAGGGTATTTACGCCAAAAATAAACTCATCTCTACTCATGAAATACTTCTTTGTTGCAATTAAGGTAATAAATTCTCCGGGATTCCTCCAATCAATCAATTGGTTTATTCCCCCTCCTGGTTGATCTCCTGTATGTTGTGTTCTATTCTCTGGAGGGACTCCTTCAGAGAGGCTTCAGGTTCGATGGTGTTGTAGATACCCCAGAACAGCGGGTCGAACTGGAAGGGTTGGTCGGAGAGTATGGTATTGGGTTTGACTCTTTCTGCAGGGTTGAACCTGGTCCGTTGGCCTGGTATAACATCTGTGATGGCCATCTCGATAGCGATGCGGTACCGGGCTCCCATCCACTGCCGGCGTTTTCGGATCTTCATTTCTACCTCGGCCCTCACCTGGCTCACATGAAACCGGCCCTCAAGTGTTCTGTACTCTACATGATACCTGGCCAGGAGAGGCCGGATGTGAACCCGGGGAGAACTGCTCACAAGGAAGATTCCGGGCTCCTTGTGGATCAACTCAGGGTTGAATTCAAAATCGGCCCCCAGGATGGCCAGGTTCTCCTGGTCTATGTAAATACTTCCCCTGAACATCAGATCCGTAATGAAGCTTTTTTGCCGGAAATTGATCACATAAACCAGTCTCTCTCCATAGGTTATTATATCGCTGAAGTCCAGGTCGTAATAGTCAGGAAAATCTTCCAGCAGGAAATCGGGCCTGTTTTTGATTACATCCAAATCCATCGATGCATCGATTCCGGAACGAAGCTTTATGATCACCGTGTCTTCAGTGGTAAGATCGGTAATTTTTCTTCCCTTGCGGATGCTCACCTGGTCGCCGGATGAAAGCATGGAATAGGGCCCTTTTGCAACATCCAGGACGGCTTCGGAATAGAGCATGCAATGATCGTTTCTTTTTACCGACTCCCTGTAATAGGCGGTCATTCCCGAGTATGACTGAAGGTAGTTTTCCGGAATGCGGCGGATGGCTTCGGAAAGAATTTTAACCGGATCCACATACCTTATGATTACTTCCTGGAGAGGGATGGTCTCCCTTTCCAGTTTGATTGTCAGCTCCCCCTCCACCGGGTATTTTATGGGGAGGAGGAGGTTTTTAAAACCCATGAAGGAGACCACCAGGATCGGATCGGCAATCTGGGCAGGTATTTTGAAAGCAAATATTCCCGTTTCGTTTGCGATGCATCCCAGGGATGTGCCATGAAGGGCGATGGTGGCATAGGGGAGGGGTTTACCCGAGCGGTTTTCCACCACCCTTCCCCGGAGAATGGTGCGGTCGATCTCCTCTTCCACCGGGAAGGCAGGCTGAACATTTTTCTTGAAAATAACAATGTTTCGCCCGATCACCGTGTAATCAAATGCCGGGTCCTGGAGTAACTGATCCAGTGCATCCTTCAGGCTCAGTTCGGTAAATTGTATGTTGACCCGCTCTTTTCCTGATATGAGGGCGGCATTATAGGTGAAATAGTAACCTGTCTGCAGGGTAATTTCATCCAGAACCTGGTTAATGGTCCGGTTTCGCGGGGAGAGGGTAATCCGCAGATCGGAAATGCCCTCCTGTCCGGTCAGGGTCACCGGGACCGACAGGATTAAGATCTGCAGAAGAAGTACCAGGCGACGCCTCATGGGCTTCTTTTATGGGTTCAGGTAGTAAAGCTCCTCCTTTTTTTGAACATTCAGACCAAATGCTTTACCAATGGTTTCAAGGATCGAATCAATGGACTGCTCCCTGTAGGTGGAGGTAATCCTTAATTCGCTCAACCGGACCCCTTCGGTCCGAATCTCCACATGGTATGATTCTTCGAGTTCACGAAGGACTTTACCCAGCTCTTCATCTACAAATTTAAAATCTTTTGTTTTCCAGGAAATATAATTTGGATCGGTTTGTTCCGCGAGGGTGAGGGTTGAGGCATTGGCCCGACCCAACTCGCCCGGTTCAAGAGTGATAAAATCATCAGGATTTTCAAGGGAAATCCTTACTTTACCGCTCTCTACGAAAACTTCAACCCTGTTTTCATCTCCGCTCTCCTTTACATTAAAAGAGGTTCCAAGGACTGAAACAACTACCTGTCCGGATCTTACAACAAACGGGTTGTCAGGGTCGGACATTACCTCGAAAAAGGCCTCTCCATCCAGTTTAACAGTTCTCTCCTGATTAAAACTTTCGGGGTAAACGATTTTCGATCCCTCGTTGAGGTATACCCGGCTTCCATCGGGCAGGTCGATGGTTGTCACCCCCTTTCCGGAGTATTGTATCACTTCGGATGGGTTATTGGTGTCACGGTTCAGTCCAAACCACAGGGACGGGATCCCGATGGCCAGAATGACCAGGATGGATGCAGCGATCCGCAGGATAGGGGTAAAACCTCGCCTCCCGCCTCGGGATTTGGCACTGTCAAGCAAACCGTCTGCTTCAAGCCGGTTGTGTAGTTTCTTCCATGCACTCCCGGGATTACCAATCTCGGATAGTGGCAGATCATTGATATATTTCCAGCTTTTTTCCATTTGGTTCAACTCTTTTTTTAACACACTGTTGTTCTCCATCCTCTTTCTGAATTCAATCTCCTCCTTCATCCCCATCTCACCGGCCATGTACCTGGCCATATGGATTCCTGTCTCCTCTTTATTCTTCATGGTGTTCTATTTCTCTTCATATTTTTCCATGCTGCTTCTTAAGGCATTCAGTGCTCTGCCCATATTGGCTTCAACGGTTTTTACAGAAATGGAGAGGCGCTCGGCAATCTCCCTGTATTTTAATCCCTCCTGCCTGTTGAGGAGAAATATTTCCCGTGTTCTTTCTGGCAAACGGCCAATGGTTTCTGATACCACTTCCGAAACTTCCTGGAACTCAAGCTCATGCAATGGGTCGGGTGAACTTTCCTCCTTTTCCGGGAACAAGCCATCTTCCATGGTAAGCTCCCTTCGGACCTTTCGCAGGTGCATCATAGCGTTATTGTAAACCGACCTGTACAGGTAGCTCTTCCAGCTTTGGATGATCAGGATGGAGTCCCTGTTCTTCCAGACATTATAGAACACATCCTGTACAACCTCTTCGGCAATCTCGGTTTTTCGAACCAGGGTTTTAGCATATCTCAACAAGCCGGGATAGAAACATAAGAAAAGCTTCTCGAAGGACTGGATATCGCCCTTGCGGATCTTTCTCAGCTGCTGTTGGTCTTTCAGGATCATGATAACGTTTAAATAGCGCTGTCTCGGGTTGTGGTGTACAGGGAGGGTAAAGTTACACAATTCAGGAGACAGCGCTTGAAATTCATTCGTTTGAATTGCCAGTCTAACCGTTTCTTTTCAGGTATTTACGGTTCAGGCGACGGATGGCACTTTCGATGGACTGATCGGGTTCAATCACGTTGTATCCCTCCCAGAATCCCTGGTCGAAGAATATATATACCTTATCATTCATGATATCGCTGGTTTTGAACCGATCTTTCCCGGAGAATTTTTCAATCCCCTCCATGGAGCGGTCGGTGATGGCCAGCTCCGACATGGTGAAGTAAGTGGTATTGAAGAGTTTCTTCTTCCAGATTACCCTGAACCGCACCTCGGCCCTGGCGTAACTGAAATACCATTGGTCGGCCTCGATGATATATTTTGCCCGGTAGGCTGCTTTTTCAGGGATAATATCCATTCCCATGGGTTTTCTTTGGATAAACAGGCGTGCAGCCTCCTCTGAGTTCTCAGTATTGAGTTCAAATTCGGCCTCGGTAATAGCAAGCTTCTTCATATCGACGTAAAATTTGCCATTATAATAGGGCTCAGTAATGAAATCTTTCTGGTTAAAAGAGACCACATAATGCAATTTATCATCGATGGCGATCACATCGGATAGTTCAAAATCGTAGACGTTGGCATAATCGGGTGAGAGCAGGATGTAAGGATTCTTTATCACATCCAGCAAAATAGTGGTACTTGGACCGCCCTGAACCTTGAATAATACAGTATCCATTTTTTCAACATCGGCACTTTTACGCCCCTTGAAAATTTTTACCTGGTCAACCTGGAAGTCATTTCCATAGCTCCCCTTATAGATGTCTACCACAGCTTCGGCGATGGAAGCATAATTTTTGTTCCTCTGGATGGTCTCCCTGTAAAATCCCCTCATCATCATGGGATCTATACTATAGTTTTTCTGTATGTTATCGAGGACATCGGTCATCAGTGCAAGGGCATCCTTTGGCCGTATGGTGACCTCTTCCAGTTGTACCGAGCTGGGCTCCAGTTCTATATTCAGGGGTTTGTCTGCATTGAAACGGGCCAGTTGTACAGTTTGATTTGAAAATCCAACATAGGAGAGCTTCAGTTCCGCTACCTTTGAGTCTTTGGGAATCTTAATGCTGAAATCCCCATCGATATTGGAGACCGTAGCGATATTGCTTCCCAGTGCTTCTATGGTGGCAAAGGGGAGGATGCGCCCGCTTTTGCCGTCAACCACCTTCCCATAGTATGAGTTAAAATTTAATGTATCCGCAAGCTCATCCTCATTGCCTGGAAAAGCCAGCACACCGGTGTTGATCATCATCAATACAGCCAGAAGCCAGCCACCTTTGATTTTTTTTGTTGTTTTCATGATATGGTTTTATTATACTAATTTCACACGCTTTGAATTGAAGATGCATGGGAATGGGTTTACCCTATGGGATCTTTAGTATTTTATAAATATATTTTACCATGAAGTGGACAGAATCGGAAATACCTGTGCAATCAGGCAGAATCGTTTTAGTGACAGGGGCAAACAGTGGTCTGGGCTTTCATACTTCAATGGCACTGGCGGGGAGAGGAGCCAGGGTAATAATGGCCTGCCGGAACCTGGAAAAAGGGGAGGCCGCAAGGCAAAAAGTACTGGCCATTAAGCCTGAATCTGAACCGGAATTGTGGGAACTGGACCTGTCCGACCTTTCATCGGTGCGCAGATTTGCTGAAAAACTTCTGGCCACCCATGGGGGTCCCGATCTGCTGATAAACAATGCAGGACTGATGGCCATCCCTTACCTGAAAACCACTGACGGATTTGAGATGCAGTTCGGGGTGAACCACCTGGGCCATTTTGCCCTTACAGCCCTGCTCTGGCCAGGCATGAGACATCAAAACAGGGCGAGGATTGTAAATGTAAGCAGTGCGGCCCACCATTTTGGGAAGATCAGGTTTGATGACATCCACTGGGACCGTGGATACAGTAAGTGGGGTGCATACGGAATGAGTAAGCTCGCCAACCTGCTTTTCACATCGGAGCTGGCAAAAAGATTAAAAATGTCAGATTCACAAGTAATTGTGGCAGCTGCCCATCCCGGATATGCTGAGACATCGCTGCAGGCCAAAGGAATGCTGATGGCCGGCTCGAAGCGAAAAGCAGGATTCTATGACCTGGCCAACCGGTTCCTGGCTCAGACAGGTGAGATGGGAGCACTTCCCTCCCTTTATGCAGCAACAGCTCCCGGCGTGGATTCGGGTTCATTCTATGGACCTTCAGGCTTTATGCGTATGAAAGGTTGGCCTGCCCCAGAAAAGCCCAATCCCAAAAGGGTAACTCCCGAGGTGGCCAGCAGGTTGTGGGAGGTTTCTGAAACCCTGACCAGGATTAAGTTTCAGGTTAACTGATATGGCATAGAATTTGTTCCATTACCATCATAACCAAATGAGGAGATGATGAACAGGGTTTTATTTTTACTAGGAATTGTATCCGTGGGAATCCTCACAAGTTGCGGGCCATCGATGCGCGTTTATGCAGATCTGGAGGAGACAGCACCTTTCGAAACCTATAAAACATACACCTTCCTGGACTTCACCGAGGGCAATAAAAAAACGATTACCGGTATGGAACTTGAGAGAATCCGGGTCGCTTTTGCCAGGGAGATTGAGCAGAAAGGTTTAAAGTTTTCAGAGGATCGTCCCGATGTAACCATTCAAATCACCGTCTATCACAGGGAAGCTTTGGATCGGGGATACTACTATTATCCTTCAAGTACATATATGGAACGCGCCATTGCGGTAGATATATTTGATGCCTACACCAAGAAGCATGTTTGGCATTGTGCCGCCGTTGGAGAGTTGACCTATGACCCTGAAAGACGTGCTGAAAATCTGCCCCTGGTGGCAAAATCAATCTTCGGGAAATATCCTATACAACCTGCCGGGGAGATTTAGTGCGTACACAGCAATAATCGCCCATCCCCTTTTTTAGGTATTTTGCTCTAAATAGCGTTTTGGACCTATATGATAGTTGTAAGATTATCAGAATTTTAATCCCCTTAGTTATTTAGAATGAATCTGCCCTGTATGGCTGAAATGTCATAGAAGGCTCTAATTGCCATAGCTTTGTCTCATATCAATCACTAAAAATGAGCAAGATGAGACTATTTATGATGACTGTGATTTTCATGGTAGCTGCGTCGGGTTTTGGACAGGAAGTGGAAAATACAGCCGAACGGATGATGCAGGAAGAAGAGCGGCTTACCATAGGAGGGTATGGGCAGATCGATTATAACCAGCCCCTTTCGGGAGGTACCTTTCAAAACGGCACATTGGATGTACACAGGCTGGTGTTGATGTTCGGATATAAGTTTACGGAAAAGACCCAATTTGTTACCGAGGTGGAGTTTGAGCATGTGTCGGAGGTTTATGTTGAACAGGCTTTTCTGCAGCATGAGATTAAACCATGGCTGAAATTCAGGGCAGGTTTGATGCTGGTTCCCATGGGGATCATCAATGAATATCATGAACCGTCCACCTTTAACGGGGTCGAACGTCCCAACCTGGATAGTTATTTAGTTCCCACCACGTGGCGTGAGATAGGAGCCGGTTTTACAGGCGTATTTCCCTCGGCCGCCATCTCCTACCAGTTTTTCGTGATGAACGGATTTAATGGATATGACGGAGCTCCCCACCTCAGTGGTGCCAATGGATTCAGAAAAGGCCGTCAGAAGGGTGCCGAATCCTTTATGAGCTCACCCAACTTTGCATTCAAATTAAATTATTTTGGAATAAAAGGACTGCAGCTGGGGCTATCCGGTTATGGGGGGAATAGCCAATCGACGCTTTATAAGGGTATTGATAAAGGCGATGGGACTGCCGTTGCAACGGCCGATTCATCGGTGGTTGGATTGACCATGGTCGGGGCTGATGCCCGTTATACACTGGGTGGCCTGAGCCTCAGGGGACAGATTAATTACGGGATTATTTCAAATTCAATCCAGTACAACGCATTCACCGGAAGTGACCTGGGCGGTGCAATGGCTGGCTGGTATGCTGAGGCAGCCTACAACCTTTTTCATTCCGTTGAGGCTTTCAAAACCGAGCTGATCCCTTTCTTCAGGTTTGAGCAATACAATACACACGCGGCCGTGGAACCCGGTACCTCCTATGATCCTTCCTTTGACCATACCGATATTACCTTCGGACTTGGATGGAAACTGGCCCGAGGGGCAATGCTGAAGGCAGACTATCAAATATTTACAAACCAGGGACCCGGTGATTCCAAACAACAATTAAATGCAGGTGTAGCTGTTTGGTTTTAATCATTATGAAAAGGATATTGATCCCCGCAATCTTAATTTTACTTCTGATCTCTGAAGTAGGTGGAGCAGATCCTCCTGATCTGGATAAGAGGGTGCAAAAGGAGGTGGAAAAAATATTTAACAGCGAACCACAATTACGGGAAATTCCTGTAACTGGCGAGGACCAAATCGTGTCAGATCTGATGAAGGAGGGAGATCTGCCGTATGCCATTCAGAGCCTTGAAGGATCATTGGGCTTCGTGTTTTCAACCAGTGCCAAAGGGCGGTATGACTATTTTGATTATTCAGTTATATTTTCAAATGATCTTTCCGTACTGAGTGTTCTGGTTACCACCTACCGCTCCTCGCATGGTGCCGGTATTTGCAGCAAAGGCTGGTTAAGACAGTTTGAAGGATATCATGGCGGAGAGATCAGGCTGGGAAAGGAGGTTGATACCATTTCAGGAGCGACTATTTCGGCAACATCCCTGGTGGAGGATATCAAAAGATGTTACCTGGTTATGAAAGAACTCAGGAACCGGGGGAGACTTAATTAATCTGCTCGTGGTATCCTGAGATCTTTTTTGATGAAACGAAGGAATTCCTTGTTGATACGCCTGCTATCCTCCTTGGGCATATTCAGGAATCGCTTCAGCAACCTGTTGTCGATGAGCTCGGTGATCAGGAAGAGTTCACAGAGGGTGATGTAAAGGTCCTTCAGGTCGAAAGTGTAGAAAGGTTTAATGGTGATATAATCGAGCGAGCCTCCCCAAAAGGCATTGTCGATCAGGTTAGCCGCCAGTCCGGCCAGGAAAAGGTGAATAAATCCATTGATCCAGAAACTGTTACGCTTTCGGATTACATAGAAGCGCCAGATTTCGATAAATAGCACGCCAATCAGGCTGAACAGGATGATGTTCAGCAGATGAGATCCCTCTTTTAATCCCAGCAGAACCCAAAGATAGGAGCCCAGGGTATTGTGTGTGGGTTCAATATAAAAAACCGGCTCGATCAGCGGAATGGAAATGGATTCCCATTCCAGTGAGAAAAGGTAAGCTTTGATCCCCTGATCTGCTCCCACGGCAATGGCAAGGAATATCCAGTTGATCCCTTTCCTTACCTTGAAAAGATGTTCAAGGGTGGTCGCAATTGCAGAAATGGTGGAAAGAAAAAGGGCAGGAAGCAGAAAAAATTTCCACAGGTAATCCAGGTCGGTCACCTTCCCTGAGATTGCATAGATAACCATGACCATCAACCAGATGATAAAAAAAATGGCGATGTTCCTGAAGTACTTTTTTGCCATATGCTGCCATCGAAAGATTCGTATCGAAAGTAATCAAATTTGGATTAATTGAAATCTTTCTCTTATTTTGATCCCTGTAAAACAGTCACACATGACATTGAATCGCGCATATTGGTGGTGGCAAATCTATTTCCGACAGACCGGAGTTTAGGTAAACCCTCCATTGTGCAATACAATATTCAGGGCTTCCACTTCGGTGGGAGCCTTTTTTTATTTTAAAAATCGAAAGATGAACAAAACTGCCGTCAGGGTTGAATCCCGGAAAATTCTTGCTGATATTATTACACCTGTCAGCATCTACTTGAAAATTAGAGATATATATCCTAATTCCCTGCTACTCGAGAGTTCTGATTACCATAGCAAGGAGAATTCATTCTCCTTTATCTGTATGGATCCTCTGGCAGAACTGTCGGTACTACGTGGTATTTGCACCACCTCGTCGCCTGGCTCTGATCCCATCCGGATACCGGTAACCGGCGAAAGGGGTGTAGTGTCGCTGCTCAACCAGTTCATCTCCTCCTTTGAGATTACATCACAACCAAAAGAGATGATGGTGGATGGAGTTTTTGGATATTCCACTTACGATGCCGTACAATATTTTGAGAATATTAAGTTCCAGGCGCCTCTTCCAAAAGAAGAGGAGATCCCCGAGATCCGGTATAATTTCTTCAGGTTTGTACTGGCAATCAACCATTTTTCAAATGAGCTTACCTTGTTTGAACATATTGTGAACGGGGGGGAGAGTGAGATAGATCATGTGACCTCCCTGTTGCACAACCGGAACATTGCCACCTACCGGTTTGACCTGAAGGGCGATGAGCGGTCCAACCTGACCGATGAGGATTATCGCAATATGGTTACCCTCGGGAAAGAGCACTGTTTCAGGGGAGATGTGTTTCAGATTGTCCTCTCCAGGCAGTATTCCCAATCCTTTACCGGTGATGAATTCAATGTATACCGGGCCCTGCGGTCCATTAATCCCTCCCCGTACCTTTTCTACTTCGATTACGGGAATTACCGTCTGTTTGGTTCCTCCCCGGAGGCGCAGATTGAGGTAAAAAACGGAAAGGCAACCATTAATCCCATTGCCGGGACCTTCAGGCGAACAGGGAACGACCGGGAAGACCAGGAGCTTGCCAAAAAGCTGGCCGCGGATGACAAGGAGAATGCCGAGCATGTAATGCTGGTGGACCTGGCACGTAACGATTTGAGCAGAACCACCAGTAAAGTAACCGTTGAGTTCTATCGTGAGATCCAGTTTTACTCCCATGTGATCCATATGGTATCAAAGGTTACCGGAACACTTCCGGAAGGCGCCGATACCATAAGGATCATGGCCGAGTCTTTTCCGGCGGGAACCCTTTCCGGTGCGCCCAAGTACAGGGCCATGGAGCTGATCGACCGCTATGAAGGAAAACGGAGGGGTTTTTATGGCGGCACCATCGGATTTATCCGCTTTAATGGGGATATCAACCATGCCATCATGATCCGCTCTTTCCTGTCCCGCGATCATGTGCTCTACTACCAGGCCGGTGCAGGAGTGGTTTCGGAATCAACTGAAGAAGGAGAATTGCAGGAGGTCAACAATAAACTTGCCGCCTTAAAATCTGCCATCAAAATGGCCCAGGGTCTCAACCATGAAAAATAACACTCAGATGAAAATATTGGTTATTGATAATTATGATTCATTCACCTATAACCTTGTTCAATATATCGAAAGGGTGATCAAAAAGCCTGTGGATGTTTACAGAAACGATAAAATAGCCCTGGATGAAATAGAGAGGTATGATAAAATCCTCATCAGTCCGGGTCCCGGGATACCCGAAGAGGCGGGTATTACCCTTGATCTGATCAGGAGATACGGGGCCTCTAAGAGCATACTGGGTGTCTGCCTGGGTCACCAGGCGATCTCAGAGGCGTATGGCGGATCGATCATCAACCTCACCAGGGTCTACCATGGAGTCGTGGGCAGGATGAAACAGGTGGTTCCCGGAGACTATCTGCTGGAAGGCGTTCCGGTTGAATTTGACGCAGGGAGGTACCATTCCTGGGTGGTGGAGCCGGAAACCCTACCTGCGGATCTCGAAGTGACTGTCGAAAACGATGAAGGCTTTATTATGGCCCTCAGACACAGGGAGTTTGATGTTCGGGGAGTTCAGTTTCATCCCGAATCTGTGCTGACTGAGTTTGGAGGGAGGATGATCTTGAATTGGGTAAATAGAAAATAGTCCGTAGAAATTAGCACCAAGGAATTGAGTACAATATGAAAGAGACGTTACAATATTTGTTTGATCACAGGAGTCTTGACCGGGATGATGCCAAGCAGATCATGACCAATATGGCAGGCGGAAAGTATAATGATGCTGAGATCGCAGCTTTTATCTCTGTTTACCTCATGCGCAGCATCACCATTGAGGAGCTCACCGGGTTTAGAGATGCCCTTCTGGAACTCTGTATTCCGGTTGATCTGTCGGAGTTTAATACCATTGATGTATGCGGAACCGGTGGTGATGAAAAGAATACTTTCAATATATCCACCCTTACCTCCTTTGTGGTGGCCGGTGCAGGGGAGAAGGTGGCAAAGCACGGCAATTACAGCGTCTCCTCGGCCTGCGGGTCATCCAATGTTATGGAGTATTTCGGCTATTCTTTTACCACCGACACCGACCGGTTAAAGAGGGAAATGGATCGTTATAACATCTGTTTTCTACATGCCCCGCTGTTTAATCCGGCCATGAAGAATGTGGCTCCGGTTCGCAGGAGCCTGCGTATCAAAACGTTCTTTAATATGTTGGGCCCCATGGTGAATCCCTCCTCTCCCCAAAACCAGATGGTTGGTGTTTTCAGCCTCGATGTAGCCAGGTTATATCACTACCTGTATCAGCAATCGGGACAAAAATATTGCATCATTCACTCCCTCGACGGATATGATGAGATATCTCTGACAGCTCCTTTTAGAGCGCTGACCCTTCATACCCAGCGCACATTAACGGCTGCAGATCTTGGAATGGATGGGGTTCATCCCTGTGATATTTTTAGTGGTTCAACCGTTGAGGAGGCTGCGGGCATTTTCCTGAAGATCATCAGGGGTGAGGGCACAAAAGCACAAAAGGATGTGGTGCTTGCCAATGCGGCATTTGCGCTATATTGCATGGATGAGGAAAAAGGATTACAAGGCTCACTTGAACGGGCCAGGTATTCATTGGAATCGGGTGCAGCCATGGATTCATTTACAAAACTGGTGGAGGGAAAGTGATGAATATTCTGGATGCCATTGTTGAACACAAAAGGATTGAGGTGCTGAAACGGAAACTGAAGCGCCCCCTTTCGAACCTGGAGACATTCCCGCATTATGGGAGAAGGGTGAATCCTGTTATTATTCCGGAATCGGGAAGAGCCGGGATTATTGCCGAATTTAAACGCCAGTCTCCCTCCAAAGGGGTGTTGAACATGCATGCGGATCCAACGGTGGTTGCAGACGGTTACCAGGCCGCCGGCGTTTCTGTGATGAGCATATTAACGGACAGGAAATTTTTTGGTGGATCTTTCCGCGACCTGCTGGCAGTCAGGGAAGCCTGCCCGGAGCTTCCCCTGATGAGGAAGGATTTCATTATAGATTCCTACCAGCTTCACGAGGCAAGTGCTTACGGGGCAGATATGATCCTGCTTATTGCCGCCATCCTGGATAAACAGCAACTGGCCGACCTGGCCGTTGAGGCCAATCTCCTCGGTTTGCATGTTCTGCTTGAAGTGCATCATGCTAATGAGCTGGAAAAGTATGTGCCTTCCATCGGTTTTGTAGGTGTAAATAACAGGGATTTGAAAACTTTCAGAGTGGATGCCAGCCGTAGCCTGGATTTGATCGGGCAGATTCCTTCCGGTGTCGTTGCCGTCTCTGAGAGTGGCATTGCAACTCCCGGGGAAATAACAAAACTTTCAGCAGCGGGATATAAACTTTTCCTGATGGGAGAGCGGTTCATGAGTCAACCCGATCCTGGGGAGGCGTGCCTGAATTTCATGAAAGAACTCTGATATCATGAGCGGATCTTTGAAAATAAAAGTGTGTGGGATGAAAGAACCTGAAAATCTTGTGAAGGTTTGTGGACTGGATCCCGATTTTGTAGGCTATATCTTTTTCAGAGGTTCTTCAAGGTATGTGGGGGTGAACCCCGATGAGGCCCTGTTTTTCATTCCGGGAGACACGGTTTCCAGGGTGGGGGTATTTGTGAATGAACCCATTTTGTCGGTAAGAAAAATTGTTAAATCGGGATGGCTGGATGTGGTGCAGCTTCATGGCTCAGAAACTCCTGAATATTGCAAGGCACTGGTGAATGAAGGAATTCATGTGATCAAAGCCATTGGGCCCGGTCACCTGGATTCCATGAAGAGTCTGGAGGATTACTACGGCGTGGTGCACTATTTTCTTTTTGACACTTCAGGAGAGGGTCGGGGAGGCACAGGGGAAAAATTTGACTGGTCCCTGCTTGAAAAATATGTACTTCCGGTTCCGTTTCTGCTCAGCGGTGGAATCGGACCCGGTGATGGCCCTGCCATCCGGAAACTGGACCATTTGTTGCTCCGGGGAGTGGATGTGAACAGCAGGTTTGAAGAGGCTCCCGGTAGGAAGAATATTGAATTGCTTGCTGGATTTATGAAAGAAATCAGAAAATAGGGTGTTATGGATTATCATGTGGATCAAAAAGGTTTTTACGGAGAATTCGGCGGGGCTTATATCCCGGAGATGTTATACCCCAATGTAAAGGAGCTGGAGGAGAGATACCTGGGCATTATTGAGTCCGGGATATTCCGGGATGAATTCAATATGCTTCTAAAGGATTATGCCGGCAGACCCACTCCGCTGTATCATGCCCGGCGACTTTCTGAGCATTACGGGGCGAACATTTTTCTGAAGCGGGAAGATCTGAACCACACGGGTGCTCATAAGATTAATAATACAATAGGACAGATTATCCTGGCACGACACTTAGGGAAACACCGGATTATTGCCGAGACCGGGGCCGGTCAGCACGGAGTTGCCACTGCAACCGTTTGTGCCCTTTATGGATTGGATTGCGTGGTGTACATGGGAGCGCTGGATGTGGAACGACAGGCTCCCAATGTAAAGAAAATGAAAATGCTCGGAGCCGAGGTTATACCTGTTTACAGCGGGAACAAAACTCTTAAAGATGCAACCAATGAGGCGATCCGGGACTGGATCAAACACCCTGTCGATACCTATTATATAATCGGATCGGTGGTCGGACCGCATCCTTATCCGGATATGGTTACCAGGTTTCAGTCGGTGATCTCCAGCGAGATTCGGGTTCAGCTTGCAGAAAAGACCGGAAAGGAATTTCCCGATTACCTGGTAGCCTGTGTGGGTGGGGGAAGCAATGCGGCAGGAGCATACTACCACTACCTGAATGATCCGCGGGTAAAGCTGGTATCTGCTGAAGCTGCCGGACTTGGAGTGGAAAGCGGAATGACAGCGGCCACGTTGATCCTGGGAACTCCGGGGATTATTCATGGAAGCAAAACGCTGCTTATGCAGGACAAGGATGGTCAGATCCTGGAGCCCTATTCCATTTCGGCCGGACTCGATTACCCGGGTGTGGGTCCGTTACATGCATGGCTTGCCCGGTCGGGCAGGACCTTGTTACTCACTGCCACAGATAAGGAAGCTCTTCAGGCAGCGCTGTTTCTAACCAGGAAAGAGGGGATCATCCCGGCCCTGGAATCGGCTCATGCGCTGGCAGTTCTGGAAAAACTCTCCCTTGAAAAGAGTGACGTGGTGGTTGTAAACCTTTCGGGTCGTGGAGACAAGGATATGGACACCTATATTAAAAACCTGGATATTTGAGGAGGTCATGATGAACAGAATTGATAAGCTTTTTGCTGAAAAGGAGGATGGAATACTCTCCATCTATATGACCGCCGGATTTCCGGACCTGGCAGATACCTCCAGGATTCTGGAAGCATTGGAACGCAATGGAACTGACATGGTGGAGATCGGAATACCCTTTTCGGATCCCCTGGCCGATGGTCCCGTAATCCAGCACAGCAGCCAGGTGGCTCTTTCCAACGGGATGAGCCTGAAATTGCTTTTCTCGCAGATTGAAACCATCAGGCAAAGGGTTCATATGCCCCTTTTGCTGATGGGGTATCTGAACCCCATTTTAAGGTTTGGAATGGAGGCTTTCCTTGAACGGTGCAACCAGGTGGGAATTGACGGGGTGATCATTCCTGATCTGCCTCCCGATGAATATGAAAACCTTTACAGGAATCTATTCCAAAAGCATGGGGTCCATCATATCCTTTTGATCACACCGCATACTGCCCCGGAGAGGATCCGTAAAATAGCACGATTATCGGGTGGATTTCTCTATATGGTTGCCGAATCTTCCACCACCGGGGAGCGATCGGCTGTAAAAGATCACCAAGAAGAATACTTCCGTCGAATCGGTTCCATGAAACTTGAGATTCCACTCCTTGTTGGATTTGGTATCTTCAACCATGAAACGTTTCAATCAGCCTGTGCTTATGCCCGCGGGGCCATTATCGGTAGCGCATTTATCAGGATGCTTGAAGGGGAGGGTTTCTCGGAAGAGAAGATCGTGGATTTTATCCGGATGATCCGGCAAGGGGGATCATCAGGCAAGGAGTACTAAAAATCAAGCCAGATCATAAATTTCAGCTGGACATACCAGCCAGACCAGTCGCTTGTCAGAACCCGCTCCTGGTCATAGGGATCGGAAAGTTCATTCTTATTCTCCCGGTTGGAGAGCTTACCGGGGGCATCTACCTCGTAACCTCCCTCTGCTCCCAAGGAGAAGTCTTTCAGATGAACCAGGAGTTCCAAACCTGCAGCACCCCCCGGACTTATGGAGCTGTAACTGTTCGCTGTGAA
>JAWOHR010000040.1:0-24431 GCA_046485075.1 Bacteroidales bacterium
ATGGTCATTCTACGGGCTTCATCCAGGGAAATATCCAGGATTTGCGATTCAAGGGATAATTTCGGTCGTTGAGCGGTTGAGTCTCCCCTTGCAATTGAATCCCTGCGGGCTTTATATAATTCCCAGGGGATTGCAGCCAGGTTTGCAGGTCCGCAATGTTGAAAACGAAGTGCATTATCTCCTTCCACGCAAAAGCTAAAGTCGGATCCCCAGACAATGGCTTTTTTACCTGTGATCTCCTCCAGTTGATCGGAGTAATCCGATCCTTTCCCTACGAAATTATGCTGCCCGGACAGGATGTATTGTCCCTGGATATCCTGGATGAAGTGATACAAGCTGACGGTCTCTTCTGTTGAAGCAGGATTAATGAGGGGAATGTATGTTTTAGCTTCCTTCAGGGTGCAGGAATGAATTGCCGCAAAAAGGATCATTGCAATGATCAGTGTTTTGAAAGTCATCCTTATTTTTTTTGAGAAAGTTAAGAACTTTTAACCCTTTTTAATGATCATGATCAATTTTGTTAAATTTATAGTTGTGTAAACAATTAAATAAAAAGGAGGTCTGTATGCATCATTTAATAAGAGGTTATTTCATGGCCATCAGTCTGCTGCTGTTGAATGCGTCGGTTACGGCGCAACCGGCAGAGAATCCGCAAACCTTTTGTAATCCGCTTAATTTAAATTACCGGTTTATGGCAGATGCCATTGATGCCCGTGAAGCGGCCGATGCGGTCATTGTTTTATTCAAAGATGATTATTATCTGTTTGCTTCACGCTCAGGCGGTTATTGGACCTCACCAGATCTTCGTAATTGGACACTGATTGTACCGACAGGTTTAGATGTTGAATCCTACGCCCCTGGGGTATGGGTCATGAGAGATACCTTGTTTTATGCCCCATCCAGTGGAAGTGTCATCTATAGAACTGCGGATCCTAAAGCAGGGATCTGGCAGCGGGGTCCGACCATGAAATCTTATGGCGATCCGGCACTTTTTCTTGATGATGATGAGCGCCTGTATATGTATTATGGTGTTTCAAATAACGCTCCCTTACATGGTGTTGAACTGGATCCGTTCACATTTAAGGAGTTGGGAACCCCGGTAGATTTCCTTTCTGCACAGGCATCCATACATGGCTGGGAAAGACGCGGCGATGATAATTTTATGGATGAACAGCCTTGGATTGAAGGTTCATGGATGATAAAAGATAATAATAAATATTACCTGCATTATTCGGGTCCGGGTACTGAATTCAAAACCTATGCCGACGGCATTTATGTTTCAGATTCACCATTGGGGCCTTTTGAATATGCACCTTACAGCCCCTTTGCCTTCAAACCAACCGGATTTATCGGAGGTGCCGGACATGGCAGTACTTTTAAGGATAAGGAAGGGCTCTTTTGGCATATTGGGACCATGACGATCTCCATCAGGCACATGTTTGAGCGCCGGCTTGGTATTTTCCCTGTTGCATTTGATGAGGACGGTCAAATCAGATGCAATACATCCTGGGGGGATTACCCGCAGTATTTTCCAGGTGTGAAAGAAAATCCTGTTGAGGATAATTTTGCCGGTATGCTGTTGTTATCATATAAAAAACATGTTTTGGCTTCTTCTTCCCTGGAGGATCATGCTGCGGATCTTGCAGCCGACGAAAATGTCCGCACTTATTGGAGCGCCCAGACAGGGGGTACCGGCGAATGGTTGATGATGGACCTGGGTAAAGAGTGCAGTGTTGAGGCCCTTCAGGTTAATTTTGCCGAAGAGGGTACTCAACCGGATAGGGTACGTGGCCGTGATCATATATTATATGAACAATATATCATTGAAAAATCCAGTGATGGAATGCAATGGGATATCCTTGTAGATAAAAGTCAAAATATGCAGGATGTCCCGCATGATTATATCCAGCTGGATCAGCCGGCAGACGCCCGTTATATAAAAATTAAAAATGTATTCACTCCCGGCGAAGGAAATTTTGCAGTTCGCGATCTCAGGGTATTCGGAAATACAGCGCAGGCTGTTTTCACACCCATCCCTGATTTTACAGTTGAGAGGGACCCTTCAGATGGCCGCGATGCCCTGATTCAGTGGTCGCCCATAGAAAATGCGGATGGTTATATCATTCACTATGGCATTGCCCCGGATAAATTGTATAATCATTATATGGTTTACGATGTGGACAGTATTGTGATTCATAGTCTAAACCATGGTGTTGAATATTTTTTTGATGTAAAGGCTTTTGACAGCGGGACTGAATCTTATAACCCTGCTGGTGAGATTCGTTCTTTCCAGTCAGGGAACTGGAACGACAATAGTACCTGGGCAAAGCATAACGGTATAGAATGGATACATCCTTCACCGGAATTTCCTGCTTTACCGGATGGAGATATCACGATTCTCGATGGGCACACCGTCACAGTAACCTCGAATGACTCTGCCGATCAGTTAACAGTCTCCCCAGGTGGAATCCTTGTAATCGATAAAGGTGTTTCATTGCTGGTAAAAGACGGAATCGGCACAGACTTAATGGTCGAAGGCATGATGGAGAATTATGGAATGGTTACCGCTGATTCCATGTCAACCATCAGTTTTGACAAAGGCGGAGTCTATGCACATAAACAAGATGGGGGCACCATTCCAACAGCCATCTGGCGACCCAGTTCTACATGCCAGATCGATAGCCTAAAGGGGACTGCACCCCTGAACGGTAACCAGGATTTTTACAATGTTCTTTGGAATAATCCTGATCAAACCGGTAATCTGGGTATGTATTGGAACGGTAACACGATCTCCGGGAATATCACGATTCAAAATACCGGCAGCGGAATATGGCAGATGTGTGATCCGCCATCGGGTGAGGCAGCTATGGTGACCATAAAAGGAGATGTTATTCAGTCAGGTGGTCAGTTTACCTTAACCGGGAGTGAAAACGGCAGTACATCGGTTACGATCCATCACGATGGAAACATCCTGATCACCGGAGGTGATTTTTCTGTGAGTCGTGGTTCACAGGGAGGAAGCGGGACTGCTGTCTGGAATCTTAAGGGAAATTGTTCGCTGACAAATTGCACTACTGAGAATTCGAACCCCATCGGTGCAAAGTTTGTTTTTACTAAAGATGAAGATATTCAAACCCTTTCATTTTCGAATGTAACCTTTGGCAGTGGCGGATTTCCGGTTGAGGTAGAGAGTGGGACAACCCTGGATATGGGCAATCATGTTTTAGAGGGCGATGGGAGTTTTTATTTAAAATCAGGCGCCACCATACGGACTGCCCATGCAAGTGGGGTGGACGGGTCGATTGCAGGTACAGGCACAAAACTTTTCGACAGAGCTGCGAGCTTTGTTTTCAATGGTTCTGAAGCGCAGGTTTCAGGAAGCCTTATGCCCGATACCGTCAACCATTTGACCATCAGCAACAGTGCAGGGGTCACCCTTTCAGGCTCTGTGGTTGTGAACGGAACCATGGAGATGCAAAGCGGTACTTTTTCTGTTGGTAGTAATGTGGTTAAGTACGGTGCAAACGCATCACTCAGATATTCCGGAGCATCTGCTCAAACAACCACCAGTGCAGAATTTCCGCCATCCGGGGGACCAAAGCATCTGATCAATGCAAATTATAAAGGACTGATGCTCCATGATTCACGATCAGTAGGCAGTCTTGACCTCCAGGGAAAACTGGATATTGGGGCAAATACAATAACAACAGATACGGTGTCGATAAAAAATAACAGTACTTATGTGGTTACATCCGATGGCGGAGCTCTTAAGATGACCTCAATCGGAGCAACGCAGGTGCTTTTCCCTGTCGGCACTGAGAAATATGCCCCTGTCTGGATTACCAATTCCGGACCTGTTGATGCATGCAGCGTGGGTGTGATCATGGATACCAACGATGATCCATTTGAAGGCCGGGTGAATGTTAAATGGAATATTATTGATGAGAGCAGCACCGAAGAGGGGAATTACGACCTGCAGTTTGCCTGGACAAGTACATTTGAAAATAGCAAATTTAAAGCTGACCGGGAGAAATACGCAAGGATCTATCATTTGTCCGATACAACAGAAGCAGGGGAGGGTAATTACACCATGCAATTGGAGACAGCACCAAGGACCCTTTCGAGAGGAGGAATATCAAAACTCGGTCCGTTCATTGTGGGAGGGCTGAAGGACATTCCCATCGGCACTGAACCGTTGAAAAGTGTTCCCCTGAATTTTATTTTGCACGATAATTATCCGAATCCGTTTAATCAGACCACCACGATTGACTTCACTTTACATGAACCGTCGCAAGTGAAAATCGTGGTATGTGATTTACTGGATAAGGAAATGGTTACGCTTATAAACGACCAGCTGGAGCCTGGCATTCACTCCGTTCAATGGAACGCGATCGACCATGGTGCAGGAATTTATATTTATAAATTAGTTACCAAAGACTTTGTGAGTGCAAAGAGGATGATACTGATCAAATAAGAGATATGGGAATAGTCAGAATACCTTCACCATTTTCCTGGTTCCCAGAAATTGATCTGTAATGATGGTAAAGTAGTAAATTCCGTTTTCCAGATATGCTCCCTGATAATCCACACTGGAAGTACCGCTGGGTTTAAATCCCAGTTGCAACTGGTCCAGCAGCCTCAGGTTCGTATCATAAATTCGTAACTCAACCCGGGAGCTTTCCGTCAGATGGTAAGTGAAAGTGGTACCTTCCCGGAATGGATTCGGAAAGTTCTGATCCAGGAGATATCCCTCTGAGAAGACTTTTTTCGTTTCAATCCCAAGGGTGGAATATGGAAAATAGTCAGACCACTCGCTCCATTTGAGATTGTGGTCCCGGTAGCGGATCCGTATTCCGTAGGATTTATCTCCCCGCAGCAGGGTCTTGTCCAGGACAGGCCGATATAAATCCAGACTGCTGTTTTTGTCCGTTGGATTATTGTTTTCATCCACTCCGTATATATTCATCCAGTGAAACAGGGTATCCAGAACAAGAGAGTCTCCTGAGGTCTGATCAACGACCTGTAAATCCACACTCATCAGCGAGTCTGCCCCTGTAAATTCAGAAATATGTACCTGGATTTCATCATTGGTCATTACTATATTTTCGACTTCCGGGGTGCCAGGGCCATCCTGGTTGATCTTCCTGTACCATGTATCCAGCACCTGAGAATTTCTCGGTTTATCAAGGTTACCCAGGCTAAACATGGTATTCTGAAAAGATTTTTCAGCCATGTCAATTTCCAGGATCTGGAAACAATAGTGATCATAGGCGACGTGGATTTGAGCATAGTCAAAATTTGTGAAGGCTCCCCAGGTGTCCGGTGGTCCGCCTCCCCCTCCGCCACAGATTGATCTGAAATCAGCATTTTTCAGGGGTGACTGTATTGTCCCTCTTTCGAATCCATGGGTGTGACCGGTATGAAATTGCTGAACTTTCGTATATTTTTTAAATAGGGGAAGAAGCACATACCTGACATAATCAGCACCCCCGTCGAAGGTACTGACATCAAACCATAATTCGGAATAAGGAGGATGATGAAAGAAAAGGAATACAAAATCGATCGTTGAATCCAGTTCTGCTTCACTGAGGAGGCCATCCAGCCAGTTGGAAATGGTATTGCCGTATTGGGCAATGATATTTGTATTTAATCCGATAAACAGGGAATTCCCGATTGATATGCTCCATAACTTTTCATTTAAAGCAGGATTTGAGGGAAAGGCTGAGATTTCATCCAGTTTCATGTATCCATAAAACAGGGGGTTCTCACCTTCATGATTCCCTGCTACAGTCATGGTTGCCATATTGGAGGAGAGGGCTGATAAAGGCTGAAAGAACTGGCCTGTATATTGTCCGGCAGAATTACCGCTTACTGTAATATCCCCTGAATGGAAAATTCCATTTACATGATTTTCAATATCTGGTCCGTACAATTCAATGATTTTTGAACGGGCAGCCCGGAGTACCTCCCCGGCCATGGTTGTATCTGAAGCATGTGTGTCGCTTAAAAGGACAAACCTGATTTTCCCGGAATAATCTTTACCCGGAAGGGTTTTAAAGGAAAATATCTTCGATTCACCCATTCCGCTTTTTACCCGGTAAAAGTAGGCTGTATTTTCTTCAAGTCCGGATAATTTAACGGTGTGCCAGTGATAGGGGTATTCAATGATCCCGCTTGTCCCGGTTTCTGTTTGATCTAGGATTGAGTCGGTGCCATATACAACAGAAGTTCCGTAAGTGGCAGTATCGTGCCATGAGATGATCATCGAATGCTCTCCCGGGCTTTGCAAAAACGGAATCCGTGTCATAAGCGGCATGCCGGCAGAATGTCCGTATCCTCCCAATTCTTTAGCCTGATCACCCTTCAAAGCCTTGTCCCAGATGGAAAGTTCAGAGCAGGCAATATCTCCATCTTCCCTGTTTTCATCCGCGAAGATCAGGAGCAGGCTGTCCAGGGAAAAACGGCCATCCGTACTTTGTATATCACCCGCCATCAGAAGATTTCCATCGAGATAGCAGTTAAACGAATTTCCATTTTGAACCGATATAACCAGGCGGTACCATTCATTTGGTACAATGGTGAAGTTGCTGTAACCCACAGCTGCCACGCCGATATTTCCAGATGGATTAATAAAAAAGTCACCATCCGTAGAATTATTCACACCTGTCTGGAAAAAGGAGTGCCAGATCCCTGTTTCAGGGATCATAAAATCGAACAGCAAGCTATATTCATTGACAAATTTCTCCTGCCCCAAAGGGTTCATTCCATGCTTCAGTTTATAATAACTTCCCGGTCCGATCAATACCGCCCCGTTTCCTTCTCCCGGTCCGGAAGTAAAAGAATGCACACCTTTCAGTTCCAGATCAATGCCATATCCCGGCTCCGCTGCTAAAAGACCGGATGGGTTTTCAAATTTCCACCAACCTGTCCTTTCCGGCATGATTGCCTGAATACGAAAAGCAAATAGAAGAAAAATGAAGATGGAGAGCCAAATTTTCATTTATTTGGCAATAATCATCTTCCTGGTTTCTGTGCGTTCGTCAATGATCATCTGGAAATAATAGATCCCACTGGAAAACTGATCAGAACTGAAGGAATATTCATAATTTCCTGGTTCTTTCTCTCCTTCAGAAATGAGGTATAATTCTCTTCCGGAAATATCCAGAAGACGAAAGGTTACATTTCCGGGTTGGCCAACATGGTATGGGAAAATGGTGGAACCGGAAAATGGATTGGGATAATTTTGTCCCAGGCCGGCTGAAGCTCCGGCAAGCTGACTTAAGATTCCGGTCTCAACGGATGTTGTGGCATTTCCCAGTTTTGCAACTTGTTCTGCATTCAGCGCCACATCCCAGATGCCCGCTTCAGAACAGGTAATGGTACCATCATCACCATCATCATCAGCAAATAACAGCAGTGCATCTTTAAGGGAAAATCTTTCGTCAATGGTCTGTCCTGCAGATTCCAGCCAGATTTCCCCATTGATATATACTTTGAAAAATACCCCGTTTCTAACAGAGATGATCATCCTGTACCATGTATGGGCATATACCGGGTTTGATGAATAGCCGGTGGCTGCTGTTCCGATCGTATTTGCTCCAGAGTTGATAAAAAGGTCGGCATCATCACTGTTATCTTCCGTGGTTTGTATAAATGCATACCATATCCCTAATTCGGCGACACTAAAATCGATCTGGAGCGTATATTCATTCACCAGGCTTCCATCTCCATTGGCGGAAATTCCGTGATCCATGATCAGGGAGCTTCCCGTGCTGACCATGGTGGCGCCATTGCCCTCCACAGGTCCCGGGGCTTCAAGTGCAACCCCGTTTAACTGCAATGGATTCCCAATTGCCGCCTTCAGCAGATCCGACGGGTCATCAAATTTCCACCATCCAAGGCGGGCAGGAACAGCTCCTGTCGGATCACCGCCTAACTCAAGTACCTCGTTATCGGTAAGTGCCACCTCCCAGATACTCAGTTCCGAGCATATAATTTCGCCGTCATCGCCATCATTATCAGCAAATATGAGCAGCACATCATCCAGGCCGAATCTTCCATCCTTTGGCTGGCCGGGAGCATCCAGCCAGATGACTCCATTCAGATATACCCTGAAGAATTCACCGTTTTTAACTGAAATGACCATTCTGTACCATTGATCAGACTCAATCGCATTCGAGGAATAGCCGGTTTCAGCAGTCCCGATGGTAAAATCTGAATTTTTGGCAAACAGATCTGCGTCATCGCTATTTTCGGGATTGGTCTGAAAGAATGCGTGCCATACCGCTTTGTCCTGAACAGAAAAATCTATCTGCAGGGAGTATTCATTGACAAGGGTCTCTTCACCGTTCAGGCCAATATCATGTGTAATTTTTAAATGGCTCTGGAGCCCGATTTTGGTAGCCAGGTTCCCTTCAGAGGGTCCAGGAACAGATTCCTGGCTGCCTGTCAATTCGAGGGGAAAGCCCACCTCTTCCCGCAGCAAATCCTCTGCATCATCAAATTTCCACCATCCCATTCTTTCCCTGCTTCTTGGGCGGGCTCCTGAAGCATCCCCAAGCTGGAAAACCTGGTCTTCATCCAACGCCACATCCCAGATTCCCAGTTCTGAGCAGCTGATCATCCCGTCTTCACCATCATTATCGGCGAACACAAGGAGGGTCGAAGCAAGTGCAAACCTGTCGTCAATAGATTGCAGCGCACCATCCAGCCAGAGTTCACCGTTCAGATAGACCTTAAAAAAGTTCCCGTTGCTAACCGAAACGATCATTCTGTACCAGCTGTCCACTGCAACTCCCTGGTTGGAATATCCTGTTTGAGCTGTGCCAATGGCATTGCTGCTGTTAGAGGTGAACAAGTCGCCATCACTTTCGTTTGTTTCATCTGTTTGGAAGAATGAATGCCAGATGCCGGTTTCAGGAACAGAAAAGTCGATTTGAAGCGTATATTCATTCACCAGGGAGCCACCCCCGTTCGCATCAATGTTGTGGTCCATGATCAGGTAACTGCCCACTCCGATCGTTACAGCAGTGTTCCCGGCAACAGGCCCCGAAGCAGGCTGTAATTGCCCGACCTGGAAAAGTGAATTTCCAATGGTCGCCTTGGTAAGACTCACGGCATCATCAAATTTCCACCAGCCTGCCCTTTCAGGCACCTGGGCAGAAATTCCGATATTCATTAAAATGTACAAGGTTGCAATGGCAAGGCGTAGATATGGTTTCATAAAGTTTCGTTTTATGTTGTTGGTTCAATCCAGTGTAGGATCAAAGATACTTAATTTTGGCTTTAGCTGTTCCCAGCCAGAATTCATTGGCAGCGCCAGACTCATTAATGGTAGATATCTGCTTCTTCAAATGTGTGAAAGATGTAAATCATAGTACCAATTATGTAACATTTTACAAGGCCAGCTGATTTACTTTTACCTGGAAATAGCAATTGAGAATCAATTTTTAATGAGATGAAACCATCGGAAATCGAAAAATCAAAAGCTCACATTTTGATTTAATTAATTCAATCTGTCCCTCATTCCATAGTGACCAGTACCATTAATCGAAAACTAACCGGGAACGTAATAAGTGATGACAATTTAATTGATTATGAACCAAATATCGGGATGCATTTTGGGAACCGGGCAGACAACTTTGGCCACAGGCTGGAAGCCAAACCGGGGGATTTGTCGGTCCTTGAACCTGCCATATGAATCAATATAAATGGATCTCGCATTAAGATATATTCACAACCCGATATTAAGACCGGAAGATATCTCCCCGAGTGTAAAAGGCATGAAAATCGAGTGCCTGCTAAATCCTGGTGTTTTCAGATTTGAGAATATGACTTGGCTTCTGCTTCGCGTTGCCGAACGTCCGGTGCAAAAAGAGGGTGAGTTGAGTTTTCCGGTACTGAAAGAGGGGAGGATGGAAATACTGAGATTCAAAAAGGACAGCCCCGATCTTGATCATTCAGATCCACGCATTATTAAATACAGGGGCACCTCATTTCTTACCACCCTGTCACATCTCAGACTGGTTTGCAGTGAGGATGGAATTCATTTTAAGGAGCCACAGGCCTATGCACCCATATTTGGGAAGGGTCCCCAGGAGACATTTGGAATTGAAGATTGCCGCGTAACCTTTCTGGAACAAGCCTATCACCTTACCTATACAAAAGTCTCGGCCGTAGGTGTGGGTGTGGGTTACATGGTTACCCGGAATTGGAAACAATTTGAACGTTGCGGAATGATATTCCCTCCCCATAATAAGGATTGTGCCATTTTCGGGGAGAGGATAAACAACAGGTATTATGCGCTTCACAGGCCCAGTAGTCCGGAACTTGGAGGTAATTATATCTGGATTTCCCAATCCAACGACCTGCTGCATTGGGGCGATCATAAATGTATTGCGGTTACAAGGGAAAGCTACTGGGACAGTGCGAGGATTGGCGCAGGAGCAGCACCCATCAGAACTGATGAAGGATGGCTTGAAATTTATCATGGTGCAAACAGCGAAAACAGGTATGGTCTGGGCGCCCTGCTTCTTGATCTCAATGATCCCTCCATCGTCCTTTCCCGAAGCGAGGAACCCATTATGGAACCAACGGAAGAATATGAACGGAATGGTTTTTTTGGGAATGTGATTTTTACCAACGGACAACTTGTTGATGGAGATACCATTACCATTTATTACGGGGCAAGCGACGAAGTCATTTGCATGGCTGAATTCTCAATGAAAAGAATTCTTGCTTCACTTAAGAATTCTGGTAAATGAAACTTTCGATCCTGAAAAAGCCAAGAATTGAATACGATTTCTTCCTCAGCATGCCCAGGGGAATGAGGGTACTGCTGATCACCAATATTATCTATGCATTTGTTCTGCCCGTAATTGACCTGTTCGTGGGAGCCTACATCATGCGCACATCCGATGAGCCCAGACTGGTCGCAATCTATCAGCTTTCGGTCTACACAGGCATTCCAATCACTTTTCTGATCAATGGGTTTCTTCTGAATAAGATAAAAATAGCTCACCTCTATAGTTTTGGCATGCTATTGAGCGGTATCTCAATGGTATTTATGATGACCCTTGGAGAGATCAATGTCCCGGGTGTTGCGTTTTCAGGCCTTATTATGGGGTCCTCTTTTGGTTTTTTCTGGGCCAATCGTGACTTCCTTGCCTTGAATACAACCAATGATAACAACCGGAATTACTATTATGGCCTGGAGACCTTTTTCTATACCATTACCACCATTATAGTCCCTGTAACGATTGGATGGTTTCTGATAAGTTCGGGCAGATGGGATTGGATTGGCAATATCGGTAATGCGTACAAAATAGTGACCTTCATCGTATTCCTTCTCACCATATTTTCAAGTATCATCATACACAAGGAGAAATTCAGGAATCCTACCCGGAAGAGGTTTGTTTTTTTCAAGTTTGATAAACTCTGGCGCAGAATGTTGTTCCTCTCATCACTGAAAGGATTGGCACAGGGATACCTGGTTACGGCACCTGCAATTCTTATCATGCGAATCGTAGGCGATGAGGGTTCTTTGGGTAATATTCAAAGCCTGTCGGGAGTGCTGTCGGCCATCCTGTTGTATATCCTTGGAAGAACATCCAAACCAAATCACAGAATCTATATTTTCTCAGCCGGTCTGGTTATTTTCTTTATCGGAACACTTGTGAACGGATTGCTTTTCTCGGCCACCGGTGTGATCGTATTTGTGATCTGCAAAGTGATGTTTCAACCATTGCACGACATCGCCTACTTCCCCATACAAATGAAGGTGATTGATGTACTATCCCATAAGGAGAACAGAAATCAGTTCGCCTATATTTTTAATCACGAATTCGGACTTTATGTTGGCAGATTTTTAGGTCTTGTTCTTTTCATTTTTCTCATCATGTATGTCTCCGAATCCTTTGCCCTGAAATACTCACTGATCATTATCGCTGCAATACAATTGCTATCCATCCCGGTCGCCAAAAGGGTAATCCGAAGAGCAAACACTTATCCTACCGGTCCCGAACCTTTCCCGGAGGCAAGCCCGGTACTTATAAAAAAATTATGAAAAGCCTGATCTATATCCTTGTATTTGTTGTTCTGACAGCCTTTCCGTCATGCAACTTCAAACAAGAAGAAATTAAGCAGCTTGAATTGGAAAAGGTAACGACAATGCCTTCGAATCCTACTCCTTACAAAATCCTCGACTGGCATGAGAAAGCAAAGAACTTCGACGACGTGGTATTTGACTTCAAGCCGGATCATCAGGGAGAAGCATTCATTTGGATCGACAGTGCCGGAAGAAACTTTCCCCAGGAAACCTTCGGATTATATACTGTAATCGGAGATATCCGGCAGGGGCCCAATGTAAATAACGGGGAATTCCATGAAGCCATAAATTCAATGGGTGCCTTGTTGAGTGCCGGCTTGGTTGGGATCGATAAAACCAATCAGGAGGGCTATAACTATCCTAAAATGATCCAGAATTATTTCAATGGAGACAACGGATGGAATATCATGATGAACAATACTTCAGCGGAGGTAGCCCTGCAGGGTGGGGGATATGGCCGGGATTGGTGGTATGATGTATTTCCCAATGTCTTATATTATGCGGTTTCCGACCTCTTTCCTGAAGTGGAAAGGGCTGACAGCCTCCTGGAAATAATCGCTGATCAGTTCTATAAAGCAGATTCGGTACTGGGAGGGAATTACGATTACTCCTATTTTGACTATTCCCTTATGGAGGGGAAGATCAATCAGATTCCCTACCAGCAGGATGCAGCTGCCGGGCATGCCTGGGTCCTGTATTCTGCCTTTCAGAAATTTGGCGATGAAAGATATCTTGAGGGAGCCATTTCAGCTTTGGATGCGCTTTACAGCCAGAGTGAGAGCCGTTTCTATGAAGTACTGATGCCTTTTGGTGCTTACACCGCAGCTAGATTGAATGCAGAAAAGGGAACGAAATATGATGTTTCGAAAATTCTGAAATGGACTTTCGATGGTTGCACAAACCAGGAGGGACGGTATGGATGGGGAATCATCAATGACCATTGGGGAGCGTATGATGTAAGTGGAATACAGGGCAATGTCCTTCAGGAGGGAGGCTACGGATTCCTGATGAATACCTTTGACATGGCCTGGCCACTTGTTGCAATGGTCCGTTATGAACCGCAATATGCCGAAATTATTGGCAAATGGATGTTGAACGTGGCCAATTCTGCCCGCCTCTTCTACCCCTATGAAATTCCTGACAAAAATCAATGGCTACCGGAAGAGAAGGCAATTACAAGAAATGTGATTGCTTATGAGGGTTTAAAGAAAACAGATGCCTATCGTAAAGAAATCCTTACAGGGATTTCTCCTGTCGCTTTGGGAGACGGTCCGAACTGGGTTGTCGGACAACCGGCCATTTCAATGTTCAGCATCTATGGATCGGCACATGTTGGAATTTTTGGATCGATCATTCGCGAAACCAATGTGGAGAAGATCCTTCAGTTAAATTGTCTGGCTACTGATTTTTACCGAAACCCAGCCTTCCCAACCTTCCTCTATTATAATCCATATGGTGAAGAGAAGGTTATTGAATACTTCAACGATGGTGATCCTGTGGATCTATACGATGCCATCAGTCATAAAATAGTGGCCAATGGAATAAAAGCAATGGGCCACTTTACTCTGCCTGCTGACAAGACCATGCTTCTTGTGGCAATTCCGGATGAAAACGAGCTCGAAAAAATGGGCAAAAAAACAACTGTAAATGGAATTGTGGTGGCGTACAAATAAGCCGAAAATCTTTAATCTGAATAAGCCATGAAAATTGTCGAAAAATTATTTCTTATCTCCTTCATCGGACTCCTTTCTGTCATTCAATTGCATGCACAAGAGAGGGAAATCACAGGTACCGTGATGGATGCCTCTATTGGTGAGTCATTGCCCGGGGCCACAATCATCATAGCAGGAACTACCACTGGAACCACTACGGATATGGATGGAAAGTTTGCGATAAGGGTTTCGGAAGGAAGCATACTTTCCGTGACTTTCATAGGATACATATCAGAAGAAATTGAAATTGGCGCTGAGAGTTATATTGAAGTTCAGCTGACGCCAGATTTAGCACAATTGGAGGAGGTCGTTGTAACCGGTTACACAACAGTGCGCAAAAGCAATATCACCGGGGCAATATCAACAGTTGATGCTGCAGAACTTACAAAAATGCCTATCGTTGGTGTGGATCGTGCATTGGCAGGCAAGGTATCCGGAGTGAGAGTGAATCAGGCAACCGGTGCTCCGGGAGATGATGTATCCATCCGGATCAGAGGAGTTGGAACAATAGGGAATAACGATCCTCTGTATGTGATCGATGGCATACCCACAAAAGGAGCCTTAAATATTATTTCTCCTTCAGATATCGAATCCATCTCTATCCTGAAAGATGCCTCATCTGCAGCTATATATGGTTCGCGTTCGGCAAATGGAGTCGTTGTGATTACCACCAAAAAAGGGGCAGCGGGAAAACAGACTGTAAGCTACAATGGATACTATGGGGTACAGCAACACGGGAAACTCACCCCCATGGTAAATACAGCCGAGTATATTGATATATACAACGAAGCTGCGATTGCAGATGACCGGGATGTAATTACTCCTGAAATAGCTGCGACTTTTGCCGATGTGGATCATATGGAATCAATATTCCAGATCGCTCCGGTTCAAAGTCACCAGTTAAGTATTTCGGATGGTAATAAAAAATCACAATACCTGATTTCGGGTGACTATTTCAATCAGGATGGCATCATCCTTAACTCATATTTCAAAAGGTATTCCTTTAAGGCAAATGTGAACTCAAATTTATCCGAAAGGTTTCGAATCAATATCAATACAAACTTCGCATCTACCAACAGAAATATTATTTCCAATTCAGGTGATGGATCTTCCAGCGATAAAGGAAGTGTGGTCCGATACGCATTTTTCAGAACGCCCGGCATACCCATCTATAAGGAAAATGGCGAATATGTTGATATACCTCCAAACCCCAAATTCCTGGGAGATGGATACAACCCTGTTGGGCTGGCCAATCATTTCGATGACAAGGAGCACAGGTATATTTCCCTGAACAATGTGCTTATCGAAATAAAAATAGTGAAGGGTCTTGTTTTCAGGTCCAACAATGGAGTAAATCTGAATATAAACGACCGTAAAACATTTTATGAGGAATGGGGAGACAGAGGTATTGATGCTCCCGGCAGCGCAAGCCATTCCACTGCAATAAATACAGCTCTCACCACGAACAATGTACTGGAATACGGCCGGACCTTCAATGAACGGCATGATATGCGTCTGCTTATCGGAATGGAATTGATTAAGGATATGACACAAATACACGGAGGCAGCCGCCAAAACTATCCGCAACAAACCATTAATTTCAGATATTTAGATGCCGGAATCGGGGAACAAAACAGCTATGGAAGCGCCTGGGAATGGGCGCTGACCTCCTATTTTGCAAATCTGGAATACATTTTCAACAACAAATATCTGCTGACATTTACTGTTCGCAGAGATGGTTCATCACGCTTCTCAGAACAGAACCGTTATGGAGTGTTCTATTCAGGATCAGCGGCATGGCGTCTTGATCAGGAAGCCTTCATGGCAAATTTTGTTGAAAAAGCCAATATCAGCATGCTGAAGTTCAGAGCCTCTTATGGCAAGCTTGGTAACCAGGAAATTGGCGATTATCCGTGGGCTACAATCATCAGTGGTGGTTACGATTATCCCTTTGGAGGACTGGCTCAGAACCTGCAAAATGGTTATGCAATCAGTACCCAGGGTAACGATAAGGTGAAGTGGGAAACAACGAATCAAGTTGATTTTGGTTTGGATCTGAGAATGTTTCAGAATAAATTAATTTTTAATGCCGATTATTTCTACAAGGTAACAAGCGACATGCTCATTCCTTATCCGGCCCCCTCCATAGGGGGTTCGGCAGTGTACCCCTGGGTTAATGCAGGCAGTGTTGAAAACAAAGGATTTGAACTGGAGCTCGGCTTTCGGAACAACACAGAAAATTTCAGCTATGAAATAAGCGGAAATTTTGCCACCGTAAATAATAAGGTGCTTTCACTGAGCGGAGAAGATGCAAAGCCTATCATTGGCGGCGAAGTGGATAACAACACTTTTGTCACAGTAACCGGGGTCGGAGAGGCGATAGGAACTTTTTATGTGTATCAGATGGATGGCATATTCCAATCCACAACTGAAATCTTGACCCATGCATACCAGGGTCCGAATATTATGCCTGGCGATGTAAAATATAAAGACATCAGTGGTCCTGGAGGGGTTCCTGACGGTACAATTGATGCCTTTGACAGGATATATGCCGGAAGTGCCATCCCGGATTTTACCTATGGATTAACCATCAATCTTGCATATAAAAACTTTGACTTCTCTGCCTTCTTCCAGGGTGTACAGGGAAATAAGGTATACATGCAAATTAACAAAGACATTGAAGGATTCTACAGGGCATTTCCTGTAACAGAGCGTTTTTATGACAACCACTGGACAATTGAAAACCCAAGTAATGAAGTTCCGCGTGCTGCCTGGGGTGGAGCTACAAACAACAACCGGCCTTCGACCCGGTTTATTGAAGATGGCTCCTATGTCAGACTCAAAAACATTCAATTGGGCTACACCATACCGAACACTTCCAGTGAGAAAATCAGGGTAGAACGAATCAGAGTTTATGCAAGCGTGCAGAATCTCTACACCTACACCAAATTTTCTGGTTTAGATCCCGAGATGCAAACAAGCGAAAATGCCGCAGGGGAAGGAGACAGGGCGGTAGGTATAGATTGGGGGACATACCCCAATTCAAAAACCTACCTGATTGGTCTTAACCTGACTTTTTAAAAAAAAACATGAACGCCATGAAAACAACATTTATTAAAGTATTGATAATCATAGTAATGATTTCAACATTCCTTTCGTGTGAAGACATTTTAAACACAGATCTGAAAGGAAGTTATACGACCGAAACTTTCTTCGTGTCGGAGGAAAACGCAATCCTGGTTGTAAATGCGGCATACCGTCCCTTATCATTTGCTACAGAGGGTGGCGAAATCTGGGTAGTGGGAGATACCCGGTCTGATGATGCGGTTAAAGGGGGTGATGCAGGCGATAAAGCCGATGCCGCTGATATCGACAATTTTGTAGAGAATACCAATAATGGAGTTGTAGCAACGATTTGGGCAAACTATTACGAAGGGATAAACCGATGTAATTATACAATCGTGAATGTTGATGCAATGAGCCCCAATATTATCAATGCCGATCTGAAAGCCAGGATCATAGCTGAAGCAAAATTTTTACGTGCCTACTATTATTTCCTTCTGATTAATATTTATGGGGATGTACCTGTTTTGCTGGAACCCAAGATTGCCAGTGAGCTGCAAATTGCTCCTTCACCAGTGAGTGAGATTTATTCCCTGATCGAACAAGATTGTGTTGATGCACAAAAAGTTTTGCCGGTTTCTTACCCATCGGGAGATGTTGGCAGAGCAACAAAAGGAGCTGCCATTGCTCTATTGGCAAAAAGTTACCTGTATCAGGGAAAATGGAAAGAGGCTCACGAAACAGCTATTCTGCTTACCCAGCCGCCTTATGAATATGGATTAATGGCTAATTATCAACACAATTTTAATGTTGCTTTTGAGAACAACGCTGAGTCGGTTTTTGAAATTCAACATTTAAGCCACCAGAATCCATTTTCAGGAAATCTTCTGAACCAGGCTTTTGCCGCACCGGCCGATTATGGAATGGGCGAAGGGTATTACTTTAATCAACCTACCCAGAATTTTGTGGATGAATTTGAGACTATAAACATAGAAGGAACAGAATATGCCGATCCGAGGCTTGACTATACATTGGGACGGGAAAACGCTCAGCTTCCCTGGATTGACGACTCCATTACTTACAGCAGTGAGTGGACGGAAACGGGTTATGTTGCAAAAAAATTACTACAACCCATTTCAGAAATTCCAGGTAATATTAAAGGGGATGGCGACCTGAATTTCACAGCCATTCGCTATGCAGATGTCCTGCTTTGGATTGCCGAGGCGCTTAACGAAGATGGAAATCCGGCATTGGCTCTTGTATATCTGAATTTGATTAGAGAAAGGGCCAGGGAAAGTTTCCAGGCAGATCAGAACTTAACAAACTATCCGAACATCCCTGCAGGCCTGTTAGAGGATATTACAGTGACTGACCAGAATTCACTCCGGGATATCATCCGTCACGAACGACGGACTGAACTTGGCTTAGAGTTCCACCGGTATTTTGACATCATGAGATACGGAGAACCATACGCAACCGACGTTTTCAGAGACGTAGAGCACTTTAATTATCAGCAACACAGATATCTTCCCTACCCTCAGAGAGAGCTTGATACAAATTATGAATTGAGAAATTACATTAAAAACTAAATCCTACAGAAGTAAAGTATCACCTAATTATTAATTAAAAAAAGAGAAATCATGAAGAAGTTATTAAAATTTTCACTTGCTGCGCTCATCATTGCAGCAGCCTTTTTTACAAGTTGTGATAAAGAAGAAGACCCTGTCCCCACGAATGTGGACAAAACTGAATTACAGGCACTCTATGACGAGGCCCTTGCCCTGCATGATGGTGCCGTAGAAGGAACCCTTGCAGGTCAGTACGCCACTGGTGCAAAAGCTGATTTCAAAGTTGTGATTGATGCAGCTAAAACTGTTCTTGACGACCTGTACACCACTGAGGCTACTGTGGCTGCTATGGAAACTCAATTAAATACTGCAATGGAGGTATTTATTACCAAGAAAATTGAACCGGTGGGCACTGAATATCTGATTGCACAATGGCTGTTTAATGGCGATGCAATGGATGCTTCAGGCAATGGTCACGATGGTACATTAAAATCAGGCCATGAGAATTTCTATGAAGCAGGTAGTCCTGTATTACCGGTTTTAACTACCGACAGATTTGGGAATGCAGACATGGCATACTATTTTGACAAAGGGGCAAATATTGAGGTTCCTTATAACTCAAAGCTGAATCCTAAAAAGGAATTAAGCGTAAGTGTCTGGATTAAGATGGTAAGCCAGGATAACAATGATTATATCCTTTCTTTGGATCGTTGGATTGGTTATAAATTAAACCTGCAATCGGAAGATAAGCTTTACTATACCATTAGAAAACAAACAGATCCCGACACATGGGAGTTTGTTTGTGACGACGATAGCAACCCATTTACAGTGAAGCAAGACATTTGGACTCACATTGTCGTTTCTTATGGCACAGCAGGTGTAATAAAATTCTTCGCCGATGGTGAGAAAGTAAGAGAAATCAGTGACCGTGGAGTGACTGGTGATTTAATGACCGTAACAAAAAACCTTTGTATCGGTCAGCAACTTCCAACTTCGGATTACATGGTTGAGGAAGCGGGTGCGACCGATGGATTCTTCAAAGGCTCCATGGATGACATGCGTCTGTACAACAAAGCTTTAACAGATTCTGAGGCGCTTTCCATATATACCCTGGAGAATGCGGAAGTTCAATAAGCAATAAGCAACACTGAAAAGAGGGTGTCAAAGGGTAACCCCATTTCAAGTTTCTAAGGGATACTTATTTGTAACGTGCTTATTTACTACGTAAAAAATGCCAGGTTACTTCATAAGCATCCCTTAGTTAGTTGAAAAGAGACTTTTGAGACACCCTCTTTTTTCTTACCCGTGCTTCTCCAAAAAATCTATAATACACTTTTATGAGCGTAAGAATTGTATCTTTTCTGATCATCCTGTCGGCCGCTTCACCCCTGTTTGCTCAAAATGTATCCTTGCTTTTATCAGGCAATGGAGAAGAAGGGTATGATATTGAGATACGATACGGGAACAGGAAAGTGTCCACCAACAAAGTAAATGGTGAGTTTAATCTGATTATTGAAAATGCGGATCGCAGTCATTCTGATACGATTTACAATTGGAAAGCCAGCAGGGCTATAGAAAGCTTCAACGGAATAAAACTTTCAGGGCAGTACTACCTGGAAAACCTGATGACCTTTATTTCCATTGAGGTAGATTATTCCATTGTAAATGATTTCCTGATCAGGAAAACAATCAGCCTGGAGCAAAGCAATATTCCCCTCTTATTTTACCAGCTTGAAACCAAATTATGCCCACCTGACAAACCTGTTTCATACTGGAGTTTTGACCACATGGATCACCAGGGAGGCTCAATCCGGGAAATATATCCTGCCGCGGGCTTACTGCTTGATGATTCAATTGCTGTGGGTTTGTTAACAGATGCCGGATACCGCAACCTTTGGACCCGCAACATCCGAAAGCGCTCATCTGATCAGGGGACCGGCAATACAGGATTCAAAGCTGTACAAACTATTGCCGACGTAAACCTTTACCGGATTGCAAATCATGAGGATCGCCAGCGGAATGACCATTTTGTGAGCTTAACATTTGGTGAATTATCAGATTACAATAGCGGAATTCCCAGGGTCCTGCGCAGACCGGAAGGAGATGATTTTGTAGTTGCAGCAAACCGGGAACAGCCTGGGGAAATTTCCGGAATCCATATCCCGTTTACCACATCAGATGGGTTTTATACCATTAAATTCAAATATCAATCGGAACAACCCTTCAATCTTCGACTATTAAAAACGGGCCCTACCGGAGATGAAGTGATTGGATTTCATTATAAAACAGGCATTCCGGCATCACCGGGTGAATGGCTCACATTTGAAGAATCGGCTTTGCTGCAGGGACTCGAAGGAGGCGAAGCCCTGCTGTTGATAGAAAGCAAAGCAGATATTTCAATCAATGATTTTGAGATTATTGAAATAACTCCTGAAAACAGCCCTTATCACCGAATGCCCATAGGTGAGAAACAAACCAAAACAATCTTTATGTTTGTGCAGGAGGCCGGAAATTTAAGAGAGGTCCGGTTAGCCAGTCAGACCAGACTCGCTGAAGGATTGGGTATCGCAGGATCTGATGTGGAGAAAGTGTTGTATGCCGACTTTATGATGCTTACCTGGATCTCTTCTGCTCAGGACTTCAGCCCGCATAATGTACCCAGTATTAACTACGCCCCTGATATGTACAACAGGGATTCGTTCTGGAGTGTGATTTCTGTTTACGATAAAGAGTTAAATGAGTCTGTCTGGAAAAAGTGGGGGGGGACGCAAGACCACCGGGGTGCAATTGGAACGATTCTTACACCTTACATGGGGAGTATTGAAAAAAAGGGAAATGAAGCCACCTGCCAGTGGATCTGGTGGGGATTGATTAATCAAAGAAGGTTTAATTCATCCCCCGATACCCTGCTTTTGAAAAAGGCATTGGAATTCTGCTTTCAGGAATTTGATCCTGACAGGGATGGCGTTGTGAGTTCTCAATTTTCGTTGAGCCAGAACGATGTAGTGTATTACGAACAAAAGACATCAACCCTTGCGGTTAACCAGGGGGTATATGCAGTAACCCTGATGGCTGCCAAAGAATTGGGATTCGGGATAGATCAGGACTATATTGATAAAACCATACAGGAATACAGAAATTTTTACGATCAGCAAAAAGGGTATATCGTTTCAGACAAGGATTTCCCTTACGTTATCTCCTTAACCGACCTGATGCCCGAATTTGTATCTTGGTGGTTGTGGGATACCCCGATGCTTGACTCCGAAATGGTGATCAATACGCTGAATAAAATTCCTGTTATTAACGATTGTGCACCTCTTATATGCCATGTGAGGGATACTTTCTTCACTGAGGAAAATAAGCCTTTTTTGCCGGACCAAATGTGGCCGGATGGACAATATTATAATGGTGGCAGCTGGATGCGAAACGAAATTTGTGCATACGTGGCTGGCATGAAACATGACTGGGAACCTGCCAGGGAGCGAATTGAGAAAAGAATGCTGGCAGAAATCAATCTCAATCCTGACGAACCCTTTAGTCATGAAATCATACCAACGGATCTTTCCCAGCCTGATTGCTGGTGGCCATCAGCAAGAGTATTCAGCTGGAATGTTTTTACCCTGATCGCCCTTGAGGTTGCTGAGATGAGAGAGTAATGGATCATTTGTATATAAAGATTTGCGCCGTGTATAAAAAAACCATCATACCCATAATCCCTGCCCTGTTTTGGTTTTCCATCCAGGCCCAACAAATCGCTGTGCCCCGTATTGATCTGATGCCTGATTTACCTCAACCCTACCAAATGCGTGATTGGGAACAGGTTGCCCGGGGATATGACTCCCTGGTGTTTGATAAAAACCTGACCGGTCAATATTTGCCACTGGTTTTTTTTCGTGAAACCAATGAGAATTATCCAGAACATTCAAGTTTTGGTTTGCATACAGCCATCGGAACATCTGATCCCAGATCCGGAGAAGCGATCAATGTAATTCCTGCTGTAATAGGCGCCTCACTGGTCGGAATCAATAAATCGGACCAGTTCGGACAGAACTGGGCACTCATGTGCGAGGAGTATTTTAACAGGCGGAGAGAGGAAAATATTTATTTGAATCACCCTGTTACCAGTTCGGGAGATGACTGGTGGTATGAGACCATGCCCAATATATTTTTTCTTCAGTTAAATGATTTGTATCCACACCTGGGCAGCTTCGATGATCAGGTTGAAACATTGGCTAACCAGTGGTTAGCCGCAACAGCATTTATGGGCGGGAGTACAACCCCATGGAAGGTACCAACCATGAATTACCGTGCATGGTCGATGTCGACCATGACTCCCCTCGAAACCGGAGTGAAAGAACCCGAGGCTGCGGGAGCGATAGCCTGGATACTTTACAATGCTTATATCATTACCGGCAACCGGAAATACCTTACAGGTGCAGAATGGAGTCTTGAGTATCTGAATTCATATTCAGGTAATCCCTCCTACGAATTACAACTACCTTATGGCGTTTATGCGGCTGCAAGGATCAATGCCGAAATAGGTACCGGTTACGACATTGAAAAAATGGTAAACTGGTGCTTTGAACGAGGGGAACTTCGCCAGTGGGGTGCCATTGTTGGTAAATGGGGCGATTACGATTGTTCCGGACTCATTGGCGAAGCGAACGACGGGGGCAATGATTATGCTTTTGCTATGAATGGTTTCGAACAGGCAGGAGCGCTGGTCCCCATGGTTCGATACGATGATCGTTTTGCTACGGCAATAGCCAAATGGGTATTGAATATGGCCAATGCATCCCGGTTGTTCTATTCGAATTATTTGCCGGACGATATGCAGGATAATGAAAATTGGGCAAATATTTACGACCCGGATTCCTATATCGCTTATGAATCCATGAAAGAGATAAAGAATGGCAAGAGCCCATATGCTACAGGAGATGCAATGGATGGCGGATGGGCATCCACAAACCTTATGTTATACAGCTCTTCGCATGCAGGAATACTTGGCGGTATTATTGAAACAACAGATATCGAAGGTGTTTTAAAGCTTGACTTACTGAAAACCGATTACTACAAGAAAGATGCATATCCGACTTATTTGTATTATAATCCTTATGATATCAGTAAATCGATTGGAGTGAACCTTCCACCCGGCTCCTTTGATTTGTACGATGCCATTTCCAATGCAATGATAAAATCGGGGATTTCAGGAAACACAGATGTTACCATTGCTGCAAAAAAGTCAGTCATGATTGTTCAGGTTCCAGCCGGGAGTTCCATTACAACCAAGGGAAAGAAGACTTATGCCGGCAGTGTGATCATTGATTTTAATAATGGGAATACGGTCCAGGATGATCCTCCCAGGATAAAAGCTTTGGCTGCAAAAGATTCCGTATTTACAGTCAACACCACGATAAAGATATACTGCACAGCCTACGATCCTGAACAGGAAACGTTGAAATACCAATGGACCCTGGAGGGTGTAACTTATGACAGTTCTGATGTTTTTCAATATACAACCCCTGCTGCTCCGGGAATCTATCCTATAAAATGTAAAGTTTCCGATGCCGGGGGCCAATGGGATACACTCTCCATAATCATTGAAGTGGTTGACAAAAAAATGGTACCTCCTGAAATTATTAAAATTGTAGCTTCTCCCAGAAAGGTTCATCTTTCAGAATCTCTTACGCTGAACTGTTTAGCGCAGGATGCAAATAATGATGCACTCAGCTATGCCTGGAGCTCGGCTTACGGTGAACTTGTTGCGGATGGATCTTCTGCAACTTATACTGCATCCGGCACTGCGGGGAATTATTTCATCTTCTGTTCGGTAAGCGATGTAGACGGAATGACTGATAAGGATAGTGTTGAGGTAATGGTCAGAGACCTTTCTGTTACACCCACGGGAAATCTTATTGCTCAATATCCATTAAACGGAAATGCCCGGGATGCAAGTGGAAATGCGCTCCACGGTACTGCGGG
>JAWOHR010000068.1:0-22860 GCA_046485075.1 Bacteroidales bacterium
GGACATCCCTTATTTCCGGATGCATCCGGATATAGTCAATGGCAGTATCCCATTCAGCAAGGCGGGCATGAACCTTGTCTTTTTTGGAAACCATATGGGACCGTGTGCAATAGCGGCAATAAGCTGCACAAACACCGGTAGTGAGAAACAGTACCCTGTCGGGGTAGCGGTGTACAAGCTGGGGCACCGGGCTCTGGTTTTCCTCACCCAGGGGATCGGCCATCTCTTCAGGAGACAGGATCAGCTCATTATAAACAGGTACCATGGTCCGGCGAATCGGATGAAAAGAATCAACCGGATCGATCAGACTTGCATAATAGGGAGTGATTCGGATGGGAAGCTTCTTCTTAAGCTCCGCCGAATGCAGTTCGTCGGGTGAAAGCTGAATGAATTTCTGGAGCTGATCCCAGGAGTTCAGACTATGGCCATGTTGCCAGTTCCAGCTGTTCCAGTCCCGGTCACCCACATCAGGAAAATAGGTTCTCCGGAACCGAATGGTCCTCTCGCTGCTTTGAAAGGAGATTTTAGTTCCGTTTTTCCTGGATTTTCGGGGAGGTTCTTTGCCGGAGGGAGGTTCAACAACCGGAGATTCTGTTTCATTTTCCACGCTGTGCGGGGAGAGCAATGAAAACGATCTGGACGAGTTCATTTATCTACGATAGTGGTTGTAAGTTATATCGCCAAATAAGGTTTATATTTTTTGCAATATTAATAATATTTTGAATGCAAAATCAATCCGGTTCATCTATTTATCAATCTTTTTAAATTAGTTATCAATCTAAAATATTTATAATAGATAAATGATTGAAAATAAATGAATTAGATATTTTTAAAAAAATCATGAACGGGCGGTAATTTTCAATGAAAAATTTGCAAAGAGTTAATCGAATCCAATCCCGTTATTTTTGAGATTGTTCAAAAGTTCATTATTGGCATTCCCCTTTTACCGGGGGGAGTCTTTTTGTCATTTGCTGGATGAGTAAAAAGAGATGAAACCCGAACTGTTTTTGATGTGCAGATAGATCAGAAGACCAGGTGGGACCATAAAGAAATTTTATGTACAATTACCTCATGTGTATCCAGTCAGGTCATTTGCCCATTTCAAGGGATTGCGTGATCTGGTTTTCCAGCATGATTATGATCTGCTGCAGGCACCCAATGCACTGAAAAAGATTTTCAAACCCTGATAAATTCTTAATCCTGAACAGGAAAGCAAAATATCTATGAATTTTAAATATCTATATATAAGATATGGATATATCGGAAAATTATATGTATATTTGTTCCATGATATCAAAAGACTTACTTAAAGGCACGTTAAAAACCATCGTTCTGAAACTTCTCGAAGAGAAAGGGCGGATGTATGGTTACGAGATTACTCAGGAGGTTGAACGACTAACCGAAGGCAAGGTACAGCTCTCCTGGGGAGCCTTGTATCCTGCACTTCATAAACTGGAATCGGACCGGCTGATCATCTCCGAAGAGGAGAGTATAGGGAAACGGGTGCGTAAATATTATCGCCTGACCGATTCAGGCACCAGCGTGGCCAGAGAAAAGATCCAGGAATTCATCGATTTTGTGACCATCATGGGACGGGTCCTGGACACCGGTCCAAGCCTGAACCTGGCATAAACCTATGGCCCAGCTGACTGACAGGGAACTTGAGATCCTCAACAGGGAACTTGATAAGCGGGGACTGACCTATACCCGGCTTCAGAAAGAGCTCCTTGACCATCTCTGCTGCGACATTGAAGCAAAGATGGATGAAGGGATTGAATTCCTGAAGGCCTTTGAGGAGGTTCGTAAACGGCTTGAGAATGACAGGATCCAAAAAATCCAGGAAGAGACATTGTTACTTATAAACCAAAAATACCGGATGATGAAAAAGTTCATGTATATTCTTGGGACTATTGCTCCTACCTTTCTTATCGTGGGAGCCATCTTTAAAATGATGCACTGGTTCGGCGCCAGTATCCTCCTTACCCTGGGCACCTTCCTGCTGGCAGTGATCTACCTGCCGGTTTTTGCCATGGTGAGCATCCGCGACACCCGGGAAAAGGGAAAAAAGGTCAACAAGCCCCTCTATATTATAGGTGTAATCGCAGGTTTTATATTCCTCACAGGCATCCTCTTCAAGATCAATCACTGGCCAGGTGCAGGGATAGCCCTTCTCGTCAGCGTACTGATCATGGTAGTGTTGTTTATCCCCTTTCTGGTCGTCCATGCGATCAGGGAAAAGGAGAACCAGATTCAGAATTTCTCCATCCTGATCTTCATCCTGGCCATGATGGGTGTGAATATCATGGTAATTGCCCTGAAGGTATCAAAAGACGTACTGGGCACCATGAAGGTATCCACTGAGCAATCAATTTTGACCGGCAAGAGTATGGAAATCATAAATACCTTATCCCTGGAACAAGCCCTTGCATCTGAAAATGATTCGCCACCACAAACAGAGCGGGCAGAACTTCTGAGTGAGAAGAGTGATGCCCTGGATACATTTATCCAGGAACTCATGGCCGAGATCGTACTGTTTACCCATGAGGACAACCGGCAGGCTGTGGGAGCAAACCAATCCCTCGATTTGGATAAAGCCATACAATTTGATGTTCACAGAAGTGTATCCCAGGTCATTTTTGGAGACGAGAATATTAAAGGAAAAGGAGAAGACCTGGTGGCATTACTGGAATCGTACAGGGAAATTTTATTGGAAAATGCAGGACCGGAACTGGATTCAGCCATTAACCAGTTACTTTTCACGGGAACAATGGGCAGGGAACAGAAAACCTGGCTATCCTACAATTTTAATGAAGCACCCATGATAGGCGCCCTGAATATCCTCTCCAACCTGCAGGTCAGAGTCCGCTACCTTGAGGGAGAGGTGCTGAGAGATTTACAAGGAGCTGTGTCAAATTGAGGGGTGGTTGATTTGCGATATTCATTTTTTAAAATACACTTTTATCTCATCCTCTGAAATTTCATTGATCCAGTATTGGTAACCTAAACCAATTGCTTTATCGATGAGTGGTACCGGAAGAAATGGGGCAATGATCCCCAGAATCTCCTTACTCTTCAGTTTTTTCACCGAGGAGAGCACTTCATGAACAGGTTGCTCCCCCTGATGGAGCATCTCCCGTACATCGATGGTATGTATCACTCTTCTTTCACTAAACCAATTGGGTTTGCGGGTAATGTATTCTGTGTGCTGATAATCGGAATCAGATAGATCCGACTGGCCCGCCTCCTTCCGCAGGGCATTTACCAGTGCTTCAACCTTTAAACCTCCCACAGCTGCTGCCTGACTAAGTGTGGTAACCTTTCCTATGGTTTTTCTTAAGAGGGGATTCCGGAGTTTTGAAAATTGAGAAGCCTGGGCAATCAGTGTTTCTTCCAGACCGGGATAAGCCTCCAGAAGGTCAAAAATCTTTGTTTTTGGTGTGATGATCAGCGGTTCCATCTTATTTTTCTTGATCTGTGCCATAGGATAAAATTCGTCTTTCTCCCTCTAATTTTCTTGCATTGGTAAGGTCCTGCGATACTTCCAGTGTTCCAAGGTATTCACCCTTTTCGTCTCTAAGGGCATAATATTCGATGAGAATAAACTTTCCTTTCATTTGAATCCAGAATGGAGCGTGGGACTCTTTCCCGGATCTGAAGTCTTCAATGATTTTTTCCACGATATCCACGCTTCCGGGAGGATGGCACAACCTCACATCGCGGTTAATAATGGAGCGGCTGCGTGGAAATATCCTGTGATTTCCCTGGGTAAAGTACTTCACCTTGTCGTTCCTGTCCACGAAGGTCATATCTACCGGAGCTGTGTTCAGAATGGCCGTCAGTTCGCTTAAAGTAAAACTGCCCGAGGGAAGCATCACTGAACCATCCTTTTTACCGGCAGCCTCCTGATCCGCTAATTCATTCTCCAATCCTTCCGGTTTCCAGTCAAGTTCAGGATCATAGAGCGTAAATCCGAATTCAAGCGTTTGGTTATGGATATTCCACCAGTCGTCAACAGTGAGCAAATCCATGCACATGGGGAACAGGATCTCCTCTTCTTTCTGAACCATCTCTGAAAGGGCTTTCAATACCGGGAAGTATAGAAGTTCCAGGGCATCCGAAAGATCCTGTTTGGACAAATCCTCTTCTTTTAATAATGCAATGCACCCCTTTAGCTGATCCCTGATCTCGTCATGCTTGCCCCACATGACCTTTGGCGGGCCTGTGATCTCATTTTTTTCCAGGTAGGGAAAAACCAGGTATTCCTTTCTTTGATAGTGTTTGTCAATATCCATCAGTTCGTTGAAGCAGGAGTGGAGCACGGGTTTAAAATTCCGGAAACTTTCTTCCGGCATCTTGTTCAGGGAATTTAGAAGATCCTTGGTTTTACCGATAACCTTGTTCAATGCTTTGTTCTCCTGAATAAACACATCTACCGGATGACCTACCGGAATCTTTTTTGCTCCACTCAGATCCACATGACCCTCCAAAACCTCACCATGTATATCACACAACCTTAGCACTTCTGTTTCAGGAAGCCCTTCGCTGATCAGCTCCTGTTCCACTTCCACCACTTCACCATAAGGGATGGACTGAAGTGTGGAAATCAGTTCTTGTCTGACTTTGTCCGGAGACTCTCCACTATGTAAACTGAGGATCAGCTCTTTAAGGCGGTCCTTGCGGTACCTGGAATTGTTTATTAACTCACTCATGTCGAATATTTTAAATAAGTTGATTCGAGATTTCCCGGTTCAGAACTGCATGTCCTTCAAGTATTTTAAGTGCCATTGAACTGATCGTCTCCTTTTTCGCCAGGCTTAAAAACCCCTCGCGCAGATCAATATATCCCTCGTGCAGGGGACACGGATTGGAGTCACTGCAGTTCTTAAGGCCGAATCCACATTTATTGAAAAGCCTGTCTCCTTCTAAAACAAGGATTACCTGGTGCAGGTTTAGATCTGATTGATTTTCTTTGAAAAAAAATCCACCCCCCCGGCCTTTCATGGAATCCAGAAGCTGATGTGTTGTTAAAATATGCAGAATTTTTGCAGTGTATGCTGCCGGAGCTTCAATTTCTTTTGCTATTTCCACGACCCCTGGTCTTTTCTTAATCCAGTTTTGTAACTGTATAAAAACAAGGGCCCTGATCCCGTATTCTGAACTTTTGGATAGCATATACCTGGGGTTTTTGTATTCGTTCTTTTTCCAACCGCAAAATTAATATCTCTGCAAAGATAGGCAATATTTATATAATGATATAAGGGTCATTATATAATTAAATTATATCTTTGGCGCTAAATCATTAAAACCTGCTGTTATGAAAACCAGAAAACTCTGGATCGGATTTATTCTCGTCATTGTGATCTCATTTGGAATTCTTGGATATTTTGGCCGTGAGATTTACCGGGAAGCTCCACCTATACCTGAAAAGGTTCAATCCTTCGATGGATCCATTCTCATGTCCATTTCGGATATTAAAGATGGTCAAAACGTATGGCAGTCCATGGGTGGACAGGAAGTTGGATCGATCTGGGGCCATGGTGCCTATAAGGCACCAGACTGGACAGCCGATTGGTTGCATCGCGAAGCAATCTTCATGCTGGATAGCTGGTCCAATACAGAATTTGGAGTTCCTTATGAGGATCTTGAGTCAGAAAAAAAGGCTATGCTGGAGAAGCGCCTGCAGAATGAATTAAGGTCTAACCGGTATGATGAGGCCTCGAAAACTTTGATCATATCGGAGACCCGTACTGAGGCATTTCGTTCAAACAGCAGGCATTATACAGGTTTGTTTATGGATGGTCCTGATCAGGCAGATTTGAGGGAGTCATACAGTATTCCGCCGAACAGCATTAAGGATCCGGAAAGAATGGCAAAGATGAATGCTTTTTTCTTCTGGGCTTCCTGGGCGACGGTCACAGAACGGCCGGGGAAAGATATTACCTATACTAATAACTGGCCACCCGAAAAACTGGTTGGAAACGAACCTACGGGTTCTCTTTTATTATGGACGGGTTTCAGTGTCATTATTCTCCTGTTTGGGATTGGGTTACTTACCTGGTATTATGCAACAAACAGGGAGGATGATGGAAATCCGGATATACCGGCTGTGAATCCGTTATCCGGCACCCGTCTCACACCCTCCATGAAGGCTACACTGAAATATTTCTGGGTGGTTACCGCATTAATCCTGGTTCAGATACTCATGGGGGTAATTACAGCCCATTACGGAGTAGAGGGTCTGGGGTTTTACGGGTTACCCCTGGCCAATGTGCTGCCTTATTCAATATCCAGGACCTGGCACATTCAGCTTGCAATCTTCTGGATTGCGACTTCATGGCTGGCAACCGGATTATTTATTGCACCTGCGGTCTCCGGGAAGGAACCAAAATACCAGAGGCTGGGTGTAAACTTCCTTTTTATTGCCTTATTGATCATTGTTGCAGGTTCGCTTATCGGACAATGGATGGGCGTCATGCAGAAACTTGGACTGGTGGAAAACTTTTATTTTGGTCACCAGGGATATGAATATGTTGATCTGGGAAGATTCTGGCAGGCATTCCTGTTTATTGGGTTGATCCTTTGGCTGATTCTGATGGCAAGAGCGCTTTGGCCCGCAATAAAGAAAGGAAGTGAAAACAGGCATCTGCTGCTTATGTTTTTAATTTCAAGTATTGCCATCGCGGTATTTTATGGAGCAGGATTAATGTGGGGAAGGCAAACCCATCTTGCGATAGCAGAGTACTGGAGATGGTGGGTCGTTCACCTATGGGTGGAAGGATTTTTCGAGGTTTTTGCCACGGTGGCAATTGCCTTTTTGTTTGTCCGGATGCATTTAATCAGGGCCTCTGTTGCCACTACCAGCGTGCTTTTTGCAACCATTGTATTTCTATCGGGTGGTATAATCGGAACCTTTCATCACCTCTATTTTTCCGGTACTCCTACTGCAATCCTTGCACTGGGGGCCAGTTTCAGTGCTCTCGAGGTAGTACCTCTGGTGCTGATTGGATTCGAAGCCTATCATAGTATGAAGCTTAGCCGATCCAGGGATTGGGTTAGGGCCTATAAATGGCCTATCTATTTCTTCATCGCAGTTTCATTCTGGAATTTCCTGGGTGCCGGGATATTCGGTTTTTTGATCAATCCACCCATCGCACTCTATTATATGCAAGGGCTGAATACCACCCCGGTCCATGGTCATACTGCACTTTTCGGTGTTTACGGCATGCTGGGTATTGGTTTGATGCTTTTTGTATTAAGGGATATGAACCTGAACGTGGTATGGAAAGAGGGTCCCATCAAAATTGCCTTCTGGTCGATCAATATTGGACTTTTATTGATGGTATTGATCAGTGTTTTGCCTGTGGGCCTGGCCCAAACCGTAGCCAGTGTAAAGCACGGGCTATGGTATGCCCGGTCTGCAGAATTTCTTGAAACCCCTGCCCTTGAAACCATTAGATGGCTAAGGGTTATAGGAGATACCATATTTGCGGTGGGTGCATTATTCCTGGGATGGTTTGTATTTGGACTGAAGGGGGGGTGGTCTATCCACAAGAGATAAAAACAATAAAGCGATGAGTTATAAATCCTTATATCGAAAAAGAAAAGTCGTTATTGTGGGAGCCGGAGATGTAGGTTCTACTCATGGGTTTGCTTTAGCGAAGTCAGGACTTTGTGAAGAAATTGTATTCATTGACAAGAACGAGGACCTTGCCAAGGGGCAGGTTCTTGATCTGGTTCATGGACAATCCTTCTTTCCAACCGTGGCAATCCGAACCGGAAGCAGTATCGACTATGCAGATGCACAAGTCATTGTAATTACGGCGGGTGCATCACAGAAGAAAGGTGAGACGCGCCTGGACCTATTAAATAAGAATGCCGGAATGATCAGGAGTATCACCAGAGATATCGTAAACAGCGGCTCGGAGGGGGTGGTGATTATGGTAAGCAATCCGGTGGATGTACTGACCTATGTTTTTTTGGAGGCCTCGGGCTGGGACCGGGGACGGGTGATTGGGTCGGGTACCGTATTGGATAGTGCCAGATTCAAGTATCTGTTAAGCAAACATTGTGATGTGAATGTTCATAATATACACGCGTACATTTTAGGAGAGCATGGTGACAGTGAATTTGCTGCGTGGTCAATGACTCATCTGGGAGGGATTACCTGGACTGAATACTGCAAAATTTGTGGAAGATGTGACAATAGTCAGGATGTAAGGGCTAACATTGAACAACAGGTAAAGGACTCTGCCTATCATATTATTGGATACAAGGGATCTACGTATTTTGCTGTGGCCATGGCGCTGTTGGAAATTGTGGAGGCAGTGTTAAGGGGTCAGAATAGTGTACTGACAGTCTCCGTGCTGCTGAAAGGGGAATTTGGACTGGAAAATGTCTGTTTAAGTGTTCCGTGTATCATTTCAGATGGAGGTGTTAAGGAAATTCTTGCCGGACCATTGAATGAACCGGAACACCAGCAACTGATCCGGTCATCAGAGATCATCAAACGTGCCATCGGGGAGGTTGAGGAATGAGCGCACAATTTGCCTTAGACGAGCAGTAGTTGAATTCTTAAGTGATCCCGACCTGGCCATTGAGCTGCGGGAAAAACACAATTAGGTGACTCCTGCCTGGCATTTTAACAAGGTCATATGGCAGTTGTTTTATTCTGGTTCAAAAGGTCCTAGATTGATTTGGAATTGGGGTTGTCTCTGATAATTAGTATATTTACTGTACATTATTGTTTTACCAGAAATGGAAACACAGTATATAGAAATTGCCGGAAAGGATAAGAAGATTCGATTCCGAAGGTCATTATTCTGGGATGTACCTGTAAGCGCTCAGGACCTTGATAGAAATCGAAGATTAATTCTTGAAAGAGTATTTTCCAGGGGCAATATCGAAGAGTTTCAGTCAGTAAATCAGTATTATTCCCGGGATGAAATCAGGGAAACAGTCAAGCAAATTGGTTATCTGGACAACAAAACCCTGCATTTTATTTCAAGAACATACAAGGTCAAACCTGTAGAGTTTAAATGTTACAAAAAGAATCTGTAGACACATCAGTTTTTAATTTAATCCGGGATCTTCAGGGAAAGGAGTACCTGAAAGATTTTATCCTGGTGGGTGGAACTGGACTCGCATTGATCATTGGTCACAGGAAATCAGTTGATATTGATCTCTTTACATCTATGGATTTTAATGCAGAGCAGCTACTGGAGAAACTTGAATCCGATTTTGCCTTCCAAATGGATTATTTAGGTGGGAATACCATCAAAGGAAATTCAGCAGGAATTAAAGTGGATCTTTTGGCCCATAAATATCCTTTAATTGCTGATATAATAGAGACTGAGAATACCAGGATCGCTTCTATGGATGATATTTCAGCAATGAAGGTTAATTCTGTTGCCAATGATGGTACCAGGGTTAAAGATTTCATCGACTTGTATTTCCTGCTGGCTGAACATGAATATAATGTTGAAAGATTACTAAGGAATTACAAAGCAAAATATTCGCAGCGGAATGCCCTGCATGCGTTGAAAAGCCTATGTTATTTTGAAGATATTGATTTAAATGATTGGCCCGAACTTCATAAGAAAAAGGAGCTGAGTTGGCATGAAATCCAGGAATTCATAGGCAACGCCTGTGAAGAATATATCAGGAAGATCACCTGAATGAAATTATGAACATCGAGGATATCCGCGAATACTGCATCGCCAAACCCGGAGTCACCGAAAGCCTGCCGTTCAACGACACCGCCCTGGTCTTCAAGGTGAGGGGAAAAATGTTTGCAGTGCTTGACCTCTCTGAGGAGAGTCGTGGCATCACTCTGAAATGTGATCCCGGCCTGGCCATTGAACTGCGGGAACAACACCCCGAGGTAACCCCGGCCTGGCACTTTAACAAGCAGCACTGGAACGGGGTTAGCCTTGAAGGAAGCATCAGCGATCATCAGCTGAAGCAGTGGATTGACCATTCCTATACCATGGTTGTAGATGGTTTACCAGGGTCAAAAAGGGAGATCCCGGAACCCTGAAGCAAGATGAATGACTTTCTCATGCAATACAATGCATTGATACGATTATTCAACGATTACAATGAAGTTATGAGGAGTCTTATCCGTTGTGATCCTCAGGTAATAACTACCCGGGGGAAGGTCCTGAACCTCAATCTGCCTTACGGTTACCATGGCCCGTTTCACATCTTCACGATAGATAAGGGCATTTACGATTGAATATAATTCTATGGTTACCTGTTTTTCCACATCCAGGTCAAGCGCCACATGCAACCGGTCCTTTACAGGATTTGGATAAATCCTCACACTGCCGCTTGCAGCCAGTTCCGATCCAGCGGAGGTAAGAGAAACCAGTACCACCGTATCGCTTCCGGGACAACCGTGATCATCGGTAACGGTGACCCAGAAAGTTCCATAGCGTGTTGCCTGGACGGCAGATCCCCTCGACTGGTCCTGCCACACGTAGGAGGCAAAACCGGGGTCTGCTTCCAGTGTTACCGGCAGTGAGGTGATGAGGGTGTCCGCTCCTTCATTAATGGTAACATCCGGATTTTCCCAGGTATCCACACTTCCCAGGAGCAGGTTGTTGGCCATATTCTGGTCCGCACTCCAGATCAGGCTGACCTGCAGCTGGTAAGACCCCGGACTTGAGAAATCAAAGGGCTCGGTGAAGGTCAGAACCGTTGATTCACCAAGCTGCAGTTCATGATCCAGGTGAACCTGCTCGATGAATGATGAGCCTCCATCCACCGAATAGGTAATGGTAAGGGTTTCGGCGGAAGAAATCCGGTAGTAACCATTGTTTTTAATCTCCATGGAAACGAGGCCAGGGCCATCGGTTTCACAGGAAACCACCGGTGAGACAATGCGGGCTATGGCCAGGTCGGGCCTGTCATAGGCCACATAGACACTGTCATGGGTGGCACATCCGTTTTCACCTGTGACGATCACCAAATACCAGCCCGCCGCAGGGTCTGTGATCAGGTATTCTGATTCTGTACTGCCATCCTGCCATTCATAGGAGGCGTATCCCGTGGTGGCCGAAAGGGTGACAGGTTCATAGATCAACAGGGTGTCTGTCCCCTTCCCAATGTCCACAACGGGACTCCCGAAATGATCCACACTTACCAGGACAATGTCATTCGATGGCACCATATCAGACTCATAACTCGTATAGGCCATGATATCGTAACGTCCGGGCTCACTGAAATCCTCCACATGGCTAAAGGAGAAGCTGAGTTCTTCCCCGTTTTCAAAAACATCCTGCAATACAAGGGCCTCGGATATCGCCTCGGCTCCGTTTATGGAGTAGGAGACAGAGAGGATGGCGGTGGATTCGATATCCCAGTTCCCGAAGTTTTTAACCACTACTTCCACACGTTCTTCATTCCCGAGATGACAAGTGGTGACCGGATGTCTCAGCGCCAGGATGCCAATATCCGGTACGGCGAGCATCACCTCGGTTTCATCGTAGGCGGTACAACCATTCAGGTCTGTTACCGTCACACTGTAATTCCCAACCCCGGGTTTATTGATGGTATAGGTCTGGTTTGTACTTCCGTCCTGCCACTGATAGGATACAAATCCCGGGCCGGCATCCAGGGTGTGTTCAAAACCGGGAATCACCTGGAATTCGTCGCCCAGATCCAGGGCAGGAGTCTCGAAAACTCCCACCGAGGTGATGATGGTGTCGTTCACTCGTTTCGAATCCTTCTCATAGTCGGAGAAAACCGTGAAGTCATACCATTGACCGGACTGTAGAGTTTCACTGTTTGAGAAAGCGAAGTCGAATGTACGACCCGGCAGGAGGTTTTGTGAAAGGATTACCTGATCCAGGACTATGGCCCCTCCGTCGATGCGGTAACCCATCTGAATCGTTTCCCCGGATGGGATGGCCTGGTTTCCCGCGTTCCTTACACGGGCCGAAATGGTAATTGATTCTGACAGGGCGCAGGAGGTGGCCGGTGAGAGCAACTTATCCAGGGCAAGATCCAATACATTTAGGGTAAGCAGAACCGTATCCGAGCTGGTACACTGGTGCTCATCACTGACGGTAACATGGTATAATCCCGGGCCAGGCTTGGTAACCAGGTAGCTTTCGGCAGTGGATCCATCCTGCCACAGGTATTGAAAATACCCGGGGGCAGGACTCAGGGAATATTCCGACCCCAGCACCATGGTATCTGGTCCGAGATCAGCATCGGGGTAACCATAAACCTGCAGCGTATTGAACAGGGTATCGTTATCCGGAACCATATCTCCGGTCATCCGCGTGAAGAGTTTCATTTGGTAATCGCCCGGAGTGGAGAAATCGAAGCTCCGTGAATAGGTAAAGTCAAAGGATTCTCCAGGCCTGAAGCGCTGGGTCAGGACCTTCTGATCTGAGAAGCTTTCCGTTTCGTTGATCACTCCCTCCACATAGATGCTTTCCCCGGTCTCAATGGTGTCTGTTCCCAGGTTCCTGACAGTCACTTTCAGGTTCAGCTGGCTGGCCAGCTCGCAAGCTGACTGAGGGCCAAGGTAAACTTTCACTCCCACGTCGGTGATCAGCTGAAGCACCTGGATGGTATCCGAAGCAATACACCCGATTCCGTTGGTAACCCTTACATAATATTTCCCGTCGGTACTTACCTGGAAGGTTGAGTCGGTGGAACCATCCTGCCACAGGTAAGTTTGTCCGGGTACACCCGAATGAGCTTTTAACATAACTGTATCGGGACGTACCGTGGAAATATCCTCACCCAGCTCCACGGCAGGTTTATTTACCTGGATGAAACCGGTCACCGTATCATTTGAAACGGGACTGTAGAAGTGAGGATCATAGGCTTTAAAATAGACGGTTGATTCATAGTTACCGCTCAGGCTGAAATCGAAGGGAGCGGTCATGGGAATATCCCTGGTGGTAGCTGCCGGCCATGCCTGGGTCAGGATCAGGGTCTCCTCGCCGGTCTGGATTTCACCCGAGTGCAGCACCCGGTATCCAAAATGCAGGGAATCACCCGCCTGGATGGCAGTAAGTCCTGTATTTCGCATCCTTAGTGTGAAGGTCTGTTCGGCTGCCAGGTCGCATGAACTGACCGGGGACAGGATCCCGAGCATGTCGATGTCGTCAGGGGCCTCCATCATCCGGAAATCATCCATGGCTGCACCGTCAAACTGATTGTTGGTTTTATCAGCCGCAAAAGTGAACCTGAACTGAACATTTGCCTGGTTCAGGAGTGCCGGTGGCAGCAGGTGCTTTACCTCCATCCATCCATTGCTGTGTCCGCTCCATCCATCCTGACCAAGGGCAGTTACCGGGTTCCCCGTATACCAGTGCCAGTAGGCATCATATCCGGAAGTATTACTCAACGCGGTCCACGTGGCGCCATCATCAAGTGAGTAATCCAGGTTTACGCCATCCATATCCATCTCTGCATCAATCCATAGCTTAGCCATCAGGACAGGTCTTGCCATGCCTGTCAGGTTAAAGCTTGGTGAATTCAGGTATCCGGGCTCATCCTCCACCAGGTCTCCGGTTACACTGAAATCATCAATGTGCCAGCCCTCTGCAACTGCTCCTGCAGCCGAGGTGTGAAAGAGTGAAAAACGGAAACGGAGGGCAGTGGAAGAGGTATATTCCTCAGGAACATCAATCATCCTCTCTTCAAAACCAAACTCCCAGATTTCTCCTTCAACGTTTTTCCAGAGAGGGTGCCAGCTTGATCCATTGTCGGAGCTAACTTCAAGCCTGATGGAATCACCGTTGAGGATGGTGATCCAGCTGGCAAAACGGACCTTCAGACTGGTGTAATGACTTGCATCCATGGGTGGAGAGGAGGCCTTGAAGGCTGTGACCTCAGTGATCCCGTTCTCATAGAGATGGGGCTGGGAACCCAGTCCGGTCAGGTCGGTTCCAATGGAGTAGTAACCTGAATTGGCGAAGTAGGGCTGAAACATGTTACTGGGTACGCCCCGTTCAAATTCTCCTGTAAAGGTCCATCCTTTCTCTGTTTCAAAGTCATCTTCAAACAGGACCCGGTCCCTTTGGGCGATGATATTGCCATACTTGTCGGACAACCCGGTGGCCCACGCATTTGTTCCGGATGCGGCAGTATGGATGGTGTTCCCGTTGGGATCTCCGTGTTCCCAGATCCCGTTGCCCATGGTTCTCCAGGATCCATTTCCGGTCTCGAAGTTCTCCATGTAGGGGGGTACAAAGGTGGGAACGATGTATATTTCAGTTTCAAACTGATTGTTTGCTGTAAATTGATCACCGGGCAGGGTGGTTTTTGCCAGAACAGAAGGTCTGAATCCGGGAATTGAAAGGTCTGCCGGACTTGGGAATGTGAACTCAACGGCACCTCCAACGGGGATGTCCTGGGTCATATAGTCAATGGTCCAGTTCGCTCCACCGTCGAAAGAATAGGCCACAGGCACCGGGTCGATGATCTCGGCACCTCCATAATTTCGAATCTGAACCGTTACCGGTTCACTGTCTGTGTGGCCGCTTCCACTCAGTGGGGCGATCCACTGGGAGACCCCCACATCCTTGGAAATAAACTCTCCCGTGAGGTAGATATCATCGATGTTCCAGCCCGAGTAATTGTTAAAACCATCCGTCGGACCGAGTTTGAAACGGATTCTCAACCTGTCCGTTCTTGAATAGGCATCCGGAATGGGTAATTGTGTCTGGAACCACCTGAAATCGCTCAGATAGGAGGAGTTCTCCCATATGGGGTTCCAGGTGTAACCATCATCGGTGCTGATCTCAATGGCCGACTGATCCCATACCTCGATGTTCATGTACCGGTTGAAAAAAAGGTTCAGATTTTTGTAATAGAGGGCATCCACATTGGGTGAGGTGGCCAGGTAGGCAGCTGCCTCATTTAAGCCGGGTTCGTAGTTGTACGGATTTGCTCCCAACCCACTAAGATCGGTGCCCAGGATCCTGCTGCCGCTGAACGCTTCGGAGGGATTTGGGTTCCCGGGGATCCCCCCCATTCCATTGGGAGTGCCAACTTCAAATTCCCCTGTCAGGGTCCAGTTGTGAGTCCCTTCAAAATTTTCAGAGTAGCGCGTTTCAAAGATCTCCCTGTAGCCATCGGGTGATTGGTCAGTGTCCGGGTAGGGGAGATTGTTGGCCCTGATCCCATTGGCAGCCACCATCACATCCAGGATATTGGAGTGCCCCGCATCAGGTTCCACATCACAGGTCAGCCAGAGGTAGGATTGTCCTGCCGGCAGGGTATGATGAAGACCGGTAAAACTGGCCACGCCGGAAGAAAAGCTGGTGGGTTCCCCAATGGGATGCAATTTATCAAAGCTCTGGGTCGTAGTGCCGTATAATTTTAAACTGTTACTAATGATATCATTATCAGAGGAATTCAACGAAATGAAGTGGATATAATCAAGTAATACAGAATCTGTATTTCCGAAAACCTTAAAGTCGACACGCATGATAGGCACATCCATGGATCCGGAAGGGACAAAATTAGAAAAGGGCTGTTGAAAATCAATGCCGCCAATGTACATGGGAAGGGATCCTGTCTCTTCAATGGAAATGTCGTCGATGCAGGTCCCGTATCCCCAGCGGGTTTGTCCTTCGAAAGCCACATAGTAAGACTCTGAAGGATTGGGCAGGTTCAGTTTCTGCTCCTCCCATTCCAGAACCGGATCGAGATATTCGTGCAGTAAAACCCAGGGATCCTCTGCTGAAACCTTATAATAAACACGCAGGATATCCCATCCTGTAGCCCCTTCGAAGGTCCAGGGAATCTGGCACAGGTAAAAAGTCAATTCAACTGCAGAAGCCCCCAGCATGTTTAGTCCCGGGGTGATCAGTTTGGTTCGTTCGTTGTTATCGCCCTGTTTGAAAAATATTGCATTGTAGGTCCCTTCATATGCTGCTGGAGGATTTCGGGTAATATCAATGATTTCGGGTGGGACCTGCCAGTTATTGTCGTTGGGACTGTGACCTCCATTCCGGTATCGCCACGGCTCATTTCCGCTTACACCCACTTCGGTCCAACCCTCAGGTTTTGATCCCGCTTCAAAACCTTCACTTAAATATACCTGGGATATTCCCGGAAGTGTGAATAAACCGATCAGGAGGCAAAGCCAGTATTTTAATATTTTCATTGAAGGATTACTTTGAAGCAACCTTATAACTATACTATCAGTTTCTACGTATAGTTGCTTAAATAGTTTTCAAATTAGTCCCCGGATGTTGATAAAAGGCAGTTGGTTTCATCATTCATTAAGTTGTTTGGCTGCGGTTCTCATGCTCATGGGTGGGTCGGCTTCGAACCTTTTTGCCCAGGTGGATACCGACTTCTGGTTTGTGGTCCCTGAACTCTCTCACCGGGGTAATACCGGGGGAACCCCGGGAAAACTCAGAATTGCCACCCTTGAGTTGCAAGCCACCGTCTCCATTACCATGCCTGCAAATCCTTACCATGCAACGCTCAACCCCACGGGTTTCCAGGAAATTATTGTGAATATTCCGGCCAACTCGGCTGCAGAAGTCGATCTTTCACACCTGCTGGATGATGCTGCAAATCCGAACCGGAATCTGCTGGAAAATAAACCTCTGACTCCCGACGGGATCAATGATTTTGGCCTGCATATCACCTCTACCAATGTGATCAATGTTTACTGGGAGGTAAACTATGATTATGGATCTGACCTGTGGACCCTCAAGGGAGGGAACGGCATGGGAACCCTGTTTTATACGCCTTTTCAGACGGTGTATCCAAACCGGAACCTGACTCCACGTACCTATTCAGCCATTGATATTGTGGCCACGGCGGATAATACCCAGGTGACCATAACCCTCCCTGCGGGTAAGGGAGCCAGTTATGGTTCAAATGTAACTACAATCTTACCGGGCGGGACGCATGTGATCACCCTGAACCAGGGACAGACCTTCTCCCTGTATCCGCGCAACTACAGTATTTTCGCAGCCGACCGGCTGGCAGGAACACGCATAGAATCCACCCTGCCCATCAGCGTTAGTATCAAGGATGATGCGCTGAATACCGGGTCACAGGGCCAGCCGGTGACGGGCGACCAGCTGGTGCCTGTGAATATCATCGGGGACAATTACATTGTGCCGGATATTAAAAATCCCAACCATGTCTTCGTGGTTGCGACAGAGAACAATACCAATATTTATGTCACTGATTCAGATGGTCTCCCCATTGGTCCGACTCCATACACCACTCTGAACAGGGGGGAACAGGGGCTGATCGTTGTGCCAAACGGTTCCAAATACGCCAGGATCACTTCCAGGATCAATCCCGGAGATCCTGCAAAACCCATATACGTATACCAACATGCGCTCTCCAACCAAACCAGGGGCGGGGCCCTGGTCCCCGCCATAGGATGTACAGGAAATACCCAGCTTGCCTTTACCAGGGCCAGGCAGGGAGAGAATATCTTCTATTTTTTCCTGATCACCGAGAAGGGGAACGAAGGAAAGTTTCTCATTGACGGAGTTGCTGAACCCACCATCATCGATCCAGGTGCCTTCACCGAGATTCAGGGTAGTGACGGATGGGTGGCCCTGCTTACTACCTCCATCAACGCCAATGTTCTTCCCGTCGGGCAACATCTGGTGGAGAATACGGGCGGTATCTTTCACCTGGCTATCATCAACGGATTCCCGGGGGCCGGACAGGGGGGGCTCTATTATGGCTACTATTCCGATTTCGGGGGTCTGAATGTGGGGGCCACGGTTGCCGGTACCAACTCTTCCGTGGTACGGGCCTGCTATGGGGATTCCGTTCAACTTTATGCCTTCGGGGGAACCAATTATTCATGGACCCCGGATACCTATCTGGATAATGCCAATATTAACCTTCCCACCGCTATTAACCTTCCCCCGGGTCCGCACGAATATACGGTTTCGGTATCAGGGGCCTGTGGATCCGGTACTATTCCTCTGACTGTGCTTGTTTCCACACCGGTGGTGGCTCACTTTGAAACCGATGTGGTTTCAGGCTGTTCACCCCTGGAGGTCCTTTTTCAGGACAAGTCAGAGGGCACTTACTCATGGCAGTATAATCTTGGCGATGGAACTCCCCTGATCCGTTATGACAATGATCCTGCAACTCCATATCCACCGCCACCGGATCCCTTTGTTTTCTCAAATGTATATACCAATACAACCAGTCTTCCCATTGACTATGAGATTACCCTCCTGGCAAAGAATGAGAGTGGATGCTCAGAAATTCTCACAAAAACCATCACCGTTTTTCCTGAAATCCATTCAGACTTTTCGGCGGACAGGGATGAGGGATGTGAACCGCTGGAGGTCAGTTTCACAAATAACTCCTGGGGTGATACGAATACATGGTTATGGGAGTTTGGCGACGGTGGTTCATCAGTGGATGAGAACCCCATCCATGAGTACCGGAACCTTTTTGGCCCGGGTAACATCGTGTATGATGCCCGGCTGATAGCAATTTCAACCTACAATTGCCATGATACATCCTCCCATCCCATTACGGTGAGTCCTTTTATCGAAGCCAGTTTCGCCTACGATACGGTGGCAGAGTGTTCTCCCCATGAGATTATTATCACGGATCAGTCCTATGGAGCGGATATTTACGCATGGGATTTTGGGGACGGGAACACAAGTAACTCTCCAGGACCCGAACTCAGACACACTTACTTCAATTCCACTCCTGTTCCTGTCACCTACACCATCAAGCTCAGGGTAGATAATTTCCAGGGCTGTTTTCATGAGATACAGAGGGAAGTTACTGTTTACCCGGAGGTGGAAGCTGCTTTTGATGTGTTTCCCCAGGAAGCCTGTTCGCCCGCTGAGATGATATTTCAGAATAATTCCACAGGCGCGTCCACCTATTTCTGGGAGTTTGGAGATGGTGGCAGCTCAACCGAGGAAAATCCCATTCACCGCTATGACCGGAATCTGCTCAGGCATGATACCGTCTTTACAGTGATGCTCGTAGCAACCACCGATGAATTCTGTCGGGATACTGCCACCTTCGATGTGGTGATCCATCCTTATATTGAGGCGGCCTTCACTGTTGAGGATGTGGTGGGATGCCATCCTTTCCCGGTGGAGATCAACAATGCATCCATCGGAGTGGACCAGTATTTCTGGGACTTTGGAGATGGTTCACCGGTGAGTAATTCATCAGGTGCAGTTCTCTCCCATGTATACCTGAATACGGGGAGTGCCAGTGAAATTTATCCCCTGCAACTCATTGTTTTCAACGAGGAGGGCTGTTCGGATACCCTTGTAAGGAGTATAACGGTTCACCCGGAAATCACCGCAGGTTTTTCTACCGACGGATTGCAGGGTTGCCACCCGCTTAGGGTGACCTTTACAGATCTTTCTGTCAATGCAGTGAACTACCTGTGGGACTTCGGCGACGGTGCAGCCTCGGTGGAGCACTCACCGGTCCACACCTTCAGTAATTTTGGGAGCAGAGATACCACATTCCTGGTAACACTGACCACCTCCACAGCTGACGGAGAGTGTGTGAAGTCGGTTTCATGGCCCATTACGGTGCTTCCACAAATTATTGCCGAATTCACCTTCCCCAATGCACAGGGTTGCGGACCCTTTGAAGTTACTTTTGATAACCTCACCATTGGCGGGACAAGCTTTACCTGGGACTTCGGAGATGGTACTGTGATAAATACCTTGCTTCCCGGGCCCCAGACCCATACTTTTATCAGTACCAATTTTACAGATGCCCAGGATTTTGAAGTGAGACTGCGGGCAGAAAATGATTACGGATGTACCAGTGAGATAGTGAAGAGGGTGACTGTGTACCCTAATATTGATGCCGGGTTTCTTCCTTCAGGCGTTGAAGGTTGTCACCCGCTCAGCATTGATTTCACCAACCAGACCGAAGGGGGGCAGACCTTTGTCTGGGATTTTGGTGATGGCTCCACTTCCAACCTCCAAAATCCCGGGCATATCTTTACCAATACAGGGATTGTGGATTCCATCTATACGGTGAAACTGGTCTCTCTTGCACCCAACAATATCTGTTCGGATTCATTCTTTTTAAATATTACGGTGCATCCCTACCTGCTGGCCAGTTTTACCCTGCCCGATGTTCTGGGCTGCGCCCCGTTTGAGGTGGAGATCAGCAATTCGTCCATCCATGCTTCCATATTCCGCTGGAACTTCGGGGATGGTACTGATACGACCACCTTTAATACCAACCCAATCAGCCATCTCTTCGGGAACCCTGATTATGCAAACCGGCAGGATTATGAGATAACCCTGATTGCAGAGAATTTTGCCGGATGTACGCATGAAATCAGCAGAACGGTTACGGTTGAACCCGACATCCGGGTGGATTTTACCCCCGGTCAGCTGCAGGGATGCCATCCCCTGACCCTGGATTTTGTCAACCTGTCCAACGGTGCAGATTACTTCCTTTGGGACTTTGGAAACGGAACCACCTCGCAGGAGGTCAGTCCCACAAAGACTTTTAATAACCTGGGGATCACAGATATCACCTATCGCATCTGGTTGTATGGAACAGCCACGAATCTTGTTTGCAGGGATTCAATGTATCTGGATATTGTGGTACATCCTTACATTAAAGCCGATTTCACCTTCCAGGAAAATATTAACTGCACCCCTTCGCCGGTGCAATTGCAAAATGCATCAGTCGGAGGAAGCATCTATTCCTGGAATTTCGGGGATGGATCTGATGCCACCACGAATAACGAGGATCCGGTATCCCATTCCTTCATCAATGCCAGTTTTGTTAATAATGCCTCTTACCAGGTTACGCTTCGGGCCGAAAACGCTGCCGGATGTGCCGACTCGGTTACTAAAATTGTGGAAGTCTACCCAGCCATCGATGCCCGTTTTACAAGTAGCATTGATGAAGGTTGTCACCCGCTTGAGGTCGATTTTACCAACCTTTCCGCCGGAGGATATACCTTCTCCTGGGAATTCGGAGACGGAGCTTCCAGTGAGGCCGACGGGCCGCATCATACCTTCACAAATTATACAAACGATCCTGTAACACGGGAGGTTCATCTCCTGGCCACGTCGCAGTTCTCCTGCACAAGCCTGGTTACAGCCGAAATTACCATTCATCCAAAACCTGTGGCGCGCTTTGAAACCGAAAGAATCATTGACTGTGCTCCCTTCGAGGTTCCTTTTACCAATACCAGTCTGAATGCCGACCACTTTCGGTGGGAGCTGGGTGGGGATACCATCTTTGATACCCACTCCCCGGCACCCTTCAGCCACGTTTTTGAGAACATGGGTGAGGATATTGCAACTTATGAAATTTTCATGACAGCCTTCTCAGATTTTGGCTGTCTGGATACTGTAAAGCAGAACATCTGGGTATATCCGGGGGCCATTGCAGACTTCAGTGTGAATGACGGAGGCTGCAGCCCTTTTTACGCCTATTTTGTGAACGAGTCGGTAAGGGGTGAAACCTATATGTGGGATTTTGGGGATGGAACTTCTGCTTCGACCACCGATCCTTCAAACCTCTATTTTAACCTGTCGGGACATGATACAGTCTATTATATAACCCTTACTTCCACCACACGGCATGGCTGTGTGGACTCGCAAACCGACTCCATCGATGTATATGCCCAGCCCAACGTCGAATTTTATGCCACTCCCACCCACCAGATGTATCCTTCATCTACCGTGGATTTCACAAATATGACGAACCAGGGTTACTGGGACTATCACTGGGACATGGGAGACGGATCGGTGAGCACCCTGGAGGATCCGGCTGCACACACCTACGATACCTGGGGAGAATACAGGATCTGGCTGAGGGCGGCAACCCCCTATTGCTCCGATTCGGTGGAACATTCCATCCGTGTACTGGCAGCCACGCCCATACCTGTTTTTGACTCTATAGAGGGAGGATGCGAACCACATACGGTGCGTTTCAGCAACCATTCCATTTACGGAGAAAGTTACCTGTGGGAATTTGGGGATGGAAACGCCTCCGCCGAATTTGAGCCGGAACACACCTTTGAACGTTTTGGTTTATACAATGTGAAACTGACTGTAACCGGTCCGGGTGGAAAGGAATATGCCTACCGTCAGGTGGAGGTTTACAGGATGCCCCTGGTTGATTTCAGGGTGTCGCATGATTTGTTGATGCTGCCTGATGACCAGGTATGGCTCTATAATCTTTCCAGGTACGGATCTGCCTATTTATGGGATTTTGGCGATGGAAACACCTCCGTGGAGGAGAACCCGACGCATCTTTATGATGAAGTGGGTGTGTATGATATCTCTCTCGATGTATGGACCGAATATGGATGTACTGACAGGCTCATGAAACCCGAGGTTGTCACGGTTAAGGGAGAAGGATCCATCATCTTCCCCAATGCCTTTAAGCCGCTTATGGATGGCGGTAATGGCGGCTATTACAGCCTGAACGACAGGGAAACCAATATCATATTTCACCCCCTCTGGAAGGGTGTTGATAAATATGAACTTCAGATTTATAACGGTTGGGGAGAACGCCTCTTTACAAGTACCGATGTGAATATTGGATGGGATGGCTATTTCAACGGGAACCTTTGTGACCAGGATGTGTACGTATACATTTGCACAGGTTTTTTCCTCAATGGAGAGCCATTCAATCTGAAGGGGGATGTAACTCTGATCCAACACAGGAAGGAGTGATGAATAGGAGCACGAAAAGTTATATCTTTGAAGTGGATTGGCATATTTTTTGGACACCGGGCATTTGAAGGATCCTGCTCCCAATCATTAAGATTCAAATGAAAGGCTATCTGTACAGGTTAAGAAACAATTACTCCCTGGAGTTCCCAAGAATTCCGGCGCTGTTTGAAAATAGCTCTGCCGGTCTGGAAAACAG
>JAWOHR010000135.1:0-24616 GCA_046485075.1 Bacteroidales bacterium
CCAGCAAGGTTTATAAGGTCCATCAAAAAGAGTTTCTCAAGGCAAATTATGAAGGAGGCTACAGCGCGGACCGGAAATATGACGAGTTTGTGGATAAGTACGATATCCTGTTTATGAAACAGGGTGAGAATACACTTTACAAGGCAAAGGGCTCAAAAAAGTACATGATCTCACTCTTTCCGGAAAAGGAAAATGAGATATCCTCCTTTATCAGGGAGGCAAAACTGGATATGAAACAGGATGAATCGATTGTGAAACTGATGGTCTTCTTCGATTCTCTCTAACGGCTGATCAGCAGTTTCTGCGCATGCATCTCGCCATCACTGCGGATGACCACCAGGTAGACCCCTTCGGGTAATCCGGAAACATCTGTCCTGTCTGTTGGCAAATCTTCCCGCATGACCAGGCGGCCCGATGAAATCTCATATATTTCAAATAAAGAGATTTGCTCAGTATCCCTGAGATTGATATATTCGACAGCCGGATTTGGGAACACCAGGTCGTTCTCAAGAGAAATGCGTGTGAAACCGGTGGATCCGGACTGATCGCGCTTGATTTGAATGGTAAATGCACGGCTCATCCGAAAACCATACTTATCTTCAAGCTCAATCAGCACATATGCGGTATCAGATTCATGCAGATCAAAGATTACATCCGTCCTTAACGTATCTTCATCTAAATAAAACAGGGGCACATCATAATCCGATACAGATGCATTGAAAGGCCCTTTCAGCTCAAAAGTATAGCTATTTGTGTCATCCTCATCTTCGACCATCAGGCAGGCCACAGCAGTCCCAATGGGTTGTAATTCCTTCACACTGCTATCGCTAAGCGCAATACCCGTCGGACCATGGTAAGCTTTTCTGATATCAATCAGGAATTCCTTCTTGAATTTATTGCCATACTGGTCTTCAACCAGGATCCGTAAAAACTCGGTATTACGCTCTGGTCGCGCCTCATCATATGTAAAAATCTTTTCTGTAAGAAGTTTACCTTCCACAATGTTAAAGGCAGCAGGCAGATAATCATCTAAAATGATGCTAAACTTACCCGTACATTCAAAACTATAGATGTTATCAGGGTCCTCGTCCTCCACAATTACATCCGCCACATAAGAACCCACGGGAGATCCTTCATTCACGTAGTTTGCGGATAGGGAGAGGTCTGTGGGTGCACTGAGCGGGGGGGAAATCCCAATCATGGCACCCTGACTGGAAGAAAAATCGTTGTTCCCCGGATTGATCAGATCCAGCGTAAAATAGCCATTCTGACTGCCCGACCATCCAAAATTCATATGAAAATAACCGTTACCATATCCATCGATATTCCAGGCGTGTCCGGATCTGCCATCGTCAGGTCCTCCCCGGTAAACTATGGGGCGACCTGCCTCAAGTTCACCCACCAAAAGGGATTTCCACTGTTCTTCATCCTCAAAACGCATAGAAAAACTCAGGTTTTTGGAATAGGAAAAAAAATCTTTCATGGCATTGGCTGCGGTCCTCACATAAGCCCCGGATCCATCCGCCCCAAAATCCATTTCAACGGCCACGGCACAATGGTAAAGTAAAAGAGCATTATATGAATCATACGAGCTGGAACTCATTTGTGACCACTCGTAGGGATCAGACATATTATAATTTACGGAAATTGAACCATATGTATCATGTACATACGACTTTATCCCTTTGGGTGATGCAGGATACTCATAGACAGACATGGCCTGAGACATGGCAACCGCTACACATCCTACGTATGCATGACCTCCCGGACCCTCTTCATCAGAGGGGCAGAACATGTTCCATCCGGAACCCTGGTCCCATGTTACATCGATAAGGGGATCGATGTAAATATCTTCGGAAGTTCCCTTGCTGGTGGCAAACTGCAGACGGTCCCAACGAACATCTCTTCTAAGGTCTTTATTTTTGAGTGCTGAGCCAATTTCATTTTTATAGGTGTTCAGCAGATAAGAAGCCGCATCAGCCCATTGATCCAGGGGAATCATGTTGTTTTCAAAGGAAAAGGCAAGTACAGGCCGCAGCACATCATCTCCGCTGACCAGCACCCAGCCACCCGGTCCCAAATCCACCATGTAAAATGCGAGAGAGCCATCCGCCAGATAGTGGGGATCCATCTTTACAATTTCCGCGTCACTCGTCCTGTTCCACTCTTCAAGCAGCTCATTAACTGCACTGGCAACTTCCGCTTTTGTAACAGCTTTTCCAAAACCCGGTACTAAAAACAGTATGAGGCCCAGTATTAAAAATATATTCCTAACCATTCTCATCACCAATCTCTCATTTAGTTAACCAAATTCCATGCCAGGTTGTTCAGCAAAGATATAAAAAAAAGAAGGATGCCTCTATTGAGACATCCTCCCTGTTTCAAAAGGTGGTTGGTTTACTTAATCGCCCAACTTGCCGTAATCTCAGCATTCGGGTTTCCAATTCCAATCCCGAGAATTCCTTCAGGAATGTTCAGGGTAACCGTTGATCCGGGAACACCCAGTTTGGTTTGAGTGATTTTCAGCGTATTGTCTATTGCAGTAAGTTCAGAAACAAGAACACCTTTTATGAGCACATCAAAACCATCGTCATAGGTGAGTGTTATCATGGCATCTTCCACCTCATCAATATCAACCGCATCGTCAAAAGTGACAACAATATCAAAACGCGATGCATCTACAGAATCAGCAGCAGGTGTAATGGATACAGCATCGTAGGTAAAGGCTTCTACCCGCCAGTAAAGCCCCACGAATACCCCATTATCCTCATCATAGTAAGTGGTTATTTCTTCCGTAGGATTGCCGGCATAGTCGGTAAAGGCACCTTCCGGATAAGAGAGCCAGATATAGTCCCTGTAGGTGAAATCCTCAGCGGGTGTCACAGTAACCACATTACCATCCACCTCAACTGAACCTGCAGTCATCTCTTCGCCACCGAAAAATGCAGCAAAGGTAAGCTCCTTGTCCTCGTCATAAAGAACCCACTCATCGAATACCAGGGTAATGGGGCCACTCGCTGACAGTACCGGATCATAAGTAATACCAGGATCTGTAGCTGATAAAACAGGCCCGTGATTGTCATCGGTTCCCACGGTAAGTGTTTTCACCTCACTTATTTTACCATCTGCATTGTTTGCGGCAGACTGCACCTCGTACAGTGCCCACTGATACAGACCCGAGAAGGTGAAATTGGTTGCCTGGTTTGCTTTCACCACTTTCGACTGGTATTCCAATGATGAAATGTTGCCCGTGAGAAGGTTTTCCGGATCTTCCGGAATGGGATTACCCGAACCCGGCAAAAGAATGACAGAAGCATATCCATCACCGTTGCTGGTAACAGCCACGGTGAAAGTTGAATCCTGCACTGATACCAATGACAACGTGATGGAAGGTCCCGGTCCCAATGTGGTGCTCTCGAATTCCGTAAATTCGGTACAGGAAAAAACCAGCAGGGCCATCAATGACAACAGAGCTGAACCCTTGAAATATTTATTTGCTATTTTCATAGTTCTATCTTATTAAAATTAGACTATTTAAATCTGGCTGCCTTGGTGGCAAAATCCATGGCCACGGCTGACTTTTTCCCTGTTTTTGTCCAGGTCGTATTAAATGCATCCCAGAGGCCATTCACAAACCCATAATCGGTTAGAATCATGGTAAGGTTATCAATTTTTATGGTACCATCCTCTTCAATGGAACCCACAATGGTAGCCTCGGTATCAAGGGTGGAATAGTCCCCCACATACACGGCAGTAGGTCCGTATCCGTAGACATCCCCGACCACTGTACCAGGATCAATTGAGATCGTCATGGCCTCAGAATCAAAGGCTGCAAGGAAGGGTTCTCCGCCTCCGCTGCCGGTATTGATGAGCACCTGAAGCTTTTCAAGTTCACCTTCAACCGCAGAAATTTCAACGGCCCAGGATTCATCCCATCCACCCGGATTGCCATAACTTAAGGCTTCCACTGAATATGAGCCGATCCATGCTTTCAATGGATGCTCATTATCCACAAGGGTAACCGCATTGGTTGAATTTGCCCCCAATGCATAATCCAGTGAATTACCGGTAAGCACAATATTGATCGCTTTATTACCGGTAAATAAATCATTGTCAATGGGTTGAATTAAAATGGAAGCATAACCCGTTCCATCCGGGAAATCGAGGGTTTTGCCGGAGTTCACCAGGGTGAAATCCACTCCCTCCACTGCAGGAGCTGCGATTCCGGTGGCGTCAAAATCGAAAGTCACACTGACCGAAGGAGATCCTTCGAGGGCAACCACATAAACGGGAATTGCCACCTGTCCGCCCTGTTCAGGTATAGAGGTTGTTTTTGCCGGGAATGCCACAAAATTTTTCGAGCTGTCGAACATGATGTAATCTGCTTCGCACGAGACCAACAGGGCAACAGCTGCTAAAACGAATGTGATCCTATTTATTATTTTTTTCATCGTTTCAGATTTTTAAAATTAAATTTAATATTCAGGATTCTGTTCCATGTTTTCATTGGCATTCAGCTCTTCCTGCGGAATGGGCATAGCCCAGCGATAATCCGGGAATGAAATATTCTGATTCACCGCACCTGAATAGTCAGTCCGGGTCAGTCCCCTTCCTGTCCGGGCAAGGTCAAACAGTTCATGTCCTTCGTAACAGAGTTCCATCCGTCTTTCAAGATATACCGAACTCAGTGTGGTATTACCTGCATCAAGTAAAGATGCCCCGCGAATTTCACGGATCGCATTTAAATCTCCGCTTGCAGTGGCTCCGGCTGCTGAAGCTCCATTGAGAATGGCTTCAGCCCGGATCAGGTACATCTCTGAAATACGCAGTACGGGAATATTATCTTCCCTGAGGTTTCCGTCAGGCGCTTTACCCGGGTACTTTAACGACCACAGGTCGTTTACATAATTGGGTTCATAATTTCTGAACATCCCTTTACGTACATCCCCATCTTCATAGAGGTTATATACATCCAGCGAAGCATTGATATCTCCGTAACCCAGGGGGGACATGATATAAGAGATCACATCCCAGTTACTGTGAGAAGAGTTACCCTCTGCCCCGTACACTTCGAAAATAACCTCGGAACCGCCATCGGTTCCCCAGACCCCACCATTATCCCAGGTGGTATATTCATCAGCAGTATACAGAGGAAACTCCCCGCTGTTAATGACCATTCCTGCATAATTGGCTGCATCCTGCCATTGCTCTGTGTAAAGGTAGAAACGAGCCAGCAGGGCCTGTGCGGCAAATTTTGTGGCCCATCCCCTGGCATCCGTACCCCCGTTGGGAGATACTTCGGCCAGATCGGCCTCCGCATCCAGGAGATCAGATTCAATCTGGGCATATACCTCTCCAAGCGTATTACGTACTGGCTGACCCAATTCGTAGGTCAGGACCACCGGGACACCCAGCTGGCTTGCTCCGCTTCCCTGGGCAATGGGCTGGCAAAACAGGCGTGCCAGGTCGAAGTATGCCAGGCCGCGCAAAAACTTGCATTCTGCGGCAAGCTGATCAATATCGGCCTGTTCAACCCCGGCCTCTTCAAACCCTCCGTCAATCACCTCCAGCACATTGTTTGCCCTGCCGATCAAATCATAAGCCCTTGTCCACAGGCCGTGGCTTGCATCCGGTGTATTGTTCCAAAGATATTCAGTGAAAAAGCGTCCCGAACTGATGGGTCCTTTTTTAGCGTTACCACCTTTAAGATCGGCAGTAACCACAAAGTCCCTGCCATACCAGTCGGAAGAGTAAAGCGGAGTGTAAACTCCTAAAGTAGCATTCTGCAACCCTTCAAATGTTGAAAGGGTGAGTTCATTTGTCTGACTGAGTCTGGGCTCCTGGTACAAGAAATCCTCACACGCGGTCGTAAAAACCAGGAGTGCCAACAACCCGACAACTAATGTTTTTTGAATATTCATCGTTCAGTTATTTATACGTTAAAATGTGAGATCAAGACCAATCACAAAACTTTTGGTCATCGGGTAGATACCGAATCCACCTCCCTCAACACCCCTCTCCGGATCCCAGAAATCAACACTGTGGAAAGTATAGGCATTGACGGCGCTTCCATAGATCCTCAGCTGACTGATTTTCATATTCTGGGTCAACCTGGATGGGAGTGTGTATGCCAGCGTAATGTTTTTCACCCTCAGATAATCGCCATCATACATCCAGCGCGGATTGTAGTATCCATTGGAATTGGTCGTATTATTGGCGATGGGTTTTGGTGTTTTTGTAATATCACCCGGCTCTTTCCAGTAGTCCATCACAATATTCGACTGGTTGACGCCCCACCAGAATCCGTCGGAGGCTGCGTAGTGCAACTCTTCAACCAGGACCTGGTTTCCAAGCTTATATTCAAAATTGATGTTCAGGTCAAAGCCCATCCAAGAGAGCTGGGTATTAAAACCTCCCAGGAACCTGGGTTCAGGTGACCCGGCTATGATCTTGTTGGCCTCACTGTAAAGGTTGGTCAGCTCATTATCCGCATTATACCAGAGCGCTTCCCCGTTAAGTGGGTTTACACCTGCGTAGTTGTAGAGATAATAATTGTAAAGACTCTCTCCCACCCTGTGTATAATCCTTGAATCGATGATCTCCTCCTGGTCCCCCAGGTTCAGGATCTCGCTCCGGTTGGCAGCCATATTAAAACCGACACTCCAGAAAAGGGGTCCGTCCACGATGGTGACATCAATCAGTGCTTCCACACCCATGTTCTTCATCTCTCCAACGTTTTGCCGAAGGCTGGTAAACCCAGTGGTCCTTGAAAGCGGAATGTCGAGCAGCATGTCGCTGGTTATCCTGTTATAAAATTCCAGTGTACCGGAAATGCGCTGCAGGAATCCAAAATCAATCCCGATGTTATAGGAAGTGCTGGTTTCCCAGGTAAGATCCGGATTGGCCGGTTGCGACGGTGCCATACCGGTCCTTGCATTGTAGGACACGGGACCATAAATGCCCCAGTGCTCATAATCCCCGATGCGGTCGTTACCATTCACCCCGTAGCTCAGGCGCAATTTCAATGCATCTATGGCATTCATATTCTCCAGGAATGCCTCATTGTGAAGGTTCCAGCTTGCTCCGAAGGAGTAGAATGTTCCCCAGCGGTTGTTTATACCGAAACGGGAGCTTCCATCGGTCCTTACACTGGCGCGGAAGTAATACTTACTGGCATAATTATAATCGAGAATCCCGAAAAAGGAAGCCATTGTATACCGGGTTTCTTCATAATCTCCATCGTCCGTTTCAGCGGTCCCTGTATTTGGATAGGGAATAGCCGGATCCACATCGACCGAGTAGATATAGTAGCTGTTGTAGCTGTTATCTATGGCCTCAAATCCACCCAGGATGTTGAAGTTGTGGTCATTGAAGTACTTTCCGTATGAAACCGTATTGGAAGAGGTAATCTGGGCATACTTGGAATTGGAGACCTGGAGGGTGGCGTTCCCCTGTGCATCAGCCTCGGCAGACCAGTACCTGCGGCCCTCTCCGTCGGTATATTCAACGGCGTTGTTTGTTTTAAATTTCAATCCGGTTACAGGTTCCCATTCCACGTAAACCGTTCCCTGGAGCCTGTTCTGCAATTCATACTGATCATCATACTCCTGGGTGGCCCTGGGGTTGGTATTTCCCCATTCTGGAATATCCATATTATAGGTGCCATCTTCATTGTAGATGGGGGTCCAGGGTTGCAGGAACATCCCTGCAAACAACGGATTCACGTAATACATGGCCTGCATGGCCACATCATTTGATTCGGAATGAAATGCGTTCAGTTTCACACCCATTTTCAGCCTGTCGGATATGGAGTGATCAATGTTGGAACGCAGCTGGTATTTTTTGAAGTCAATTCCATGAAATACCCCTTCGGAATTGGAATAGGAACCAGAGGTATAGTGACTGGTTTTTTCGGTTCCGCCACTCACCGAGAGTTCATAATTCTGCAGGTTACCCAGCCTGGTGGAAGCCTTCAGCCAGTTGTTCATGGGTTGTTCCAGCAAACTCATGGGATAGTAGAAAGGACTGCTTGGATCGTCCGGATCGGCACCGGCATTAACGGCCGCTGCACGGTTATACTCCACATTCTGCTCGGGAGTCATGATGTCGAAGTGATTATCATTGGCCAGGCTTGAAACCCCGTACGAGGCCCTGAAATTGATATTGGATTTTCCGCTTTTACCAGATTTGGTGGTGATCAGGATTACCCCGTTGGCTGCCCTGGATCCGTAGATGGAAGCTGCAGCTGCATCCTTCAGGATGGTAATGGACTCAATGTCGTTGGGATTGATCATCGTAAGAGCATTACCCGTATTTGTAAAGTAGGTCTGATTACCCTCCATCACAGGAATTCCGTCCACCACATAGAGTGGTTCATTTCCGGCATTCAATGAGCTTGTACCCCTGATCCTGACCTGCGAAGCAGCACCAGGTTGACCGGATGTGGCGGTAACCTGCACCCCGGCCACCTTACCCGTCAGCATTTTGTCAAAACTCAGTTCAGGCACATCCTGCAACTGGTCGCTCTTTACCACGGAAACCGATCCTGTAGATGCCTCCCTGGTTGCACGGCCATAACCAACGACCACCACTTCATCCATATTCACTGCATCGACCTCCATGCTCACATTGATTATGGTGGAATTACCAATGGCAACCTCCTGGGTCTGCATTCCTACAAATGAAAATAAAAGGGTGCCTTTCCCGTCGGGCACTCCAATGGAGTATTTCCCCTCAAAATCCGTCACGGCACCTACGGTCGTTCCTTTTACGATTACGGTTACGCCTGGCAATGCTGAACCGTCTGCTGCACTGACCACGCTACCAGTAATCTCTGTCCCCTGTGCCTGAAGTCCGAAACTCACAAACATAAGGAGTGCAAAAAGAATTGATAATCTTTTCATAGATTAAGGTTTTAGGTTTAATATTAAATATCAGATCACTTGACTCTAGAATCAGCGAATGTATATAAAAAATAGTTAATATTTCACAACTTTTAACATTTAGGTAACCCGTAAATACTGAGAAATACCGCAATTAGAATGCTGATTAACGGATGAATATTCTGAAAACCTGTAAGTTCCCCCTGCCCATTACCGAAACCAGCTGAACGCCCTGAAGGGTGGTTGGAACCTCATTGTACCCGGGATCAACCTCCTGAATCATCTGAAGCTGTCCCTGCAGGTTGTAGACATTTACAGTGGCCGGATCTTCCGTGGAGTTATAAATGACCAGCCCGCCCCCTACCCCGGCATGGACCGAATAGAGGTTATCCTCGCCTGAGATGCTGATCCCCTCCCCCGGTTCCTGCAGGCGCCTGCAACCGTCCCGGTTGGTTACACCCACTGAATATATTCCGGGAACATAGGCCACATAGCGTGGACCGTTAGCCAGGGGGCTGTCGATCAGAACACCATTGAGGTACCATTGAATCAGGGTAAATGAGGTAGCATTTTGCACCTCAATCTCCCTCAGGTCGTTATATATACTGGCCGACTCCATGAGAAGCGGAACGGCAGGCTGACCGGTAAGAATGAAGAACCTGTCGGAATTACTCTGCCCGCATTCATTGGTGGCGGTCACGTAAACGGAGCCTGGGTCTTTGCCAACCATTACTTCCACCGAATCTCCCTTTGCATCCCCGCTGATCACCCAATCAGGATTCACACTCCATTGATATTCTACCCCCTTCTCTGCAAAAAGATAGAATTGATTAAAGGAGTTCTGGCAGATCTTATCCGATACCGAATGGATTTCGCTCTCACGAGGGTAGCTCTTCACAAGGGTGGGGATGATCAATGTATCTCCCTGTTTGCAGGAATTAAGTGCACTTACAAGGACTTCACCCTGGTTTAGTGAGGAAATGAAATTTATTTCGTGGGAGTCACTGCTCCCCTGCCAGTTCAAAGGAAGCTGCCAGAGGTAAGTGGCACCCGGGAGACTATCCACCCTGAGGGTTCCCGGCTCCCCTGAACAAAAAACCGTATCCCCGCTGAAGCTGCTGAGGTCCGGGGCCAAAAAGAGCGGTTCCAATGCCATATCCGTTTTCCCGGACTCACCGCACCTGTTAAAGGGGGTAACCTCAAGGGAGCCGCTTCCGTTACCGGTCAGAAGTTTCGCGAATATTTCGCCTTTTTCCAGAACTTCCCATCCTTCGGGGGGTGTCCACCTGAAGAGGGTACCCTCCTCCCCGGTTAGCAGGTAGGTCTGTTCAGATCCGTAACAGGGATAAGGTTCTCCCTCCAGATCAAATTTTCCTTCAGGAGGGATGGTGCAATAGGCGGCAGAAAATCCCCCTCCCTGGTTCTGCTCATCTGAGGTAAAATGGACCCACATGGTTCCACCGGTGGCTGTGACCAGTGTATCTGTGTCGGGAAGGTTCCCTGAAAATTCTGCCAGAAGCGGAGCATTGCCATCCTGCCCGTCATAAATTCTGATGACATCGCGGTTCTCTTCGGTTTCAAAAAAGTTGAAGCTGAGTGAAACCGGCAGTTTATTTTCCGGTGTAATCAGCCATCCTGCATTCATACCGGGCTGGTATTCACTGGCTGAGGTGAGATAGAACTCACCATTGTTACCGGTTAAGTGATATACTCCCGAAGCATAAAAATCATCTGAAAGTCCCGATATGATCAGAGAGAAGGACTGATTGCCTTCCCTCAATACTCCCTTGTGGCTGACCACTACCTCATAAAATCCTTTTACAGGGGCACTCAGTACCACCTGCTCCACATTATCCAGGATATTATCACCCGCGGATGCAGGTTTTGACGGCTGAACAGGGTCCAGCACAAAGGGCCTGTATTTTTGCCCGTCTAAATTGCGGATTACCCTCAGGTCCAGGTCATTCACCAGAATCCGGTCGGTGGGATTCAGGGAGGGAGCCGGGACTTCTCCCGACGGGTCGGTCCAGCAAAGTGTGACTTTTACCGGCTCTGACCCATCGCAGAAAAAAGAGATTCTCACCTGATCCTGATCTGCCAGCAAATTCTCAAAGATCCTTTGCCGGGTTGAATCACCAATCACCTCTGCAGCCTTTCCCGTATTCACCACGCCCCAGCCATAGGTATAGTCGGGACCCGGGTTCCCCGCATCGTCGGCCGTATGGAGAACCACTCCCTTCAGGGATGCAGCATTAAGGTAATGGCCGACTCTTTTAAAATGATACTCCTGCAAAAGGGCCATTGACCCTGTTGCACCGGGAGCCGACATGGAGGTGCCTGACATGAAACGGTAAGCGGAATCACTTGTTGAATTGGTGGAATACAGTGCACTACCGTTTGTAACCACATCAGGCTTAACCCTTCCATCGTCGGTGGGGCCCAATGCCGAATAACCTGTAATATCCACCCCGGAAGGGTCGATAAAACCGGCGGGAAGATCTTCCACTGCCCCGACCACCAGTATATTTTTAGCGGTGGAAATAGGCCCCATGGTTCCAAAGCCATCTTCTCCCCCATCAATCTGCCGAACGGCATTGGAGGAGATCCATTCCCCATCCTCCCACACATAGTGTTCAGAGCCTGGTTCCGGGCCCTCTCCCCTGTCGTTGCCCGCCGATTTTACAATGAGGTAACCGGGATGGTCATAAGCAACCTGGTCGAAGGCCCGGGCCTCTTGGTGATAGTAACCGAACAGGTAGTCCTCCTTCTGACTGATCTGGGTGTCACCCCACCACTCCCATCGCTGCTCTTCACTGTTATAATCAAACCCGACAATATAACCGTAAGAATGGTTGGAAAGCAGGAGTCCTTCTGCGGCAGCAGCATCCATCTCCTGCAGGTCATTTTCCCAATCGTACGCTTCAAGGATCACCATGCTGGCCATCCCCCGCGCATCACCGTCGATGCCCCGGGCGCCAATGGTACCGCTTACATGGGTAGGGTGACTTAACACTTCGGCCTCCGTATTCATCAACCTTCCCCTCTCTCCAAACTCCCGGTGGGAAGAGCGAAACACCCCGGCATCCCATATTCCTACCACCAGACCCTCACCGGTCAGATCCAGTCCGGCTCCGCCGTTTTTCCATACCCGGTTGGTGGAGATGGTCCATGCAGCATTCAAATTTGATGTTGTGAGGTATTCAGGTTTACCATTGAAACCGATACGCCTGATGGCCACTATCCGGCCGTCAGGATATTGGATGCGCCGGGGAATCCCAAGTTCCGCGGCCCTTTGAATGGTCCGGATTCTCTCCGGATTTAGCTCAATAGCCTGAATTTCCTCCCGGCGTAAGGGAAAGGACCCTTCCCGGGTCAAACGCTCCTGTGCATTCACACCCCATAGGGAGGCCATCAAGGAGAGCATTATAAACAGGCGCTTCATAAAGGGCGAATTTAACACATCCAATGTATAGAAACGCCCCTGGAGCCCAATTGTTATTGATCCATGGTATTGTTTACCATTTTCATTATTTTATCCAGTGCGAAACGGGAGTTGAGAACCAGGCTGGCCCCATCCTTTAATATCTGCGCAACCTCCGGATTGTCCTTCAGTTCAGAAGCGTTTATCCGGACATTCAGCCATGCACCCTCCATGCATGCATGCAAGGCCAGGGCCCCGACACCTGCATCTGAAATACTGCTGGGATTGCCCTGACGAACCATTTCCTCAGCAAGTTCAAACCCGCGGAAGGCAGTATTCATAACCCGGAATGGAATCTGTATGGCATATATCGTTGCTGCCTCGATGGCCGCCTTCCTGGCCGCTTTCTCCTGCGGGTTGTTTTTCGGCAATCTGAATGCATCCATGATACCGTTAAAAGCCCGGGTATCCTCATCCACAAGGATCAGAAGCTCTTCCTGAATGGCCTTTCCTTTCACCGCCTGGTCTGAAAACTCCTCCCAGCGGTCATCCCAACCTCTTTTATGGGAAGAGAGGTTGGCCACCATGGTTACCAGGGCAGCACCCAGGGAGCCCATATAAGCGCTGACCGATCCACCACCCGGAGCTACGGATTCAGATGCAGTCTCCTCCATGAAATCCCGCAGGGTCATCCCCTGCAGCTTAGGATCTGAACCCTCTTTTAAGCGGTACTCGATGATCTTCTCTTCAGGGATAAAGGGACCCAGTTCATCCAGTCCCATAGATTTCACTGCGATTCTGATGATTTCCCGGTCCGGCACACCCGACGAACGTTTTTGCTTTTTTAAAAAATAACGCCCTGCATCGAGTATGGCATTGAGGGGGACAAGTCCAACCAGCTCCGAGCCGGTCACCCTGATCCCCCTGGACCCGGCACTTCTGCAGACCTCATCAAAGGCAATATGAAGCGGGGTGACAGAAATATTGGTCAGGTTCATGGAAATCTGTGCGATACCATACTCTTCAATAAACCATCCTATGGCTTTCACGGCCTTCAGGCTCCCGGGAATCATCACCGGTTTACCCTGGCCATCCATCACCATCCTGCCGGTTATGGGATCTCCCTCTCTTTTTACACGCCCCCTTTCACGGACATCAAATGCAATGGAATTGGCCCTGCGGGTAGAGGTGGTATTCAGGTTGATGTTGTAAGCCACCAGGAAATCCCTGGCACCTACGGCCACTGCACCGGTCCGGGCAATAAATGTTGCAGGCCCGAAGTCGGGCTTCCACCCGGGATTTAAAAGCTTCTCCTTCAGTCCTTCGTATTCACCGGACCGCACCGTGGCCAGGTTCCTGCGTTCCTGGGTAAAAGCGGCATTCTCATAGCAGTAAACTGGGATTCCAATCTCTGCTCCAATCCTGCCGGCAAGCTTACGGGCGTATTCAACTGTCTCTTCCATCGTGATGCCCGATACCGGGACCAGGGGACAGACATCGGCGGCTCCAAAACGGGGATGTTCACCCCGGTGTTTTGACATGTCAATGATCTCCGAGGCCATCCGGACCGCCCGGAAGGCTGCCTCCACCACCGGACCGGGAGCTCCCACAAAGGTCACAACGGTGCGGTTGGTAGCTTTTCCCGGATCCACATCCAGAAGTTTTACCCCTTCAACCGCCTCAATGGTGTCAGTGATCTGCCTGATCACACTCATATCCCTGCCCTCGCTAAAGTTGGGTACACACTCAATGATCTGACTGGTCATGCTTTGATTGAATTATTCCGTTTAAAATAACTTTACTGATCTGACTGGAACCATAAGAATAAGGCATAAACCCGAATCCGGGAATGGGCTTTGTGACAACCAGGTTGGCCACCTTTCCCGGGGTGACGGTCCCGTGAGTACTTTCCAGTCCCATGGCATAAGCGCTGTTCCGGGTAACCGCATTCAGTACTTCCAAAGGCAGCATCCGGAGCTGCATGATACCCAGCGACATGATCAGCTCCATGTTTCCCGAAGGGGAGGAACCCGGATTGTAATCGGAGGCAAGCGCCAGGGGCAGTCCGGCTTCAATCATCCTGCGGGCAGGCGCAAAGCCGATACCCAGGAAAAGGGAGGCCCCCGGGAGAAGTGTGGGCATGGTGGAACTGTTTTTTAAAGCATTCATCTCCTCATCTCCTGTGCATTCAAGATGATCCACCGAACGCGCCCCGTATTGAACCCCCACCTGGATCCCGCCCGAGAAGTCCAGTTCATTGGCGTGAATCTTTGGAACCAGGCCGTACTTCGCTCCGGCCTCCAGGATCCTCCCGGTCTGTTCGACGGTAAAGAAACCCCGGTCACAAAACACATCTATATAGTCTGCCAGCTGCTCGGCTGCCACGGCCGGGATCATCTCATTGATCACCAGGTCCACATATTTATCCTGACGCAGCCGGTATTCAGCCGGAACAGCATGGGCTCCTAAGAAGGTCGACCTGACGGTCACGGGGGTCTCCTCCTTCAGCCTGCGAATCACCCGCAGCATCTTCAATTCATCCTTTGTAGTGAGTCCATACCCGCTCTTGATCTCGACGGCACCTGTTCCTGATCCGATGATTTCCCTGATGCGTTGAAGCGACTGACTGTAGAGCTCCTCTTCGGTCGTTTTTGACAGCAGCGCTGCCGAATTGAGTATTCCACCGCCCCTTTTTGCAATCTCCTGGTAACTCAATCCGCGGATCTTATCCTCATATTCCCTCTCCCGGCTCCCTGCATATACAAGATGGGTATGAGAATCACAAAAGGCAGGCATTACCATTCCTCCCTCACAATCCATCACCTCGTCATCGGAAAAGGGAATCACCTCACCCTGGCCAAAACAGGCTATCAGTCCGTTTTCAATGGCCAGCCATGCATGGCTTATGCTCTGCACCCTTTCCATTTGGGCTCCTGCCACAAAAGCATCGGGTTCATTCTCAGCCATCAGTAAACTGGCAATATTTTTTAATACCAGTCTCATGGAATCCTATTTGAGCAGGTAGGCAATGGCCACCCCCAGGTAGTTACCGATCGCATAACCGATCACCCCGATGATCATTCCGGGAACCACCACCTCCTTGTTCCTTAAGGCAGCAGCAACCACCGGTACAAAAGGAGGTGAATCTGCCAGCGCCGTGGAAGTGATGATAAATTCATCCACACTGATTTTAAATATCCGGGAAAGAATGGAATGAAGCACCAGCGATCCCACCATCACCATAGAAATGTATAGCAGAAGGTTCACCATCAGGTTCACATTTTCTACATTAAACAGGGCCAGCAGGTTGGCTTTTGAAGCAACGATGACACAAAAAACATAGATAAAATACATCCCCAGCTGGAATGAACTTTTAATCCGGTTGATTCCCGGTACCAGGGAGGCCAGAAGCCCAAGGGTGGTCACTGTAAGCACTGCTGCAGTATCTTTGGCATCCCCCTCAAAAAGAAGGGTCATTCCAAACCCGATTCCAAAGATCACCAATGCAATCCCGAATGCTTTCAGGATGCCCACAAAATTTTCCTTTTTAAAAAAACCCTCGTAATTCTCAAAATCGGAAACGTCCAGCACAGGCATGTTCGTGTTTCCTTCTCCCGGTTTATAGGGTCTCAGAAATTTCCCGAATAGCGGCTTGGCGCCCGTGATAAAAAAGAGCAGTATAAGGGCACCAATCACCAGCTCCGCAGTGTGGGTGAGGATGTAGAGGTCCTCGTTCACACCAAGTCCCCTTGCAATAGCCGCCAGGTTTGGCGTCCCACCCGTGTATACCCCGATCATCATTCCCGAGATCTTCCAGATTTCGGGAATGGAATTCCGGAACACGTAGTAACCCAACATAACCAGCAGAACCACCGAAACCACGCCGAGTAAAAGGGAGAGAAAGGTGGATCTGGCTATTTTCGCCCACTTTACAACATTCTCAGAGAAAAGGACCAGTGGAATCCCCAGCAAAATGGTCACTCCCATGAGGTCACCCTGGGTCCCCGAAATGGATTCCGGAATAATATTGATATTCCCCATCACCAATCCGATTCCATAACAGAATACCACTATGCCAATCTTATTAATGATCGACATTTTGGTGCTGTAGAACAGAAGAAATGCAGGGATCAGGAAGTAGCTTGCAATGATGACAGTACCCATGGGATCTTTCCGAATGGTAATTCCGAAAGATAATCAAAAAGTCGAAAGTACACTATGGGCAATCCCTGAAGCTCTTTTCGTACTGTTCGATGGCCCTGTAGCTCATACCCATACTGGAAAATCCCCCATCATGGAAAAGGTTCTGCATGGTCACTTTGCGGGTCAGGTCGGAGAAGAGGGTGATACAGTAATCTGCACATTCAGAAGCTGTTGCATTCCCGAGCGGGGACATCCTGTCAGAGAAGTCCTCCAGCTTATCGAATCCGCTTACCCCGCTTCCTGCCGTGGTGGGTGTGGGAGATTGTGAAACAGTGTTGATGCGGATCCGCCTGGATCTTCCATACATATATCCAAAGCTTCTGGCAATGGATTCCAGGATCGCTTTGGCATCGGCCATGTCATTGTAGCCGGCAAAGGTTCGCTGGGCAGCAACGTACGATAGTGCCACAACGGATCCCCACTCGTTGATGGCATCCAGTTTCCGGGCTGTACTTAATACTTTATGCAGGGAGAAGGCAGAAACGTCCAGTGTCTTATGGTAGTAACCGTAATTCAGGGCGTCGTACTCAAGTCCTTTTCTCACGTTGGGAGACATCCCGATGGAGTGCAGGACAAAATCAACCTTTCCGCCCAGAATCTCCATAGACTCGGTGAAAAGGCTTTCCAGATCCTCAAGTGAAGTGGCATCTGCCGAAACAACCTTTGATGCGGTCTTTTCGGCAAGTTCATGGATGGTTCCCATCCTCAGTGCAATGGGTGCATTGGTCAGTACGATCTCGGCCCCCTCCTCATGAGCCCTCTCTGCGACTTTCCATGCAATGGATTGTTCATTGAGCGCTCCAAATATGATTCCCTTTTTTCCTTTGAGTAAATTATAAGCCATAACTGAATAATTAGCATTGTTGGTTTCTGCGGTAATAACAAATAAATGGATGGATTGTGCGAAAAATTTAAATTCGAAGCAGAACACGGGCATTGGAAAGGGCTGCCTCTGTAACTGATTCGCCCGAGAGCATCCCTGCAATTTCAATAATACGCTCCTCACGGTTCAGTTTACGGATCCGGGTGTAGGAAGCATTCACCGTATCCTCCTTATATACAGAAAAATGATCCTCCCCCATGGAAGCCACCTGGGGGAGGTGGGTGATCGATATCACCTGACGGTCGCCCGAGAGCCGTTTCATGATGGAACCGACCTTTTCGGCTATCTCACCACTCACACCTGTATCAATTTCATCAAAGATCAGGGTCGGCATCCCCACCCGATCCGAAACCAGTGCCTTGATGCAGAGCATCAGGCGGGAGATCTCACCTCCCGATGCAATCCGGGAAACCTCCTCCATCTCAACCTGCTTGTTTGCCGAAAAGAGAAACCGTACTTCGTCGGATCCGAATGGATCAAATTCCTCTCTTTTTGCCACCTCCACATGAAATTTTGCATGGGCAATGCCCAGCTCTTTCAAATGGGTCTCTACCTTTTTCTCCATCTCACCGGCTGTTGCTGAACGCTTCGTGTGAAGCTGACCCGATAAAAGTTCCATTGTTTGCAGATGACCGGCACGAATTCTCTCCAAAAGCCCGATCCTTTCATCGGAAAAGGTGATCGCCTCAATCTTTCCGCTCAACTCCTCTCTGAGGTCAATCAATTCACCCATATTACGGACCCGGTGCTTTTGCATCAGTCTGAAAAGAAGGTCGATCCGCTCCTGCAACTGTGCAAGTTTTCCCGGATCCAGGTCGGTCTTCCCGGCCTGGATCTCCAATTCAGAGGAAAGGTCCTTCAGTTCAATAGATGCTGATTCCATGCGCACCAACAGCTCCCTGGCCGGGGTGAAGAATGGGGATATCTTTCTGAGCTGGGTCAGGGCATTCCCGAGCTGATCCAGTACCCCGGTGGATTCCTGTAACAGCAGGGCAGCTGACTGGGCCAGTGCCTGTCCGATCTCCTCGGAATGTTCTGCCCTCTGGAATTCGGACTCAAGGGTCTCCAGCTCACCCGGCTTTAATTTTGCAGCGTGAAGCTCATCAAACTGGAATTGCATAAAATCAAGGTCATCTTTCAGCCTGTTGATCTCTTCCCGGACCTTTACCAGTTCACGGTCAGCTTCCCTGAAAGCCCCGTAGGCTTCCCTGTACTCAGAAAGTTCTTTACCTGTCATGGCCAGATAGTCGACCACATCCAGCTGGTACTGGTGTTCGCTAAGTTGCAGATTCTGATGCTGTGAGTGGATATCCACCAGCCTGCTGCCAAGCTCTTTGAGAACGGGCAAATTCACCGGCGTGTCATTTATAAAAGCCCTGGATTTCCCCCCCGGATAAATCTCCCTGCGGATGATGGAAACCGGCTCAAAATCAAGGTCATTTGATTTGAAAACCTCCCCCAGGAGCTCCCCGATCTGGAAAACCCCTTCCACAATACATTTGGAATCTTTCAATTTCAGAACCGAGGAATCGACCCTTTGTCCAAGAATAAGGGCGAGTGCACCCATCAGGATGGATTTACCGGCCCCGGTTTCACCGGTGATGGTGGTAAAGCCATCTGAAAACTGCATCTCCAGCTCATCAATCAGCACATAGTTCCTGATATAAAGGGATTGAATCATGCGCAGTCTGCCTAGTTCTGTTCGAGGATCTCTTTATATTTGTTGCTATTGGCTTTATCGACCTCCACGAGAATGGCATGTGCCCGGTTTCTCTCTTCCGGGAAAGACTCTGAATAGACACCCACCAACTCATCTGCCTTTGAGCTGAAGATGAGACTGAGGGGATACAAATATGGATCGGGGCGGCTTCGGTATACCTTTTGTAAAAGCTCGAGCGCATTGGTAATCTCGGCCCTACCTTCGGCAACCTTCTCGTCCATAATATCCAGACCCAACCTGTAATAACGGTAATTGAATTCCCTTACACCTTCATACTCACTGTCCAGCATGTCCTTTACCAGCCAGTACCTGCTTTTATGTGCAAGGTTATCCAGCGGTTTCCAGCCTGGTTCAGGTGCATTTCCGGCATTCAGTACAACGCGTTCCGCATTGGAGAAGAAAGTGGAGCCTCCCATCTGTTGAAAGGAGTCATCATCCAGCGCAATGATAAAATAGGCGTAGAAGGCAAGGATCGAGGTCAGATTCGAGAGATGAGAATTGAGGTCAAACTCAAGCGGAGCGAACTCAACATATCTGAATTGAATGTCGTTGTCAATGAAGTTCAGGGTAGTAGAAGTATAGTTGGTATTAAAAACGGGCCGGCTGGCCTGAACCGAAAGCGTGCCCTTGAACTCATCGGCGGAGGGCTGTTCCGTAATATTAATCATAAGGTTGCACTCGATCCGTTCTTCCATGGAATAAACACGGTTGGTCCAAACCCGGTTATTCATAAATTCATAAATGGAATTCTGAAGGGTCTGAAAAACCTGCTTATTGGTGCCCTGGATCTGTTGACTCACCACCTGAACGTTACACCTGAGTTCCTGGGCAGTAAGCATGACCGGGATAACCAGAATGAAAATTGAAATCAGTGATTTACGCATCCTGTAACATCTTTACAACCCTTTCAGCCAGGTCGGCTGCCACCTGGCGCTTGGGTTTCAGTTCATACTCTTTCACATTCAGACTGCTATCTATCATGGTCACCCGGTTGGTTTCGGTTCCGAATCCCACCCCTTGCTCTCCTGCAAGATTCAGGAGAATCAGATCCAGATTCTTTGCGGCCAGCTTTCGTTTCGCATGCTCCAGTCCATGGTCACTTTCAAGCGCAAAACCTACAAAAATCTGTCCGCTCTTTTTCCTTTTTCCCATCTCTGCAGCAATGTCCTTCGTTGGCTTCAGTCTGATGCTCCACTCCTTCGTTCCCCTCTTCATTTTTCCGGAAAGAGACTCCACCGGGGTGAAATCTGCCACAGCGGCACTGAATATGGCTACATCCGTCTCCTCTATCCTCAGGTCTGTTTCACGAAACATTTCACTGGCCGTTGTAACATGGACTATTTCCACCGCGGGATGCACCAGTGAGAGTGAGACTGGTCCGGTGATAAGAGTAACACTGGCACCCATCTCAGCAAATGTCTCGGCAATGGAAAAACCCATTTTGCCCGAAGAGTGGTTGCCAATATAACGTACGGGATCTATGCTTTCTTGCGTGGGACCGGCGGTAATAAGTACCCTTTTATTCAGGAGTTTTTTTTTTACGGGCTCCTCAAGATTCCTGATAAAATCCATGATCGCTTCGGGCTCCTCCATCCTCCCTCTTCCCTCCAGTCCGCTTGCGAGCTCACCCGTACCCGGTTCGATCACACGGTTTCCAAGACTTCCGAGTATTTCAAGATTCCTTCGGGTAGTCGGATGATTATACATGTCCGTATCCATGGCGGGTGCCAATACAACCGGACACCTGGCAGAGAGGTAAGTGGTTACAAGGAGGTTATCGGCGATGCCTCCGGCCATTTTCCCAAGTGTTGTAGCCGTTAGCGGTGCAATGAGCATCAAATCTGCAGAGACCCCCATCTCCACATGGCTGTTCCAGTCTCCTCCTTCTTCCCTGAAAAAATCGGAAAGCACACTATTCCCGGAAAGGGCTGAAAATGTGACCGAACCCACAAACTCCCTGGCAGCAGGGGTCATGATAACCTGGACGTGAGCTCCTTCCTTTTTAAGTAACCTGAGCAGGTAGACAGCCTTATATGCGGCAATACTGCCTGTTACACCAAGGATTACCTTTTTTCCTGTCAGGTTCATCAGGAAAGAGTTGACTACTGTTCCTCTATTACAGGAGCTTCGTTGATCCTGTAATAGATCTGGCCTTCGGTTAACTCCTGTAAAGAGATCAGCGAGGGCTTCGGCAGGCGCTCGAAAAACCTGGAGATCTCTATCTGCTCCGGATTCTCGAAAACCTCCTCCAGATTATCAGTATAGGAGGCAAACTCTTCCAGCTTCCGGTTCAGTTCCTGCTTCATCTCCACACTAATCTGGTTGGCTCTTTTGGCTGCGATTTTCACGGTCTGATAGATGTTCTGCGTGTCACCATCGAGGTCGTTCAGATCTCTGGTAATCGTGGAAAGTGGTGCTTTGGTTTTCTTATAATCCATTTTATGATGATTTATTGTTTTTTCTTTCTAAATAATTAGTGGAATTCTCGTAAATTTTGGTAGCCTCTTTGCTGTGCGGACCTTCAGGAAACTCCCCTATAAAGCTGTAATACTCATCTAAAGCCGCCTGAAAACGCTCCCTTTGTTTGCCGGGCACACTGTTATCGGCCAGCAGGAAGGAGGATTTCAGGATCATGAACATCAACTCTTCCCTGTATTTGGTATCAGGGTACTCTATCAAACTGTTGCGCAAAGCGATAATAGCCGACTTATAATACCCGAGATCGAAATATAATTTTGCACTGATATAGGATTTCTCCACCAGTTTGTCACCCATTTCAACAATGATCTCCCGGCATTGGTTCAATCGTTCCGAACCTGGATACTTTACCATAAACATTTGCAAGGCATTAATCGTCATGTAGGTATTTGTCTGATCGAGCTCGGGTCGGGGTGACTGTTTGTAATAACAGTACCCAATCATAAAATCAGACTCCTCCTTGTAAACACTACTGGTATATGTGACTGAAAGTTCATTGAAATAGTGCCCGGCCATTAAATAATCCCGCTGTCCATAATAACTTTTTGCCTGGTAATACTTTACAGTGTCGGCCTTTGTGGTTCCACGGTAGACATTTGCCACCTGATCGAACAGGGTTCCCGCTTTCACGAATTCCCCCTCATCATAAAGTTTAACTGCAGTCTCGTACTTCTTCACGAAGTCCCTGCTTTTCAGCAACTTCTCATACTCCCCGCATCCGCTGAGCAGGGCAATTGAAACCATAATTGCCAAACCTAATTTGAGCCCGTTTTTAAACATCGTGCAAAATTACAATTTATTGAGTTAATAATAAAAGGATTGGGGTATTAAATCCTATTGTTACTAACAAAAACCATACCTGTTTATTGTTTCAGCAGTAAAATATCAGCGTAACCTATCAGCGTGACACCTATAAATCGTCGAATCTTTGTCACGCATTAAAAAAAGTTTAAATTTGCAGCCGATAAACAATTAAAAACAATTTCTGTGGACATTTTTGAAAGAATTACCAAAAACAGGGGTCCCATTGGTCAATACCAAAAGGCGGGCCATGGTTATTTTACCTTTCCCAAGCTGGAAGGCGAGATTTCAGCGCATATGAAATTTCGCGGAAAAAAGGTGCTCACCTGGAGCCTGAACAACTACCTGGGACTGGGGAACCACCCTGATGTGAGAAAGGCAGATGGAGACGCGGGTGTTGAATATGGAATGGCATACCCCATGGGGGCCCGGATGATGTCCGGTCAGACAAAGAAGCATGAAGAGCTTGAAAGGGCTCTGGCATCGTTTGTTCAGAAAGAGGATGCCTTCCTGCTGAATTATGGATACCAGGGAATGGCTTCAATCATTGATTCTGTGACCAGCAGGAACGATGTGATTGTATATGATTCTGAAGCCCACGCCTGTATTCTGGACGGGATGAGAATGTCACTGGCCAAAAGGTTTGTATTCCCCCATAACGATATGGAGAACCTCGAAATACAGTTAAAACGCGCCACCAAACGGGCTGATCAGCAGGGCGGTGGTGTTCTGGTTATCTCGGAGGGAGTATTTGGAATGGCCGGAGACCTGGGTAACCTGAAGGCCATCTGCGATTTTAAGGATAAGTATGATTTCCGCCTTCTGGTAGATGACGCCCACGGATTTGGGACCATGGGTCCAACCGGGATGGGTACAGGAGAACATTTCGGCGTTCAGGATAAGATTGACCTCTATTTCTCCACCTTTGCCAAGGCAATGGCCGGTATAGGCGGATTTGTTGCCAGTAACAAAGAGGTCGTAGACTATCTGCGTTACAACATGAGGTCTCAGACCTATGCCAAATCACTTCCAATGCCTATGGTGATCGGGGCTCTCAAGCGTCTGGAGATGATTAAAACGATGCCCCAGCTGAGGGATAACCTCTGGAGCGTGGTAAATGCACTTCAGAAGGGTCTTAAGGAGGCAGGGTTTGATATCGGAAAAACCCAGTCACCCGTTACACCTGTATACATGCATGGCGGGGTCATTGAGGCAACCCACCTGATCCTTGATCTGCGTGAGAACTACGGCATCTTCTGCTCCATGGTGATATACCCTGTTGTACCCAAGGGAGATATCCTCCTGCGACTGATCCCTACAGCCGTACATACACTGGAGGATGTCAGGGAAACCATCGCTGCTTTCACCGAGTGCCGTACCAAGCTTGAAGCCGGCGAATACAATAAGGCAGAATTCACCGACCTGAGTAAATTTGCGCTTTAGAACGCAGCCTGCAAGGATCAGTACTCAGTAACTGGTATCAGGTACATATTAAAAAAAGGAGGCTGTATCTACGGCCTCTTTTTCGTTATACCCGCTCGTCGCTGAAAACCGAACTTGCGAGCTCAGCTCAGCTAATCTTTACTGCGTAAATATTTGTAGGCTTCCGCTCGGGTATAACTTTCAATGATGCCTTACTCCATCTCGCCCAGGTAACGCTCTGCGTCCAGTGCTGCCATGCAACCGGAGCCGGCAGCTGTAACTGCCTGGCGGTAAGTATTGTCCTGCAGATCGCCGCAGGCAAATATCCCGGGAACATTGGTTTTTGCCGAACCGGGAACTGTTTTGACATAACCCACCTTATCGGTATCCACAAAGTCCTTAAAGACCTCTGAATTGGGTGTATGGCCGATGGCCAGGAAAAAGCCGTCGATATCAATCTTCACGATTTCCTCTCCTTCCTCACCCCTGTTCTTATATAATTCAAGTCCAGTCACCACCTGGTCGCCAGTCACCTCCTTGACCTGATGTCTCCAGAGCACCTCAATGTTCCTGGTATTGAAAACCCTTTTCTGCATCGCCTTGGAAGCCCTCAGCTCGTCCCTTCTAACGATCAGATAGACCTTCCTGCAAATTCCGGCCAGGTAGGTGGACTCTTCCGCAGCGGTATCACCCCCACCCACAACAGCCACAACTTTGTCCTTATAAAAGAATCCGTCACAGGTGGCACAGGCTGAAACTCCATACCCTTTAAACTTCTCCTCGGATTCCAGACCAAGGTATTTGGC
>JAWOHR010000095.1:0-31592 GCA_046485075.1 Bacteroidales bacterium
AATCAGCCCCACCACGATGGCCTTGGTCCACCCGGAGCCCAGTACAATGGGAACCGTCTTCATCCCGTATGCTGAATCTCCCTCAAAATCCTCTGCATCCTTAATCAGTTCGCGGATCAGTGTGGATAGAAAAGCAAAAAAACTAAAGCCTGCGACCCATGCAAACAGGTAATTGAAACTCACGTGGTGGAGTAACATCTCTGCTCCATAAGCCCTGTTGAGCAGCGGGATCTCGAAAAGAACCACCATCATGGGAACCAGACCGGTCAGAAATGAAACGGAGAGGTTCCCCACCAGGAACTGCCTCTTATAACTGGTGGAGTAAAACCACAGGAGCCCGGTTGCAAGCATAAACACCAGGGAAAGAGCCGGCAGGTCAATATAAAAAGCAAGATAGATCCCGATTCCAATTCCAATAAAGTTGAGCATGGCGTGAAGGATCATGGCCTGGCGCCTTCCCACCTCCACACCCACCACCACCCTGGCGGGTTTATTGATCATATCAGTCCTGGTGTCGAAATAGTCATTAATGATATAGCCCCCTCCGGCAATAAAAACGGTGGAGAGGACAAGAAGGAAAAACTGGATTCCCCCGAACTGAAGCTGAAAATCCGAATTGGGCAACAGGGGCTCCATGATCAGGTACCTCATGGCATACTGTGTGGCAGCGATGATGACCAGGTTTGGAAACCTTACCAAAGTGCATATGGAACGAATGTTTCTGATCATCTCCCAGTGCTTACCACAAAAATGTTTCTCCAACCATCCACCGGCCTTGCAGCCTTAAAACCTGCTCGATCACATCCCTGGCACAACCTTTCCCGCCGCCATAGGGGGAAATATAGTGTGCTGCCGATTTAATCTCTTCAACAGCATCGGCCGGACAACAGGGGACTCCAGCCCGCTTCATCACTTCATAGTCGGGCAGGTCGTCGCCCATGTAGAGAACCTCCTCCGGTTTAAGATCATATTTAAACAGGAAATCTGTGAAATCTTCTACCTTGTTGGCCGATGCCAGGTAAATATCTGTAATCCCCAGCTCCCTGAACCGGGTCCCTACCGATTCGGTATTGCCTCCTGTAATAATGGCAATGGGATATCCCCTTTTTACAGCATATTGCAACGCATACCCATCCTTGGTATTCATGCTTCTCATCAGTTCACCCGAGGGGTGAAGATAAACCTCCGGGCTGCTCAATACCCCGTCTACATCAAAGGCAAATGCCCTTATGGCCTTCAATCCCTCTTTAAAGTTGGTCATCTCCTCTTTTCGGATCATTGATTGATTTGCAGGATCGTACGATATCCCGGCTTATAAAAGTATATAATTTCTGCCAATCGGGATTTCCCTTCAGTAATTCAAGGTGCTTCTTCATGGTTTGCTCATCCCCCCGTACTGCAGGACCGGTCTGTGCAGCCGCCGGACCGGTATCCCGCATCTTTAAAAAGGTTTCACGGATGAGTGGTTCCAGCATCGAAAAACTACCTCCATTCTCCTCCATGATCCGTGTGGCAATGGTGACCATGTGATTGGAGAAGTTGTTGGCGAAAACAGCTGCAAGGTGCACAGTGAACCGTTCTGCCGAGTCCATATCCACAACGCTTCCTGAGATGGAGGATGCAAGGGCGTGTATTTTCATCAATACAGCCCGCGAACTCCCCTCCACCAGGAAGGGGGTATCATCCATGGAAACCTGCCTTTGCCGGGAGAGGGTCTGGAGGGGGTAAAGGACACCATAATTCTCAAAATTTCCGGAAAGCTGATCCATTCCAACCGCTCCGGCCATATGTACCCAGATTCCCTTCCTCCCGGAAAAAAGGGATGCCACCTCAGCAATGGCCTGGTCGGTAACCGCCACCAGGTAGAAGTCGGCATCACCCGGAACCTCTTCAGCATCCGAAACCGCCACACTCCCGGAAGCGGCTGCCACCTGCCGCGCTTTATCCATGCTCCTTGACCAGATGCAGGAAACCTGGTGCCCTGCTAAATAAAGATGCCGGGAAATGTGCAAAGCCACATTCCCGGCACCCAGAATGACAATCTTATATGGTCCTGAAGATTCGATGACCTTCGTTTTAGAAGCAATATTTATTCTCCTCAATCAATTTGTCAGCAATCTTTCTTCGGGCTTCCTTCACATTCACACCTGCCACAGCCGTAAACAGATCAATTCCTTTCACCAGCTGGTCCCTTACCTCCCCATAGGCAAAGGAGTAGGTCGTATCAAGGGCAAATTTACGGATACGGGCGGCCGCATCATATACAAAGACATCAGCCATTTCACGGTAAATCCTGCTGTACGACTCACCTTTCAGAGCTTCCATCTTTTTCACCCGGAGCACCACCGACTCAGCCACATAGACCTGGATGATGCAGTCGGAGATATTACTGAGAATCTCCTGCTCCATAACAAGTGTCCTGGTAAACTTTTCTGAAACGGCCTTCATCAACATCAGAGGCACCTTTTTCAGATTGGCCACATACTGATCCTTCTCTTCAAAATATCCTTTGGGCGTGGCCATTTTGCCATTGGAGGCTTTCACCTCTTCAAAAGCCTTTGCAGCCACCTCCATAATGGGAAGAACACCCTTGGCACCCCTTTTCAGGACGGCATCCACCAGCAGGAGCCTGTTGATCTCGTTGGTTCCCTCGAATATCCTGTTGATCCTGGAATCGCGGTAACCCTTATCGATCATCATCTCGGATGAGAAGCCCATTCCACCATGGATCTGAACACCCTCGTCCACCACATAATCCAGCGACTCGGAACCAAATACCTTCATGGCGGCGGCTTCAATTGCGAAATTGCCAAAAGTTTCCATGGTATCGCGTCCCTTATCATCCCCATGCGCCACATTGTTATTAATGGCATCATCCATTGCCTTACTGGCCCTGTAGACAGAACACTCCGTGGCAAAGGTACGGATCACCTGCTCGGCAAGTTTGTGTTTGATGGCTCCGAACTGAGAGATCAGGCAATTGAACTGCTTCCGCTCATTGGCATATTGAACCGATTGATCGATAGCTTTCTTGGCAGAGCCTATTACATTGGCTCCCAGCTTGATACGACCCATATGCAGAATATTCAGGGCAATTCGGAATCCCTCACCTCTTTTACCCAGCAGGTTCTCTACCGGAACCTTCACATCGTTGAAGAAGATCTGGCGGGTGGAGGATCCCTTGATACCCATCTTCTTCTCTTCCGGGTTAAATGTAATTCCCTCAAAGCCTCTCTCCACGATAAAGGCACTCAGTACACGGTCGTTGTCGATCTTGGCAAACACCGTCATCACATCCGCAAAGCCCCCGTTGGTAATCCACATCTTCTGACCGTTCAGGATGTAGTGTTTTCCATCTTCTGAAAGAACTGCCCTGGTTTTCCCTGAGTTTGCGTCGGATCCTGCTCCGGGCTCTGTCAGGCAATAAGCCCCGAGCATCTCTCCTGTGGCCAGCCTGGTGCTGTATTTTGCACGCTGCTCGTCGTTTCCGTAATAAAGGATGGGCAGGGAACCAATCCCGGTGTGACAGGAGTATGCCACAGCATAGGAGTAACCCGCACCCAGTACCTCACTGGAGTACATAGTGGTTATAAAGTTCTGTCCGAACCCGTTATACTCTTCGGGAACAGTGATCCCCAGCAGTCCAAGTTCACCCGATTTCTTCAGCAGGCTCGCCATCAGGCCCGCTTCCTGGGCATCAATGCGATCGGCAACAGGGAAAACTTCTGTTTCAAGAAAATCCCTGCAGGTCTCCCCGATCATGCGTTGCTCCTCATCAAATTCCTCGGGAATAAAAACATCGGCCAGATCAGTCTCTTTTACCAAAAACTCGCCGCCGGTTATCAATTTCTTCTCTTCCATAATCTATTGTTTAGTATTTCATTTAATTGCCATTGCTACCAGTTCCGCAATATCGAAGTTCTTCACTTTTTCCTCCTGGTTCTTATACTTGATGCCATCGGTCATCATCACCATGCAGTATGGACAGGCTGTGGCGATGATATCCGCACCGGTTGCCAGCGCCTCTTCGGTACGCTCGATAAACACCTCTTTATCACCCTTCTCTGCCTCTTTAAACATCTGGCCGCCACCTGCTCCGCAGCAAAGGGCAAAACTTTTATGCCTGCCCATCTCAATCCTGCCTGCCGAGAACGCTTCCAGCACCTGGCGGGGCGCCTTATACTCCTGGTTGGCCCTTCCCAGGTAACATGGATCGTGATAGGTGATCCTGTTTCCCTTTAATGTTTCTTTCGGGACCGAGAGGGTTCCGTCGGCCAGCCTGTCGCGCATGAATTGCGAATGGTGGATCACCTCATAATGGCCACCCAGGTCGGTATATTCATTTTTAAAGGTGTTGTATGCATGTGGATCACAGGTGATGATCTTTTTTACTTCGTATCCTTTAAAAACTTCAATATTCATCAGCGCCTGCATCTGGAACAGCATTTCGTTCCCTGCCCTGCGGGCCACATCTCCGCTGGAGGACTCCTCCGTACCAAGCACCGCATAGGAGGTTCCCAGGGAGTTTAATATTTTAACCATTGCACGGGAGACCCGCTTATAACGGTCATCAAAAGCCCCGGCACTGCCCACCCAGAGCAGGTATTCGGGTTTTTCGCCTTTGGCAAAAAGACCGGCCATCACCGGTACCTCCACTCCGGGTTCAACCCAACCCATCCTGTCATCCTGTGAAAACTGCCAGGGAGCGCCGTTGTTCTCAATGTTTGAGAAGATGGAATTCAGTTCACCGGGTGCGGCAGACTCCTCCATGACCAGGTATCGCCGCATTCCGACGATCATGACTGGCTGGTTGATATTGATGGGGCACTCCTGGGCACAGGCATTACACAGCGTACAAGCCCAGAGCTCCTCCTCTGTCACAAAGTCACGGATCAGCGATTTATTGTCGGAGTAACCTGCCCCGTTCTTCAGTATCCCGGGCCCCTTCTCCTTCATCCTGGCCCTTACGTCCATGACCACCTTCCGGGGCGAGAGTTTCTTGCCGGTGATATTGGCCGGACAAACTGAGGTACAACGGCCGCATTCGGTGCAGGCCAGGGAATCCATATAACTTTTCCAGGTCAGATCCTCCACATCCAGAATCCCGAATCGTCCGGGAACCTCTGCTGCGTTCTCTCCACCCTGAGGCGGAGAAGCGAAGGCTTGCTCAGGATCCATCATGATCTTCACCTCCCTGGTGATGCTCTCCATGGTATCCAGTTTACCCAGGGGCTCCAGTCGGCTCAGGAATACGTTGGGAACAGACATAAATACATGGAAATGTTTGGAATAGGGCAGGTAGTTGGCAAACATAAAAATCAGCAGGATGTGTATCCACCAGTTCAGATCATGAAAGAACTGGTTGCTTTCTCCCGCGTCGATCCATCCGGCAAGAATACTGCTTACCGGATAAAGGCCCACGATGTCATGTCCGGCCTGCCCTGCCGACAGGAGGTAAAAGGTATTCATTCCAAGCAAAGAAACCATCAACAGGAAGATTACCGTAAGTGCAATATTTGCATCCAGGTGCGAGATATGCTTCATCTCGATCCCTGAGAAACGCTTCACATGCAAAAAAACACGCCTGAACAGGAATACCAGGATAGCTACAGCAATCATCAGTGCAAAGATATCCCCGGAGGCCACAATGAAGTTATACAGGCCTCCGAGAAAAGACAAAACCCGCTCGGTTCCGAACAGCCCGTCGATCACCATCTCCACACTGCCGATAAGGATCACACAAAACCCCCAGAATACAAGGGCATGCAGCAATCCCAGCAATGGTCTTCTGAAAATCTTGGTCTGGCCGAAAGCCACCTCCATCATCACACCAAACCGCCGGCCAAACTGCCTGATCGGAAATTTACCCTTCGTAATCTTAAAAAAACCAATGTACCTCCGCGTGGTATACCCGAATATACCAAGGGTCACCAGCAATAAAGCCAGGAAAACGATCCGGGAAATCATTCCTTTACAGCCTTAATTTCCGAAATCAGTTGCGGAAGAATCTTTTGCGCGTCTCCCACAATCCCGTAATCAGCGGCTCCAAATATAGGGGCATCCTTATCGGTATTGACAGCCACAATGCATTTTGCAGAGCTAACACCCGCCAGGTGCTGGATGGCACCGGAAATACCAAATGCAAAATAGAGGTTGGGAGCGATGATCTTTCCAGTCTGACCGGTATGCTCCTCATGCGGACGCCACCCTTCATCTGAAACAGGGCGGGAACAGGCAGTGGCAGCACCAAGTATGCCAGCAAGTTCCTCGATGGGGCCCCAGTTGTCGCCCGACTTCATGCCCCGTCCACCGGAAACAACGATCTCGGCGTCGGTAAGCAGCAGTTTACCCCCCAACTTCTGAACCTCTTTAATATTCGTTTTGGCGGTTGCCACATCCACACCCGGATTGAAGGTTTCAACCTTTGCCGTACCGCCGGTCTCCTTCACCCCAAATGAGTTCTGGGCAAGCGTAAGCACAGCAGTACCGGAGGTGATCTCCACCATTCCAAAGGCTTTGCCACTGAACACCTTCTTTCGAACCACCAGGGGGGACAGGGATTCGGGGAGGGCGGTTACACCGGAAGCAAGCCCTGCTTTCAGTTTTGCCGACACCCTCGGAGCAATGGCTTTCCCGGAACTGTTATTGGCCATAACGAGGATTTTCGCCCCCGTTTGCTGCATGGCAGCTGCAATAATATTTGTGTAAACCTGGTTATCCAGTCCTTTGAAGGCAGTCTCTGCACTCAGGACAACAGATGCCCCGAATGCACCCAGAGTGGAGAGCACATCCTGACCCACATTCCCAATGGAGAGTGCAGTGACACTACCCCCAGCCATTTTTGCCACTGCGGTGGCATAGGACACAAGTTCATGGGAGAGCTTTTTAAATTTCCCATCCCAGTTTTCGGTATATACTAATACTGACATATCTAATGTTGTTTGATTATTTTCAGAATTTTACTGAGCACTGAGCACTGAGCACTGTGTACTGTTCACTGTGCACTGTGTACTGTGCACTGTGTACTGAGCACTACAGTACTTTGGCTTCATTTTGTAACAGGTTCACAAGCTCCTTCACGTTGCCGGCATCAATCACTTTGCACCGAGCCTTTGGCTCGGGCATCACAAACTCCCTGTACCGGGTAAGCGTTTCAGCTTCAACAGCCGGTATCACCTGGAGCGGTTTCTGCCGGGCCATCATGATTCCGCGCATGGCGGCGATCCGGGGTTCTTTGGCGATGCCCTTCTGAACCACACCTACAAAGGGAGCAGGAACGGTAACCACCTCTTTCCCTCCGTCCATATCACGGGTGATTACTGCCTCCCCGCCTTCAAAACTTATAGAAGATACAGCTGAAACAGATGGAATATTGAGAATTTCAGCCAACATGCCGCCCACGGCTGAACCATTGTAATCACTGGATTCAATTCCGCAAAGAATCGCACCAAAATCCCCACCTTTCACAACCGATGCAATCTGGGATGCCACATAATAGGCATCGCCCGCAACTGCATCCACACGAATGGCATCATCCGCCCCAATAGCCAGGGCCTTCCTCAGGGTGGGTTCCGACCCTGCCCCTCCGACTGTAATCACCGTTACTTTTGAAACCACACCGGAACCACCCTCCCTGATCTCCATGGCCCTGGTCAGCGCCAGTTCATCCCACGGGTTGATGATCCATTGCACCCCATTATCGTCTATGGAAGTGTTGCCGTTCGAAAACCTGACCTTGGTGGTGGTATCCGGAACATTGCTTATACAAACAAGAATACGCATATCTAGATTTTTAAATATCCTGACAAATATAAAAGAATTCTAAAAACGCCCCACACCGTTCCGGTTATCTAAACTCAATATATATGCGATGCATGAAATGTACTTGCAATTTACCATATATGTCTTACTTTTAAGCATAAAGATATCTCCATGTTCAGATCCATACTACTCTTCTGCACCCTCTTCATTTCCATACTGTTGGCCAGTGCCCAGGATAAATTAGTAATCGACGACCGGACCGGTATTCTCATCCCGGAACTGGAGGATAAGATCGGACAGAAACTTCTGGAGGAGGAAATCACCTATTCAAAAATGGTCGATTACAGCAAACGCTGTGACTATTATTTCGGCGAACTCCGGAAATCGGGCGATGACCTGGTCATCAGAATCAGGGATTGTAATGAAACACTGCTGGGTGAAAAAATACTGGGCAGCAGGATTGTGAGCGCTCCTCTTTCGGAGCAGGGAATCCTCATCTCTTATGCCATCGTGGATATGATATCCGAACCGGGAAAATATCTTGTATCGGCTCCCGGTGAGCCCCCTCCTGTAACCCCGGCAGCTGTTACGGCTCCCCGAAAGGACAGCGCCATAGCCAATGAACACGACTCCCGCTATTTCTTTGCGCCTTCGGCATATAACCTGAAAAAGGGTGAATTGTACTACAATACGGTCTACTTCCTGATCCACGACATCCAGTATGGGTTCAGTGACTATTTTTCCATGGGCATGGGAACCACGGTGATCGGTCTGCCACTCTATTTCACCCCCAAGCTCTCCATCCCCATCGGAAAGAAATCGGCCCTGGCTTTGGGGGACCTGCTGATGTTAGGCACCTGGGGATCGGATTTCCTGGGCAACCTGGCTTACGGAGCTTTCAGTACAGGAGGGAGAGATGGAAACATTACCCTGGGAGCCGGGTATCTTTATACCAATGAGAACGATTTAACAGGGAAAACCTCCTCGCTGGTAAGCAATTTTTCAGCCATGACACGCATCTCCCCCTACATGTTTCTGCTCACCGAAAATTACGTGATGAGTGTGAACATTAACCGGACCGCCTCCTACTACGACATGTCAGATCCCAATTACTATGAGTATATCAGTGAAACATTCGTCCAGCGAAACACATTCTGGTACGGAATCCTGGGAATCAGGATTGTTTCGAAAAACCGGGATTTCATCAGCTGGCAAATGGGTTTGACCTACGTGGTGAATTTTCCGGGCAGTATCCCCTCCCAATACAATAGCTGGGAAATAGACGCACCCACCAGCACAAGGCTGATTGCTTTTCCCACGGTTTCGTTCACCATCAAATTCAGTAATTAGTAATCCTGCCCGGTTCAGCCGGTTTCGGAAATATGGCTCAGGCGCCCGGGATCAAGGATAAGGATATGCTTATTCTCCAGTGCAATGATTCCCTCTTTCTCAAATTCTTTCAGGAATTTGATGACACTCTCCACCGAAATGGAGGCAAAATCGGCAATATCCTGCCGTGATAGATAACTAAAGACATCTTCGTGGATAAATGGCTCGGAAGTCAGGTAGATCAGGGCCGCTGCAAGTTTTCCCCTCATCTGCTTATAGGAGAGGCTGGCAACGATCTCCATCAGGTGATTCTCCGAACGGTAATTCTTGGAGGTGATCCGGAATCCGAATTCGGAGTTGGTCTTCAGAAGATTCCTGAGGCTCTCCTTATCGATCATCAGAACCTCAGCATCCTTCAGGGCCATGGCCGAGTAATGATAAACCTTCTCCCCGAACATGGAAGAGAAGGCCAGAAAATCTCCACTTCGGGCAATCCATAGGTTTTGAACCTTCCTCGGGCCTAGCTGAAGGTAAACCTTTGCCAGACCCGACTGAATAAAAAGCACATGGGGGGCAAAAGCGCCCTGCTTGAAAAGCATCTCGCCTTTCAGGTAGCTCACATGGGTACGGTTCTCACTGAGGGCCTCCAGCTCCACCTTGGAAATGAGCTGGAAACAATCCGGTTCATCCTGTCTGCCCGGCTTCCCCGAAATATGGTCCTTGTTTGGCACATGCAAAGATAAGCCAAAACATGGAAAATAATAGGGAAAAAGCTGTCACCTCCCACCCTTATTTCAGAAGCAGATTCACGGGAAAAGGGGACCTTTGCCTGAAATTTAAAACCAATCGATATGAAAATGTTAAGCACAAGCCTGCACGAATTGGAAACTGCTGCAGATCTGGAAAAATACATCAGCGAAAATGAGAATGTAATGGTATGCTGCGGCCGGATGGGGCCCATGTGTATCCCTGTATACGGAGTCATGGAAGAACTGGAAGAGGAGCGTGAAAATATAAAGTTTGCCACAATGGCCTTTGACTCTCCCGAGGCAGGCATCATCCGGAACAATCCGGCCTGCCGTGGATTTATGGGACTTCCCTTCACCATGTATTATAAGAACGGTAAAGTAGCCCATGCAACAAGCAGCATTCAGAACATGCAGCAGGTAACTGCCATCCTGGATAAACATTTCGGTGCCTGATCAGGGAAGTGCATCCATGACTGGTGAAGAGATATTCGATGTGATCATCGTGGGCGGGGGTGCAGCCGGCCTTACTGCCGGAATATACAGCTCCCGCGCACGATTGTCAACCCTGATCCTTAACGAGGGAGCCATCGGCGGACAGATGATACTCACCGAAGAGGTGGCCAATTACCCGGGAGTGGAAACCACCAGGGGGTATCTTCTTGCCAATACCATGAAGAACCAGGCTAAAGCCTTTGGCTGCAAAATTAAATCCAACCTGAAGATCAAATCCTATGACCTTGAAGGTGAGATCAAACACGTGGCACTGGAAGATGGCAGGGAGTTCAGTGCCAGGACGGTGATCCTCTCACCCGGGGGCAGGCCCCGTCCGGTAGGAATGCCCGGTGAAGAGGAATTCAAGGGAAAAGGGATCTCCTATTGTGCCACCTGTGACGGGGATTTTTTCACCGGCAAGGAGGTGATTGTGGTGGGAGGAGGAAACTCGGCCCTGGAAGAGGCAGTGGTTCTGACCAGGTATGCGACCAAAGTGACCATCGTTCACCAGTTTGATCATTTCCAGGCCTTTCAGCATGCCATTGATCAGGCAAAGGCAAATCCGAAAATAGCATTCATCATGGAGTCCGAACTGCGCTCTTTTACAGGCGAGGGTGCACTTCAGGAGGTATCCATTGAACATTTACCGACGGGTAAACGTTCTTCCATGAAAGTAGACGGGGTCTTCATCTTTATTGGATACATTCCAAATACCGGTGACCTGGAGGGAGTTGTGAAGTTGAATGAGAGAAAGGAGATTGTGACCGATGAGGGGATGAAAACCAATATTCCCGGTGTTTTTGCTGCAGGAGACTGCATCGCTAAACGCTACCGGCAGGTAACCACCGCGGTGGCCGACGGCACCATCGCCTCCCTGGCTGCAGCCGAGTATATCCGGGCATAGGAGATAAATGTTTACCTTCGGAGATAATTTAATTATAACAACTGAATATGGCAGATAAAGAAGTAGTGAGCACCAGGTGGCTCGAAAACATGGCCTTTGAGTCCGAAATCAACGGGCACAAGATCATCGTGGATGCTAAACCTGAATTTGGCGGCCAGAATCGGGGTCCCCGTCCCAAGCCTTTTATGCTTGCAGCCCTGGGGGGATGTACCGCCATGGACGTGGTCTCCATCCTGAAGAAAATGCGCGTGGAGTTTAAAAGCCTGAACGTAATCGTGGAAGGGGAACTGAGCGAGGAACATCCCAAACATTTTACAAAAATGCATGTGATCTATGAGCTGGAGGGAGAAAATCTGCCGCTGGATAAAATACAGAAAGCCGTATCACTATCAGAGGATCAGTATTGCGGAGTGAGCGCCGTATATAGGAAGGTCATCGAAATCACTTCCGAGATCCGCTTAAAATCTTAGGTCTGAACTTGATATTCAGGGTAACAAAACCCTGGATTGCATCTCAAAAGCTTTTGCTTCAACTAAGCAATTCTCCAGTTCATATTTGTAAACTTCCTGGTTTCATCAGGACGGAGTAACCTTCTTGGGCCAGGAATCCGATTTTATTTTTTCATTCCCTTTCCATGATTGGAATTTACTTCTCTACAGATACATTATGGGGGTATATCCCATCATTATATTTAATTTAATGATTTAATGCTGGTTTTTCCAATCTCATATAAAAGCCACCCTAAGACGCACCTTCTTTATTTTTGTGATACATACATAATAATTTGCATATTTCGCTTTTATGTAATACATTTATGATTTTAAATGCGTAACGCAAACATGTGTTATGAATCCATTTCAAACCAACGCTTACCGCGGTCCTGAGTATTTCATCGACAGGAAAAACGAAACCAAAGCGCTGAATGAGGCTATTCTCGCCGGGCGTAACATCACCCTGTTTTCCCACAGACGTTTGGGGAAGACCATGCTTTTACACCATGTTTTTGCACAACTGGATCCAAATAATTACGCACCCGTTTTCGTTGACCTTTTTGCCAGCCGCAACCTGGTGCACTTTGCGCAGAAAATGACGGAGGTATTATACGGGCAAAAGATCCTCCACCAAAACAGACTGAGTAAAATTCTGGGAAGCCTTGGCGCGTCTCTTTCCTTCGACCCTCTCACGGGTGGTCCCCAGGTAAACTTTAATCTTAGCGAACCATCCAGTGTCCTGAAAAGCATTCCCCAACTTTTTAAACTTCTTTCGGAATCCAAAAAAAAGGTGGTTCTGGCTTTTGATGAATTCCAGGAAGTGGGTCAGTACGAAGAGGATTTTGCCGAAGCAACCCTTAGAACGCTTATGCAGGAATTCCCGGATATCGTTTTCCTCTTCTCCGGAAGTCGCAAAAGCATGATGAGAGAAATTTTTGCAGATGCAAATCGTCCATTTTTTCAATCAACCCAACTAATGGAACTTCATGAGATTCAACAGGATATATATGAAAAAGAAATCTTCCACATCCTTGATAAATTCAAAAAAACCTATGATCCCCTGCTTATTAAGCAGATCATGAATGATACTTATTGCCATACCGGATTTACCCAGATGGTCCTGTCCAGGGTATTCAGTGAGTCCGGAGATCGCATCGACTACCCAATTTACGAAGCTGTCTGGACCGATATACTGGAAAATCATAAATCTATGGCCCGGGAACAGGAGTATCTCCTGCCCGAATTACAATGGAGGCTTTTGACTGCTATTGCGCGGGAAGGTCATGTATTGGAACCTTATTCCCATGCCTTCATTTCCAAACACAGGCTATCCGCTCCCAGTTCAATGAGTCGCGCTGTGAAAGCACTTCTCGATAAAGGTTTAATTATTGACAGCGGAGATAAAGGTTTACGGGTTTATAATGTATTTATCGAGAAGAATTTGAAATCCTTCCCCTATTCATGAAGAAACAATTTATTTTTCTGGCATTTTTTCTGTTCATATTCACATCTCGTGGATATTCACAGGAAACAAAATTACCAGAATATTTTTGCGGTCATCAGGTAATTCTCGATGAGGAAAATAAGATTCTACCATGGTACTCACCACAGGAAAGAGCCTATGATCATTTTCTTCACCTGCGTTGGGATTTTATAAAGGAAAAAGTACCACTCTCACCATCTCCCCCACCGAGATCAGATTATCCCCAGTACTATTTCTATTGTGCCTTTATAGATAGTGGTGGTGAATTGAAGCCGGACATGTGGATGAATGATGTGGGTGAGAAACTTCCCAATTGGTTTGAAAATGCGAGGCTTTATTACGCCTATACAGGTGACAGCAGCGTTATGAAGATTGTACTGGATATGGCTGATTACTATCTGGAACATGGAACCAGTCCGTCTGACTTTGCCTGGCCGGATTTTCCTTACACAACCACGAACGCTGGTGATACTTTATTCCGCGGATTTACAAATGAAGGGAAGCTGGTCCTTCATGAAATTCAGGTTGATCATGCCGCAGAAATGGGTCTGACTTATTATAGAATATATCTCTTTACGGATGACAGGAAATACCTGGATGCAGCGCTGAAGGTAGCGGATGTATTAGCCGCCAATGCAAGAACCGGAAATGCTGAAAAATCGGTTTGGCCCTATCGTGTGATCATGAGCACAGGAGAAATAAGTGCTGAATATGGAGCCAATTGGACAGGAGCCTATTTGCTTTTTGACAAACTGATCAAAGACGGGATCGGAGATACTACGCTTTATAAGGATATAAGAACCAAGGTAAAATCATTTTTATCGGAATACCCTATGAAGACCGGATATTGGACTGATGGTCACAGCGATACACACTTTGATGACAATACATACAAGAGTAATCTAAGTGCAAGCAATATGACCCTTGCCATGTTCGATTTTCCAGAACTCAACCCTGATTACAAAAATGATATTCCTGAACTTATAAAATGGACTGAAGATTATTTTGTTTTCAGGACGGTGGATGAGGAACCTGCCACAATGTGGGGAGCTAACATCGTTGGGGAACAGGATCTTTTTAATCACAAAATGGATTACCAGACTGCACGTTATGCTGCCCAGTGCGCCAGGTGGTATGCTCTCTCGGGCGATGATGCATACAAAGAAAAAGCTTTTCGTTCTTTGAATTGGGTCACCTATTGCAATGATATTGAAGGGAAAGCCTATGAAAGCCCCGTAAGCAAAGGGATTAACAGTTGGTGGTCGGATTGTTACGGAGAATGTCCGAGAATGTTTTACCAAGCTTTCGCCGGAATACCAGAGTGGGCCCCACCCGGGGAGAATCATATTTTATATTCTGAGGGAATTCTCAAGGATGTTCAATATGAAGCGAAGCGCATCAAATATACTGCTTGCCGGGAAAATGGGACAGAGTACCTCAGACTGAATTATCTGCCTGTACTTATCAGCCTGAATGGCAGAAATCTTAAACTCAGTGAATCCTTAATTCCGGACAGCTACACTTTAAAAGAATTGGGTAATGGAGATTATGCAGTAGTAATCAAGAGAAGCAAAAGTGGAGAGATTTCTGTTATTGGTCCCGCAAATGCTGCAATTATTGATGGTTCCGTAAGGCACCAAAAAATAAGTGGTTTTGGTGTGAATATAAATTCAAGCTGGTGGGAAGAAGGATCTTATCAGAATACCCAATTGGTTGAACCCGCTATTGATATGCTTATTGATAAGCTCAATGCAACAATTTTTCGTGTTGTAATTGAAGAAATGGACTGGGAGGCGGAGAACGATGATAAAGACCCGGATCATTTCAACTGGAAATACTACAACAGGATCTTCGCGGATATTAAATTCAAGGGTGCCTGGAATACAATGAAATATCTGAATCACAGAGGCATTACAGATCATCTGATTATAAGCTTTATGGGAGCCCCCCCCGGATGGATGGGGACCAATTACTCTGTCGATCCAGCCAGGGAAGATGAATTTGTGGAGACCATTGCAGCACTGCTCTTTTATGCCCGGAACAAGGCAGGGATCCGGTTCGGACTGGTTTCACCAATGAACGAGACAGAACTGGACGGCAGAGAGGGCCCAAATATGAATGATGCCAGGCAGTTTGCACGGGTCCTGAAAAAACTGGCGCTGAAGCTCGATGACATCAATATGAGTGATATTCGTTTTATTGCCCCTGATGCAGCAGGGGATAGTTTATTCGGGGCCTGCATGGCAGAGATGGTTCAGGATTCTTTCTTAATGAGCAAAATTTATACCTGGGGAGTACATCAATATGGAAATGATGCTTCCAATTATTTAAGAATCGTTGAAAGGAATGAGAATCCGGTTCAGTCATTCTGGGTAACTGAGACTGCTGGAATTCAAAATCTCCTTGGACAGCTGGATGATGATGCAAATGCCTTTATTTTCTGGGATGGGTTTGACTGTGTATATCAGCATGGCATCCGAAACGGATACGGGGATAAAGCGCCAAATGACTGGGTCTTTTGGATCAGGGATGAGGGTCGCCCTTTGCTTGAGTTTAATGAGGAAGAGCAGAGCTGGATTCCCCGTAAGCAATTCTATGAATTCGGACAGCTCTTTAAATTCATCAAGCCGGGGGCTGTAAGGATTTCAACAAAACTGGAAAATGAAAACCTTCGCATGCATACATTTCTGAATCCGGATAACCGATTGCTGATTGTCGGATGTAATCCCTGTTCCGAACCTGTTGCAGTAGAGGCAGATATTACAAATTTGATCACGCAGAATCGACTCGAAGTGTATTACACGGATAGTCTGAGAAATATATTCCAGGCAAGTGATATAGAGATACCGGGAAATTCGTTTACAACAATCATTCCTGCGAATACAATCTTTACGCTACGTGAAGAATCCAGTGCATTTCAAACAGGGGTATCAGATCGTATAAAACCTGAACCTCCCGGCTGGTATGCCGGTGACATGCATGTGCATCGTGATTGCGGAGGTCCGGATGAAGGAATCCTTCCGGAAGAAAGGTTTATTGAGATGATGGAGGTGAATGACCTTGCTGTAATCAGCGTACTGGCCGATATGGGAGATGCTGAAGTAAAACCAAGTGAGACTGATTTACTGAAAGTAAACGGGGAGAATCATGAGTATTCAGTGCCCGGCAGAATCATTCATTACGAAGCAGAATGGCACTGGGATCCATACGGAACAACTTTTGAACACAAGGCTCTTGGAGGTCATATTGTATTATTGGGATTATCAGAGGCACACAAAATCCGGGAAGAAGCACCGTATAAAATCCTGGAATATGGGCGAAACCAGAATGGCATTGTCGGGTTTTGCCATACTGAATATCTGAACGACACCATTCAGAATGAACTTAATTGTTGTATTCCAATAGATTATCCCGTAGAAGCTATCCTCGGAACCTGTGACTTTTTCTCCGAAGACGTGTATGGTTCCATCTCGGAAAATTATGGAAATTACAATGCAGACGCTACAATAAATGCATATTACAGGATGCTTAATTGTGGAATCCGCATGGGCCTGTGTGCAGGAACCGATTACCCCTGTAATTCCGGAGAACCACTTGGCACTCTATTGACTTATGTGAATGTTGATGCACCTTTTTCTTATAGAAAATGGGTGGAAGGAATAAGGGATGGGAAAACAGTTGTTTCCAGGAATGGCCATCGGGAGTTTCTTGAACTGACAGTAAATGATAGATATACACCAGGGGATGAAATAAAATTTATCCGTAAAGAGAAAGTATCAATATCTGTTAAATGGAGCGCAACGGAAGCATTTTCGGGAAGAGTGGAATTGGTTTATAACGGAAAAATAATTGCCTCTGAATTAGCGATTGTTCATCCAGATGAGCCAGTGATTCTTACATTAGAACAGGATATCAATGAAAGTGGCTGGATTTGTGCCCGTCGGATGGATGATGGCGGGCATCAGACACACACAGCCTCTATCTATTTGACAGTTAAGGATAAGCCTGTCAGGGCCAGTAAAGCAGACGCGATGTACTTTGTAAAATGGATCGATCATTTACTTGCAAAAACTTCTCCGGGAAACGAATGGAGCCAATACTTCACGGAGGATTTGAATCTTGTCCGGCAACGGTATGAACTGGCACGTGAAGCCTATTTACGAATTGCAGATGAAGCTGAAAACTAACCATCCGGGAATTTCATTTTTTTTGCTTGGGTTCCTTCTGTTCACTTCAGGTTTTACTAAAAAGGCAGATTCATGAAGAAGGATAAGGGTGTTGAGGTCTTCATTTACAGCAATAATTTCCCCTGGAATCAGTCTACCAGACAATACTATATATCGAGAGAAAATGGACCATGCCGATCCGGGTCTGGTGAATGATGCTGCAACAGTTTTTGATTAAATTTGAAGAGATGCAGAATTCAGGTAAGGCATTTAAAAACTATTCCATGAAAAAATTATTCATTATACTGTTTGTTTTATTTGTGACAAAAGTATTCGGTTCCCCTCACCAGGATATTTCGCTTAATGGCAACTGGAATTTCATCCTTGATCCCGCTAATTCAGGAGAAAGTCAGCATTGGTTTAATGCTTTGCCTGAAAGCGCACGCAATGTGATAGTTCCCCATACCTGGAATATTGAAAATGGTTCTGAAACCTATGTCGGATTGGCCTGGTATCAAAAGCAAATATCTGTTCCTTCTGAGTGGAAAGGCAAAACAGTGAGGCTTAAATTCAAAGCGATCTATCGTGATGCTGTTATTTGGGTGAACGGTGTGAAGGCAGGCGAACACATGAATTCGGGATACACACCATTCAGTATAGATATTTCGAGGTTTCTGCACTATGGCAGCGAAAACAGGATTGTGGTTTCGGTAAGTAACCATTATTCAGATAAAGCATTACCGTATAATAATAAGTTCGACTGGACAAATGATGGTGGAATTACGCGCGATGTGTTATTGCAAATTACCGGAAAACCATCTATTCGTTTTGTACATATTTCTCCCGAATTGTCCGCAGCTGACAGCAGTGGTAATTTCAATATTTCTGTCAGGTTTTGGGAGAACCAAATAACCCAAGCCACCTTCGTTTTTAATTTCAGGGAAAAGAAATCAGGAAAAATTCTCTTTACTAAAGAACTGGATTTAAAATCGGAAGAGGGACAGTTTACAACAAATATCAGAGCCGGCAAAGTTGTGCCCTGGCATTTCGACAATCCTTTTTTATACCAAATCGAATCAGTTGTTAAATCGAAAGGTGTTGCCACCGACAGCAACCTTTCAACCTTTGGTTTCAGAAATATTGAATTGAAGGAGGAAAAACTCTTTTTGAATGGAGAGGCAGTCCGCCTGCCCGGAATTGAATACATGCCCATGAGCAATGCGAATTACGGTGCTGCCGAACCACACGCATTTCTTGATTCGATTGTACAAACCATGAAGGACCTTAATGTTGTGATTACACGGTTTCATTGGCAGCAGGACGAAACCATGTTTGACCTGATGGATGAATACGGTATTCTGGTTCAGGAGGAATTACCCTGGTGGCAGGAGCCATCTACGCTTAACCCGGAGCTGTTTGAAGTGGCAAAGGAACAGTTGTCAGAGACCATTGAGGCGCATTATAACCATCCATCCATATTTGCATGGGGGCTCAGTAACGAGGTTAATGGAAATAACAGGGAAACCTATACAAAACTTAAATCATTTGTTAAGGCTGCAGACTCTTCACGCATGGTCAATGTGGTTTCCAATAATATTTTTGTCAATCTTCAGAAAGACGAATCTTTACTTGGCGATTTGCCAACCTGGAACGAATATGTAGGTACCTGGCATGGTAAACACCGCGACGAATTACCAGTCTATTTTGAACTGATTAAACCTGCTATTGGAAACAGGCCGCTGCTTATTACCGAAGGAGGTTTATGCGAACCGCGTTTTACCGGAGGTGATGGCCGCCGTGTTGATGAAATGATTTTTCATTACAATGAGTGGTGTAAAAGACCCTATGTTATTGGTTATATCTATTTCTGCGTAAACGATTACCGTACGCAAATGGGAGAAGAAGGATTGGGAAAATTCAAAATCCGCCGGCATGGGGTAACTAATATGTACAACCAGCCAAAACCATCCTATTACATCATTAAACAGCTTTCATCGCCGGTTGAAATTATTAAAGTGGAGAAAGCTGGTGAACCCGATGTAATTGTCGGAATAAAAGTTAAGAACACGATACCATCGTACACGATTAGAAATTACAGACTTCGCTACATCAATGTCCACGGAATTTTAACTGAGATTGGGATTCCCGTCCTTAATCCGGGACAGAGTTATGAAGTGCTTTTGAAGGAAATAAATCCCAGGTATGCTTTCGAAATTCTCAGACCTGACGGTTTCCTGGTTGTGAATTATTAATTTCGTCAGAATATAACGTTTTTCCTAAACATGAAAATTAAAAGAATATCATCACTACTGATTTTAATTACGCTTGCTGCTGAATTGCAGGCTGCTGATTTGGTTTTCGATATCCGGAATTACCCGTTTTCTTATGCCGGCTCTTACATGGCCTTTATGATAAAAACCGAAGAAAAATCGGGTAAGGAAGGATTGTTCCTGAACGATGTTTCGGGCGAGCGTATGTGGGGCTGGAAAGGCGTTTTTAAGGTTGAACTTCTAAAAGAGGGTGTAGTTATCCCGTTTGAATCGGAAGGCTCTCCGGCTAAATTAACACTGAAAAGCCCGTCGGGGAAGGTTGAGATCTGTTTTGAATCAGCTGATATTGTCAGATTCAGGGGAAAAGATGGACTGGCCATGAAACTCACGCAGATGATAGAAAGCTGGAGTGGAGCAAATTACCCGCTGAATTATGAGAAGACGATATGGATGTGCAAAATGTGGGGGCCGCACTATTCCATTTACGGCATTAAGGGAAATATGAAAGGTGATGCAGCCAAATCTTTTGTAAACGAACATATTACAGACAGGCCTCAGTTTATTCTGGATATTGAACCTGATAATATGGGAGTTTTTGAAATCGCCGTCGAGCAGTTTCAGGATGCCTACGATGGGAAAAAATACGAAAAGCCATTCGACGATTGTGTTGTCGATGCTACCCGGAACCTTGAAGAATTTAAGAAAAAAATCCCTGTAATTCCCGCTGAATTTAACGGGTTGCGCGAGTTGGGCGCTTACCTGAAGTGGTCGTCGGTGGTTAATCCGCGTTCTGCGATTAAACGTACCTGCATGTACCAGTCGAAAAATTACATGACCGCCATTTGGTCGTGGGACAACTGTTTTGGCGCGATGGCCGTTTGCAACGACCACCATTTTGCGCTCGACCAACTGCTGGTAATGTTCGATTACCAAACCAGACTTGGAATCCTTCCCGATTTCCTGACCGAGAAATACCCGATGTATGCTGCCTTTAAGCCCCCGGTTTATGGTTTTACCATGCAGAAAATGGACGAGATATCTTCAACAAAATTTTCAAAGAATGAAATAGCCTCGGTTTACGAGAAGATTGCAAAACTCACCAATTTCTGGCTCACCTATATGGATAATAATCATAACGGTATTCCGCAATATAATAACTCGAACGACTGCGCCGACAACTGCGCTATTTTTCAGGTTGGCTACCCTACAGAAACGCCAGATTTAAGCACTCATCTTATTATTCAGATGGATTATCTGGCAACGGCTGCAAATATACTCGGCAAAAAGAGTGAAGCCAAAGAATGGACAGAAAAGGCAGACAAACTCACCTGGTTGCTTTGCGATAGTTTATGGATTGACGGACGTTTTGTGTCTAAGAACTCATTCACCGGTGAATATTGCAAAGATTGCCAGTCGTTTGTAAACTACACCCCTGTAATGCTCGGTAGCCGGCTTCCTAAAGAAATAAAGGAAAAACTTCTATACGATCTGAAAAACAGTGGTATCGTAACACCATTTGGTCCTGCCAGCGAACACCCCAAAAGTCCGTGGTTTATTGAAGATGGCTATTGGCGCGGGGCAATCTGGTCGCCTCAATATCTCTTTCTGGTTGAAGGCTTAAAGAAATGCGGGGAAGTGAAATGGGCTACAGAGCTGGCAAAAAATTATTGCGAAATGTGTCTGAAATACGGATTTCCCGAAAATTTCAGCGCTCTTGACGGGCATCCCATGCGCGATATGGGTTACTCCTGGACGGTTGATGTGTTTTTTGTGCTGGCAAAAGAGTATTTAACTGATTATTAATCTTAAAAAATAAAATGAAGATTTGTAAATTTCTGCTTTCCATTATATTCACGGCCTTAGTATGGACATCAGCAGCACAAACGGGGAAAATTAGCCCGCCGATTATAATATCAGTAAATCCACAATCTCAAACCGATATGTTCGAAGGAATTGGTGCAGTAAGTGCCGGAGCCTCAACACGCTTGCTGATTGATTATCCTGAACCGTTCCGGAGCCAGATTCTCGACTATCTGTTCCTGCCTGATTTTGGAGCCGGATTCCAGCACCTGAAGGTTGAAATCGGCGGCGACATCAACTCAACCGATGGTACCGAACCCAGCCATATGCGAAAGAAAGGAGAAGAAAATTTTAATCGCGGTTACGAATGGTGGCTAATGAAGGAAGCCGTTAAACGAAACCCGGATATTATACTTGACGGATTGGCATGGGGTGCACCAGGCTGGTTGGGTGACGGAAAATTCTATTCGAAAGATGGCGCCGACTATTTTGTTTCGTTTATAAAAGGAGCAAAAAAAGTTCACAACCTCGATATAAAGTACATAGGAATCTGGAACGAACGCGAGTTTGACCCTGAATGGATCAAGTTGTATCGCAAAACCCTTGATGAAAATGGACTAAGCTATGTAAAAATTGTAGCTGCTGATTTAAACGGTCCGCCTGAACGTATCTGGTCGATTGCCGAAGCCATGGCAGAAGACCCCGAATTGGCCAAAGCAATCGATATTATTGGAGTTCATTATCCGCATGGAGCTACTCCTCCTTCGGCGCTTAAATTGAAAAAGGAAGGTAAAAGATTGTGGTCGTCGGAAGATGGCGAGTGGAACTGGACAACCATGAATCCGCTTACGCATCTCAGGGCACAAAAAATCAATACGAATTTCATCAATTATAACCTTACCAAAACCGAATTCTGGAGCCCTGTTACCTCGTATTACGATTGCCTCCCAGCACCGCAGTCGGGCGTAATTACTGCCAATACACCTTGGTCGGGCGCTTACACAGTTGGTCAGAAATTATGGGCCGTTGCGCATACCACCCAGTTTGTAAAGCCAGGTTGGTTTTACATTGTTGACGCCTGCCGGTTGCTGCCATCGGGAGGAAGTGTGGTTGCCTTAACATCGCCCGATAAAAAACAGGTTTCAATCATAATCGAAACAACCGAAGCAACTGCCGAACAAACACTTGAAATTTCTCCTGACGGCACTTTTAACCAGCAAAAGCTCGCGGTCTGGCATACAAATCTGCTTGAACAATTTGTCCGCAGCGAGGACCTTACACTTAAAGACGGTAAGTTTTTGATTCAACTGAAACCCAATTGTATCTATTCGCTTTCCACAACTTCGGGGCAAAAGAAAGGTGTTTACAGTAGTCCGGTGCAATCAGCCTTTCCGCTTCCTTACACCGAAAATTTTGATACCTATAAACCGGCATCGACCCCGAAATACCTTTGCGATCAAGGTGGTGCATTCGAAGTGGAACAAACCTCAGGTGGTGGAAATATCCTGCGTCAGCAAATCGAAAAACGCGGAATCGACTGGTCGGAAGCCACTTATGCTTACTCAGTTATAGGCGATATGAACTGGAACGATGCGGAAGTTTCGTGTGATGTTGTTTTCGATCAGGTTTTTGCTGATCCCGAATTACAGCAAAAAATATTTATACAGGTTTCCGCACGCTGCTACAATGGCTCCACCTGGGATGCGTTTGGCAAACCTTTCCCCGTAGGTTATACTTTCAGGTGGTATGCTAACGGAAACTGGGAAATTGGTACACCGCTCCGCATTTTGGCAAAAGGTAAAATTCAAAATCCGGGCACAGCGTGGCATAATCTGAAAATTACCTGTATTGCCGATAAAATCAGTGCCTTTGTTGATGGAAAACTGGTTGAGGAAATCACCGATGCAACCTACCAGTGTGGCCTTGCTGGCATTGGTTGCAGTTTCGACCGGATAGGTTTTGATAATCTGAAGATTTTAGATCTAAAGTAGCGCTCCCAGTTCCATGAGTCGCGCTGTTAAAGCACTTCCTGATAAAAGCCACCTCTGCACAAGGCAAAGGTGGCTCTCTTTTTATATGCTGACTAAGGATATAAACAATTTCTAAGCCTGTCCGGCCGGTCCCCCGAAGTTCATCGGGATCAAAGGGCCGGAGATCCCTGCCGGTCCGTCAATCTTCTTGATAGGCCCGTGCATCTTCTCATACTTCTCGATGTTCTCACCGAGGGCATGGAGCAGTCGTTTGGCATGCTCGGGGGTCAGAATGATCCTCGATTTAACCTCCGCCTTGGGAATCCCGGGCATCACCCTTACAAAATCAAGTATAAATTCAGATGACGAATGGGTAATGATGGCCAGGTTCGAATAGATACCCTGGGCTACATCTTCCTTCAACTCAATATTGATCTGGTTCTTCTTGGCTTTTTCTTCCATGATTACGTGCTGTTAATCACCGTGTTAATCAACCACTTCTATCTCTTCGGAAGTTCTCACAGATGCTCCGGGAACAAGTTTTTCATACTCCTCCCTTGACCCGACCACCAGGTTGTCATAGATCCTCGAACCGGTACCGGCCGGAATCTGGTGACCCACAATCACATTCTCTTTCAGACCATCAAGGATATCAATCTTTCCAAAGATCGCTGCTTCATTGAGCACTTTAGTGGTCTCCTGAAAAGAGGCCGCCGATATGAAGCTGTTGGTCTGCAGCGCTGCTTTGGTGATTCCCTGGAGAACCTGTGAAGAGGTTGCCGGAACCGCATCCCTGGCTTCGATCAGTCTCAAATCCTTCCGCTTCAGGACAGAGTTGTCGTCCCTCAGTTTACGGGCAGTAATAATCTGGCCGGGTTTGTAATCCTGGGAATCACCCGATTCAACTACGATCTTTTTGGCATAGATCCAGTCATTCTCATTCATGAATTCCCACTTATCAACCACCTGCTTCTCAAGGAATTTGGTATCTCCCGGATCCACGATCTCAACTTTACGCATCATCTGGCGTACAATAATCTCGAAGTGCTTGTCATTGATTTTCACACCCTGCATCCTGTAAACCTCCTGAACCTCGTTTACAATATACTCCTGTACCTTGGTAGGTCCTTTGATGGCCAGAATATCGGCCGGGGTGATGGCTCCGTCTGAGAGGGGTACTCCCGCCCTCACGTAGTCGTTCTCCTGTACAAGGATCTGCTTGGAAAGAGGAACCAGGTACTTCTTGACTTCCCCTGCCTTGGAGGTAATGATGATTTCACGGTTACCACGCTTGATCTTCCCGAATTCGACTTCACCGTCAATCTCAGATACCACAGCAGGGTTGGAGGGGTTCCTTGCCTCAAACAGCTCGGTTACCCTGGGCAGACCACCTGTGATGTCACCGGACTTACCAACTGCCCTGGGGATTTTCACCAGTATCTCACCAGCCCTCACTTTATCGCCCTCGCTTACCGCGATGTGCGCACCCACGGGTAGGTTGTAGTTTTTGACCAGTTCGGCTTTGTTGTCAATGATCGTGATGAGCGGGTTCTTGGTACGGTCCCTGCTCTCGATGATCACCTTTTCCTTGAAGCCGGTCTGTTCATCAGACTCCTCACGGTAGGTGATCCCCTCAATCACGTTATCAAAACTGACCTTACCGGCCACTTCGCTAATGATCAAGGCATTATAAGGATCCCATTCGCAAATCAATTCCCCTTTTGAAACTTTGGCCCCATCTTTCACAAAGAGCCTGGAACCATAAGGAATCGTATGGGTTGTCAGGACGATTCCTGTGTTTTCATCCACTACCCTGAGTTCCGCCAGACGTCCGATGACAATCTCCACACTTTTACCGGTCTCAGGATCGGTTGAAGTAACGATGCGCAGCTCCTCAATCTCGGCAATTCCATCGTACTTTGAGGTCACGTTGGACTGAGAAGTGATGTTCGATGCCGTACCACCCACGTGGAATGTTCGCAGTGTAAGCTGTGTTCCGGGTTCACCGATGGATTGCGCCGCAATAACGCCTGTGGCTTCTCCCATCTGGACCATCTTCCCTGTGGCCAGGTTACGTCCGTAGCACTTGGCACAGACACCCTTTTTGGATTCACAGGTCAGTACCGAACGTATCTCCAGCTGTTCGATGGGCGAATCTTCAATCACCTTGGCGATGTCCTCGGTAATCTCCTCGCCCGATTCAATGATCAGATCCCCCGTAAGCGGATGATACACATCATGTACCGTTGTACGTCCAAGTATCCTTTCGTACAGTGTTTCAACCACCTCCTCACTCTTCTTGATCGCCGAGGCAACCAGTCCGCGCAACGTACCGCAGTCGGGCTCCTGGATGATCACATCCTGGGAAACATCCACCAGACGGCGGGTCAGGTATCCGGCGTCAGCAGTCTTCAGAGCTGTATCTGCGAGACCTTTACGCGCACCGTGGGTGGAGATGAAGTATTCAAGTACCGACAATCCTTCCTTAAAGTTGGATAGGATCGGGTTTTCAATAATCTCGGAACCGGTTGAACCGGACTTCTGCGGCTTGGCCATCAGTCCCCTCATACCGGAGAGCTGCCGGATCTGCTCCTTGGAGCCCCTCGCACCCGAGTCAAGCATCATATATACAGGATTGAATCCCTGTTTGTCAGAGCTCAGCTGCTTCATCAGCGTCTGGGTCAGGCGTGCATTGGTATGTGTCCAGATATCAATGATCTGGTTGTACCGCTCATTGTTAGTGATCACACCCATGTTATAACTTCCGACCACCTCATCCACCTGTGCATACCCGTCCTTCACGAAAATATCCTTTTCAGCGGGAATGATTACATCATCCAGGTTAAAAGAGAGTCCTCCCTTGAAGGCCATGCCATATCCAAGGCTCTTGATATCGTCAAGGAACCTGGCGGTCTTGGCGGTACCGGTAACCTTTAGAACATGACCAATGATTTCGCGCAGCGATTTCTTGGTCAGAAGTTCGTTGATGAAACCAATCTCCTTCGGCACAAATTCATTGAATAAAACACGCCCCACTGTGGTTTCAATCACTTCGGTCTCACCCTTTTTACCAGCAAGCTTGGGTACTCTTACCTTAATGACTGCATGGAGGTCAATGATCTTTTCGTTGTAGGCAATGATTACCTCTTCGGAAGAGTAGAAGGTCATCCCTTCGCCCCTTACAATCTCATCATCCATGTTACGCTTTGCCTTGGTGATGTAGTACAGACCAAGTACCATATCCTGGGAAGGAACAGTAATAGGTGCTCCGTTGGCAGGGTTGAGAATATTATGAGATGCCAGCATCAGAATCTGGGCCTCCAGTACTGCAGCATTTCCCAGGGGAAGATGGACAGCCATCTGGTCACCGTCGAAGTCTGCGTTGAACGCTGTACAAACAAGGGGATGAAGCTGAATGGCTTTCCCTTCAATAAGTTTCGGCTGGAACGCCTGGATACCAAGCCTGTGCAGGGTCGGCGCACGGTTCAGCATCACCGGGTGCCCTTTCAATACATTCTCAAGGATATCCCAGACAACCGGATCCTTCCGGTCGACAATTTTCTTGGCCGATTTTACGGTCTTCACAATACCACGCTCAATCAGTTTCCGGATGATAAATGGTTTGTAAAGCTCTGCTGCCATATCTTTGGGAAGACCACACTCGTGCAATTGAAGCTCGGGACCAACAACGATCACCGAACGGGCGGAGTAGTCAACCCGCTTACCAAGGAGATTCTGGCGGAACCTTCCCTGTTTACCTTTCAAACTGTCGGAAAGAGATTTCAGCGGACGGTTGGCATCGGTCTTCACCGAGTTGGCCTTCCTTGAATTATCGAACAGCGAGTCCACAGCTTCCTGTAACATTCGCTTTTCATTCCGAAGAATCACCTCGGGAGCCTTGATCTCTATCAACCTCTTCAGACGGTTGTTCCTGATAATCACCCTGCGGTAGAGGTCGTTCAGATCGGAGGTGGCAAAGCGGCCTCCATCCAGGGGAACCAGTGGCCGCAACTCAGGCGGAATAACCGGCACCACCCTGACAATCATCCACTCGGGACGATTGATCCCTTTGGATGCACGGAAAGCCTCAACCACCTGCAGGCGCTTCAAAGCCTCATTCTTTCTCTGCTGGGAGGTTTCGGTTCCGGCCTTGTGCCTTAATGAATAGGAGAGCTCGTCGAGATTGATCCTGGAGAGCAACTGGTGCAATCCTTCAGCACCCATACCTGCAATGAATTTATCCGGATGATCATCTTCCAGCAGCTGATTCTCCTTGGGAAGACTGGCCAGGATATCAAGGTATTCATCTTCGGTAAGGAAATCCAGGTAGTTGACTCCATCAGCCTGTTTCAATCCCGGGTTGATCACCACATACCTTTCATAATAGATAATGGAATCCAGCTTTTTTGTGGGAAGCCCCAGCAGGTATCCTATTTTATTGGGCAATGACCTGAAATACCAGATGTGAGCCACAGGTACCACCAGGGATATGTGACCCATCCTTTCACGGCGAACCTTTTTTTCAGTCACCTCAACTCCGCAACGGTCACAAACAATCCCCTTGTAACGGATCCGCTTGTATTTTCCACAATGGCATTCGTAATCCTTTACCGGACCAAAGATCCTTTCACAGAAAAGACCGTCTCTTTCGGGTTTATAGGTTCGGTAATTGATTGTTTCAGGCTTGAGGACCTCTCCACTGGAGCGTTCCAGAATCTCTTCCGGAGAAGCCAGCCCAATGGAGATCTTTGTAAAATTACTGCTCTTTACTTTGGTGTCTTTCCTGAATGACATATATCTAAATTTATTCGTTTTTAAAATTGTTCTGTACAGGCCGAAGCCCGGGTAGCAGGATCATTATACCAGGTTCACGCTCAGACCGAGTCCGCGCAGTTCATGCAGCAGTACGTTGAGTGATTCGGGTATTCCGGGCATGGGCATCGGTTCACCCTTCACAATGGCTTCATAAGCTTTCGCCCTGCCAATGACATCGTCCGATTTAACGGTCAGGATCTCCTGAAGGATGTTTGCAGCGCCAAAAGCTTCAAGGGCCCAGACCTCCATCTCACCAAAACGCTGACCTCCAAACTGGGCTTTACCGCCCAGTGGTTGTTGCGTAATCAGTGAATAGGGTCCAATACTCCTTGCGTGCATCTTATCCTCAACCATGTGTCCCAGTTTCAGCATATAGATCACACCCACCGTGGCAGGCTGGTCGAACCGCTCTCCGGTACCGCCATCATAAAGGTAGGTCTTCCCGTACCTGGGAATACCAGCCTCATCAGTGATCTCGTTGATCTGCTCGATCTTTGCCCCGTCAAAAATGGGGGATGCATACTTGGTTCCCAGCTTCAGACCTGCCCAACCGAGTACGGTTTCGTAGATCTGGCCCAGGTTCATCCTGGAAGGAACGCCCAGCGGGTTCAGTACAATGTCAACCGGGGTCCCGTCTTCGAGGAAGGGCATGTCTTCCGAGCGAACAATCTTGGCCACAATTCCCTTGTTTCCGTGACGACCGGCCATCTTATCACCCACAGTAATCTTCCGCTTCTTGGCCACATATACTTTGGCCAGTTGAATGATCCCCGTGGGGAGCTCATCACCACTGGTGAAACTGTGCTTCTTCCGCTTATAGAGTCCGTCAATCTCCTTGAATTTGATCACGTAGTTATGAAGCAGGTCACGGATCAGGTCGTTTTTGTGCTTATCGGTGGTCCACCTGAGCGGGTTCACGCTTGAATAATCCAGTTCCTGAAGTTGTTTCTGTGTAAACTTGGTCCCCTTGGGGATGATGTCCACATTAAGAAAATCCTTCACTCCCTGTGAAGTCTTCCCATTGACAAGTTCGAACAGTTTATCAACCAGCTGGGTCTTGATATCTGCAATATCCCTGATATAGGTGTCATCAATCTTCTCAAGGATCTGCTTGGTAGCAGGCCTCGATTTCCGCTCCTTCACCGTTCGTGAGAAGAGCTTCTTATCGATGACCACACCATAAAGAGAAGGTCCGGCTTTAAGAGAGGCATCCTTCACATCGCCTGCCTTATCTCCAAAAATTGCCCGCAGCAATTTCTCTTCCGGGGAAGGATCCGACTCTCCCTTGGGAGTGATCTTTCCAATCAGGATGTCACCGGGTGAAACCTCGGCACCGATCCGGATCAAACCATTTTCATCCAGGTTCTTGGTTGCCTCTTCACTGACATTGGGAATATCAGAAGTCAGCTCTTCCAGTCCGCGCTTGGTATCGCGCACCTCAAGCAGGTACTCATCCACGTGAATGGAAGTAAAAACATCCTCCCTTACGAGACGCTCAGAAATCACAATGGCATCCTCAAAATTATATCCCTTCCAGGGCATAAAGGCCACCATCAGGTTTCTTCCAAGAGCCAGTTCACCCTGCTGGGTGGCATAGCCCTGTGTCAGAATATCACCCTTTTTGAGTTTCTGATTCTTTCTTACAATGGGCGTCAGGTTCACACAGGTGTTCTGGTTGGTTTTGCGGAATTTCGGAAGTTTATAACGCTTCACATCATCGTCAAACCGAACAAACCTCTCATCTTCACTGCGGTCATACCGCACTACAATCTCATTGGCATCCACAAACTCCACCACACCTGTCTCCTCTGCCCTGATCTGCAACCTGGAGTCCCGAACCACATTCATTTCAATCCCTGTTCCCACGATGGGGGCTTCGGGATAAACCAGCGGTACTGCCTGCCGCATCATATTGGATCCCATCAGGGCCCTGTTCGCATCGTCGTGCTCCAGGAAAGGTATCAGAGATGCTGCAATGGAGGCGATCTGGTTTGGTGCCACGTCCATCAGTACCACATCTAATTTATCCGCCAGAGGGTAATCAGCTTCGTACCGGGCCTTTACCTTAGGGTTCTTAAAGGTACCATCCTCATTCAAAGGGGCATTGGCCTGGGCAATCAGTTTATCCTCTTCCTCTTCAGCACTGAGGTATACAATGCCTTTGTTGGAAAGATCTACCTTTCCGTTCTCTGTCTTCCTGTATGGCGTCTCGATAAATCCGAGATCACTGATCCGCGCAAAAACGCAGAGCGAGGAGATCAATCCGATGTTGGGACCTTCAGGGGTCTCAATCGGACAGAGCCTTCCATAGTGCGTATAGTGAACGTCGCGAACCTCAAAACCTGCACGTTCCCTGGAGAGACCGCCTGGTCCCAGTGCCGACATACGGCGCTTGTGGGTCATTTCGGCCAGCGGATTGGTCTGATCCATGAACTGCGACAGCTGGTTTGTTCCAAAGAAAGAATTGATCACAGACGACAGGGTCTTGGAGTTGATCAGATCTGTTGGTGTAAACACTTCATTGTCACGAACATTCATCCTCTCGCGAATGGTACGGGCCATCCTGGCCAGCCCAACGCTGAACTGATTCATCAACTGCTCACCCACGGTACGAACCCTCCGGTTACTCAGGTGGTCGATATCATCCACATCGGTTTTGGAGTTAATCAGTTCGATGAGGTACTTGATAATCTGAATAATGTCCTCACGTGTGAGAACCCTGTTCTCGGTATCTGTATCCAGCTGCAATTTCTTATTGAGCCTGTAACGCCCGACTTCACCCAGATCGTAGCGTTTATCTGAGAAAAAGAGCTTATCAATTACATCCCTGGCAGTGGTTTCATCCGGTGGCTCGGCGTTCCTCAGCTGCCTGTAGATGTGCATTACTGCCTCCTTCTCGGAGTTACACGGGTCTTTTTGAAGGGTGTTGTAGATAATGGCAAAGTCATTGATATTTGCAATTTCTTTATGCAGCAGGATTGTCTTGGTACCTGAATCGATGATCTCATCGATGTGGTCATTCTCAAGAACGGTCTCCCGATCAATGATAACCTCGTTCCGTTTGATGGAGACCACCTCACCGGTATCTTCATCCACGAAATCTTCAATCCAGCTCTTCAAAACGCGTGCAGCGAGTTTACGGCCCACGAGCTTTTTCAATCCTGTTTTTGATACTTTCACCTCATCGGCCAACCCCAAAATTTCCAGCACATCCTTGTCGCTATTGGCGTCCGGCAGACTTGGAGAGGAATTGGAAGATGTCATTGAGTCCGGCATCTTTGATGATGAAACCCTCGTCGGATTTTTGCATCTCCTGTTTCTGTTGTTCGAGCGGGCCAAAGGGTGCGCCGGCGGCGGGGGAA
>JAWOHR010000100.1:0-14485 GCA_046485075.1 Bacteroidales bacterium
GAATCCAATGCCGGATCTGATTCAAATAACACAGAGACCACGGCCGTTCCGGGAAAAGGAAAATGGACCATCAATGGGGAGAAGATCTTTATCACCAACATCTCATCGGTGATGTCGGGCGGAGTCACCGTGCAGGCTGTAACAGGAGAAAACGGGGGAAGAAAAGAGCTCTCTGTAATTCTCGTGGACCGTGATACACCCGGCTATTCCACTGAAACCATTCACTCAAAAATGATGTGGAGGGGAGCCGATACAGGAATCGTCCGTTTTCAAAATGTGGAGGTCCCTGAAGAGAATCTGCTCGGTGAGCGCGGCAAAGGATCGAAAATTATGCTGGCCACCCTCGATGGCGGCAGGCTTTCAATCGCAGCCATGGGGCTTGGACTGGCCCAGGGAGCATTCGAGATGGCCATGGAGTATGCTGCAAACCGCATCCAGTTCGGAAAGCCGGTCCGAAAATTCCAGGTCAACTCATTCAAATTCGCGGACATGGCCATGAAGATCGAGCTGGCCCGTTCGCTCCTGTATAAAGCCTGCTGGCTTAAGGATCACCATAAACCTTTTGGAAAGGAGGCCGCCATGGCTAAACTCTACACCTCCGAAATGGCACGCGAGGTGGTCAGTGAAGCGCTACAGATCCATGGTGCGCACGGACTGATGAAGGGGAATGCTATCGAACGCTTTTACAGGGACCAGCGTATCCTGGAGATCGGGGAGGGTACCTCTGAGATCCTTCGCATGGTGATTGCCCGACACCTGGGCATTTAAATCAGATTCAGATGGAGAGCCTGGAGAAAAGAAAGAAGGACCACATCGAGCTTGCATTCAAATCACAGACCTCACCGGACGTTCTGGATACCCGGTTTCATTATGAACCGATGTTGAAGGCGCATCCCAAAGGCGGTATCGCACCTGTCTCCATCCTGGGAAAAAAACAAAAAGTCCCCGTTTGGGTCAGCAGCATGACCGGAGGTACCCGCCAGGCAGGCACCATTAACCGGAACCTTGCCACAGCCTGTAATGAATTTGGGATGGGTATGGGACTGGGTTCCTGCCGGATCATTCTTGAGGACGACACCCATTTTGAAGATTTCAATATGCGGAGTATCATCGGGAATGACCTTCCTTTTTGGGCCAACCTGGGCATTGCACAGGTGGAAGAAATGATTCAAAGGAAGCAGGTGGGAAAGGCCGTAAAACTGGTGGAACGACTCAGGGCCGACGGGCTCATCATCCATGTAAATCCCATGCAGGAGTGGTTTCAACCCGAAGGAGACATCCTGGAGATATCTCCCCTGGAGACCATTAAACGGTTCCTGGATATGTTTTCATACCCGGTGATCGTAAAAGAGGTGGGACAGGGAATGGGACCTGAAAGTCTTCGGGCCCTTCTGCGGTTGCCTCTCCAGGCTATTGAATTTGCAGCCTTTGGAGGCACCAACTTTGCCAGGGTAGAGCTGTTAAGGGATGAAACATTCAGTCAGTCGCTCTTCGAACCCCTCTCCAAAATCGGGGAAGACGCGCCTGCCATGGTCGAAATGGTGAACCGGATCGTTGCCGGTGAGTCACCCGAATGTAAAGAATTGATTATCTCGGGAGGAATTAAAAATTTCCTGGATGGTTACTACCTGATCCGTAGATCAAGCCTTCCTGCCATCTACGGAATGGCTTCGGGATTCCTTAAACATGCACAGGGTGACTACGATCAGCTAAGGGAGTTTGTGCATGCCCAGGTTCAAGGGCTGGAGATGGCATATACATACCTTTCCATCAGGGACTAATATGGAAAAACCTCATATTATCAACGGGTTCTCAAAGCTTTCCCGGACCGAAAAGCTGGATTGGCTTCACGCCCGGTCAAACCTGTCCGACCGGGCCATGGCCATCTTGAATTCCCACCTTCATCCCGATCCCGAGTTACAGGATATCTACAGCGATATCAGTGAGAATACCGTTTCAAACTTTTTTCTTCCCTTTGGACTTGCTCCCAATTTCCTGATTAACGGGGATCTTTTGACCCTGCCCATGGTGGTGGAGGAGAGTTCTGTAGTAGCGGCGGCAGCAAATGCCGCCAAATTCTGGGCCATGCACGGGGGGTTTCATGCGGAGATCGAAGGTCTCCTGAAGGTGGGTCAGGTTCATTTTACATGGAGGGGAAGGAAGGATCTGCTTCTTGAGGCATTCGGACGGATCAAAAATCGCCTGGCTGGTTCCGTAGGTCATCTTACCGGGCGAATGGAACAACGGGGCGGGGGTATTGCATCCATGGAGATCAGGGAGACCAGTGAGAATCTTCCGGGTGCGTTCCAGCTATTTGTGACTTTCCGCACAGCCGATGCCATGGGAGCCAATTTTATAAACTCAGTACTGGAGGCCCTTGCCCGGGAGTTCAAATCCCTGATCGAAACAGCCCTTCCGGGTCATTCGCCGGAGATGATCATGGCCATCCTTTCCAATTACACTCCCCAGTGCCTTGTTGCCTGCCGGGTGGAGTGCCAGCCTTCGGCTTTTGATGAGTTAAGCAGCGAAATGAGCGGTCTGGAATTTGCAAGAAAATTTACCAGGGCGGTGGAGATTGCCCGGCATGACCCTTTTCGTGCAGTCACCCATAACAAGGGTATCTTTAACGGAATGGATGCAGTAATCATGGCTACAGGCAATGACTACAGGGCAGTGGAGGCTTGCGGTCATGCATACGCCTCCTCACATGGATCATACAGCAGTCTCACACATTCAGAGTGCACACAAAAGAGTTTCTCGCTGACCCTAAGGATTCCATTGGCTCTTGGGACGGTAGGGGGACTTACTTCCACACACCCCATGGCAGCAATCGCCATGGAGATCCTGGGGAATCCATCTTCCGAAAAGCTGATGCAGATTGTTGCCGCGGCCGGAGTGGCCAGCAATTTCAGTGCGGTAAGCTCGCTTATCACAACTGGAATCCAGCAGGGGCATATGAAAATGCACCTGGGTAATATCCTGAGGCAACTGGGTGCCTCACCCCCGGAGATTGCCATTATAAAAAAAGAGTTTTCCGGCAGGGTCGTCTCCCATGCCGGGATTGAGCATTTCCTGCAATCCCTCAGGAATCAAACCAACGCATGATGATCCGGTTTCAGGCACATGGTAAATTATTACTCAGCGCCGAGTACATGGTGATGCACGGGGCAACCGCACTGGCGGTTCCGTTAAACCTGGGACAAACACTTGATATAACCCACACGGACAACAATAAATCTTTCTCATGGAAAGCCTACTTCAATAAGAAACTGTGGTTCGGGGCCACCTTTGATCCTGCAACACTCAGGATCATTGAGACCACAAACCCTGACATGTCCAATTGGTTGAAAAGGATCCTCCAGGCTTGTATTGAAATCATGCCATCCTTCCAGGGATCCCTGTTTCGAAAGGATGCGGTAACCAATCTGGATTTCTCTCCCGATTACGGGTTCGGAAGCAGTTCGACCCTCATCTCCCTACTCGCCGAATGGGCCGAGGTGAATCCCCTGGACCTTCACTTTATGGTTTCCGAAGGATCCGGTTATGATGTAGCCTGTGCCCTGGCCGACGGACCGATCACCTATAAACTCAGGGACGAGCTGCCCCAATACCAGCATATTCCATTTCATCCTTCCTTCAGTGAGCATCTGTGGTTTGCCTGGCTCGGTAAAAAGCAGGCCACTGCCAGCCACCTTCAGGAAGTAGCCCGGAAAATCAACCCCGGGTTTGAAACCATTTACCGATTCAGTGAGCTCACCAGGGCAATGATAGAGGCCCCCAACCTTGATGTGTTTCGCATGGTCATGGAAGCCCATGAGGATGAACTATCCCGGATTCTGGGAATGGATAGGGTCTCCTCCAGGTTCAGTTCCCTGAAGGGCAGCGTCAAATCTCTGGGAGCCTGGGGTGGCGATTTTGTGATGATCGCCACGGAAACCGACCCTGAAACACTCAGGAATTACCTTGCCAATGAAGGAATCCGGGTCCTCTACAACTTCAACGAACTGGTTTATGAAAAAGGGGAATTTTAGAGAAACTTATCCAACCTCGGAGGGTAAGGTGGAATGGAGTTGTCCGTCCAACATCGCCATTGTTAAATACTGGGGGAAGAAGTCCGGTCAGATTCCCATGAACCCTTCCCTGAGCCTGACCCTCAAAAATGCCTATACCACCACCCGGATTGCATACCTTTATGACCCATCCATAACCCGCAGCGGGATCATTTTCAGGTTTGAAGGCAAAGCGCATCCAGCTTTTCAGGAACGCATTGCAAAATACCTGGAGGCCATTCAATCCCTTATGCCATTTCTCGCAAACACCCACCTGGAGATTGACTCGGAGAATAGTTTCCCCCACTCATCGGGAATCGCATCAAGTGCTTCGGCCCTGGGCGCACTGGCCATGTGCCTGGTTAACATGGAAGAAGAAATCACAGGATTTACGGATGAAAACTCCTTAAGAAAGGGTTCATTCCTGGCCCGGCTGGGATCGGGAAGTGCCTGCAGGTCCATTATCCCGCATTTCGCACTATGGGGAGCCGCCGGGGGGTGGCCCGGTTCGACGGATGAATTTGCCATCCCGGTAACCGGTATTGACAGCACCTTCATGGAAATGAGGGATTCCATATTGATCGTCGAATCAAACCAGAAACAGGTTTCAAGCAGTGCAGGTCACAAATTGATGGAGACGAATCCCTATGCTGCAAGCAGGTTTCAACAGGCACACCTGAACCTGGAAAGGCTGAAAGGAATCCTTGCCGGGGGTGACTGGAAAGGATTTATAGAGGTGATGGAGGAGGAGGCCCTGTCACTTCATGCCTTGATGATGACCAGTAAACCGGGATACATTCTGATGAAACCGGGAACCCTGGAGATCATCCGCAAAGTACGGGATTTTCGCAATGCCAGCCACAATCATGTCGGGTTTACCCTCGATGCAGGTGCCAATGTTCACCTGCTCTACGAGGCTGTCCATGAAAAAACCGTAAAAGCGTTCATTACATCCCAATTATTGACCCATTGTGAAAACAACCAGGTGATCCACGACCAGATGGGCACCGGTCCAACAAAGATAACTCCATGATACACCCGGACCCATATCCCTCAAAAATCATGCTCGCAGGCGAGTATGGTGTTGTGGTGGGAGGCAGTGCACTTACCATTCCTTACTATCGCTTTGATGCGAAGGTCAGGGAAATTGGGGATACCCCTGCAGGTGCAACCAGGGAGGCTGAAATCTCACAGAAATACCTTTTGATGCTGTTTAACTACATTTCGGGGCTCCAACCGGAAGCTTTCCATGTTAAACCCGACCTGGACTTTTTCTCTGCCAACCTGAAAAACTTCTGGCTGGAGATGAATATACCCACCGGGTATGGACTGGGGAGTTCGGGAGCAGTCAGTGCAGCGGTTTACGACCTGTTTTTCCCCGGAGCGGCAGGATTGAGCCTCGAACAGCAGAGAGAGGACCTGGCTGTCATCGAATCGTATTTCCATGGAAAAAGCTCCGGGGTCGATGCCCTCACGTGTCATGCAAGAACCCCGCTTTATTTTAACAGCAACGGAACCATAGAGAAGAAAGAATTCGATCCTTCCACGATCCGGGGAGGGTACCGCCTTTTCCTTCTTGATTCGGACGAGCGCTTCGAAACCGGTCCCCTGGTGAAAATATTCCTGCAGCGAATGAATGACAACGGTTTTTCATCTTCCATCCGTAATGAATACCTGGTCATCAATCAGAAGCTGATCGAATCTCTGCTGGGCATCAGGGAGGGGGACCCGGCCCTGCTTATCAGGGTCCTTTCTGATTATCAGTTTACCCATTTCCGCCAAATGATTCCGGAAAGAATGCTTGATGTCTGGATTGAAGGGCAGCTCTCCAATGAATACTACCTGAAACTAAACGGATCGGGAGGGGGTTATATGCTTGGGATCACCCACGAAACTTCCATGGAATCACTTTCTGAGCGCTGGAAGGAAAAGGTCACTTTTATTTAGCATTAAAAGGGGATGTCCTTTTGAGACACCCCCTGAGATCTATATAGAGTTTCCTTTGAATGGGCCGTTGATCTTACTGGAAATTGATTTCCAGGCTGGCGATGACTGCCGGGTTGTAGGGAGTCAGACCGGAAATCCTCCTTACAAATGGAAGAAACTCATCACCTGGAGCCTCACCCCCCTGGATGAATCCGTGCCTGTTAAAGAATCCGGGAGCCTCAGTATTGGCAAGCCATGCATTCAGGATCTCATCACTGGCATGGGGCCAGATGGTTTTCACCTCATTGTACAAGACATTGTAGATGCTGTTTCTTTCAAGCAGAACCTCCCTTTTATCCGAATCGATCCTGCTCAGGGGAAGTCCCAGTTCAACCACTGCAATATCCTCGCTTATTGAACCGGAAGCCGCAAAAGCCCAGTTATAACCAACCTTTTCGGTGAGAAACTTGGCATTGGGATGACTTGAGTTCCCGTAAACATCCACCTGGTCGCCCGTCTGACCCACGAACATCTTCATGCCATCCATGGCAAAGGGAGCCAGCAGGGGATCTATGTCGGGCAATCCGGCAATGGAAACAATCATATAGCGGTCATAGCCCATATCACCGGCACCGCTGTAGTCAATCCGGAACATTGCTGTGGCCAATTCCCTCTCATTGCTCTGATCAAGATTGTAGGGCTTGATAATGGTTATCCCCTCCTTGGGACTCTTGTTCCAGAAGACCTGCATTCCTTTTCCGCCATCCTCATTTCCTTCAGATTCTGCATCGGTGATGGTCAGGCCATACTCCCAGGTACGACCCTCAAACTCGGGAGCTTCAACCACCACCAGGTTCTTAACCCGGCCGTCATCCTCACTTACATAGGTCAGGCTGATTACCTGGTCAATTTTAAACCTTTTAATGGCCATCATCACTTGCCGGGTTAAGCGGCCGGCATGGTCACCGGTGTGAATGAAGAAGCGCAAATGTCCGTAAATCTCACGCCCTTTCAGGGTATCAACCATGGTGCTTTTATACATGGAAGCATCCGCGGACAGCGCCGTGGGGATTTCCACGGTCAGCTCATCGGGAAGAATCGATTCCTCGAGCTCCGGGCCCTGGTTAAAGGAGTTATCACATGCAGTGAAAAAAATCGCACCAAGCAGGAGCGCAATAAAAGAATAGAAAGATAACTTTTTCATGATTTCTGGTTTTAAGTGAATATTTTAAATGGTTCTTGTATTCCATTTTTGTTGATTCACTTATATCACACAGAAATCCATCCCCTACCCCTACGGATGAATGAAAGAAAATGCGAAATAATTTTTATTGAATTGATATATTGATCCTTACAAAGGAAAAAAGTTAGTCAGACAACCAGAAAACGCCCAGTCCCTTCAACCATTCCACCAGGATCCCTGCTTCGGGGGACTCATTAACTCCGTATTCGCCAAAAGCAAAATGAGGTACTCTGAACCCCACTATTTCTTTAATGGAGGTGCCAAAGTGGTACCTCCATTTATCCAATTCCTCTATTGTGAGTTCGATGCAGTGCGGGGGTCGATGGGGAAGGGATCAGGCACCTTCCTTTTTCACGATGTGGTACCTGGTGCCCTTGCGATCACCGGTCTTCAGTAACAGCTTCTCCTTAACCAGGTAGGCCAAATCTTTCTTCAGGGTATTGCGGGAGTAATCTCCCAGGGCTTTTTCGATATCACCCACCTGGGCAGGCTCATTATCCCGGATAAAGTCCAGGACCTGCTGCTGCCGCTTGTTCAGCGCCGTCTTAAGCTTGCTGTAGGTCACATATTTGGCATCCAGGCGCTCGGTTAGAGTGATCAGGCACTGCATAAAATATAACACCCAAGCACTGATTCTTTCGTTGTCCTTGTAGCGGTTTTGCTGCCCGTCCATCAATACCCTGTAGTAATCATCCTTGCTGGATTCAATGATATTCTCGAAGGATACGTATTGGATAAACTCATACCCCTGCTTCATCATCAAAAGGGTGGTAAGAAGCCTGGACAGGCGGCCATTTCCATCCTTGTAAGGGTGAATGGATAAGAACTCATACACAAAGCCGGCAATGTAAACCAGCGGGTGCATATCACTCTGCTTGATCCGCTCGTTCAGCCAGTCGATCAACTGCGGCATTTCTACCGGAGTCAGATGTGGCGGAGTGGGATCAAAAAGTGTACGCTGGCTGCCATCGGGATAGTTGGCCACCACCCGGTTGGAAGAAGTTTTGTATTTGCCTTTGTGCGACTGATCCTTGTCCCTATGCTTCAGCAGGATCCCATGTAACTGATGCATATATCTCTCCGATATCTCGATTTCAACATAGTTCTCCAGGATCACCTCCAGGGCATCGTAATAACCTGCTACTTCCTGCTGATCCCGGGATTCAAAGCGGGTGATCTTTACTGAAGCAAGTAGTTTCTCCACTTCTTCATCTGTTAGCATAGCCCCCTCGATGCGTGTCGAAGAGCCGGTACTCTCGATGGTAGCTATCTTGCGAAGCTCTTTCAGGTACTGGCCCTGCTGGCTCTCCTTAACCTTCCAGCTTCCCTTAAAAGTATCCAACACGCTCAACTGCTGACTCAGCTTCTGGTACACCTCACTATTGAAGCTTAACTTGGTTTTCATGTTTTTGGATATATCCATAACGTATCCATATTTATCCATAAAATTATCCTTTTCTTTTCAATTTAAAAAATCTGGTATCACATTCTGTGATACCATTCCCAACAGATGATGTTTCTCTAGGTTAGTGACATTTAGTAGGGATCTAGTGGCATTAAAAGCCGTTGCCCTATAATGCGCACTATGCCAGTTTGGCAACAAGTCCTGGTTTGCGGGGCGGGAAGTAGGATTCTTTAGATGTCGCTCTGTATCTTGGATGGGTGCTGGTCGGAATTGAAGATGGTGAGGATGTTCACGTATTCATCGGTTACTTCGTAGATAAGCTTATACCGCTATTTGGATACAGATCGGAATTTCCCTGGCAACATGTCCAGGTATTCCTCTCGGGAGTATTTTTCAGGGAAGTGGCCAAGGGATCCACCCAACTGGATCAGGGTTTTCTTCACATTCCTGGCTGCACTTACAGAGTCCTCGGCTATATAGTCGTAGATACCATCGAGCCTCTGCTCAGCCTTTGGTGACCATCGGATAGGAAGTTTTTTCTTTACCACCCTTCAACTCTTTTTTCCATCTCCTCCTGGGTGGTGTAATGACCAGCCTTGACCTGGACAGAAGCCTCCTTGACTTCTTGTATCAGATTTTCCTGGGTGATAGGAGTACCATCAGGTTCATATCCTACGATATCTGATCCCTCGTATTCCCTTCTCATGGCATGAACCATCCTAAGGAACTTATCATCCGCCTTATCGATGTAACTGTGAAGATCTTTTCTTAGCTCTGCTGTTCCCATGACACTGTTTTCTACAAATTTAACGATTAATATCCACTTAGACGAACTCTGAGGTTTATTACCAACACAAACAACCTCATCCAAATAACAATCGCCGCCTTATCTTCTCATATAGCGTCTTTCCTGCCTTTCTCTTCTTCTTTTCTCTCGATCTTCTTTTTCCTTTTTAATCTCAAAGGATTATTGAAACGTAGTGGTAGGGGGTTATTGTGAAGTGATATTCAGCCAGTATGTTCTCACTGATATCGGGAAGTATGAAAGGAATGAAATAAAACCTTCTAAGCTCAGCTGAACTTCGTAGATCTCCTTGACAGTGGCCTCAATATCTCTGGTGCTCATCCCCCGGGAATACAGCGTGATAATTGCTTGTTCGATGCGGGCAGACATGCGTTGATGTTTGGGAACAACCACCGGATCAAATCTCGATCCACCTCCACTCGCACTTCCACCGCTACCATTATGTTCCATAGATCAGTGGATTATTGAGAACATAAGAGTACCAATAAAGCCAATTTCACCATCACCTCTCTAATATTTCGAATCTAGAATGTTACTTAAATCTCCTTTCTATTTCTTTTTGTTTTTTAAAGTGCTCTAAAATGTAATTACAGGCATCAGATTCAGTCATAAACACTCTTTCATCTTTTCTATTTCCTCTTTCGTCGAAATAGAATACTTCCCACATATTATAATTCTGATAAAGTACTAATCTATCAGGTAATATATCTCCATCAAGTGAATAGTATCCTTGGTTAACTTTTAACTTATCGAGATGCATTTTTAAATCGCTCTTATCCATGTTTTAGTATGGTATTATTATTCCAAATTCTAGTAAATCGCTAGCAGAGAAAAATGGAGAATAAAATTGGATTCCCAATCCTGGTTGATTGAACCATGGCATAATTAATCCAGATTCTACTTCGAATGGTTTTACTACCTTATATAAATTGTTAATCTTATTCATATTTGGGGTAATGCTCTCATCGATCTAGGAGTGCCACCAAGTTAATAATTGTTAAGACTATTGACATTTTGATTAAATGATCAGTTTGGGTAATGAACTATTTTAAATTTCTATCTCGTGAGCCTGCATCGATTATCCGGAAGTTAGAATAAGGGCATCCGTGAAGATTCTATTCAATTACAACCGTATCGCGAATCACGTCGGCTGCGGTGAAAAAGCCGATGGCCCCTTCGCTAAGGTTGGTGCGGGCATTGCCGGGTAAGACATCAAAAACCCCTCCCCTCCAGTCGGTTTCCGAGAGCATCCCCCTGAGGAACTCTTCATACGCGCGGGATACAGACTCCTTTTCACGGTATACAATGGTACCCGGCGGAAAGTAGACATGTTCCCTGTCAGGGCTGAAGATACGGTTTACATCAACCGTACTTAAAGTATAATGATAGATCAGGGCATGGTTCTCATGCGCCGGAAGGGTATCGTAACCGCGAACATGACTCCAGTCCAGCTCCATCCGGATGACGGACGGGCCGTTCTGGTCATTGATGTATGCTTCGTAAAGGGGCGGATCATCCTGAACCCTTTGGAGCCTCATATTGGGAAAAGGCTCCACTGCCCTCATAAAGGCCACGGCGTTAATCCGCTTCTCCCCATACTGGATGCGCAACTGGTAGCCTTTGTTCACCACCCCGGCAAAATTTCTATCGGTCAGATAGACCCCGGGCCTGGTAGGATCTTCCGTCAGGGGATGAGTCACCCGTGCATCATTGATCTCCACAATCGCCCCGGTCACCGGTTGGGGCGGGGTATTCATTTCGTAGACAGGCCAGCTAAGGATCACCTCATGTTGTTTTGATTCGCTGGTAATCTTCCCCTCCACCACCATCAGGTCGGTCTGCCGGTACTCCAGCTGCCAGTCGATTTTCTCGGTACAGGAGCCGCACATCCACAGCAGGAGTAGAAGCAATAGCAGCCTGGTCAGGATAAGGAAGGTGATACTTGGAGGGCTTGACTTCATGGATCAGAATGTAAAATGATAGGAAACCGAAGGTACAATGCCGTAAAGGTAAAAATGGGTGGACTCCAAACGGGGATTGGAATAGAAATCGTATGGAACCACAAAGTTACCATTTTGATCTTCGATCTTGTTGAAATGCAATGCCACCGGATTCTTCCGGTTGTAAAGGTTGTAAACTGAAAAAATCAATTCATGCCGGAATTTTCGATCTGTTTTTCCAAGTCTCCAGTTCAGGGCCAGGTCGAGCCGGTGATAATCCGGAAGTCTGCTATTGTTCCGAAGGGCATAGACAGGTACCTGGTGAAGATCGTAATAATAAAAGCCGGTGGGCATGGTATAGGGTGCCCCTGTCATATAGGTAAAATTTCCTGTTAGGGTGAGTCTCGGAAGTAAAGTCCATGAGAGGAAGACTGAAAAATCGTGGGGCCTGTCGGAATAGGCCGGGTAGGGGTCTCCCTGATTGATCTCCTCCACCCGGTAAAAGGCCCTGGAGTAGGTGTAAGAGACCCAGCCTTTAAGCTTTCCTTCATCTTTACTGAGAATCATCTCCAGACCATAAGCCTTCCCGGTGCCAAAGCGCAGTTCATATTCCACCAGCGGATTCATCAGCATCCGGGCATGATCCCGGTAATCGATGATATGGTTCATCACCTTATAATACCCCTCGATATCGAAACTTACTCCGGGTATGCCGAACCTGTATGTATATCCCAGTGTAAACTGGTGGGCCACCTGTGGTCTGACGTTGGGCCCTGAGGGCAACCAGACCTCCAGGGAGGTGAAGGGGCTGATGGAGTTGGTGATCAGGAACTGGAACTGACTGGTGCGGTTGTAGCTCCCCTTTATGATATGGCGCCCGGAAGGGCGGTATAGGAGAGAGAGCCGTGGATCCAGAGAAAGGGAGGTATGATATACCTTGTCGGCAGGATATTCGGTAATCGCAAGGCTGTCGGTTTCGAAATCTCCCCCGGTACTTTTCACGATTTCATACTCGGTGGCCGGACCCAAATTCTGCCAGGCTGTGAGCCGGAGCCCTGCCCGGATGGAGAATTCCTCATTGATTACGAACTGGTTGGAAAGATAGGCTGCCAATTCCCTTGAGCGCCTGGTCGAGAGGTCCAGTCCGGGATCAAATTCAATTCCGCCACGGTAGTAGTTCCCCGGATTATAGAAATGAGCAGCGGAAAGTACACCAAATCTTAAAGTTGAGGAGGGTTTATGGTACCAGGTGAAATCGTATTTGATGCTCACATTATCCACATGTGATTGCCAGTAATCCCGATCCTCAATATCTGAATTCAGGAAGTAATCGTACATGGATCCAAGGATACTCAGGTTCGAAAAAAGCTTTTCGGAATAGAGGTGGTTCCACCGAAGGGTATAGGTGCTGTTCTTCCAGTTGATGCCCGACGATTGTTCAGAGTTATTTTGTTGTTCAAAATTATCCACCCCGTTGTAAATGCTGAAAAAGATCCGGTTATTATGATTGATGTTGTAATTCAGCTTTATGTGCAGGTCGGAGAAGTGCAGGTCATTGATCCTTGGATTAAATTGCTGGACGGGTTTTGTGATATAGGATCTCCTGCCGGAAATGAAAAATGAGATGTGCTCCTTCCAGATTGGACCCTCCAGGGAGAGGCGTGATGACAACAGGCCCACACTGCCGTCAAATCCAAAGCGGCTCATATTCCCGTCCTTGGTGCGGACATCGATCAGACTGGAGAGTCTCCCCCCGTAATTGGCAGGGAAATCACCCTTGTAAACCTGCACATCTTTAATGGCATCAGGTACAATGGTACTGAAGAATCCAAGCAGGTGTGTGGGATTGTAAATGGGGGCTTCATCGATGGTAATCAGGTTCTGGTCCCTGCCCCCTCCCCTCACATAGAAAATGGTGGACCCGTCCCCGAAAAACTTGATCCCGGGAATGGCGGCCAGGGACTTGATCACATCCTTCTCACCAAACAAAGCGGGCATATTGCTCACAGCTTCCGCAGTAAGCTGTCGCCCTGAACTACCCGTAGTTCTGATGATAGTGGATTCATCATCAGAATAGACAGTCACTTCACTCAGGCGGGAAACCTCCTTCAACAGGGCGAAGTGCAGGCTCTGGTTTTCCGGTCCGGACAACGGGATGACGCTTGCCGTGTATCCCACAAAGGAACAGATCAGTTGATCAACCCTTTGCTTCAGGGTAAGTGAAAAGAAACCGTATTCGTTTGTAATGGTCCCCTGCAAACCGCCCGGAATGGTCACCGTCGCACCGATCAGGACCTCCCTGGTAAAAGCATCCTTCACATAGCCGCTGATGGTAAAACGGACAGGCATCTCATCTTCAGGGATACTGAATGAAACATCCACATCCACCTTTAAACGCCTGGCCCGTTTCAACACAATTTGTCGTTCAATCACCTCGTACCTGATCTCCTGCCGCGCAAAAAGGAGGTCAAGAACCGGTTTAAGAGTGCTCCCTTCCACATGGATCGTTATAGCTGCCTGATCATCAAACAACCGGTTAGAGTATGCGAAACTGAGTCCGGTCTGCTCCTCCAGTCTGTCAAGGATCTCCCTCAGGGGTATGGAGTCTGCATGAAGGGTGATGGGTGCATCCATCCCGGTCTGCTGTCCCTGTGCCTGGCAGGTGATCATCTGCACCAGGATAAGGAGTGCCCCTATTTTCAGAACTCTTCCCGGCATATGCTACTCTATTCAATGCAAACTGTTCCGTCCAATGTGATGTTTTCACCGGAGCGGGAGATTTGAAGATCGAGAGTCTTTTCAAGCACATTGAGTACCGCTTCCAGGCTCTGGTCGCTGAAAGTAACAGTAATTGGGCATAAGCCCAGCTCTTCATTTGGAATCACCACACTGACATTGTAAACCTTCCCGATCAGATGGGCCACTTCGCGGAGAGGGGTATCCTCAAAATAGAGATTCCTGGTTTTCCATGAGAGGTTGTTGGGATGATATGCAGGAACCAGAGACATCTCATGGCTTTCGCTGTTGTAGCTTCCGCTGTTACCGGCCCTGAGAATAATCTGTTTGTCCTTGTCCTCCTTTGCACTTACCGATACAACCCCGCTTTCCACTGTAATT
>JAWOHR010000198.1:0-13807 GCA_046485075.1 Bacteroidales bacterium
TTATAAGGTGCTCGAAACACTGATTGAAAATAAACTTGTAAAGAAAGTTACCACGGATAAAGGGGTGATGCGGTATGATGGAATTATGGAAAATCACCACCATCTGTATTGTGCTGAATGTGATTTGATAGAGGATTTTGTCGACAAGGATCTGGATAATCTTCTTAAAGCGTATTTTAAAAACCGAAAAATAAGTGGTTTTCAAATCAGTGAATTTGTCCTTCAGATAAAGGGCAAATTCGATAAATGTTAATTTGGGAATTTAAATTCTATAACATTGCTATTGCAGACAAACTATCTGGCATTGCAATCTATTGAAAGAAGCAAAAACATTGCCAGCGGGCGGCCGACAGAATAGCAATTTTTAATCCGAAATGCTGGCCGTAAAACTGGACATTGTCTTCAGGGGGGCTTATCTTTATCCTTTAAAGAAGGAGCGACGAAATGAATGATGAGCAATACTTAAAGGATGGCGAAAATATTGAGAAAGCTGGTCTGCCCTTTTCCCGGCGTGACTTCCTGAAGATTTCCGGCAATGGCGTTTTTATATTCCTTGCACCGGGATCCTTGGGTGCGATTGCCCTGCCACAGGAAGGCAGCGGTTATCCCACTGACTTCAATGCCTATCTGAAAATTGGTGAGGATGGCCGGGTATCTCTGTTTTGCAGTAAAATTGAGATGGGGCAGGGGATCATTACATCCATGGCACAGATGCTGGCCGAAGAGCTTGATGTGTCGCTTGATTCCATAGACATGGTCATGGGCGATACCATGCTGTGCCCGTGGGATAGTGGCACTACCGGTTCACGCAGTACAAAATATTATGGACCACCGCTCCGATTGGCGGGAGCAGAAGCACGGGCAATATTGCTGCAGATGGCATCAGAACATCTGAATATACCATCGGAGCGTTTGCTTGTTAAAAAAGGTGTAGTGAGCGACAGGAGGAATGGGGCAAACAAGGTGACCTATGCGGAGCTGGTAAAGGGCAAACGGATCGACCGGCATTTATCGGGCGTATCCATCAAGCCTATTTCCGAACATTCAGTTTCCGGCACGCCGACCATGCGAACGGACGCAAGGCTGAAAGTGACCGGCGAAGCGAAATTCACAGGCGACGTGATCCTCCCGGGTATGTTGTATGCCAAAGTCCTTCGGCCGCCCTCCCATGGTGCCACCCTGGCAGCTGTCGATGTCTCCAAAGCCAGGAGCATTGCCGGTGCGGTTGTAATTCAGGAAGAGGATCTGATTGCCGTATTGCATGAAAGGAGGGAGCTGGCCGAAAATGCGCTTTCCCTCATTTCTGCGAAATGGGATATCCCGGAGTCAAAAGTGGATCACGGCTCCATTTTTGAATATCTTTTAAATGCTGCACCCGGCGGTAGCATTTATGTTGAAAACGGGAGCCTCGCTGATGGACAAGCTGCAGCGAAAACAAGGGTTAAATCGGAATTCTATAATCACTATGTTGCCCATGCCCCCATGGAGCCCTATGCAGTACTGGCGCTCACGGAGGATGAACAGGTGAGGGTCTGGGCATCGACCCAGGCTCCTTTTCGCGTACGCCAAACTGCAGCAGAGGCCCTGAAGATACCGGAAGAGAAGGTTCGTGTCATCACACCCTTTGTGGGTGGGGGATTTGGAGGTAAAAAATCAGGTCACCAAATCAGCGAGGCTGTAAAATTATCGAAAATTACAGGGCGTCCTGTACAACTTGCATGGACCAGGAGAGAGGAGTTCTTTTATGATGCATTTCGTCCGGCGGCTATCGTTCAGCTGGAATCCGGCTTAAATGCGGAAGGTCAAATTACATTCTGGGAGTGTGATATCCTGTTTGCCGGTTCGCGAAGTTCGGAACCGATTTACAACATTGAGCATTTCCGTGTAAGAACCCGGAATTCGGGTAGCGTACATCCCTTCGGAACGGGTGCCTGGCGGGGCCCCGGAAGCAATACCAACGTTTTTGCCATGGAATCCCATACCGATATGCTTGCGCTGGCAGCAGGAATGGATCCGCTCTCCTTCCGGTTGAAGAACTTGTCGGACCAGCGTATGATCCGGGTGCTCAGGGCAGCTGCGGATAAATTTGGACATTCATTTATTAAAAGTCCCAGCGGCATGGGATACGGTATCTCGTGTACTAATTATCTGAACAGCTACGTGGCAACCATCGCGCATGTATCTGTGAATAAAACGACTGGTATGGTAAAAGTAGAACGCCTGGTCTGTGCACAGGACATGGGGGAGATTATAAATCCGCAGGGTGCGAGAATTCAGATTGAAGGCGGAATTACGATGGGGCTAAGCGCTGCATTGTCCGAGGAGGTTGAATTCATTGGGGGAAACATTCAGACGGAAAACTTTGATTCGTACCAGATTACACGATTTTCTGATGCGCCACCCATTGATATTGTGCTGATTGATAATCCGGATGTACCACCCCAGGGTTGCGGTGAGCCGGCAATCACGACCGTGGGTGCAGCGCTTGCCAATGCAATTTTCGATGCTGTGGGTGCACGGGTCTGTACCTTGCCCATGACACCGGACCGGATATTGGCAGCGATGATCCAGGTATGACTCCCGTTAATCGACCAGTTCCCCCGGGACCACTTCTATTTCCTGCTTTATCCCTTTTCGAAGGATCCCAAGGGATACTTTCTGACCAATGGTATCTTCGCTGAGAAATCTTTGCAGGCTGTCGATGCTGTTTACGGGTGACCGGTTGAATTCCACCACAATATCGCCTTTTTGCAATTTGTGATTATTAAGATGTTTCTCTGCATGAAGATTTTCAACTTTTATGCCATTCATACCGTTCAGCTTATTGTAATGGATCACTCTTAAGGGGAGTGGCATGAGCTGTCCCGCAATTCCAAGATAGCCTCTTCTGATCCTTCCGTGCATGATCAGGTTCCCGACAATATATTCGGCCGTTCCTGCTCCTATGGCAAAACAGATCCCCTGGGCTTCCCGGATGACCGCCGTATTCACGCCTATGACCCTTCCGGTAGAATCCACCAGTGGTCCGCCCGAATTTCCGGGATTAAGGGCCGCATCGGTCTGGATTACATTGTCGATCATCCGTCCCGACCTGGACTGGAGTGTGCGGCCAAGGGCCGATATCACACCTGTGGTAACGGTGCATTGAAACCCAAAGGGGTTCCCGATGGCAATGGATAATTGTCCCACACGCAGGTCCGGATTTTCCTGGAATGAGATAAAGGGAAGATTATCGGTATAGATCTTCAGGACAGCCAGGTCGGTGTAAGGATCGAGTCCGACCAGGTCGGTCGCAAATGTTCTGCCGTCCTGTAACTCGACTTCAATCCTTTCACTGTTTTCAGCAACGTGACAGTTGGTAACAATGAATCCTTCAGGTGAGATGATGAATCCTGATCCACCGGCCTCTGCCCCGGTTCTAGACCGTGTCTTTTTCTGTACTTTAATATTTACTACCGCCGGACTTACTTTTTCTGTGGTCGATACCACCACCTGTGAATAGGCATCCAGCAGGAATGAATCGTCTTCCACTTTCCGGAGCCTGCCCCGGTTCTGACCGATGTATTCTTCAGTTGATATTCGCGTAGTCTGTGTCATCTTCTTTCCTCCGTTGTGTATGGAAGAAGTGAGGCAACTATTGTGCCCTGGTTAAAAAGCAGGCATTTTGTCAGGGGGCCTATGAATTCAGCCATTTTTTGAAATCGGCCGAGCGATCGATACTTACCACTGTCGAGGGTTTACTCTACTGTTTTACCATCGGCCTGAAGAACCTCCGCCGCCGGATGATCCCCCTCCGCCGGAAAATCCACCAGAAGAACTGCTGCTGCCTGAACTCCACGATCTGCCGGAACCTCCCGATGAAAAGGAAAAGCCTCCGATGGAAGCTTTTCCTTTGGTCCGCAGATCTTTTTTTGCCTTTTTATACCATGGCGTGGTTTGCATGTACAATTTCGCTGCCGGGTACCCAATGAGATAGATAAGAAAAACGACCAGTGTAACCTTTGAGCCCAAAACAATGATAGGGAACATCGCCCAAAAGGGTATCAGGAAGAAATAGAGGAACCATCCAAAACCTGGGGTAAGGAGGCCCATTACCGTGAATAAGCCTATGATACCGAAAATAAATGCACCCATCAGGATACGTGCGCCCAAAGACATATCCGGACTTTCAAGATCTGAAAAACCTGATAATGAAGGGGAATCGGATGATTCATCAAAATCAGCCGTTTCTGCGAGTTCCTGGCCTTCCAGAACATTGATGATGGCCAGCGCACCCTCGGTAATGCCTCCATCAAAATCTCCTTCCCTGAACCTGGGAGTCATGATCTCTCGTATGATGCGGCTGGTCAGTAAATCCGTCATTGTACCTTCCAGGCCGTAGCCCACCTCTATCCTCATCTGTTTTTCACCGGGTACAACAACAATGAGTATACCGTTATCCGTATCCTGCTGACCCAATTTCCATTCGTTGAATACCACGTTTGAATAATCCTCGATGCTCTCCCCCTGAATTGAAGGCATGGTCAGAATAACCACCTGGTTGGTTGTCCTCTCTTCATGCGCTTTCAGATTCTCGCTCAACAAGTCTCTCGCATGCTCCGAAAGAATCTGGGCGTAGTCATTCACCCTGCCTGTTAAATAAGGGACTTCAGCACACCTGGCCACGCTAACCGTTGCAAGCAGGGCAATGAGCAGAAACAAGAAAGATAACTTTTTCATAAACCTTCCTCCTCGATAATTTCGTCGGTTAGTTCATTTTTATCTGTCCAACCCTTTACTGGGGACCCAAGAGCAGTTTGGATCCCGTCAAGACCTGTCTCCAGGGCCTGCCTTAAATCATTTTTCCTGAGGTGTTTGGTCATATTTGTTATCACATCCTTCAGGACCTCATTGCCCAGCAGTTTTCTGACACCTTGGTCGGGGAGGATAACCACCTGCCTTTCGAACTGACTTACCAGGAGAAGAATCCCCCTGCGCTCTTTCGTGGAAAAAAGTTCACGGGAGAGGAAGAGCGATTCGGCGTATTGCATGGTTTCAGTCTCTTTGCGCTGGGGCGAGAGAAACAGGGTGGCAAATCGCGGAAATAATACCGAAAGGAGTGCGAATACAGACCCGGTTGCAAGAATGACGGCAACCGAGAAGAGTATCAGGGTTTCTGTCAGCCAGCTCAGTACAAACAGATCCATGCAAATCGTACCCAGGCTTGCAACCGAGGCTCCGAGGGCGAAGGCTTTCCACGGAATTTCAGCATAACTGTCGCTCCGCGTGACCGATGCAAGGACTATCTGGGCCCTTGTCTGCTTTTCAGTTTCAGCGATCCTCTTGTCAAGCAGGGCGCGGTCGGTTTCTGTAAGAATTTGTTTCATTTTGATTCGTTTCAATCATTTTCAATATAACCAAAGTTAAGGAACCGATCCTCATTTTGTTAATTTTATAGTCTCAGCCAGTACAAACCTTTTAAATGGATAGAATATGAAAATCAGGTTATCATTGCTCGTTGTTGTTGTTTTTACCATTGCAGAATTGCATGGTCAGATCTATGAAAATTGTGTAATCGATGAGATCCTTTCCGGTTATTCCGAGAAGGCATTTACATCAGAACCTGTCACTGACACGCAGCTCGATCTCATTCTGAAATGCGGCATCAAGGCTCCCAGTTCAAGGAATAACCAGCCATGGAAATTCACTGTAATAAAAGACGAAGCCACGATGAAGGAGATGATCAATAATATCGTGCCAGGGAATGTGCTGGTGATTGTTTCAGGGATTGAGTCGGAAGATGGAGGCACTCCCGATTTCGACTGCGGTCTGGCCACTGAGAGCATGTTTGTGGCTGCACATGGCCTTGGGCTTGGAGCACGCATCTATGGCAATCCCATCGGAAATATCAATTCAAACAAAGAGCTGTTCCAGGTCCCACAGGGCTATAAGGCTGTGGTTGTCCTGCGAATAGGGAATATTGATGAAAGTGTGGATGCAGTATCAGCAGCTACCTCGAGAAAAGCCCAGGAGGAGTTTGTAAATTATAAATAATAGTGGGATGAAAATCAGAATCAAAGGCATGATTTGTGCCGCTGTCATGTTGCTTTTATCCGTTTCAGTATTTGCCCAGTCAGAGAGCTACCCGCAGGTTCGTATTCCCAACACCGAAGAACGTACGCTCTACTCAAAGTTCATGGATTACGAGTATGGTGTATATGTTACCCTTCCTGGGGGTTACAAAGAAAATCCCGACCAAATCTACCCGGCCCTGTACATCATCGACGGCAACCAGTATTTCGGTTTCTCCGCAGAGCCATACGGATCACTGGTCTGGGGTAATATGGTCAGGGAACATATTACCATATCAGTAGCCTATCCTCCCGGCAAGGAAAATTATCGTGCAAGGGATTTCCGCACCCGGGAACGTGCGGCGGATTTCGTGAAGTTTTTCCAGAATGAGCTGATCCCCTTCGTGGAGGATCATTACCGGACATCCGGGAAAGACCGTACGCTCTTCGGCCACTCCCTGGGGGGCCATTTTACCCTCTATATGCTGCTGAATGCGCCGGAGACCTTCGGGAATTATATCGCATCCGCCCCGGCTGTAAGTGATGAAATCATGCAATTCGAGGAGGATTATGCCACAACGCATACCGATTTTCCGGTTAAGCTTTTCCTGGCATCGGGCGAAAACGATCACCTGACCATAGGTGCGAAGAAATTTGCAGAAAAATTCAAATCGCGCAATTACCCCAGCCTGAAGTTCGGCGAGTTATATACCATAAACGGTAATCACGGCACCATCCAGCCAACCGCCTATATCGAAGGTCTGCGGTTTGTGCTGGACCCTGCCATCGAACTTGCGCCTGAGAATTTCGAGCGTCTCGCGGGAACCTATGTGGATGGAGACCAAACCTATACATTGCGCTATGACGGCGGAAACTTTTTGACGATTGAGGATGTGTCGGAAACATATGATGCATGGCTTGATGCACCGCTTGTGGAATGGAGCAGAATTTACCCGGTTTCCCGGACTTCTTTTATTGCAAAGGGATGGCCGGGCACTTTCGAGTTCGGCGGCGACGGTTCCTCACCTGCGGAAACTTTCAGGTTCACCATTCGGGGCAATCAGATAGAAGCCAGGCGCCAACCATAATCAATTATTTGTTCAGTATGAATTTCCTGGTTTCAACCCACTGATCGGAACGAACGGTTATCCAATAAAACCCTGAAGGATATTCCGACAAATTGGCTTCGAAATGGTTGAAACCGGCAATGGATTGCGCATGGGAAAGGGTGGCTAATTTTTGCCCGTTTCCATGATACAGATCGATATGAACCAGACCCGTTTGTCCCAGGTTGAACCCGATACCGAGCATTCCGCTGCTTGGATTTGGAAAAACTTCAAACCCTGTCTGAACCGGTATCATTTCGGTTGCCAGCGTTAATTCACCTCTTAAAACCAGTGCATTTACCGAAAGTGGCTCCAGCTGAACCGAGACCGGAATATCGGATAAATCCACTGATTTTGATTTCAGTGCATTCTCAGTGTGTGAAACAAAAGTTTCATTTGAAGGCAATTCTGACAGCGTATACAGCTGCACCGGCTCATCCTTTACGGTAAAATTGTGAAAATCAATCTGAATATCCTTCGTATCAGTGGTGTGGCGGTTGATCAGAAAAATGGTCATGGAGTCGGAGGTTGCGTTCACGGTGGGGTAGGCCGAAACATAAGTTTCGTCTTCCGATTCAGCTTCAAATATAAACTCCTCACTGTACCGGCTGAAAAGGTGCAGGGTTTCCCACATTCCCGGCTTCCAGCTCCAGGGTGTAAAAATTTCCACCCCGTTTTTCATGAATTCACCCATGACCGAAGCGTAAAATGAAGCCTGAACATTGGCATCGCCCGAATTCAGACCCGATTCGGTTACTCCAAAGGTTACACCATGGCCGGCTCCCATGTATTTGGTAAGCCAGTCGGAGCAGCGTCCAAAAATATACTCTTTGTTGATACTGCTGTTCCAGCCGCCGGTTACTGTCTTCACCCCATTTGCTTCCGGATATACGTAATCGCGATCAAAAAATACCCGGTGATACTGGACCAGCTGCTGGGCATCGGACGAACCCGGATAGTAATGAATATCCAGCACATCGAGTAATTTTACACCACTTGCTTTCTCCTCCTCTGCAATTCTCAGAATGAAATACTCAAGCCAGCAATATTTCTTCCCGTTATATGAAATGCCATCACTTCCGTACCTGTACCATTGCCATTCGTTGGCAGGCACCGGGCCAACCAGTTTAATCCCGGGAAATTTGGCTCGGGCCGCTTTTGCCACGTTGAAATAGAGCTGCATAAATTCCTCTGCAGGTATTTGCTCCTGCATCACATCATCATGGGTACCCACCCATATCTCGGGTTCATTGTCCATGTTCCAGTAACGGTAGTATACAGAATCGTACCCAAGCCCTCCGGGGCCAAACCAGTGGTCAAGTATGGCCACGGTTGAATCGGCCGGCCAGTCCGTCAGGTACAATCCGGGATCTCCTTCCACCAGGGCTTTGCTTCCTCCCGCCGGATCCGGAACACCACCCCCGGCAAGATTCTGGTTGACACCTTCCCACCATTGTGATTGGTTGTAATCCCAGTCGGGAAAATTATTATTTTTATTGGCAGCAACTTTCCCCAGCAGTTGAAACGACCACATTCCCTGGGTGCCGGGCATTTTATCCGTAAGATTTTTTGCTGCTGCATCCCAGTTGTTTGCATAAACATTATTGTACCAGTCGGGGTGGCTCGAAAGTTTAAGCCTCCAGTTGTATTTTGTACTGTTATTCCCTCCGCTTTGTCGTACCAAACGGGCACCAGCTTCTAATGCCCTGGTGACTTCGGCATCTGAACCGTCGTTCAAAAATGTGCTGGGTAATACGTTGTTTTTTCCAAAAATTAAGGGTGATACCATTCGTTTTCCTGAATCGGCATACACTGTTATCTGAACAGGCTGACTGCTGACTGTTTTTAAGGCCAGCAACAAAATAAGTGTGAGGGTTATATATTTTGACATTTTTATCATCAGGTATTAGTTCAGTGGATCATATTTCCGGCACAATATATTTATTATAATCTAATGGATTCAGAAAATGGTTGCAAAAGCTCCTCCAATTTTTAGTACACAAAATTTTTTACCTTGGCGTGATAATCGCTTCATGACTGCTTTTGTATATAATAAGATCACCCTGGCCTTTCCTGAGAAAGAGGAAAAGTTGTTCCTGGAAAGATACTTTGTTGACTCTCTTTATCAATTCAGAGTCTCTTTTGTACTGGTAACACTCCTTTATGGCATATTTGGCTTCCTCGATCCACTTATGCTTCCGGAATATTCGGATCTATTCCACATCATCCGCTATATGATTGTTGTTCCAATCCTATCAGCGGTATTTTTATTGTCCTTCACCAAAGCATTTCGTAAAGTCTGGCAATGGCTGGTGTTTTTCAGTTTAATCATTGGAGGTTCGGGCATCAGTATTATGATTATGCTTGTGCCTGAAAATTATGTTTATTATGCCGGGATGATGCTGATCTTTTCGGCAGGCTATTTTTTTATTAAACTCCGTTTTTTCCTGGCTTCCGTTGCAGGCTGGATCATATTGCTGATTTATAATCTGGGGGTAATATTTTATGCTCATCCCTCCAACCTGATGATCATCAGCACAAATTTCTTTTTTATAAGCGCAAATATTATAGGGATGTTTGCCGCTTACAATATTGAGTATTATACGCGACGCAATTACACTCTCAACCTGGAACTGGACCTTGAAAAATCACTTGTGGAATATAGTAACAAGAACCTCGAAAAAACTGTAAATGAGCGCACCAATGAACTGATTATAGCCAAAGAACATGCCGAGGAAAGCGATCGGCTTAAAACGGCCTTTCTCGCCAATATGAGCCATGAAATCCGCACACCGATGAATGGAATTCTGGGTTTTTCCGAATTACTTAAAACGCCCGGTCTGACCGGTGCTAAACAACAGGAGTATATCGACATCATCGGGGAAAGTGGAAAACGTATGCTGAACATCATCAATGATATTATAGATATTTCGAAAATAGAAGCGGGGCTGATGAATATTGAAATAAAGGAGACGAATATAAACGAGCAGATCGAATTTATTTACTCTCTCTTTAAGCCTGAGACTGAGGCCAAAGGGGTAGCGTTTAGCTACAAAAATGCATTGGTATCAGAAGAAGCAATCATTAAAACCGATCACGAAAAGTTATATGCCATCCTTGCCAACCTGGTAAAAAATGCAGTAAAATATACCGAAAAGGGCACGATTGAATTCGGATATTCCCTGACCGGCTCGCCGGCCCATTCCATGGAATTATTATTCTACATAAAAGACACTGGCACGGGGATTCCCAATGACCGCCAGGAAGCTATATTTGAGCGATTTATACAGGCTGATATTCCTGATAAAATGGCAAGGCAGGGAGCAGGGCTGGGATTAACCATAGCGAAGTCGTATGTTGAAATGATGGGTGGAAAAATCTGGGTCAAAAGTGAAGAGGATATTGGCTCTGAGTTCTATTTCACATTGCCTTATCATGCTGATCCAACAGGTAGAGGTATGGTTCCGGCAGAAGATGCCGGGAATCAGGTTAAAACAGATTTTTCGGGACTAATCATACTTATTGCCGAAGACGATGAAACTTCGGGAAAACTGATTTCGATAATGATCCGCGGGCTTAGCCATGAAGTGATTATGGCCGGTACCGGATTTGAAGCTGTTGAAATTCTCCGGAACAGAACTGACATTGATTTAATATTGATGGATATTAAGATGCCCGGCTTGAACGGATACGAAGCTACGCGCCAGATCAGGCAGTTTAACAAAGAAGTTGTGATCATTGCTCAGACTGCTTATGGATTATCGGGGGACAGGGAAAAGGCTATTGAAGCCGGGTGCAACGATTATATTGCAAAACCCATCAATAAAACCATATTGCTTTCATTAATAGAAAAGTATTTCACCTGAAAGATCGTTTTACTTTTACCCGAAGTACCTGAGGAAGTGTTCAAGGAATACATCGTAAAGGCGGTATTCAGTTCCTTCCCTGATAATAACCTGTTTCTCCATTAAAGCTGTGATTACAGACTGCATGGTACCCGGACTGCCGATTTCGGCCCTGGCCATAAAATCACCGGTGGTCACGCCTTCTACCTTTCCCAAGCATGCAATGGCTTTTGTAGTGCTGAACTGGTGCCTGGTGAGGCGGTTGGGTAACTCGGCATAGAATACCTGCTTTTCTGAAATAAAATCGAGATAGATCTTTTCGAACTCGTTTGTGGTTTCGGGTGGTTTTTTCTGTGAATAGATGAGATTGCAAATGGCCTGAATGTAATAGGTATGACCATGGCATAGTGTCAGAATATGAGAAACCAGTGCGTCCGAAATCGATTTATTTCCTGTGTGGAAATGCGTTGTGATAAACTGATGGTATTGCGTGGTGTCGATTTTCTTCAGTTCTATCATCCTCGTAGATTGATAGAAGGGTTTGTCGATGGATGAAAATATATCAGCAATCAGATGTTGCTCACTACCACTGAAAATGAACCTGATGTTATGATATCTCTGTACAAGGCTTCTGAGTTTTGCCTCCAGGGGCATACTGTCGGTATATTTTTTGATCTCCTGGAATTCATCAAAGGCAATGATTACAGGTGATGAATTCTCTTCAAGGAACTGAAATATCTCTTCAAGCCGGTTAAATACCTGGTTACGGTCATGGTAGATAATATCAACGGAGGGTCGTCCATCATTGCCAATGCTTAAGGATGCGCCAATGGATCTGATAAAGCCTGTCAGTTTTTCGCTTAAACTTCTTTTTGAAAAGATGGTGCTTTGGATTACAGCATTGGCTGCCTCATTGATAAAACCGTAAAGAGAAGTAGTACCCCAGAGATCAACATAGATGCAATCATAACTCTTTTTGAAATGATCGAAGATATGGTGAATAAGTGCCGATTTGCCTATTCTTCTGATGGCAAAGATGGTAATATCCTGCTGGTTCTTGATGGAAGTGATAATTTTTTCAGTCTCCATCTCCCTGTCACAGAAGTATTTCGGGCTTATATATCCTTTTAACAGAAAGGGGTTCATTTACGTAATTTACGTAAATATATATAAATAAAATATATTCCGCAATAAACGTAAATAGAAATATGTAAAATATATTACGTTATTTACGTAAGAGCATGTGTGCAAAAGTCAGCTCATAAGCTTTTCTGAGAATGATTATATTTCTGATATATAATTGACTCTGGGAGTAATGCGAAAAACTCTGGCATACCTGGCACTTCTCCTGTTGATATTACCCGGGCTTCGGGCACAGGATTCTACGTGTTTATACGTGGAAAGGACGAAACCCCGGATTGAACTGGACGAGGAGAGCGCAGGTCTCCGGTCGGGAATTTGCGGCACGGCCTTGCGCACACCGGTTGCAGTAAGGGTTAGTGACAGCATTGGAGGTCCCCTGGTGGGCTTACAGGTGGCCTTCCGCATCATAGCCCGGCCCGATCAGGCCGAAGGGGCCATCCTCACGGAAAGCCTGGTCCTGACCGACTCTACGGGCCTGGCCTCCACCGGGCTGACCCTGGGTTCACAGCCTGGTCTCTACCGGGTATCCTGCCGGACAGAGGAGGGATTTCCCGATAACGAGGTGGTCTTCACGGCAAAAGCCAGTAAAAGGAACTGGGTCTGGATGCTGATCATCGGGCTTTTCGGCGGACTCGGGCTCTTTCTTTTCGGGATGAATACCATGAGCGATGGTTTACAGCAATCGGCCGGTGAACGGATGCGTTCCATCCTGGAACATGTAACCCGGAACCGCGTGGTTGGAGTGGGTATCGGAACCGTGGTTACCGCTATCATCCAAAGCAGTTCGGCCACCTCTGTCATGTTGGTTTCCTTCGTAAATGCGGGACTGATCAGGTTTCGGCAGACGATCCCGGTATTGCTTGGGGCGGCCATAGGTACCACCATCACCGCACAAATTATTGCCTTTAAGATCACGGAATACAGTCTGCTGCTGGTGGCTGCGGGCTATTTCCTGCAAATCTTTTCGCGGAAGGAAGCATTCAAATCGGTGGGTAACTCCCTCTTTGGCTTCGGGGTCCTTTTTTTTGGCATGAGCATCATGTCCGATGCCATGGCCCCCCTGCGCGAATGGTCTCCCTTTATTGACCTGCTGCTGAGGCTTGAAAATCCCTTCCTGGGAATCCTTGTGGGGGCTGTTTTTACCGCCCTGATTCAGTCCAGCTCAGCCTTTGTGGGGATTATGATTGTCCTGGCTTCGCAGGGGCTGCTTTCCATGGATGCATCCATACCCCTTCTTCTCGGCTCCAACCTGGGCACAACAGTTACTGCGCTTCTTTCCAGCATGAAGGCCAGGCAGGAAGCCAGGAAGGTGGCCCTGGCCTTTCTGATGATCAAATTTTTCTCTGTCCTGATCTTTGCGGGCTGGACCGCTCAGCTGGGGAGGATGCTTATTCAGTTCACTCCTGAAGCCTCCCTGCCACGACTCATTGCCAATGCCCATACTTTTATCAAGGAATCGGCGCAGGGCCTCCGGATTTCTGTCGATGACCACCACGTCCTTGTTTTCCACCGCCAGACGGCTGGCGATGTGATAGCCGACTTCGCCGGCTCCCAGCATTGTGCGCTGTCGATACAGCCCCTTCTTTCGCCCGCATGGTGACTCATTCCCGTCATAGTTGGCCTGCAGGGTCGTGAGACTGTCGCCGGTATGGAACGGAGCGGT
>JAWOHR010000051.1:0-4765 GCA_046485075.1 Bacteroidales bacterium
TATCCATGCAGACCCCTATTTTGGAACTTTGAAGCCCGGTGAAGAGGCCTGTGCAGAAGGCCTGATTCTTTTTACCGAAGGTGAACCTGAACCCATCGTCCAATATCTGAAAGCACTCCAATAAATCAATAATAACATTTTACGGCTTCATCCGCAAAAGCGCTCAACAAGTGCAAATCAGCTTCGAAAAAATGGTCGGAGGGTGAAAGGATATACCCACCCCCTTCACCGGCTTCTTCGAAGCACCGCCTCACTTCTTTTCGGGTTTGCTCCTCCGTGCAGCCTTTAAAAAAGTGAAATTGATCGAAGCCACCAATCATACATACCCTGTTGCCTATTCGCTTTTTTGCCTCCTTCAGATTCACATCACCTCCCATGGCCAGCGGAGTAAAAGTCTCCATGGCATCGGGTCCCATGGCTGCAATGTCCTCGAGAATGGGCATCATTCCTCCACAGGTATGGTAGACTATTCTCTGACCGGCTTCATGGGCAGCCTCTATTAACCGGGAATCATAAGGTGCCACAAATTCATTAAAAATATCAGGTGAGATCACTGTCGTTGAGGCATCTCCACCCCCCAGCTCAAGCAGGTCGTATTTTGCTCCCTTCAGCGATTCAATGTAGGTTTTCTTTCTTCGCATAAGGATCCCCAGAAACTCATGGACCCAAACCGGGTCTTCCAAAACGGCGATGATGAGTTTTTCAGCCCCGAACAGGCAGGCTGCATCCTGCCAGCAACCAGGTTGGCCGAATCCTTCAAAGGCCGGGATATGTCCCCTGATCAAACCCCTGTTTCCGTATGCCTCAGCGGCTTCATTTACCTCTTCTACATTACATAAGGGAAAGGTCATGTATTTTGCGATCAGATCTATGTCTGCTTTCTCCTTTACCAGGTGCTCGGCAAGCCATGTGGTATGTTCATTGGATTGCAAAACCATCGAAAGGCTCCCCTTGGGGGTGACGATACGGAATCTCTGCGTGGTATACCCGGCCGAATCCATGGGCTCAAGGATGATGCGCCATTGGTCCGAGCAAACCCTGCGGGCTTCCAGAAATCCCATTTCGGTATGACCCGGGTCAAAATATTCCCCCCTTTCCGGGGAATAACGGTAAGCCATCACCCACTGAATGGGATCGAGGCCAAACGCATTAAAAAAGTCATCATTGGAAATACCATCCAGGTGACTCTCCAGAAAGGATGGCATCACATGATGAGTGGTTACCGGCAGCCGGTCGGCCTTCCCTCTTCCAAGTGCTGTAATAAACCTCTCCTTAGCGTTCATCAGCTATAGTCTGATTTTTCAAATAGCCTGCACCCCTGACGATCCGGCCCGGCGTGGCACCTGTATGATCCCCATCCTTCAGCACCTGTTGTCCGTTTACAAATACATGCCTTACCCCCGTTGCATACTGGTGCGGTGCTTCGAAAGTGGCATGGTCTGAAATTTCCCGGGGATCAAAGAGAACAATATCGGCATAGTAACCTGTTTTTAACAGACCCCGGTTGTGTATCTTCAGATTCCCGGCAGGGAGATGGGTCAGTTTACGGATGGCCTCTTCCAGGGAAATGACATTTTCATCCCTGACATATTTTCCCAGCAACCTGGAGAAATTGCCATAAGCGCGAGGGTGCGGATTGGTTTTCAGAAATACGCCCTCCGGGGCCAGGGATTGTTCGTCGGATCCAAAGCTTACCCAGGGAAGGGCAACCTGTTTTTTAATGTTCTCTTCAGACATCAGAAAGAAGATTGCATCCACCCGGCTGTCATCCTGGATAACCAGATCGATGATGGTTTCAGCCGGAGATACGTTCCTCATTTGTGCGACCTCGGCAAGGGTCCTTCCGGTCAGATACTTTAAAGAGTCATTCCTGAATCCCGAGAGGATGATATTTTCGGGGGATCCCGACATTTGAAAGAAGTTCTCCCAATCTTCCCCGGGTAAGGAGATCTCTTTCAAAAGCCTCTCCCTGAGCCCGGGATCCTTCAATCGTTCCACCCATGCATCATGCCCGCCTTCCTGTACCCATTTCGGCATGCAGGCATAGAGCCCGGTTCCGGCTGCTGTATAGTTATACATATTTGCAGTAATTGTCAGGCCAGCCTGTCTGGCCGAGTCTATTTTGGCAATAACCAGGTCCATTTTACTCCAATTCCCTGTACCGGCAGCCTTCAGATGATAAATCTCGGCATCAATGCCCGCTTTTTCTGCAATTTCAATAACCTCCCCTATCCCTTCCAATAAATGGTCTCCCTCGCTTCTGATATGGGAAATATATAAACCATCGTATTCTGCCACGACCTTGCATAATTCGGTTAACTCCCCTGTGCTGGCAAAAAAAGCAGGTGCATAGATCAAGGCCGAACTGATGCCCACCGCTCCCTCTTCCATCGCCTCTTTCACAAGCCTCTTCATCTGATCCATTTCTGCCGGGGTGGGCGGCCTGTTTTCATATCCAAGGGCATGAATCCGGATGGAGGTGGCCCCCACAAACGAGGCGATATTGCATGAAACCCCTTTATTCTCGAGAAATTCAAGGTATTCCCCCAATGTCGTCCATTCAATTTCATATTTGATGTTGCCCTGGCGATCCCTCTGCTCCTGCTTCATGCCGGGATTCAAAGGTCCCCCCGACCATCCCTCCCCCATCACTTCGAGGGTCACTCCCTGCCGGATGTCACTTTGCGAATGGCCATCTGCAATCAGCGACTCACCTGCCCAGCTCAGCATATTAATAAATCCGGGAGCAATAACCAGCCTGCCGGCATCCAGTTCTGATTTCCCACGGGCCGACTTCAGATTCCCCATGGCGGCAATGGTGTCACCCTGGATGGCCAGGTCGCCCACATAGGAAGATGACCCGGATCCATCCATGATGATCCCGTCCCGGATGATCAGATCATATTCAGGTCCCCGGTTACAGGCTGCCAGAATAATCAGGGCAAGTAAGGTCAGATATTTCATGGTGTCTCTGCTAATAGTTCGTTGAGTGCGTATTCGGCCAGCATTTCATGATTCCCCTGGAAAATAACCAGTTTCAGATTTTGATACTCCTTTTTCAGGAACACCTCCCGGTCTCCAATCTTTCCAAATTCGCCCAATCTCTCCCGGAATTCAAGAAGTTGCAATTTTTCATGATCGGAAACAAATTTCGAAGGATCCTTTACAGATAAGTCTGTCAGCACTTTGTTATAAAAATTGATGGATTGGGTGATGGGTACGCTTCCCTGGATCCCGTCGTAGATCCCGGTATAGATAAAGAGTTTCGAAGAATCCAGTTTTCCGGCAGGGGTTTCCCAGAAGATGGGGGATTTCTCTCTCGCCACATCGAGGTTCAAGATGCTCTCTTTTGATCCGGTACAATTGAGAATATCTTCGGCATACCTGTTTCCCATGATCAGGCTTTCCCGGTACCAGGAAACCAGGTCAGAGATGGGTACCCAGGCGGAGAACTTTCTGATCCTGTGTGTTGATTTCATGAAGGCAGCGAGCGTGGCATAGCCGCCTCCGCTTTGTCCGATAATATAAATCCTGGAAGGATCCACACGGGCATTTTCAATGGCATAGGTAATTGACTCATCGATGTCATGAATGGCCAGGTCGCTGCAACAGGCGTGGATGGTGTTGTTTGCTCCGCGAAAATCAGGATGTATATAATTCAGGTTCATGGATCTGCATAACCCTGATAATGGATCTTCCTGGGTAAAATCGCCGCTCCAGGTATGCAAACTCACAATCAGGGGAGCCGGATCGGCCGATGTGGAGCGATAGAGATAAGCCTTTTGAAGAGCCCCGTCCATCGCCGATCTTATCTCCACCAGTTCGAAATCGTCACTCCAGGAAAGGGACTGTCCTGAGATCCCGATCGGTGCCAGGCCCGAAATCAGCAATAGTGAAAGCCGATAAACCATGGTTCTTTTCATCTTGTGGTGATGCTGATTTCCTGGTTGGCGTTCAGGGTTACTTCCTGTTTTTTCTTATTTACAATGACCGTATAGGGTGAGAACCAGGCCACTGACTCCCCGTCCACGGAATATTCAGGCAACTCAACACGGATGGCTCCGCTGTCACCGGTGGTCCGGTTCAGCACTTCTAAACCATTGTGATCCAAAATCCTGACCTCAGCACCTTGCACTTCTTCTCCACTTTTATCGAGCACCTTCACCTCCAGTGTCCAGTAAACCGCATATGAATGGTGCTGATCGGTGGCCTCAATTCCAAAATCCAATCCGCTGAACACATTGGATTTGAATTCAATATTTTTAGCCAGGCAATCCTCCCGTTCAATCCAACCCATGCGCACCGGTTGAAAATCCGTTTTGGCATCCGGAGACTTTTTGATTGTATTCCCGGTTATTAAGGTTCCAGTAGCGCTGCCATATCCGCAGGCAACCCAAATGGGGGTAACATTGGTGGTAATATGGTTATTATACAACTGTCCACCCAGGGCATTACCGATATAAAAAGCATATGCCTCCGCATCGGTATCAGGATCCTCCTGTTCGATAAATATTTCGTTCCCGAATATATAATTCTCCCCGGCACTCGTGCTGAAGAAAAAAGCAGAAGCCATGGGAATATAATCGGGATATTCTTTGAATTTCTTTCCCCTGATATAAAATTTATTATTGTAAATCCTGTTCCCGAAACATCCCCTGGGCGACCCCAGTGCCTCACCATAATCAGCCACCCTGATGGCATTTGTACTCAGGTGATCCGGGTATTCACAGCTGGGTGGTGCAGCATTAATTTTAAAAATATTATT
>JAWOHR010000070.1:0-34966 GCA_046485075.1 Bacteroidales bacterium
TCACCAGCCAGGTGGTAGCCGGACTGAATCAAACCTATATTACGGGAACCGAAACGGACTAAATGGGTTTCGCCGATGCATACCTGCTGAAGGCTGGTTTGCGGGAAGCGATTATCCAAACCGATCCACATTCCGATCTTAAAATCATGGTTGCCATACCGGTAACCAACGAATCCGGGCTCGAAAAATGCCTGGATTCACTGTTTATGGCCGCAGCACCCATCCGGACCGAGGTCCTGATCCTGGTCAATGCTGCGGCTTCGGCCACCCCCGCCGTGGTTGAGCAAAATCTTTCGACCCTCTCCCGGGCCAGGGAGTGGATTGCCACCCATCACCACCCCTGGATGGATTTTCACATCTGGCTGGATCACTCCTTCGGGAGAAAGGAGGCCGGTGTGGGCATGGCCCGGAAGATCCTGATGGATGAGGCGGTGAGACGTCTGAGTGTTGCGGGCAACCCCCGGGGCATCATCGCCTCCTTGGATGCCGATGCGCAGGTGGACCCCAACTACCTCCGGGCGCTGCTCTCCCACTTTTCAACAGGCAGCAACGACGGACCGGATGGCTGCTCCATCTGTTTTGAACATCCCCTGGAAGGGAAAGAATTTCCCCCCGGGGTGTACGATGCCATCACCCGGTATGAACTACACCTGCGCTACTACCTTGCGGCGGTGCGCTCAACCGGTTACCCCCATGCCTATCAGACGGTGGGTTCGGCTTTTGCGGTCCGGGCCGGTATATACTGTATGGAGGGCGGGATGAACCGCCGGAAGGGGGGTGAGGATTTCTACTTCATCCAGAAGGTGGCACAGCGCGGCAACTGGTCCGAGTGCAACGCCACCAGGGTGGTTCCTTCCCCCAGGCCTTCGGACCGGGTTCCCTTTGGAACCGGGCGCGCCGTGCAACAGTTGATCCGGGATGCAGATCCGTCAGGAGCCATTCCGCCGCTTAAAACCTATCACCCGGAACCTTTCGGGATGTTGCGGGAGCTCTTTTCGGGGATTGACGCGCTCTACCGGGAGCCTCTCCGTTCAGACCATCCCACCGATGATTCCGGCCTGGCTGCCCTGGGTGATTTACCCGGGGTGCTTATGGATTTCCTCTCCCTTCAGGGTTTCCGGGAGTCCCTTTCCGAGATCCGGGAAAACTGTGGATCAATTGAGGCATTCCGAAAGCGCTTCTGGCGCTGGTTCCATATGTTCCGGATCATGAAGTTCCTCCATTATGCAAGGGACCATGGCTATCCCGATGTGGAGACCGGAGATGCGGCCCGCCGGTTCCTTTCCCTTGAGCTGGGGCACTCAAACAGGGAATTGCTGGAAATATTCAGGAACAGAGAGCGTTAAATCAGGGCCATTAAATTATTATTTTCAAAAATTCTTTATATATTTGATATTTGCGTTTCGCGAATCGCGAATCTAAAATTAATTATAAAAGAAACGCCATGAAACAACATCTGGGAATGAGACCCCAGGATATAGCAATACTCCTGAAGATAATTACATTCAAAAACAATATCTGGAGAAATATTGATCTGGCCTATGAACTGAAGATTAGCCCATCGGAAGTATCCGAGGCTTTGAACAGATGTAAAATCTCAAAACTGATTGATTCTGAAAAAAAGGAAGTGCATATCAATGCCCTGTCAGAGTTTCTAATCTATGGTTTGAAATATGTGTTTCCGGCCCAACCAGGGGCAATTGTAAGGGGAATCCCAACAGCCCATTCAGCCTCCCCCATTAAGGAAATTATATCACAAAGTGACTACTCATATGTATGGCGGGATCCACATGGAATGACCAGGGGGCAGGGCATAGAACCTTTATATAAAACCATCCCAACAGCATCTCTCAATGATCCCGCTTTCTACGAATTTATGGTAATTGTAGACACAATCAGGATTGGCAGGGCGAGAGAGGTACAAATCGCAATTAATGAGCTGAACAAACGATTACGGAATGATTAACTCACATTCAGCAGCAATTAAAATAATTGCTGAAGGTTTAGGAGATCTCAATGAAACAAATGGTATTTAGCTGGGATGGGAAATAAGAAAACACAACCAATGTCAAGTGAATTAAATATCAATATATTTCAGGTTGAATATTTCCTGGCGTCAAAAATTGAAGCACTAAAAAACAGAGGAGGTGATGATTTGAGGCAAAGTCTTGATTTTGAAGATATTATTTACCTTCTCGAAAATAACTCGGACCTCGTTCCAAGAATAGAAGAATCTGACCAGGATATTAAAGTATTCCTGAAAAAAGAATTCACGAACTTTCTTTCAAGAGAAGACCTGTTGGAAGGAATTGAGTGTGCCCTACCCTATGGATCGGACCGCAAAAGCACAGTAATGATACTCGATATCATGAAAAAGATTGCAGCCACGCATTAAGGGGACGAGCGCGCGCCTACTCCTTTTCTTCCATCACCAGGAAAACATCCTCGTTCTTCTTTTTCATAAGAAACTGTTCGCGGGCGTACTTCTCCAGGTTGTCCTGGTCGGTGGTGAGCTCCTGAAACCGGATGGAATCCTTCTGGATCTCCTCCAGGTAGTACTCCCTGTCCTCTTCCAGCTGCCTGATCTCCCTGGACATCTTGATGCGGTCGACCATGTTGTACTGGTCGAAGAAGAGAATCCAGATGGCAAATACCGATATGGTAAGAATATATTTATTCTTCGCGTAGGGCCATATTTTAATCAGGAATTCCTTCACCCCGTAAAAGTATTCAAAAAAAAGGTCTCCCTTCCCTGTCAGGAAGAGAGACTATCAACATTTTTTCAGGTATTGGAGCGAAGGCTGCTAATCTTCTTCCATAAACGGATACCTGTAGTCTTTGGGCGGAACAAAGTTCTCCTTAATGGTGCGTGGTGAAACCCAGCGCAGCAGGTTGATCATGGAGCCGGCCTTGTCGTTGGTTCCCGATCCGCGGGCCCCTCCGAAGGGCTGCTGTCCAACCACCGCCCCGGTGGGCTTGTCGTTGATGTAGAAGTTTCCCGCGCAGTTGGAGAGCTTTTCGGTCAGCCACTCGATGGCATACCGGTCCTGTGAAAAAATGGCTCCCGTAAGGGCATACATGGAGGTATCGTTTAATACGTCAATGGTTTCCTTCAGCTGATCGTCCCTGTAAACATAGAGGGTGAGTATGGGACCAAAAAGCTCCTCTTCCATTGTGATGTAACGGGGATTGGTGGTCAGGATCACGGTGGGTTCAATGAAATACCCCACCGATTTGTCATAGCCGCCGCCGATGATCACCTCGGCATCTGCATCTTTCTTCGCCCTGTCGATGAATCCGGCCAGCTTGTCGAAGGCTACTTCGTCGATCACTGCATTGAAGAAATTACTGAAATCCTCCGGCGGGCCCATCTTGATCCCCTTCATCATCACCTCCATGTGCGCTCTGACCTCGGGCCACATACTTTCAGGGATGTAGGCCCTGGAAGCGGCCGAACATTTCTGACCCTGGAACTCGAATGCGCCTCTGACCATGGCTACCACCAGTGCTTTCAGGTCGGCCGTGGGATGAGCGAAGATAAAATCTTTCCCCCCGGTCTCTCCCACAATGCGCGGGTAGGATTTGTACTTTTCAATATTGGCACCAATGGTCTTCCACATGTGCTGGAATACCTCTGTGGAGCCTGTGAAGTGGATCCCTGCAAATTCGGGATGGGAGAATATCTCCTTCCCTGCTACGGGTCCCGAGACAAAAACCAGGTTGATCACACCGGCCGGGACACCGGCTTCCACAAAAGCATCCATCAGCACTTTGGCCGAATAGACCTGGGTGTTGGCACACTTCCACACCACGGTATTTCCCATGATCGCCGGTGCCGTGGGCAGGTTGCCTGCGATGGATGTGAAATTGAAGGGAGTGAGTGCAAATACAAATCCCTCCAGAGGCCGTTGTTCAACGCGGTTCCATATTCCTTCTACGGAGTTGGGCTGCTGCTGGTAGATATCGGTCATGTACTTCACGTTGAAGCGAAGGAAATCGGCCATCTCACAGGCACTGTCGATCTCAGCCTGCATCACATTTTTCGACTGGCCCAGCATGGTAGCTGCATTGATGGTATCTCCATAGGGTCCCGCAATAAGCTCCGCTGCTTTCAGAAAGATGGAGGCACGGTGCTCCCATCCGAGGGCAGTCCATTTCTCCTTGGCCGCCAGTGCAGCTTTTATGGCCATCTGAACATGACTTGCGTCGCCCTTGTGAAAATGGCCCAGCAGGTGTTTCCGCTCATGGGGCGGATGGATGGGGACAAGGCTTCCTGTTCTCACCTCTTTTCCACCGATCACCATGGGAATATCCATGACCTGTGATCTGAGTTTTTCAATCTCCCTTTTAAGCGTTTCACGTTCATGAGTCCCTGGCGCATAGTTCCGAACGCGCTCATTCACCGGCACCGGAACGTTAAAAAATCCCTTTGGCATACCTTTTATTCTTTATGATTTGAAGTTTAAGCACTCAAATATAGGTGCTAACCAACACTGTTGCCACATATTATACAGCACAACGACTGCAAAAAAAAGTAAAAGAATCACGAAAAACGCTGTCTTATATCATGTTCGGGATAAAAGGGAACGATAAGCGGGTGTTGCACAACAGCAATAAAGGGAATCCCTATTTCCCGCCGGTCGGTGAACAAAATGAAAATACATATGTTATTTATAATGAGTATAAATTGATGGTTTAACAATATTTAAAACCCTGATAAGATGTCATTTCAATTACCCGATCTGAGTTACGATTACAATGCACTGGAACCGTATATCGACGCACGGACCATGGAAATCCACCACAGCAAGCACCATGCTGCCTATACCACTAATTTCAACACTGCCGTGGAGGCTGCCGGACTTCAGGAAAAAACTGCCGAGGAGATTTTTGCAAAAGTTTCCGGCTATTCACCCGCCATCAGAAATAACGGCGGAGGATTTTACAACCACAACATTTACTGGTCCATCATGGGACCCAACACGGGAGGAGAGCCAACCGGTGCCCTGCTGAAGCGCATCAACGATGCATTCGGATCGTTTGAAGAGTTTAAGAAACTGTTCAGCACGGCTGCAGCAACCCGTTTCGGATCCGGCTGGGCCTGGCTTGTAAAAAAGACCGATGGCACCCTGGCAGTCACCTCTACCCCCAACCAGGACAATCCTTTGATGGATGTTGCCGAGGTGAAGGGTACCCCGCTGCTCAATATCGATGTGTGGGAACATGCCTACTACCTCCAGTACCAGAACCGCAGGCCCGATTACATTGCAGCCTTCTGGAACGTCATTGACTGGAACAAGGTTGCAGCAAGATTTTAAGAGGGATTTTTTCTCAGATCCCTTTTCTCAAACAAAATAAAATTCACCAGCTTCATATACTCCAGGACTACATCCTGGATGTCGTCCCTGCTTCTCCACCACTTCTGGGCATTAAAGGTGGTGTAGGGGCTCGGACTGCATTGGACTACAATCGGCTGTCCAACACTTTGAAATGCTGCCCTGAAAATCATATAAGCCCGCCGGGTATGCGGCGATGAAGAGACCACAAGAAGGGTGTCTGTGTCTGTCCGGGTAGCCAGGTAATCCCTGACTATTTCTGCCTCCATCCGGGTGGAGGTGGCACCACCGGGTAGAATCACAATGCTGTCTGAGGGAATGCCCAGGGAGATCAGGGCGTTTTGTACCTGTACTGTATTGCTTAGTATACGGGCACCTCTCTCTTCGAGTGTTCTCATGGCGCCCGTCCCCTCCTCAACGATCCATACCTCTCCCGCCATATTGCCGTGGTAGAGATCTGCTATCTGTAAAACCCGGTCTGAAATGGTCCCCATAAGCATAAGCATGGCATCGGCATGTTCCGGTTCATCCGATTTCACCAGCCAGGTTCCCGCCTTCCGGCAGCTTCCGGCAGCCAGGAGCAGTACCAGTATGACCAAAGCAAGCTTCCGGATCATTTATATGGCAGCAGCTTCCACCTCCGTGAGGACGCGGGTGAGGTTTCCACCCCAGATCTTTTTAATCTCTTTCGGGGTGTAGCCCCGTCTGACCAGTTCCAGGGTGATATTGCCCATCTGGCTTACATCGAAGCAGTCCTCCAGCGCTCCTCCCCCGTCAAAATCGGTTCCGATCCCAATGTGGTCGATCCCGATCAGTTCCACCACGTGGTCGATGTGGTCGACCGCATCCTTCACGGTGGCCAGTTCCCTGGGGTAGCTCTCATCCACCGCAAACCAGTCCACCAGAAAAGCCTCTCTTCCGGCAACGTCCAGCTCATAATAGTTGCCATGTTTTTCCCTTACAGCCTCCCGTGCCGAATCCCTGAGGGGGTTGGGCAACGGGGTCTTCAGGTAGGCGCTCAGGATGCACATCTGGATCACCCCACCATTCTCCTTCAGCTTCAGCAGCAGTTCATCGGAGAGGTTTCGGGGATTGTCGCAAAGTGCCCTGGCACACGAGTGTGAGGCGATGACCGGAGCCCTGCTCAGAGCGATCACATCCATTAAAGTTTCGTCCGACGCATGGGAGATATCTACCATGATCCCCAGGTCGTTCATCCGGGCCACCAACTCTTCCCCGAAGGGGGAGAGACCGCCATACTCTGCAGTATCGGTGGAGGAGTCACAAATATCGTTGTTATAGGAGTGGACCAGAGTTATATACCTGATGCCCCGGTTATAAAAGGTATCCAGCAATCCCAGTTCGTTGCCCAGCGGATAGCCATTCTCCATACCCAGGTAGATGGCCCGCTTTCCCTTTCGGGCGATCCGTTTCAGGTCGGTGGCCCTGGTGGCAATCTCCAGTTCGCCGGGATGGCGGCTCACCAGTGCATCGACCGTATCACAGATCATCGTGGCCTCCTCCAGGGCAGCGCGGTTCCCCACGGGGGTCCGCTGACCCTGTCCCACATATACCCCAAACCAAATGCCGTCGAGCCCCCCCTCTTTCATCCTTGGCAGATCTATCTTGCTGCGCCGCGGATCGTTCTTCACCATGAAACTGAACCCCTCATGGGTAAGCAGAAGAGGTGTATCTGTATGTGAATCGACTGTTAAAGCTGCATCATGGATCCGGTCAGCCTTTTTTTTAAGACCGGACTCTGTTCCGGCACATGCCGAAAGGGCCACTGCCATGGCCAGGGTGATCAGGAGGTTGTGCATATCAGGATGATTGAATTGAAGCTGCAAATAACTGAAAAAACCGGGGTAGAACCAATCTAAACTCCACTGCGTCCGGATACGAACCGCTCCAGTATGGAGTCGTCGTTGATCTCCTTTGAAAGGGAGGCAATGGTCTCCATGGGCACGTCGTAAAGATCCAGTACCAGCAGTCCGTCCAACGCATCATTGAACTTGGGATCGAGGTTGAATCCAATGATTTTGCCATTGAGCTTCAGGTAGCGCTTGAGCAGGATCGGCATGGTATAGTCGTTCGGCTCCACCTCCTTGATGAAGCGGTCGAACTGGTTCAGATCGCCGGTGGTCTCCAGGATGATCTCCTCGTCCACATTGTACCCGGGAACATTGTAGCGGGTGCGGGGCCTGATGGAACGGGCCAGTTTCCTGTCGTAGTGATGCTCCTTGATATACTGCATAATCAGTCCCCTGGAAAACTGCGAGAAGTTGTTGCTGATGCTTACAGGTCCGATCAGGTAACGGTACTCGGTGTGCTTGAGCATAAAATAGAGGATCCCCTTCCAGAGCAGAAACAGCGGCATGGGTCTTCGCTGGTACTCCTCCACCACAAAGGAGCGGCCCAGCTCCAGCGCCTGCCTCAGGACAGGCATAAACCTGCGGCTCATGCGGAAGAGGCTCTGAAGGTAGAAACCATTGATCCCGTACCTTCTCAGGATCTCCTGCCCCTTCCCCACCCGGTAAGCCCCCACGATCTTTTTTTCATTGCGGTCCCATACAAACAGCTGGTTGTAATAAAGGTCATATTCATCCAGGTCCATGGAGCGGTTGGTCCCCTCCCCCACACCCCTGAAGGTAATCTCCCTGAGCCGTCCCAGTTCATTCATAATATGGGGGATTTCAATACTGGGCGTACAGAAAACATCAAACTGGTCGCTGGTAAAGAGGGTATACTCCTCCCTGATCTTCTCCACCTCGCATATAATGAGATCCTGGCTGACCGGTGGTGCGATGGGTTCGGGTTTATGTGCACGGCTGATGCGCGGACGGAAAAATTTCTTCACCTCCAGCACCGATCCCAGGGCATAGGTGCGGGCCCTGAGGTATCGCCCGAAGGTACTCACATCGGTAAAGGCATCCTGCTCCTTCACTGAAATGGGGGTTCCCACCCGGATGCGGATCTTCTTGTGTTTTTTGTTAAATACTTCGGCAGGAAGGCGTATGGTGCGCAGGGAGGGGTGGATCAGTCCCAGCAGATGGAAGATCCTGGAGTTGGAACCCTGGAAGTAGATGGGAACCACGGGAACCCTGGCCTTCTTGATCATCTTCATGGCAGGGAACTGCCACTCCCGGTCGCTGATCCCGTAGTTGTCCTCGTTGTAACTCGATACCTCCCCGGCGGGGAAAATACCCAGTACTCCACCCCTGCTCAGCTGCTCCAGGGCTGCCTTCACCCCCCCCAGGCTGGAGGCTGCATCTTTCCTTCTTTCAAAAGGATTCACAGGAAGCATATACTCCGATACCGGCTCAAGTTTATTGAGGATAAAATTGGACATCACCTTGATATCGGGCCGGTGGTGCTCCATGATCTTTACCAGCAGCATCCCGTCGATGCCCCCAAAAGGATGGTTGGATACGGTAATGAAGGCCCCCTCCCGGGGAATTTTCTTCAACTCCTCCTCATTCACCTCGAAATCAAGTTGTAACCGGTTGATGAGGGCATCGACAAACTCCATGCCCCTCAGGTGGTTGATCTCCTCGTATAGCTTGTTGATCTTGCTGATGCGCAGGGCTGTCATCAGGATGCGCGCGGCACTCGCCCCGCCAATGCGGCCCAGCCTGGCGGCCTTCACGAATTCATCGGTCTCAATCAGTTTCAAGTTGGTAATTTTCTGCAAAGATAAGCTATCGAATGAAACTAAGAAATCTCTTATCTTTGAGAATGATGAAACGAATCCACCGGATCGGGCTGGCCCTGCTCTCAGCATTACTGTTCTCCATCCCCTTCTTCAACCGGGGAACCGGACTGTTTATGCTGGTTGCATTTATTCCCCTGCTCTTTATAGAGGAGGATCTGTCCATGCGCAAACGCGAACAAAAGGTGAAGGGAGGGGGCTCCGTCACCTGGTACGCACTGCTCACCTTCGGCGTGTTTGTTACCCTCACTACCTATTGGGTCTATTTTGCCACCTGGATCGGGATTGTGGCATCGGTTATTGTGAACGGAGGTTATATGGCGCTTACCTTCCGGGTATTTCACTATACCCGGCGAAGACTTGGCGACAGGCTGGGGTATGCCTCCCTGGTGATTTTCTGGCTCACCTTCGAGTTCCTCTACCTGAGGGCCCAGATTAACTTCCCCTGGCTGATTCTGGGGAACGGGTTTGCCCATGATGTGATCCTGATCCAGTGGTACGAAATCACAGGCGCCCTGGGCGGATCCCTGTGGGCGCTGGTGATGAACATCCTGCTTTTCAAACTGATCAGGGGCTGGATCAGGAACCGGAGCTTTGCGGCCAACCGAAACCGGATCAGCTGGGTCCTGGCTTTCTTCCTGATTCCGCTAATGATCTCTGTAACCAGGTATCTCACCTATGAAGAGAAGGATGAACCTTACGAGATAGTGGTACTTCAACCCAATATTGACCCCTATCAGAAATTTAACGAGATCCCCCAGGAGGAACAGACGGCAATCCTGCTTCACCTGGCCGACTCGCTGGTGACCCCAGATACCGAGTATATTGTGGGTCCGGAGACCTTTCTTAACCAGAGTGTATGGCATGCCACCATGCATACGAACCCGGAAATCCTGAAACTTTATGATTTCCTGAGCAGGTTTCCCCGGGCCAAGCTGGTGATGGGTGCCACCACCTACAAGCTCTATACCGAACCGTCGGAGTACACCTCCACGAGCCATCCCATTAACCAGGGGAAGTACCGCTACGACAGCTATAACAGCGCCTTCCAGCTGGATCAGACCAGCAGGATCCAGCTCTACCACAAGTCCATGCAGGTTACCGGTGTGGAGAAGATGCCCTATGCAAACATGCTGGGTTTCCTGAGTAAACTGACCATCAGGCTGGGGGGTACCATGCGCAGCCACGGCACACAGGCCTTCCGTGACGCTTTTATTTCACCGCAGGACGGTACCCGGGTTGGACCGGTGATCTGCTGGGAGTCGGTGTTTGGTGAGTATGTGACCGACTATGTAACCGGGGCGGGGGCTAATTTCCTCTTTATCATCACCAACGACGGATGGTGGCGCAACACTTCGGGCCACCGTCAGCACAACTCCTTTGCCAGGCTGAGGGCCATTGAGAACCGGCGGAGCGTGGCACGGAGTGCCAACACGGGGATCAGCTCACTGATCGACCAGAGGGGGATTGAGCTGGCCCGGGCGGGCTGGTGGGAGCGGTCGGGACTAAGGGGGACGCTCAACAGGAACGACCACCTCACCTTCTATTCCAGGTATGGCGATTACCTGGGCCGCATTGCCACTTTGCTGACCGTTATTCTGCTTCTCTATACCATCGTGTTCCGATATATCAAGAGATAGAAACCTTCATTTCATGCGTATGGATCCCTTCCAAATCATTAAACCCACCGAGATTACCGATAATGTATTTAAGCTGCTGGACAAGGACTGGATGCTGGTGACAGCCGGGACCCTGGAGGATTACAATACCATGACTGCCAGCTGGGGACACATGGGGATCATCTGGAACCTGCCCATTGCCATCGCCTGGATCCGCCCGCAGCGCTACACCTATGAATTTGCCAACCGCTTCCCTGAGTATACCCTCTCCTTTTTCCCGGAACGCTACCGCACCGCCCTGCAGTTTTGTGGCACCCGTTCGGGCCGTGACCATGACAAGGCTGCCGAAACGGGACTCACACCCCTGGAGACTGCCAGGGGCAATGTGATCTTTGAGGAGGCGCGGCTGGTACTTGAATGCCGTAAAGTCTACGAGGATGACCTGAAAAAGAAAAATTTTATCCTGCCCGAGGTGGCCGGGAAACACTACCCCAAAGGCGATTTCCACAGGTTCTATATGGGTGAGATTCTGAATGTCCTGTCCCGTTAAACCATTTACTTACATTCTACCCGTTGCCATGCAACCTGCCGTTTTTTTGCCTGTCTTTCCCATGAAAGCATAATACTTTGACGACGAAATACGAGGACATACACAGAGATGTGATTGAATCGTGCATGAAAGGAGATGTTCGCGCGCAGTATCAGTTATACAGCCTCTATTCAAAGGCCATGTATAACATCTGCTACCGGATGGTCAATCAGCAGGAGGAGGCCGAGGATCTGCTCCAGGAGTCGTTCTCTTATGCTTTCGGTAAACTGGGTTCTTTCAGGTTTGAGTCGTCCTTCGGGGCATGGTTGAAGCGCATCGTTGTGAATACCTGTATCAACCACCTTCATAAAAGAAGGGTGGAGCTGGTTTACACGGAACAACATACCGATCCGCTGCCTGAAGATGATTTTGTGGATTACGAAGCGATCAGATTCAAGGCTGACCAGGTAATGAAGGCAATGGAAAAATTGCCCCAGGGTTACAGGATCGTTTTCTCTCTCTACCTGCTTGAGGGGTACGACCACGGGGAGATCGCAGAGATCCTCGGCATCAGCGAATCGACCTCCAAGAGCCAGTTTTTAAGAGCAAAACAGAAAATTAAGGAAATCATAAGCCATGAGTGACAGGTTAGAAGATTTTGTAAGGCAAAACAGGGAGGAGTTTGATCTCCGCGAGCCGGATCCGTCCGTCTGGTTAAGGATCAACCCGGCCCATGCGCCCCTGGGCAAGGGGCAAAGGTCTCTCAGGTGGTTGCGGGTAGCCGCTGCCATCGCAGTGATCTTTGCGGGATCGTCGGCAGGTATCTATTACCTCACCGGGGGCAACCATGAAACCGGTCTCTACCACGATGAGGCTTATACGGAGATGCTGGAGACCGAGGAGTTCTATAACAGGATGGTGGCCGAGAAGTACAACGAGCTTAAGCCTTTCCTGGCATCCGATCCCATGGCAAAGGAGATGCTGACAGACGATTTTAAAGAACTCGACCAGGTCTATAAGGAGCTGAAGAATGATCTGAAAGACAATATATCCAACCCCGAAGTGATCGAGGCAATGATCCTGAACTTCAGCATTAAACTGGAGATCCTTGAAGACTTGCTTAACCAACTTAAAGAAAAGGAGAATCAAGATTATGAGAAAGATGATTCATATTCTTTGTAGATCTGCCTGGCGGCTGTTTCTTCTGATGCTGCTGACGGGGACTACGGTCTCCGCGCAGGAATTTAAATCGAAACTAAACCTGAACAGGGAATTTCCTGCCACCCGGGAGTCCACCCTGGAGATAGAGAACAAATATGGCAAGATCCAGGTGGTTTCATGGGAAAAGGAGCTGGTGGTGGTTGATGTGGAGATCAGGGTGACCGAGTCAAGCGAATCAAAACTCGACAAGTTGAAAGATGACATCAGCATCGACTTCACCGGAACCAAAAGCTACATCATGGTCAAATCGAATTTCAAGAGTGAAAGCGGGCGACTTGCTTCCGAGCTGAAAAGTGTTTCACACACCCTTTCGGGTTCCAATAAGAATGTGGAGATCAACTATATGATCAAGGTTCCCTCCTACATGGATGTGGTCCTGATCAATAAATTCGGGGATATTTACCTGGACGACCTCAGCGGGGATGTGGAGATCGAACTCTCCAACGGTGCACTGAAAGCCAACCGGCTGGATGGTAATACAAACATTACGCTCAGCTTTGCAACCGGGATGATTGAAACCCTCGAATCGACCACACTGAACCTGGCCTATTCGGACCTGACGCTCGGCGAGGCAGGTCAGCTGGATGTTACAAGTAAATCTTCCAAACTCAATGCCGACAGCATTAATGTTCTGAAGATCAATTCGCGGCGCGACAAGCTTTATTTCAAGAAGGTGGAATACCTCTATGGGGAGAGCAACTTCACAGAGATCTGGATCTACGATTTTCTCCGGGAGACAGACCTGGACCTGAAGTACGGGAAGCTGACCATCGAAAATGTGATGCCGGCTTTCAGCAGGATCAATATCGAATCTGAGTTTACAGACGTGACGCTCCTGTTTGATAAGCAGTGCCGTTTTGATTTCGACATCCTTTACCACGAGAAGGCCCTTGTCAAACTGCCCGAGCCCATCGGTGATACAAAAGAGTCGGCCCAGGGCGAAGCGCACCTCCGCTCCACCGGGAGCTGGGGAGGCGATCAGCCTGCATCCCGGATCACCATCGATGCGCTTCAGAAGTGTTACATTAACCTCTCTATAAAGTAGTCAGTCATGAGATATTTAACCCTTATCCTGTTGCTGGCCCTTTCATCGACCGCTTTCTCCCAGTACTATCACAAGGAAGTGGGAATCCGTGGGGGATACTCCAGCGGCATCACCTTCAGGGTGAATATAGAGGAGGCGACCTCCTATGAAGCTCAACTATGCTACCGTCAGGATGGCGGCATATTTACCATTCTCAGACTGAAACACAAGGAGATGGGCATGGTTCAGAACGGGAACTGGGAGTTCCTCTACGGTATGGGAGCCCATACCGGATTCTACTTTACCGACAGCTACCGCATCTTTTTTAAAGAGATTTACTACGATCAAACCATTTTCACACCGGTTTTCGGGGTGGACGGGTACGCCGGAATTGACTATGTGCTGGAATACACTCCCATGAGTTTCGGGATCAGCTTTCAGCCTCATATGGAGATCTCATTGAAACAGCTGTTCAGCCTCAATCTCTGGGATTTTGGATTTCATGTAAGATACAGGTTTTAACTAAAATAAGTAACAATGAAAAAAGTGACAATGTGGATGGTAATTTCGGCGATGGCTGTTTCGCCCATGATGGCCCAGGAGGCTGACCCCACGAAAAATGAAGAACAGCAAGAGGTGTGGGTGGATGAAGCCATTGAGGGAGAGGAGCCCCGGGTGGCTGAAGAAGTGGTGGTCGTGCAGGAGCCGCAGCAGGAAGGCCAACCGAAGCATCGTGAGGTACAAACCCTTATGCCGGAATCGGGTGGCGGCGGATATGGCGCTTTCTCGGTGGGCTATACCACTGTAAACAACCTGGATGCCTTATCGATGGGAATCCGTGGAGCATGGGTGATCGGTCATGGATTCGGACTGGGTATTGCAGGGGAGGGATTTACCAGTGATTTTACCCCGGTGGAATCTGACTACTATGCCCTTTCCGGTGGGTACGGCGGACTGTTGATTGAACCGATTATCATGGGATGGTTTCCGGTGCACGTCTCCTTTCCCCTGGTACTTGGAGGAGGGGGAATAGCTTCCTATGCCACCAATTCCGATCCGTGGAACTACGACAATCTTGATCCCACCTTTGGTGAGTACGCTGCATTTTTTGTGGGTGAAGTAGGTATAGAACTCGAGTTCAATATGGTAAGGTTTTTCAGACTCTCGCTGTACGGGAACTACCGGTGGACTTCAGCAATCGAAATGCAACCCATGGACGGGCTTAATATTTCCCCCATCTACCCGGTCTCCAAAGATGCGCTGAACGGCTGGAGCTTCGGGATGAGGTTCAAGTTCGGGAGCTTCTGATTGGACCGCGTTACCCGCGTAAAGGCTTACAGGGCTGACTTCAGCCAACCGAGGTAACTCTGAATATCCAGGTCTGTTCCTTTCGGCTGACCGATCACCCTGCCCTCCGCATCCATGATCACGTAGAGTGGAATGGTGTTGGTCTGGAAGTGCTGAATTTCGAAATCGATATTCTGTTGGCCGATGGTCTTCTTCTCCTTGCCGTCCACCTCCGAGATGTACCACTCCTCCTCGGGCAGTTTGGTGCGGTCGTCCGTGTAAAGGGCAACGATTACAAAATCGTTGCGAAGGGTGCTGAGCACTTCGGGATCGGACCATACGGCTGCCTCCATCCTTTTACAGTTGGAGCAAAAGTGCCCTTTGAAATCGATCAGTACAGGTTTACCGGATGCTCTGGCACAGGCCAGGCCCTCCTCCAGGTCGAAAAACCCGTTCAGGCCGAATGGCAGGTGGAACAGATCGGCGTACTTCACCGGGGTGCACTCCTCCCCCGGGGTTGCCGCTGATGCCGGGGCACCACCGTAAACTCCCCTCTGGGTAAGATCCAGACCGGTGGGTGACTTGGGCGGAAGCAGGGGTGAAATGCGTTTCAGTTCATACCCGAATAGTCCCATGAAGAGGAAAACCACAAAGGTAAATGAGGCCAGGCTCAGCAACAGACGGGGGACCGAAACATGGGGAAGGTCGCTGTCGTGCGAGAATTTGATCTTCCCAAGTAAATAGGCACCCAGCATGGAAAAGAGCACAATCCAAACCGCCAGGTAGAGTTCACGGGTGAGGATCTTGCTGGTGGGATCGAGGGCAAGCAGGAATTTCATACTGAAGGCCAGCACAATGAAACCCAGCACCACCTTTACAGAATTGAGCCAGCCGCCGGACTTGGGCAGTCCCTTGAGCCAGGAGGGGAAGATGGCAAAAAGGGTAAAAGGAATGGCAAATGCCAGTCCGAATCCAAACATTCCGAGGATCGGTTTGAGCGCCAGTCCCCCGGCAGCCTCAACCAGCAGGGCTCCCAGAATCGGACCGGTGCATGAGAAGGAGACCAGCACGGTGGTAAGTGCCAGGAAGAAAATTCCTCCCAGACCTCCTTTATCCACCTGGCTGTCGGCCTTGTTGGACCAGCTTGAGGGCAGCACCAGCTCGAACATGCCAAAAAAGGAGAAGGCAAAAACAATGAAAAGGGCAAAAAAGATCAGGTTGGGAATCCAGTGGGTACTGAGCGCATTGGCCGCATTGGGTCCCACGTTGGAGATACTCACGATGACACCCAGCAAGGTATAGATGGCCACAATGGAGATTCCAAAGAGCACTCCCCTGAAAACGCCCCGGGTTTTGCTTTCGCTGCCCTGCATAAAGAAACTCACGGTCATGGGAATCATGGGGAAGACACAGGGAGTAAGCAGTGCCAGCAATCCCAGTCCGAAGGCCAGCCAGAAAAATCCCCACAGCGAATTCTTATCCTCCAGGGCGGGCACACCGGCTACGGTGGCCGGTGCAGCACCGGGGATCACCTCAACAGTATCCTCCGGACCTGCACCGGTTTCGGTAACCACTACCGGCAGCGCCCCTTCGGGGGTGGCCGCTGCACCTTCGGAGGTGGCTGCTGCCCCTTCGGAGGTGACTGCTGCCCCTTCAGAGGTGGCCGCTGTCTCATCTGCTGCCCCATCCACGGTGATTGTGAAGCTGAACGGTTCGGATTTGGGGGGAAGGCAGGTGGCGTCGTCGCACACCTGGTACTCAATTTCGCCCGTAATGTCGTAGGTACCCGCCTGGTTGAACCGGACCCTCTGGCGAAGTTCTGCCTTGCCCGAGATCGTCCCCAGTTCCATTTTAAATCCTTCGTCAAATTTTATTTTGGCTTTGGTCACCTCTACGATTTCGCCGACCAGGGTGTAGCGGTCCGACGCTTCATAGTAGGGTTTCGTGGCAATGGGACCTCCCTCTGGCAGGTGAACCGAATAGAGGTGCCAGGGCATATCGATGGAAGCCTTGAAGACCAGCTCGGCTTCCAGGCTACCTCTGTTTTCGTGACTAAAGGTCCAGCTTACCGGGTCCTCTACCTGGGCCTGTATTCCGGGAACCATTAAAAAGAGCCCTAAGGCCAGGATAAAGAATCTTTTGATGGCAGGATTGCGTTTCATCAATATTATTTTTTGACTTTAACAGATTCGAGGATTTGGACCTAGCGCCTTTTCCGCTGCAGTTCCGCTCCGTCGGGACCGAAAACCCTGTACTCCAGGAAATGGATGTCATCCACCGGGTGGATCTTCACCCTGCAACCCAGTTCACGTCTCCACTTGCGCTCCTCCGAATTGAATCCCTTCTTGAGGAAGGTGGCAACAAACGGATGGAGCTGCAGATCGAGCGATTTGAGCTGGTGTTCCTTAATGAGTTCAACCAGATCGCTCTTCACCAGTTCAGGGAAGAGAATGGCAGGTTGTACCTGTCCGGAGCCATGGCAGGTCGGACAGCTCTCGGCCGTTTCAATGTGCATCTCGGGACGAACACGCTGACGGGTGATCTGCATCAAACCAAACTTGCTCAGGGGAAGAATGTTGTGCTTGGTCTTGTCAACCGACATGGCTTCTTTCATGCGGTCGAACAATTTCTGCCTGTGATCTGCCCTGTGCATATCGATAAAATCCACCACGATAATCCCGCCCATATCACGCAGGCGCAGTTGCCTGGCGATCTCCTCGGCGGCAAAGAGGTTTACCTCAAGGGCATTGCTCTCCTGGTCGTTGGATGATTTGGAGCGGTTCCCGCTGTTCACGTCTATGACATGAAGCGCTTCGGTGTGCTCGATGATCAGGTAAGCGCCCTGTTTAAACGACACAGTCTTCCCGAAAGAGCCTTTGATCTGCTTCACAATGCCCATCTTTTCAAAAATGGGCTCTTTCCCGGTATAGAGTTTAACAATCTTCTCCCTCTCGGGAGCAACCTGATGGATGTAATCGCGTACTTCGTTGTATACGATTTCATCACTGATGTGTACCCCGTCGAAATTGCCATTCAGGTGGTCACGCACAACGGCCGCCTCACGGCTGAGTTCGCTGATCACCAGGGCAGGTACATTTCGGATGGGCAGATTTTCGAAAGCTTTCTCCCACTTCTTGACCAGGGAGCGTAGCTCGGCATCCAGCTCTGCGACCCGTTTTCCCTCGGCAACGGTCCGGACGATAATCCCGAAATTCTGGGGACGGATGGCCTGAAGTAAATTTTTCAGACGCTCCTTCTCTTCAGGGGATGATATTTTTGATGATACGGAGATTTTATCCGCGAAAGGCATCAGTACGATGTTTCTTCCGGGTATGGAAATCTCCGAACTAAGCCTGGGACCCTTCGTGGAGATGGGCTCCTTGGCAATTTGGACGAGGATATATTGACCCTGCTTGAGGACCTCGTTGATTTTTCCGTGCTTATTGATATCGGGAAGCCGCTTGAACTTGGTGACCGGCACCGGCCTTCCCTTTTTTGAAATTGCTGTTGCCAGGTATTTGTTCAGCGTGCTGAACTGAGGACCCAGATCCAGGTAGTGAAGGAATGCATCCTTCTCATATCCCACATCAATAAATGCTGCATTCAATCCTGGCATAATCTTCTTGACCTTGGCCAGATAGATCTCCCCAACTGAAAACTGCTGCGAAAGTGATGATTGATTTAATTCAACGAGCTTACCGTCTTCAAGCAGTGCAATAGAAACCTTCTCCTTTGTTGAGTTGATTACCAGTTCACTGCTCACAATTTCTGCATTTATGAAGATTAAGCTAATAGTAAATAGCACTAAACCTAAAGACCGAAGTACTTTAGGTTTAGTTCTTTAATCAGGAAAAAAGGATTTATTTCCTCTTCTTGTGTCTATTCTTCCTCAAGCGCTTCTTCCGCTTGTGGGTAGCCATCTTGTGTCTTTTACGTTTCTTTCCGCTCGGCATAATGATAAACTTTTACTTCACGTTGGTTTTCACTTTGCTAACAAAAGTTTTCGCTGGCTTGAAAGCAGGAATTGAGTGCTCGGGAATAATAATGGTCGTATTCTTGGAAATATTACGGGCAGTTTTTTTAGCCCTCTTCTTCACAATGAAACTTCCAAAACCCCTCAGGTATACATTTTTGTCATAGCTGAGCGAGTCTTTCACAGTCTCCATGAATGCTTCAACTGTTTTCTGAACAGTCACCTTCTCAATTCCCGTATTTTTGGAAATTTCGTTTACAATATCTGCTTTAGTCATTTTAAAAAAACCTTTAATTATCAATGATTTACAATAGTTCCTTCTGTTGGAATTGCAAATATAAATACTTTTGCGTGAATATGAAATTGATTTGAATTAATTTTTATTTTAGTGCGCTAAATATAAGTACATTATAATTATAGCGGCGGCGAAGGTAATGAATTTTGGCGGAATTGTAGGTAGTTGGTATGAAAAAAACAAAAGGGATCTCCCCTGGCGCCGCACCAGCGATCCATACCTGGTATGGCTCTCGGAGGTGATACTTCAACAAACCCGTGTGATCCAGGGGATTGATTATTATAACCGGTTTGCCGAAGCATTCCCTGATCTCTCTTCCCTGGCCTGTGCACCGGAGGATCGGGTACTGAAATTGTGGCAGGGTCTCGGGTACTACAGCCGGGCCCGGAATTTGCACAAGGCCGCCAGGGAACTGGTGAAGACCGGCGGCGGGAAGATGCCGGCCACCTACAAGGGTTTGCTGGCCATGAAAGGGGTGGGGCCTTATACCGCCTCGGCTGTGGCATCCATATGTTTTGGCGAAAGAAAAGCTGTGGTGGACGGGAATGTCTCCCGGGTGATTGCCCGGTGGTCCGGGGTGGAGGATCCCGTGAACGGCAGCACCGGGAAGCGGACTATTGAGGCCCTGGCCTCACAGCTGATTGCCAAGTGCATCTCACCCGGTACCCATAACCAGGCCATGATGGAATTCGGGGCCCTGCAGTGCGTGCCCGTTTCGCCCGACTGCAAGGTGTGCCCTCTTTCCGGGAGCTGTAACGCCTGCCTCACAGGCCGGGTGGAAAAACTGCCGGTAAAAATACCCAGGCGTCAACCGGCTGATCGCTGGATGTACTTCTATTTTATAACCTGCGAGGGCGAAACCATTCTTCGCAGGCGTGAGGAGCATGGAATCTGGCGTTCCCTGTATCACTTCCCCATGGTTGAGAAATCAGAGGAACACCCCGTAGAGGAGATCCTCGGGCAGATGTTCCATCAACTGCTGGGGGAGCTCACCACCCTGGCGGAAGAATCCCTGCCCGGGGGATTACATCGATTTTCATCGGTTTCGGAACCCATCCGCCACCAGCTCACACACCTTACGATACACGCACGGTTCATTCATACTGTACTGCCCTCCCTGCCCTTCGCTTTGCCGGAGAAATTCATCCGTATCCCCCTGGATGAACTGGACCACTATCCGGTGCCCCGGCTCATGGAAAGATACATGGAAGTAGCCAAATTTTAAGTATCTTTGGGGTGTAATAAACAAACCATCGAAGTGATGTCCGTAAACAAAGTAATACTGGTGGGAAATGTGGGAAAAGATCCCGAAACAAGATACCTTGATGAGGGAACCGCCTTTTCAAAATTCCCTTTGGCTACCAGTGAAACCTATAAGAACAAAGCGGGTGAACGCGTCTCCACCACCGAATGGCACAACGTGGTCCTTTGGCGGGGCCTGGCACAGGTGGCAGAAAAATATGTAAGAAAGGGGACCCAGGTCTATATCGAAGGACGGATCAAAACCCGCTCCTATGATGACCCGAACGGGAACAAGAAGTACATAACCGAAATTGTGGGTGACCAGATGCAACTGCTGGGCAAAAAGCCCGATGAAGCAGGGGATCAGGGGGGGCAATCCTTCCAGGCAGGAGAGCAATCCTACCAGGGGGGCGGGCAGTCCGTTCAGGGTGTTAAACAAGGAGCGCAACCGGCTACAGGTGGATTTGCAGAACCCGGCGCCGGCAACATCGACCCATTCGATAGCGCAGACAATGGTCCGGACGACCTGCCGTTCTGAGCCGATCGATAACCTATAAATCCGGATTTGGAACCCTTTTTACCATCCATTTTTCTTGAGGCCGTTTTTTTGCCGGTCACCCCGGGCGTCATGGTTGCAATGGGGGTGGTGGTGATCCTGCTTTTCTGTTCGGCCATGATTTCCGGGTCGGAGGTGGCATTTTTCTCACTCACCCCGCAAAACATTCACTCCCTGAAAGAGAGTAGTTCGCGTCATGCCAGGCATGTACTGGATCTTCTTGAAAAACCGGAGCGCCTTCTTGCCAACATTCTGATATCCAATAACTTTATAAATGTTGGAATTGTCACCATCTCAGCCTATATCACCGGATCCATTCTGGACTTCCATGAAAGGCAGGTACTGGGTTTTTTAATCCAGGTGGTGGTGATCACCCTGATGCTACTGCTCTTCGGGGAGATTCTTCCAAAGATCTATGCCAACCGGTTTGCCCCTGGATTCGCGTACAGGATGGCCCTGCCGCTTTTGTTACTCGACCGCCTGTTTAATCCGCTGATCTACCTCCTGGTCCGGTCGACCCGCCTGGTGATGCGAAGGCTTGCCAAAAAGGGGCAGTACATCTCCATGGATGATATTTCCGAGGCGCTCGATCTCACCACCGGGGTGGTGAAGGATGAGAAACAGATGCTGGAGGGTATCGTACGTTTCAGTAACCTGGAAGCCTCCGAAATTATGAAACCCCGCACCGATGTGACCGCCGTTGAGATCGACACCGACCTGGATACCCTTACCAGGGTGATTATCGAATCGGGATATTCACGGATACCGGTCTATGAAGGGACCTCCGACCATCTGAAAGGGATCCTCTATGTAAAAGACCTGCTGCCGCACCTCAACCAGGGGAATGACTTCAAATGGCAAAGTCTGATCCGGGACCCCTTTTATGTTCCTGAAACCAAGAAAATTAATGATCTGCTCACTGAGTTCCAGGTGAAGAAGACCCACATGGCCATCGTTGTGGATGAGTATGGCGGAACCGAAGGGATCGTTACCATGGAGGATATCCTGGAAGAGGTGGTGGGTGAGATCACCGATGAATCGGACGGGATACAGGAGCTCTACAAAAGGATAGATACGCGGACCACCATATTTGATGGCAAAACACTCTTGAATGACTTTTATAAAGTGACCGGACTGGATGATGAACTGTTTGATGATGTAAAAGGCGACGCGGAGACAATAGCCGGACTGATCCTTGAGCTGAAGGGCGGATTTCCCAAGGCCAGGGATGTAATCGTCTGCAAGAACATTGATTTTACTATTTTGAGCATGGACAACCGCCGGATACGGGAGGTTAAGGTGTACCTGAGAGATCTGTAATGATATGATACGGCAGCATTTCAAACAGACCCTTCTGATCATGATCCTGGCATTATGCCTTTCCACGCTTTCATGCGACCGCTCCTTCACCCCGAAACCTGCCGGGTATGTGAAGATTGAAACCCCTGAAAAGGGATACCGGATCTACGACCTTCAACCCTTCTACAGATTTGAAATCCCGGTTTATGCCGAGATCGTGGAGGACAACGTGAACGGAGCGACTGGCTGGATCAACCTTGTGGTTCCACAGGTCAATGGCACCATCTATCTGAGTTATAAACCTGTGGATGGTAACCTGGGGGATTATATAACCGACTGCCGGACCCTGGCCTATAAACATACGGTGAAAGCCGACGGGATTGAAGAGACGCCTTTTATCAACCGAACGAAGAAGCGATTCGGCATGATCTATGACCTGAGCGGGGATGTGGCATCTGCAGTACAATTTTTTATCACCGACAGTACCACTCATTTTCTGAGGGGATCGCTCTATTTCAACGCTCTTCCCAACCGGGATTCGCTGAAACCGGTGATCGATTTCATGCGTGAAGACATCCTGCATCTCATTCAGACCACCGAATGGAAGTATTAATTCATATTTGATTAACTTTGACCAACCTTTAAAGGGAACTGAACTACATTATTGTGGGTGTATTTTTGAAGACGGAAATATTGCCGGGTTGTCATCTGGGCGTTTGGGAGATTACGGAGGATTACGATTCTCTGTATAAAATGGTCGATTTGGCACCGGTGGAGAAAGCCAAACTGGATAGCTTCAAAAACATCAGCAGGAAAATTGAATGGCTCAGTGTCCGCACCCTTGTTAATAACATGCTGGGAAAAGATACCCGCATTCTCTACAATGCCGAGAACAAACCCTTTGTCAGGGGCAACACCCACAGGATCAGTATATCACATTCCAACAACCTTACCGCGGTTATGATCAGCAAGGAGAAGCCTGTGGGAATCGACCTGGAGTTCATGACGGGAAAGATCAGCAAGGTAGCGGACAAATTTATCAATGAGAGGGAGACAATTACCATTAATCCGGAATTGAGAAAGTATCACCTCTACCTTCACTGGTGTGCCAAGGAGGCCCTCTATAAAATCCTGGATAAACAGGATATTAATTTCAGGGACGGGCTTACCATTTCACCCTTTACTCCGGAGGAGCACGGCTTTATGAAAGGCCATGTAATGAACGGACACGGTGAAGAGGATATTGAACTGGAGTACCTTCAGCACGATAACTATGCACTGGTCTGGTGCGTCAAAGAATGAACAGTTTCTACGATATACTGGCAGATCGAACCAAAAAACAATTTGCCTTACTGGTAGATCCGGACAAGTATGATGACCGTTCTCTGGACATCCTGATAGACCAGGTCAACCAGTACCCGCCCGATCTCCTGCTGGTAGGTGGGAGTATTCTTTTCAACCCCATCGATCTCACCATTACCTCGCTTAAACTGGGCACCAGGCTTCCGGTGTTCCTGTTCCCCGGAAACGTCATGCAGCTATCCGACCAGGCCGACGGTATCCTGTTTCTCTCGCTGATCTCGGGTCGCAACCCCGAGTTTCTCATCGGGAATCATGTTCTTGCAGCTCCCCACCTGAGCCGGTACGGCATTGAGGTGATCCCCACCGGTTACCTGCTTATCGAAAACGGTCGCTCCACCACGGTCGAATACATGAGTAACACCAGGCCTATCCCGGCCGGGAAGAATGACCTGGCCATTGCCACCTCCATGGCGGGCGAGATGCTCGGGATGAAAGCGATATACCTTGAGGCAGGAAGCGGGGCTGAGCATTGCGTGGGTTTGGATATGATCCGTTCGATCCGTAAAAGCATCTCTTTACCGCTCATCGTGGGCGGGGGTATCTCTACAGCCGAACAGGCCGGGGAAGTATATCATGCCGGGGCTGATATGGTGGTGGTGGGAACCGCCATTGAAAAGGACCCCACCCTGGTGAAAGACTTTTCCACCCTCCGCGACAAACTCAGCACCAAGCACTGAGCACTATCCCCTGAGCACTGTGCCCTGTCCCCTGAGTACTGAGCACTGTGTACTGTGTACTGTGTACTGAGTACTATTTCACGATATCCTGAATGACCTCCCCTGTTGCATTTTCGGGCATGGAAATCTCCATGAAAGAGGCGATGGTAGTCGCAATATCGGTGGGCGACACCCTGTAGGGAATGGTGATTCGTTTCACCTTCCAGCCATAGAAGATCAGGGGAACATGGGAGGCATACCTGAACTCATTAAAGCCATTTTCCACAAGGTTGCTGTGCTCCACCCAGCCAGGGGTAAGGTTGAGGATCACATCACCTGAACGTTTCTGGTAGTAACTGTTCTGTATGCGTTCCAGTGGACCATCCGTAAAGCTGTTCTGCTGAAGAACGTGCGACTGAATGGCATTGGAGACACCTCCCATCTGGACCATAAACCGGGCCACCCGGTTCTGAACATCCTCCAGGGCCAGTCCCGAGTCCTCGATGAGCTGGTGGTTCAGGTAGACCTGGTGTGCATGGTAAAATGTGACCCATTCACCCTGCCCGTAGATGGCATTAAGGTAGGAGCGGAGCAGTGAGACACTGGTGCGATAATTGAAGAAGCCAGCAGGAATCCGGTAATCGGCCAGGTAACGGGGATCCACAGCCAGTGCATTCTCGGCGGTAAGGTAGATCAGCACGTTTTCAAGTCCCAGTTCACTTTCCAGGAACTCCAGCAGGTGGGCCAGGTCCTGGTCCAGCCGAAGATAGGTATCCTCAACCTCTACCGACCACGTGGAAAAGTAGTTGGACAGGTGGCTGGTGGCATTGAAGCCGATGTGAATCATATCCGTGACGTTCCGCTTGCCCAGCTCCTCGTTCACGATGGCTGCGATGGCCATATCCAGGGTATAGGTATTGCCCCAGGGAATGGTCTTCAGCACCCTGTAATCACGACCCTGGGATCCTGTGAGGCTGATTTTATTCAGGTCGTAGGGGAAGGTGATCTGTCCCCCGAACCCCGATTCATAGGTATTGTTGTCGAGCATCGATTCGCTGTATTCCGAGATGGGCAGAAGGGTCTCCCAGCTTCTTTCAAGATAGATATCGCGATAGTTCTTCAGGTTGAACTGGTTTACCCATCCCGGCAGTGAATCGGCATAATAGCTGCTGGTGATCCAGTTTGCATTTCCGGGGTCGAGCCAGTAGGCTCCGGTGGCGGTATGTCCGGCCATCAGGACCGCCGCCATGGGATCCATGGATATCCCGATGGAGCGTGACCTGAAGCGGCTCTTTACCATCAGTTCATCGGACAGCGTGCGGCTGTTCATGGAGACTGGTGAATAGGACCCTGTACCATAGGAGCCCCCGACGGTGGTCTGCTTCTTGTCGTCGATGGCATAAATGATCTCGTTGGAGACACGATCGTACCAGAAGTCTGAAACAATGCCATGGTCCGACGGCATCGTGCCTGTTGCAATCGAGGCATACCCTGCGCCCGGGTCTGTAATCAGGTACCTGTACCTGGCGTTCTTACACTGGGCCCCGGTGGTGGCCATCTTTTTAAATCCCTGCTCACCAAACTTATCCCAGTAAACAGAGAGGTAGTCGTACTGCATTCCGGAAATTGTAATTCCGACAATCAGTTTGGGTTTCTGCGGTGGGATTTTCTGACCCGAAACCATGCAAACGGAAGAAGCGACCATCCCAATCACCACCCCACAAAATAATCTGCCCCTCATCCTCATGCGCATCATTTGCTTTTTTTTATTAGGATCAGATCCCCAGCATGCCGGTAACCTGTTTGTATACATTCTCCCCCGTAAAACCCAGTTTCTCATCCAGCACCTTGAAAGGAGCTGAATACCCGAAACTCTCCATTCCGAATACCTTCCCTGAAGCTCCCACCATGCCCTGCAGGGTTACAGGCAACCCGGCGGTTAATCCAAAGACGGGAACCCCTGCAGGAATCACCGACTCCTGGTAAGCAGGGTCCTGGCCCCGGAAGATCCCTTCGGAAATCACCGAAACCACCCTTACCTGCAATTTTTTCTGATCCTTCAGGAGTACAGCCCCCGAAATCAGGGTTGCCACTTCCGATCCTGAGGCGATCATCACCACATCGGGTTTACCATTACACTCCTGTACCACATAGGCTCCTTTTTCTGCCTGCAGCGCATCGCTGAAACGGTCCGATCCCTGGCGTGCAGGCAGATCCGGGATCCCCTGCCTGGAAAGAATCAGGGCTGTGGGTGTTGTACGGTTTGAAAGGGCCATCTTCATGGCCACGGTGGTTTCGGCGGCATCGGCCGGACGAAGAACCATGAGCGAGCGCTCTCCGTGGTGATTCCTGAGATGTTCAAGAAGCCTGATCTGGGCCTCCTGCTCCACAGGCTGGTGGGTCGGCCCGTCTTCACCTACCCTGAATGCATCGTGGGTCCATACATATTTTACAGGCAGCCCCATGAGGGCTGCCAACCTCACTGCCGGCTTCATGTAGTCGCTGAATACAAAAAATGTTCCGATCACCGGTATCACCCCTCCATGAAGGGCCATTCCGTTGGCAATGGCGGCCATGGTCAGTTCAGACACGCCGGCCTGAAGGAAAGATCCGCTGAAATCGCCACGTTTAAAGGCAGTGGTCCGGTTGAGGAAACTATCGGTCTTATCGCTGTTGGAAAGATCGGCCGATGCAACAATCAGGTTCTCCACCTTGCCGGCCATTTCAGCCAGAACGGTACCCGCTGCGACCCTGGTGGCTACACCCGGCTTTTGCCGGATGGCTTCAAAATCGATCTCAGGCAGCTTACCCTCCAGGAAGCTGTGGTACTTTTGGGCCAGCTCCGGGTTGGTCATCTCCCATTCCGACTGGGCGGCCTTCTTCTTTGCAGCTGCACGGCGCTTGCGGTCAAGTATCTTTTTCCAGGTCTCCCCGACCTCCGGGAAGATGGTAAAGGGATGCTCCGGGTCACCTCCGAGGTGGACGATCGACTTCGCAAAGGAGGCACCCGCTTCCGACAAGGGCATTCCATGTGTGGAAGTCCTGCTCTCGAAGCTTTTCCCATTCTCATCCAGGGCACCCTTCCCCATGATGGTTTTGCCTATGATAATGGTGGGGCGCTCCTGCTCTTCATGGGCCGATTTAAGGGCATCAAAAATTTCCGAGGCATCGTTGCCATCAATGGTGATTACATTCCAGTTCCACGCCTTATACTTCATTGCGGTGTCCTCGGCCGATACCGCATCGGTACGGGTGGAGAGCTGAATGTCGTTGGAGTCATAGAACATCACCAGTTTGTTTAACCCCAGGAAGCCGGCAATCCGGCCTGCTCCCTGTGATATCTCCTCCTGGACCCCTCCGTCTGAGATGTATGCATAGGTTCTGTGCTCCATCCAATTACCGAACCTGGCAACCAGGAACCGTTCAGCAATGGCAGCACCTACGGCCATGGTATGGCCCTGTCCAAGCGGACCCGAGGTGTTTTCCACCCCTCTTGTGTGATCGGCCTCCGGGTGACCGGGTGTGGGGCTCCCCCACTGACGGAAGTCACCCAACTCCCCGAGCGTATAACTGCCTGTAAGGGTCAGGATCCCGTAAAGCATGGGGGACATGTGGCCGGGATCCAGAAAGAACCGGTCCCGGTTGGGCCAGGTAAGATCGTCGGGATCAAAATTCAGAAATTCTGAATATAGCATCTCAATGAAATCGGCTCCTCCCATGGCACCGCCAGGGTGACCCGATTTTGCCTTTTCAACCATGGCTGCGGCCAGTATGCGGATATTGTCTGCTGATCTGAGGTGAATTTTGTTATCCATTACCTGAGGGTTTACAAATTGAAGTCTTAAATTTTCAGAGGCCCTAAAATACCGAATTCCTGCGGGGTGAGCAAATTTAATTAGGGGGGTTAGGATGGATTGTTTACTTTTGTTATTCTATAAAAGAGAGATTGGGCTATGGCATTAAAATGTGGCATCATCGGGGTGGCGAATGTAGGAAAATCCACCCTTTTTAATTGCATGTCAAATACGAAGGTGGAGACCTCCAGTTTTGCTTTCACATCCAGTAAATCGAACATGGGGGTGGTCAACGTACCCGACCCGAGGCTCTACAACCTGGTTAAATTCCAGCCTACCGAGCGGGTGATCCCTGCCACCGTTGAAATCGTGGATATCCCGGGGCTGACCAAGGGTGCCAGCCTGGGAGAAGGGGTCGGGAATAAGTTTCTTTCTGATATATGGAATACCGATGCCCTGATCCATGTGCTCCGGTGCTTTGATGACGACCGGCTTCCTCATATCGACGGCTCGGTAAACCCGGTGCGCGACATTGAGACCATCCACCTTGAGCTGCAGGTAAAGGACCTCGAGTCGGTGGAAAAGAAAATGGAACGACTGGCCAGGATTGCCAAGTCGGGCGATAAGGATGCCCGCAGGGGGGTGGAGGTACTGGAACTTTACAAGGCCCATTTTGAAAATTTTCAGAATGCACGGACCCTGAAGATCGGAGAGGCCGACAGGAAGTATGCCGAAGATCTCTTCCTGCTGACCGAAAAACCGGTCCTGTATGTTTGCAACGTGGAGGATGAAGCGGCCCTCACAGGGAATGCATATGTGGACCAGGTGCGGAAATACCTGTCGGAAGATAATCCGGAGATCCTGGTTCTGGCTGCAAGATTGGAGTCGGAGATTGCCGAACTGGAAGAGGAGGAAGACCGCAGGGCTTTCCTGGCCGATGCAGGTCTCGAGGAACCAGGTGTGAGCAAGCTGGTTCGTTCGGCCTACTCGATGCTGAACCTGCTCTCATTTTTTACGGTCGGACCGAAAGAGATCAGGGCCTGGACCATCCACAAAGGGGCCCTGGCACCCGAAGCGGCAGGGGCCATTCACAGTGATCTGCAAAGGGGATTCATCCGGGCCGAGGTGATGAAATATAAGGATTTTATCACCCTGGGGTCGGAGCAGGCCTGTAAGGATAAAGGCAAACTGTCGGTGGAAGGGAAAAACTACGAGGTGTGCGATGCCGATATCCTGCACATCCGGTTTAACGTTTAACCATGCGGCAGAAGACCCGTATCCTGGTTCTTCTCCTTTTCCTGGTTTCATCGCTCCATGGCCAGTGGCGCGAGGTGCAGCTTGACGACGGGGATATGGCCTCCGACCTGGCTGAAGCACTCACCTTTCAAAAATATCCCACATACCCCCAGTACGTGGAGATGATGCAGCACTTTGCCCAAACCTTCCCCGGTATCTGCCGGGTGGACACCTTTGGTACCACATCCCAGGGCCGACTTTTACTGGCAGTGAAGATCAGTGACCATGTGGAGATTGAGGAAGCGGAACCGGCATTCCTCTATACCAGCAGCATTCACGGCGACGAGCTGGTGGGCTACCCTTTGATGCTCAGGCTGATCTCATACCTGCTCACCGGCTATGGAGAGGACGCGGAAGTGAACCGGCTGGTGGACGGACTTGAAATCTGGATCAATCCCCTGGCCAATCCCGACGGAACCTACTTCCCCGACGATGACCTTTCGGTGGCCCACTCCATCCGCGAAACCTCCGGGATGACAGACATGAACAGGGAATTTCCCGATCCGGCCGCCGGCGAAATGATCAATGACACTTCAGGACGGGCACGGGAGACCAAAGCGATGATGGCGTTTTTACAGCAGCACCGGTTTACCATGTCGGCCAACATCCACAGCGGGGCTGAAGTTGTGAATTACCCATGGGATCACACCGATGCGCTGCATCCTGACGACAGCTGGTTTCGTTTCGTGTCACGCGAATATGCCGATGAAGCCCGATCCGTGGATCCCGCTTATATGTCGCTTTTTGAAGACGGGATTACCAACGGTGCCCAGTGGTATAAGATCAACGGGGGGCGGCAGGATTATGTCACCTGGTACCTGGAAGGACGGGAAATCACCCTGGAACTATCCAACATCTACCGGCTCGGGAGCGGGTTGCTTGATGAATACTGGCAGAAGAACCAGCGATCGTTGCTCAATTATATGGCCCAGTGCATGTACGGGATCAGGGGGAAAGTCACCGATTCGGACACCGGATTCCCGGTTTCAGCCCGGGTGGAATTCTCCGCCGGCGGCCCCTATCACTCGGTGGTGCACAGTTCGGCCACGCATGGCGACTTCTACCAGCTCCTGGAAGAGGGGAGCTACGATCTGGTGGTATCGGCTGCCGGTTACATCTCCGATACAATCCCGATGGTTTGGGTGAACCGGTACGAGGCCACCTGGCTGGATATCACGCTGGAACCGGTCTCCGGCTCTACAGACCTCTCAGGTGTTTTCACGGTCCGCATCTATCCCAACCCTGCCGGGAAGCAGCTTTTCATTGTTCCGGGAACCATGGAACCGGGACCGGTTGATATGATGATCTATTCCAGTGAGGGAATCATGCTTCTCAGGGATGTACAGTACTTCTCTGGTGCACCAATGGTCATTGAATGGGACCACCTGCCTGCAGGTCTCTACCTGGTGAGGGTTTCCTCTGGCAAACACACCCGGGTGGAGAGAGTGATCAGGGAGTGACCTTGCAGGATGGTGCGATTTTTGTATTTTTAAAGGATGATCCAAAATGATAATGAACTGCAACCCATTGAAAAAATTATTGCTCATCACCCTGGCGATTTCCGCTCTTTTGCCTCTTCACCTTTCAGGGCAGGGGGAACAGCCGGGATACACTCCCAAATCGAGGATCCTCTTTATATTTGATGCCTCCAACAGCATGGCCGGACCATGGGAGGGTGCGAAGAAAATTGATATCGCCCGGGATATTCTGCTGGAGATGGTTGACAGCCTCGAAAACATGCCCAATGTGGAGATCGGACTGAGGGTTTACGGACACCAGAGTCCGGTTCCTCCGCAGGATTGCAGTGATACCAAGCTGGAGGTTCCCTTCGGTCCCTCCAATGCATCGAGGATCCGGCAGAAACTCAAATTCATCACTCCCAAGGGAACCACACCCATCGCTCACTCCCTGGAACTGGCCCCCGGAGATTTTCCTCCCTGCAGGAATTGCAGGAATATTATCCTGCTGATTACCGACGGATTGGAAGCCTGCGATGGGGATCCCTGTGAGGTCTCCAGAAGTTTGCAAAAGCAGGGCATCATCCTGCGCCCCTTCGTAATCGGGATCGGAAACGACCCGGGGTTCCGGGAGACTTTCAACTGTATAGGGGAGTATTACGACGCTCCCAATAAGGAGCGATACCGGGAGGCACTCCGGGTGGTGATCACACAGGCCCTGAATGCAACCAGCGCCCAGGTTAACCTGCTTGACAGTCAGCACAGGCCCACCGAAACAGATGTGAATGTAATCTTCTATGACCGGTTTTCGGGAGTAGTGAGGTACAACATGATTCATACCATCAACGCCAAAGGGAACCCGGATACACTTTCGCTCGACCACATGAGCACCTATGATGTGGTAGCTCAAACCATCCCGCCTGTGAGGATTGACAGCGTAAAACTGGTGACCGGAAGGCACAACACCATCGGTCTGGATACTCCGCAGGGTTACCTGATGGTACGCACCAACCGGGGTAAGGCCCTGGATAAAGAGAAGATACTGGTGAGACAGGCCGGGAAACACTCCACCATCAACATTCAGGAGATGGGCGACATGGGAAAGTACGTGGTTGGAAAATATGACCTGGAAATTCCGATCTACCCCCTGATGGTGGTTAAAGATGTGGAGATCAGGCAGAGTTATACCACAACCGTTGAGATTCCGGCACCGGGCTATGTGGTTTTTTCCGCGCAACAAAATGGATCGGGAGCACTCTACCAGCTCAGCCCTGAGGGTGATCAGAAATGGGTGTTGAATCTGCCAGAGAACAGCAATAGCCAGGGGTTTTATCTGCAACCGGGCTCCTACAGGGTGATATTCCGCCGGGCAGATCTGAAATCGACCGATCTTACCGTGGTAAAGAATTTCAACGTCAGTTCGGGTTCCACTGAAACCATCAACTTCTACCAGTAGCACAATATTAAACCTATTCAAAGGTTACAGGTCAAACCATCAAACAACACAGGATCATGCCGGAGTGGGATGACAGTGAGATCCTCGAAGGAGCTAAAACCCCGGGTAAAGAGCAACAGGCTTTTAACCAGCTTGTGCTTAAGTACCAAAAGAGGCTCTACTGGCACATCCGGAAGATCGTGATCACCCATGAGGATGCAGATGACGTGTTGCAGAACACAATGGTCAAGGTTTGGAAATCGCTGCCCGAATTCAGGGCTGAGTCGGGACTCTTTACATGGTTGTACCGGATCGCCACAAATGAGTCGCTTACGCTTCTGAAGCAGAAAAAGAGGCGGATCTTCGCCCCTATGGGAAATCTGGAAAAGCGCATGAGCGAACTGCTGGAATCGGATCCCTTCTTTGACGGTGACCAGGCGAGCCTGAAGTTACAGAAGGCTATTCTGAAACTTCCTCAGAAGCAAAGAATGGTCTTTAACATGAAGTATTTTGACGAAATGAGATATGAGGAGATGTCGGGGATACTCGGCACGTCGGTGGGAGCACTCAAAGCCTCATATCACCATGCTGTAAAAAAACTGGAAATCATGCTGTCAGAAGATTAAACCTTTCTGAAATATAATGGTCTAAACTTTAACAATATAGAATCATGGAGATGCAAAAGAAAAATCCTTTCAGGGTTCCCGGGGATTACTTTGATACGCTCCCGGGGCGTTTGACCAGCCGGATTGCCGGGATGGAATCAGACCAGGAGCACAGGAGAAGGCCGGGAAGTCTTCGAACGGGACTTGCTGTTGCAGCTGCCTTAACCGCCCTGGCACTACTCACCTTCCCGCTGGTCAGGATGATGTCACCGGAAGGTGAAGCAGAGGACAATTTTATTGAAATTGCACTGCTGGACGGAGCAGGGCTCTTTGCCAGTGATTATGAATTAGCCGGATTCCTGGAGGAGACAGAGGCCATCCTGGACGATGAGGATGCCTATCTGAACCAGGCCATTGAATATCTTGCCAGCGCAGATGTGGAAATGGATCTTATATATGAAAAATAAACCAAACGATCATGAAGAGAAGAATCACCCCAAACCTGATCACCATTGTATCGCTGACTCTGTTGATCCTGAGTGGTGCTGCAAATGCGCAGACCGACGAGCAGATCAAACGTTTTAACCAGGAGAGGGAGGCATACTTTAACGAGAATCTTGAACTCACCCCATCCGAGAAACTGGCATTCTGGCCGGTATACAACGATTTTACCAACCGGAAGATGAAGGTGATGGAGGAGGAGCGCAACACCTTCAGGTACACGCATGAGAACGCGGGGAACCTGTCGGACAAGGAGATTAATGAGATCCTGGCACGCATCCTTGACTACAAGGAGCAGGTATTCCGGCTTGAACAGGAGTATTACAGGGAGAGGTTCCCTGTCGTACTCCCGCCTCAAAAGGTTCTGAAACTCTATAAGGTTGAGTGGGATTTCCGCAAACACCTGGTTGGAAAATTAAGGGGGGAGGGCAAAGGGGGTGCTCCCGGAGGAAGAACCGGACATCATGAGATGGAACAAAACCCCATGGCCCCTGAATTATCACCCATTTTTTAGAGTCAACTGACTGTCCCGGCAGAGAAATCCTTAAATTCCAGCAGATCTTCGGGCAGGTTCAGTTCCACATCCCTGAGGTACCTGACGCTTGCCTCAATGTCGTTGTACATCACCTTGTCATCCCCGACGAAGGAAACATATTCCCTGAATCCTTCAAAGAATCTCTCCAGGTACGGACTGGTGCGGACCGGCCTTCTGAATTCGAGGGCCTGGGCCGCATTATAGAGCTCAATGGCAAGAATCCGTTCCAGGTTCTCCATTACCTTCCAGGCACTGGTGGCTGCATTGGCCCCCATGCTTACATGGTCCTCCTGTCCCTGGGAGGACTCGATGGAATCGACCGACGAGGGGGTGCAGAGCTGCTTATTATGGCTCACCATGGATGCTGCGGTATACTGTGGAATCATAAATCCGGAGTTGAGTCCCGGGTTGGCCACCAGGAAATGGGGAAGTCCCCTGGAACCCGAAACCAGCTGGTAGGTGCGACGCTCTGATATGTTCCCCAGTTCACTCATGGCTATGGCAAGGTTGTCGAGGGCCAGTGCCAGAGGCTGTCCATGGAAGTTCCCTGCCGATATGATCAGATCCTCCCCCGGGAAGATGGTGGGATTATCGGTCACCGAGTTAATCTCGTTCCTGAACACATAGGCCACGTAGTTGATCGAATCCTTTGAGGCTCCGTGCACCTGGGGAATGCAACGGAAAGAATAGGGATCCTGAACATGTTTCTTGGAGCGGGAGATCAGTTCGCTTCCCTCGAGGATCCACCTGATCCTTCGGGCGGTGACGATCTGACCCTGGTGGGGCCTGATCTGCTGTATCAGTTCATGAAAGGGTTCGATCCGGCCGTCGAAGGCATCCAGGGAGAGCGCTCCGATGATATCGGCAAGTCTGGATAGTTTAAAAACGCGCAGGCAAAGTTGTACCCCGAAGGCACTCATGAACTGGGTACCATTGAGCAGGGCCAGTCCTTCCTTGGACTGCAGGTCAATGGGTTCCCACCCCATCCTTGAGAGAATATCCTTTGACGCATGCTTCAATCCGTTCATACGCACCTCACCCATGCCCAGCAATGGGAGGCTCATGTGTGCCAGCGGTGCCAGGTCGCCCGATGCTCCCAGGGAACCATAGGAGTAAACCACCGGAAAAACCTGTTGGTTGTACATATCCACCAGGCGCTGAACCGTAGCCAGCTGTACACCCGAATTTCCGTAGGAGAGGGATTGTATCTTCAGGAGCAGCATCAGGCGGGTGAT
>JAWOHR010000081.1:0-57921 GCA_046485075.1 Bacteroidales bacterium
GGACAGCCTGCCCAGTATTGTCCATTCATATGGATGGTTTCGATTTTTATAATCAACCGGCGGATTTTATACGTATTCAGACACTGGTACAACAGAAGCTGGCTGGAAAAAGCCGGGAAAACCTGGGAATTTCATAGACAAAAAAATCATGTTATGCTATGATTGGCTATAGATTGATCTGATTAATCCCGCTGTAAGAGGTAAGCTTCAGGAAGGTAATCTGGCATGGAAATTTAATCTGTCTATAAAGATCGCTGGCGAACATAAATGCCCCATTCAGAATACCAAGGAATATGGGATCCTTATCTGCAAGTTCATCATTCATCTGCCGGGCAATCCGGGTAACCTCCGTCTGGATCCGTTCTTGCGAGATAAAAGGTTTAAACAGTTTATCCTTTACCTGTACCAAATCGTTCTTCATGAAAATAATTTTCCTCAAAATAGTCAATGATCTACAGGAAAAAAAATAATTGTAATTTCATTGGCTGATATTTAACCATAAAGAACATCAATCCTATGAAACCCAGAGTCAGTATAATCATGGGAAGTACCTCGGATCTTCCCATCATGGAGCAGGCAGCCAAAGTGCTGGATGAATTCGGAATCCCATTTGAAATGAACGCACTTTCTGCACACAGGACTCCCGATGAGGCAGCAGAATTTGGAAAAAATGCCGCAGATAGAGGAATCGGGGTGATCATCGCTGGAGCCGGAGGAGCCGCACACCTTCCCGGGGTCATTGCTGCCCTCACGCCCCTGCCGGTGATCGGGGTGCCCATTAAAGCTTCCATCTCAATCGACGGATGGGACTCCATTCTCAGTATTCTCCAGATGCCTCCTGGAATTCCTGTGGCAACTGTGGGTCTCGACGGAGCGATGAATGCAGGAATCCTGGCAGCACAGATCCTGGCAACAGGTGATAACGCGATTCTGATAAAGTTGAAGCAATTCAAAAAAGATCTTGCCCGCAAGATTGTCAAGGCAAACCAGGATCTGAAAAAGGTTTCATTTAAGTTTAAAACCAATTGATCAGAAGATGATATTTCCACGAAAGTGGATCGAATGGAGACCGGGATTGCTGATCCCGGTCTTTTTTTTGGCCTGCTGCCAGGTAACCGGACAGGGTTTGTGTCCTTATGCAGAAACTTCAGCGCTTGGCCTATGCTATGCAACCCGTTCAGGAGTAGCTTCTTCCGGCCTCAACCAGGCCGGACTTGGCCGAACCGATAAAAACAGGGTTGCCCTGCATCATGCCCGGCCCTTTATCACCCCCGACCTGGACATCGTCTCCCTCTCTGCCCAGCTCTCTTTGAACCGGGGAGGACCCGGCTTCATATTATCTACCATGGGAATCAAGGGAATGAGGCAAACCTCAGCCTGGATCTCATACGGACTTATGCTCCATCCCCGTCTTTTCGCCGGTGCAGGGATACATCTTCAGAATACCCGTATTGCTGAGGATGCCATCCACCATTTTTCAGCCGGGTTTGCCCTGGGACTTCAGTTCATGGTAAATGATGAACTACTCCTGGGGGCTCATGTAAAAAAAGGAGAAGGGCTGATGATCACCTCGGGGCTCTCCTATTTCTTCTACAAAACGGCATGGTACCATACTGAATTTCATATGGCATCCGGCAAACAGGTTCAATGGAGCAACGGTCTTGAAATCATCATTACCGATTCCCTGCTGCTTTTGCTTGGTGTGAATAACCAGCCCTGGTCACTTTCAGCAGGTATATCCATGAAATACAGAAACTGGGGATTAAGCCTGGCATGGAGCTATTGCATGGACACCGGCTCCACCCCCCGAACCTCCCTCTCCTATGAATGGTAGTGCCCTGTTGAACGGAATCTCCAGTTGCGGTCTGCTGATAATCACCCTTCTCCCGCTGCCAGCCCAGCAAAATGAAAGGTGGATCGATCATGCCGAGGAGACCATAAACCGGGATGATGATTCCGGCTATCCGGAAGAGCTGTGCGTGGAGCAGCAGGAGTTGCTGTTCCACCCCATCAACCTCAACAGGGCCACCCGGGAACAACTTGAATTATGCGGTCTGTTCACCCCGTTCCAGGTACACTCAATCGCCAGGTACCGTGAAAAGTACGGAGATCTGATCTCAGTATATGAACTGGCATCCATACCAGGATTCAGGAGACATCGACTGGAGGAACAGGCGATCTATATGACAGTGAATGAAACTGCTCAGATCAAAGGCTCAAAATCTTCACCTGGTATGGCAATTCTCTACGCGGGTAACACCTTCTCCACCGAAGAAAACCATCCGAACTACCCTGGTTCTTTATGGAAAACCAGCCTTCGAATTAAAAATAGGATAGGCAGAAAGGGATCTGTGGGATTGGTATATGAAAAAGACGCAGGCGAAAAGGCGCTGTGGGGATATCGCCCCGAGCATTTTTGCGGCTATCTCGAGTGGAGCGGGAACCGAATCGTGGAACAGATCATTGCCGGGAGCTACCGGATCAACAACGGGATGGGACTCAGACAGGGATCAGGCCTCATGTATACCCCGGAAGGGATTCAATCCAGGCCCCTGAAGCTATCCACACTCAAACCCTATGCCGGAACCGGCGAATCGATCAGTCACCAGGGAGCGGCATGCAGATTAAACCTGGGGTTTATAAAGGTTCTGGTATGGACATCCCTTCAAAATATTGACCTTTCCCTGGTCAACCTGACCTGTACCGATAAAAAAACCGACTGGACCGACCATATCCGCGCAACAGGTTATCACAGAACACCCGCCGAACAATCGGGAAGAAACCTTGCTTACCTGGGAAATGCCGGCATCCAGGTGGTAACAACCCTTGGGAGACTGAACCTCGGGGCACAATACTCCCCCGAGATCAATGGACTGACAGGCTGGGGAAGGGACAGCCTTCAATATTTTAATGGGCCCACCCTCTACCATGGCACCAGTCTCCATTGGCATTACAGGCTAAATAACCTCGAGGTATATGGAGAGTATGTCCCAGGCAACAAAAATTCATCCGCTTTGCTGATGGGGAGCCGCTTTTTTATCAACGATTTCCTCTCGGGTACCCTTCAGGTTCACTTCTACGGAGCATCACAAAGGGGGGTATTCTGTTCGGCCTACACTTCAGGCAGTCACATTGAAAATGAAAAGGGACTTCTGCTCGTCATCCATGCCGAACCGTTCCGTGGAGTCAGGGCTGATGTGAATCTGGAGTACTTTGAATATCCGTCTCCCCGCACGCTCACAAGGGTTCCCTCATCGGGATTCAGATTGAACCTCTCACTTCAGAACGGATCCCAGGAAAAGTTACAGTGGAGGATTCGCATGGTACATACAACCCGCCAGCAGACACCTTCATCAACAGAGCATCCGGGAATCCCTCCAATCAGCAATATTCAAAACAACAGGATTGACGGAAGATTGGTATACGGGCCCCTGCCATGGTTCAGCTGGCAAACAAGGCTGGTGATCTCCTATAATCCGGGATATCTGAACAGATGTGGTTTCGCCTCTGTTCAACAAGTGACCGTCCGTTTCAACAAATGGGTTAAATGCACCACTCAACTGGTGATGTTTCAGATTCCTTCCTGGGACAACAGGATCTACCTCTATGAACCAGGACTATATCAACAATTCAGATTCCCTGCTTACAGCGGATCCGGCAACAAATTCTCATTGGTGAATGCGGTAAATTGGGGGAAGCGGCTCACCCTCGAGATGCGGGGATCGGTGATTGGCGGAATGGAATTAAAGCGGTGGGAAGTCGACTTACAGCTTCGCCTGAAACTTTAATCAAACTTTAGATCCAGGATATGGATCTGCAGATTTATATTGCCGCGAAACTCATTCTCCATCAACTGGTAACAGATATCAAAGGGGACTCCGTTGCTGACCTGGTTCATCATTTGTCCCTGGTGAAAAGCAATTCCGGGAAAAACCTTGAATGGGTTCTCCTCCTGGATCAGGGTTAGTTTCAGATGCTCGTTGTTAATTCCAACGGTCCTGCCGTGCCCGTTGTCCACGACATTTTCCGACAGAAATATGGGATTGTTGTTCTCAGGACCAAATGGCTGAAATTGCCTGAGTATGCGGAAAAATCTTTCATCAATCTGACTCAGTTGAAGTTCTGTATCAATCTCCACCGCAGGAACCCTTTGCTCAGGATCGATGGTTTCCATGACAATCTTCTCAAACCGTTCGGTAAACTCCTGAACCCTGCTCACCTCCATGGTCAACCCTGCTGCGTATTTATGACCTCCAAAGTTCACAAGTATATCGCTACAGGACTCAACAGCCTGGTAAAGATCAAATCCGTTGACCGACCTGGCCGAACCGGTTGCAAATCCATTGGACTGTGTAAGAATGACCGTGGGCTTGTAGTAATAATCAAGAAGCCTGGATGCTACAATTCCAATGACTCCTTTGTGCCATTCGGGATTATAGAGTACGGTTGAACTTTTCTCCTGCAACTTTACATTGCACCGGATCATCTCAATGGCCTGCCTTGTGATTTCGGCATCAATATTTCTTCGATCTACGTTGAAACTGTTGATTCTCTTACTGAAAACCTGAGCCTCCTTCTTCTTTTCACACACCAGCAGATCCACAGATTTCCTTCCCGACTCCATCCTACCGGCTGCGTTAATCCTCGGACCGATTTTAAATACGATGTCCTCAATATCGATACCCTTGGATTCGATTCCCGCCACATCACAAATGGCCCGAAGCCCAATGGAGGGATTCTCATTCAGTTTTTTTAGTCCGTAGTGAGACAGAATTCTGTTTTCACCGGTAATGGGTACGATATCTGAAGCGATACTGACCACAACCAGGTCAAGATATTGGTAAACCTGATCTTTGGGTAGTCCGGCATCGATTCCAAAAGCCTGAATCAGCTTGAGTCCTACCCCACACCCTGAAAGTTCCTTATAGGGATAATTGCAGCCTGGCTGCTTGGGATCTAGTACAGCAACAGCCTTGGGGATCTCATCCCCGGGATTATGATGATCGCAGATAATAAATTCCACCCCTTTATTGCGTGCATATTCAACCTTTTCAACCGCCTTGATCCCGCAGTCCAAAGCGATGACCAGGGAAAATCCGGCTTGCGCAGCCAGGTCAATGCCTTTCAGGGAAATACCATAACCCTCTTCATACCTGTCGGGTATATAGTAATCGATGGTCTTGAAGTAATCCTTGAAAAAGGAGTAAACAAGTGAAACCGCAGTGGTGCCATCCACATCGTAATCGCCATAAATCATCACCTTCTCACCCGACTGGATCGCCTCATGGATTCTCTGGATCGCAACGTCCATATCCTTCATCAGAAAGGGGTCATGAAGGTTTTCCAGATCGGGACGGAAAAAAGCTTTTGCCTCCCCGAAACTGTTTATTCCTCTCTGTATAAGTAACTGGGCCAGGGATTTGTCGATGGAAAGCTCTCTGGATAAAGAGGCGATTAATGCTTCATCGCCCTGTGCTTTTATTACCCAGTTTCTTTTCATGATGTGTTGCAGTTCGGCAGGCACTCTTCACCCCCCAGACTGCAAAATTAACATAATCTTTTTCATACCTTTGTGAGCAGAAAAATAAATCCCAAAATGCACCATTCCGAACTCAGCGAACAGGAACAAATCAGGAGAAATTCCCTTGAAGAAATTAAAAAACTGGGTATCAATCCTTACCCTCCTGAGACCTTTGAGAAAAGTCACACTACAGCCGAAATAAAAGAGATTTTTCAAAAGGATGAGAAGGCGTTGCAGGATATCACCCTGGCAGGACGGATCATGAGCCGCCGTATCATGGGGAAAGCTTCCTTTGCGGAGATCCAGGATTCTGAAGGCAGGATTCAAATCTACCTGAACAGGGATGATCTCTGCCCGGGCGAAGATAAAACCCTGTATAATGACGTTTTCAAAAAGCTGCTTGACAGGGGTGATATCATCGGGATCAAGGGGTTTGCCTTCCGCACACAGGTGGGGGAAATATCAGTCCATGTGAAGGAACTCAACATTCTCAGTAAATCCATCCGGCCTCTGCCCATCGTGAAGGAAGCCGATGGAAAGATCTATGATGCAGTAACCGATCCTGAGTTCCGTTACAGACAACGTTATGTGGACCTGATTATCAATCCTGCATCGAGGGAGTTGTTTAGAAAACGCACACAGGTCTATACCACCCTCCGAAACCTTTTTAATGAACGTGGTTACCTGGAAGTCGAAACCCCGGTTCTTCAACCGATCCCCGGAGGTGCTGCTGCAAGACCCTTCATTACCCATCATAACTCCCTGGACATACCCCTCTACCTGCGCATAGCCAATGAATTATATCTGAAAAGACTGATTGTTGGAGGTTACGAAGGTGTATATGAATTCTCAAAAGATTTCCGTAACGAGGGTATGGACCGTACCCACAATCCCGAGTTTACCGTGATGGAGATTTATGTAGCCTATAAGGACTACAAATGGATGATGGATTTCACCGAAGAGATGATTGAAAAGGTGGCCCTCGATCTGCATGGTAAAACAAAGGTGATGGTGGGGGACCAGGAGATCGATTTTAAAAGGCCTTTTAAGCGGATCACCATGACGGATGCCATCAGGGAAAGCACCGGTTACGACATCGAGGGACTGGATGAAAACGGCCTGAGGGATGTTGCCGCCTGCCTCCATGTGGAGGTGACCGATACCATGGGGAAAGGCAGGATCATTGACGAAATCTTTGGCGAAAAGGCCGAGCCTCACATGATCCAGCCGACCTTCATTATTGATTATCCGGTGGAAATGTCGCCACTGTGTAAAAAGCACCGTGATAATCCTGAACTCACCGAGCGGTTCGAACTGATCGTCAATGGAAAAGAGCTATGTAACGCCTACACCGAGCTTAACGACCCCATCGACCAGCTGGAGCGCTTTAAGGATCAACTGAAGCTCTCTGAAAAGGGAGATGATGAGGCCATGTTCATCGATATGGACTTTGTGCGCGCATTGGAATACGGCATGCCCCCCACCTCGGGAATGGGACTTGGCATGGACCGGCTGGTGATGCTTATGACCAATCAGACCAGCATTCAGGAGGTCCTGTTCTTCCCCCAGATGAAACCTGAAAAGAGTGCTAAGGGGACAGTGGTCAGTGCTCAGGAAGATTACCTGGCCCTGGGAATACCTGCAGAGTGGATAAAGCCATTGATGGCGCTGGGTTATGATACCATCGCTAAACTGAAGGAGGTGGAAAAACCCGGAAAACTGGCCAACGACCTGAACGGGTACAAGAAAAAAAACAAGCTGGATCTGCAGGGGCTTAGTCCGGAGGTGGTGGAGGCCTGGATCAGGAACTGATATATTTCCTTTACTAAAAATCAAGCCTCAATCATCCGATTGGGGCTCTTCCTTTATCCCCAAATTGTCTCTTAATCAATATTTTATTGACTTGTGCAAGAATAGGTTGTAACTTGGTGGGGCTAATTTTAAAAACTATCCGTTATGAAAAGAATTTCAATTGTAATATTCCTTGCAATCGTGATCACCTCCTCCTGTGTTGGACCAAGTACTGAAAATCAGTCTGACGCAACCAGTGACGATCAAATTGAGATGCTGACAAAACACAAACAGGTTGCGACAACTTATCATGATCTTAAAGCTGAGAATGTTGACTCAATATTTACGGAAGATTTTGTTGGTAAAGGTGAACTGGGTCATACATGGGATCTTGAAAGTCACAGAAAATTTTTGTCAAATGGCAGTTATAAAGTAGATTCAATCAATTATCAGATTGCTGAAGGTGAATGGGTTGCTACAATGTTTTTCAGAACAATGGATTACCAGGGTGAAAGGATTACAGTACCTGCGATGCACTTTAAAAGATTTGAAGGAAATAAGATTGCTGAAGTATGGGAATATTACGACTTTAATATGCCAGATCCTGAGCAAGAATAAACTGGATCTACCTGTTCTGAGTCCGGAAATTGTTGGGGAATGGATATCTGGCTGATCCAGGTTAAATTGGTATAACCCCAGCCAATATACCAACAATCCATAAGCATTAAATATCTGGAACTTGGAGTGCCTGCTGAATGGGTGGAGCCATTGATGGCGCTGGGTTATGATACCATCGCTAAACTGAAGGAGGTGGAAAAACCCGGTAAACTGGCCAATGACCTGAACGGGTACAAGAAGAAAAACAAGCTGGATCTGCCGGGGCTAAGCCCGGAGATGGTATCGGCATGGATCAAGTAAAAAGTTCAACTAATCCTTTTCCCAAGGAAGCCCATCATGGTGATAATACCCACAACAAGAATCCCTATGGCTGCTGCCAGAACAATACTTCTATAATCTGCCGAACGTTTCAGTATAATCCCGGTAAAAGCCCATACCACCGATAGACCAATAAAAGGATTGTCGATTCTCATTATTGATAGCGAAACAATCATCGTTCCTATGGCGATTAATATAATGGTCCATGCCTGCTGCGAAATACCAATTCCTCCCCAGCCGGAATTCACAAGTAAGGCCGTTACATTGGCAATTGTGGCAATGCAAATCCATCCAAGGTAGATACCAAATGTTGCTTTCAATACTCCCACAGGCAAATCTTTAAGCTGAAGATTTATCATAATAAGCGAAACCAGAAAGCCAATCATTATCAATAATGATAATGGGAGTTTCTGGTAATGCCACGCTACGATCCATAACCCATTAAACACACAGGAAAATATAAATAACCAGCTTATTTTGATCGCAATTTCTTTTGATGGAGGTAAAAATTGCAATACGCAATAAGCAGCAAGCAACAGATATATTATTCCCCATATTGAGAATGTTATACCAGCAGGAACAAAAAGGTTGGGATAGGCATCAGATAGCTGTCCTGTTGTTTTGCCATTTATCGGTAAGGAATTGGCAAGGTAGTTCATATAAACCATTGCCCCGAAAAAAAGAAGTGAGATATAACGGATCATCGACCAAAGGTTTTGATTTGTAATAAAGCTACTGAATTTAAAACTTGTAAGTGAGCATCTGTGGCAGAAACCATATTGGAACTTATAAAAAAAAGGGACCGTCACATCTGAAACATGATGAAATAACTAATTTTGCTTGGCTCAAATCCAAAATTAAAGTCCATATAATGGAAAATAAAGAAAAAGTGCTCGAGGCGATGAAAAATGCCGGGGAACCCCTAAATGCTGGTAAAATAGTTGAATTAACCGGCCTGGAGCGAAAGGAGGTTGACAAAGCCATGAAGCAACTTAAAACCGAAGGATCCATTGTTTCTCCCAAGGTTTGTTTCTGGCAGCCTAAATAAACCTGAAATAGCTAGATAAACCTGCCTTGCAGTGTGCGGAGGCCAGGATGGGACAGAATCAAAACATAAGGTGCTTTCAATCCACATGAAACAATTAACAACCATTGGACTACTGGTCCTATCCAACCTCTTTATGACCCTGGCCTGGTATGGGCATCTTAAGTTTTCAGAGTGGAAATGGTTTAACAAATTAGGACTGGTTTCCATTGTTCTGATTAGTTGGGGAATCGCACTATTTGAATATTTCTTCCAGGTTCCTGCCAACAGGATCGGCTTCAGGGGGAACGGCGGGCCTTTCTCACTGGTTGAACTGAAAGTGCTGCAGGAAGTGATCACCCTGGTGGTCTTCACTGCCTTCACCCTTGTGGTTTTCAAAACCGAAACCATCCGCACCAATCACATTATCGGATTTATTTTCCTGATCCTGGCCGTCTATTTTATTTTTAAGAAGTAATTGGCTGAGTAAAAAGTCCTTCCTCCGAATATGAGTGAAATAGGGAAAAAGGCAGTAGAAAAGCTGCAACCATTTATTGACAAATTTAATGAGATGGTAATATCTGAAAGTAAATATACTGACAATGGAGCAGGCAGCAGACTGAATTAATTCCTGATAAGTTAATTGGCTGTTAAATGCGGTAATAGCAACTGCAATTGAATTGATTTTCAGTAAATTCGATAACAAACCAATACCATACACCATGAAAAATTACGCACAATCACCTTTTGCCTTAAGCCTGTTCCTTGTTTTGGGTCTTGTCCTGGGCAGCTGTTCTCAGGACAATTCTTCTGCAAATCTTGAAATAATCAAAAATATTTACACTGACTTTGAAGCAGGGGACGTTGAGTCCTTCCTTGCTGCATTGGATCCGCAGATCGAGTGGAATGAAGCTGAGCATTTTCCATATGCCGACGGAAATCCCTATGTCGGACCTGAAGCTATAATGGAGGGGGTATTTGCGCGGATAGGTGCTGATTGGGAATACTTTAATGTAGTGGACCGGGAGGTTCACGAGATGAAGAACAATGAAATCCTGATGACCGGCAGGTACGATGCAAAACACAAAACTTCGGGACGTACCATGAAGCTTCAGGTCGCCCATCTCTGGACCCTTAATGAAGGAAAGGTTACCGGTTTCCAGCAATTTACAGATACCTACCAGGTGCACGAAGTTATGCATCCAGGTCTTGGTCTTACTTATGAGGATGTCCTTGGTAAAACGCTGGTTTTCAAGTTTGAAGAAATGGTCGTTGAGGTAACCTACAATTCAGATGAGGAACACAGCTGGCTGATCGAATCTTTGAAACAGTCCGGAACCGAGAAGCATCAGACTGTTCATATTGATCCGCATACAACGATTGTAACATGGAAAGAGGATAACGGCACGATTGGAACCAGCTATAATGACTTTTCCAGAGGAATCATCTCTGCTGTATTTTACGATGCAGAGGGGAATAGAGATATAATGAAAGGGACGATGGCTTTGAAATAGCAGACGGAGGTCCTTTCCCATTGGTTGAACTTGAAAGTGCTGCAGGAGGTGATCACCCTGTTGGTCGGCCAGTTTTAGTAGCTCGCAGCTCATCAACAGTTAAAATAAATGTTAATAAAATTTTTATTTAGAGTCAATCTGAATAATGATTGTACATTTCCTTGACACTAATCAGACTATCATGGAAAATCAATCAAAGGTTATTGTTAAGGAAGAAAAAAAGGTCGATCCTTCGAATATCATGCAGATTGGCATGGGATTCTGGGCTTCTAAGACCCTGCTGACAGCTGTGAAGCTCGAGCTATTTACACATCTGGCTAACAAACCGTTAACAGGTGCTGAAATTAAACTTGCCCTATGTTTAAACAGCAGGGGGCTTTATGACTTTTTAGACACCCTGGTGGCCCTGGGATTTTTACAAAGAAAAGGAATTAAGGAGACGGCAATGTATTCCAATTCTGCTGATACTGATCTCTTCCTCGACAAGAACAAGGCCTCCTATATGGGAGGATTGCTGGAAATGGCCAATAATCGTTTATACCCCTTTTGGAATTTCCTCGAGGAAGCTTTGAAAAGGGGAACTCCGCAAAATGAGATCAGATCAGGTGAAATTTCACTGTTTGAAAAGATCTATTCAGATAAAGACAAAACCCGTGAATTTGTGAATGCCATGGGTGGAGCTCAGGCAGGAAATTTCATGGCTTTTGCAACGAAATTTGATTTCTCTGCATACAAAACACTTTGTGATATTGGCGGAGCCGGAGCCCAGTTATCTGCACAGGTGGTTACTCACAATCCCCATATGAGGTGCATCACTTTTGATCTTCCTCCTGTAAGTCCGATCGCTAATGAAAACATCAGTAAATTAGGGGTTGCCGACAGGGTAAAGGTCAAATCCGGTAATTTCTTTACCGATCCGTTTCCAAAAGCAGATGTCATTACCATGGGAAATATCTTACATGACTGGGGTAAATATGACAAAACAATGTTAATCAGAAAGGCCTATGATGCACTTCCCAGAGGAGGAGCTCTTGTCGTTATTGAGAATATCATCGACAATGATAGACGTGAGAATGCTTTTGGATTGATGATGTCTCTCAATATGTTGATAGAAACTGCCGAAGGCTATGATTTTACAGCGGCCGATTTTGAGAAATGGACCCGGGATGCCGGATTTAAAGAAACATCTGTCATGAAATTATCCGGCCCATCCAGTGCTGTGATCGCAATAAAGTAATCGGTCATTTAGCTTTGATGGCTCTTCAGAAGCCTTTGATTTACATCAGGGGCTTTTTTTTATTTTGTACCTTGTTTCCAATTAGCGAATCTATGGTTTTGGCAAAGTCGAAAAAAACAGAAAAGTGTAGTTAAATATGGACATCACAGAATACCTGGCATTTCTTCCAATGTTGATCTATGGCATTGCCCTGGCAGACCTGTTTGGTCAGTGGAAGAGGTTTCTCCGACCAAAAAAGATCTTTCTCCCATATATCATCTTAACCATCATTTTAACCGAGACAGCTATATATAATGTATTTGTATTTGCAGGATTATTGGAGGAACTGGCCGGGCAGACTTATTATAGCTATCTCAAATATTTGATTCCGCCTTTCCTGTTTATGATATCCGTAAACTCATTTACCCCGGATGATGAGTCCGATACCGAGGAATATTTTATGAAAAATATGCCTCTCTTTTTTACTTTATTTGCTTTGTTCGCGGCCAGCCATTTTTTTTATGATTTCGACGAAAAGATAACGGTCCTGGTAATCCGGATCATAGGTATACTCATCATATTTCTTACGGGTCTGTTTCGAAAAAAATGGATGATCAATTTGGTCTATGTATTGTGGATCCTAATGCTGATTGCCAGGGGGTGATCCGCTTTTTCAGGCTCCGCACCTGGATTTCCCGGCCAGCCATCCTGTGGAGTATGCAATTTGCAGGTTATAGCCTCCTGTTTCCGCATCCAGGTCGATCATCTCTCCCGCAAAAAAGAGTCCGGAAACCAACTTTGACTCCATGGTTTTTGGTGAGATTTCTTTGGTTGAGACACCTCCTGCTGTTATAATTGCCTCCTTAAACGACCGGTGACCCGTTACTATAAACCGGAAATCCTTCATCAGATTCCGGATCCTCCCGCGCTCTTTTGACGAAACCTGGTGGCCCTCCTTCTCCGGATCAATTCCTGCAATGTCCAAAAAAACAGGGATCATCGATGATGGTAGCCATTCCCGGAAAATATTGGAGATCTGTTTCTTTCCCGATTCATCCAGATCGCGAAGCAGCCGTGCATCCAGTTTCTGATCGTCCAATGCAGGCTTTAGATCAATGGAAACCTCCACTTTACTTTTCTGTTGCAATGCATCAACAACGATTCTGCTCAGGGTGAGAATAATGGGGCCTGATAATCCAAAATGGGTAAATATCATCTCCCCAAAATCCTCTCCTCTTTTCTGATCATCCACCCATATGGTTGCGGTCACATTTTTAAGGGTGAGCCCCTGAAGCTTTGGTGCTGTATCACCCCTTGTTTCCAGGGGAACCAGTGCCGGTCTAAGAGGTTCGATCGTGTGTCCGGCTAAACGGGCCAGCTCATAACCCTCACCATTGGATCCTGTGGCCGGATAGGATTTTCCGCCGGTGGCCAGGATGACTTTACCGGCTCTGATTTCCTGTCCATTGGACTGTACACCCTTTATATTTTGATCCTCAATCAACAGTTTTTCGACCCGTTCCCCGCACCGTATCTCCACCTTCATTTCCCTCACCCACTTCAACAGGGCAGATAATACATCAGCCGAACGATTGCTGGAGGGAAAGTAACGGCCTCCTCTCTCACAGGTGGTATCGACCCCATATCGATGAAGCAGTTCGAGGATTTCATTTGAAAAAAAATGTCCAAAGGCATTGCGAAGAAAACGGCCGTTGGGATAGACATGCCTGATAAATTCTTCAACCTCAGCATCGTTCGTAATATTGCAACGCCCTTTCCCGGTAATCAACAATTTCCTGCCCTCCTGTCTCATCTTCTCCAGGACAAGCACCCTTTCACCCTCTTCAGCAGCACTCCCGGCAGCCAGCAAACCTGCCGGGCCAGCACCCACAACGATGACATCCAATTTCTCCATGTCATGCAAAGGTATCTATTTCCCTGATCCGACTTGCTTAAAAAAAGCTATCTTGGCTGTAACCCAAAGTCACTATACAATGAAACCATTCCAAAAGTATATATTGATAGCCTTGATTACCGGTCTCCCCCTGATGGCTTATTCACAATCTGGTGCCATCCGGATCAACCAGGTAGGGTATTATCCAACGGCCAATAAGATGGCCATAGTGGTTTATCCCCGGGCAACCACTTTTGAAGTGGTGAATGCCATCGATGGCACCGTTGAATTTACAGGCAATATGTCACCCCTGGTTTACTGGGCTGATGCAGGCGATAGCGTAAAAATTTGTGATTTTTCAGCCCTGGCTAAAACAGGAAGTTTTAAAATCAGGATTCCGGGTTTCGGGGAGTCTCATCTTTTTGAAATTTCGAACACCGTGTTGCGAAAAGCGGCTTTCGCCTCCCTGAAATCATACTATTACCAGCGATGTTCCTATGAACTTACTGAGCCTTTTGCAGGCTTATGGGCAAGGCCCCCGGGACATCCGGATACAACCTGTATCTTCCATTCTTCAACCGGAAAGAGTGGAGAGATATCCTCTCCGGGCGGCTGGTACGATGCCGGTGACTATGGAAAATATGTGGTCAACGCAGGTATCTCGGTGGCCACGATGCTTTCATTCCATGAGAATTTCAGCGGCTTTTTTGGAGATAGTTCCATACTCATTCCTGAATCGGGAAATGGTTTTAGCGACCTGCTGGATGAAGTGAAATATGAACTTGACTGGCTGAAGACCATGCAGGACGAAGACGGAGGGGTGTTTCATAAATTGACTACCCTTAACTTTGTTGGTTTTGTCATGCCCCATCAAACCAATGCTTCGCGTTATGTGATCGGGAAATCAACAGCCGCGGCTCTTGATTTTGCTGCCATGATGTCCATGGCAGGCCGGATCTACCAGGAATATGATTCCGGTTATGCCAATGATTGCATCTCCCGTGCCATGAATGCCTGGAATTGGGCCAGGGAAAATCCTGCTGTCTATTTTCAGAATCCCGCCGACGTTTCCACCGGCACTTATGGAGACGGAAACGTATCCGATGAATTTATCTGGGCAGCGGCAGAGCTTTTCATTACCACCGGGGAGGATGAGTATAAAACATACCTTGAAAGCAAAAGCAGTTCACTTACCTATAAAAATGAGCCAGGCTGGCCCAATGTTCAGCCACTTGCATCCCTGTCACTTGCAACCCGGGCCAATGGTTTGTCCGAAGCATTGCGCACTACCATTAAAAACTCCATCATTGCCACATCAGACAACTGGTTGAATCAGATCAAAACCAGCGCCTGCCGCATACCCGGTTTTGGATACTACTGGGGTTCAAACAGTGGCATTGCCAATATGGGTGTTGGCTTGCTTTATGCCCACCTTCTGACGGGCAGCGATAAATACATCCTGGGTGCAGCAGAGTGTGCAGATTACTTACTGGGGAAGAACGCTACCGGATTTTCCTTTCAGTCTTCCTATGGATCCCAAACACCCATGAATTTTCACCACAGGCCCTCCGGCTCTGATGGAATCACACAGCCGGTTCCGGGCTTTTTAGCCGGTGGGCCAAACAAGAACCAGGAGGACGGACAGAAGTATCCATTCAGCAATCCTGCAAAATCTTATGTGGATGTGCTGGGCAGTTATGCCTCCAATGAAATCTGCATCAATTGGAATGCTCCATTCACTGCCCTTTTGGCAGGTGTGGATGCGATTCTGGGGGAACCATCGGAGGTTCATTTCGAAGTACAGACCAGTGCAAATAATCCACCTGCCATTGCAGGTGTTACTCCAAAGTATGATGCCAGGCTGGGGTCCGACCAGCCCATTATTATAAAAGGGACCGCAAGTGACCCGGACGGCATTTCAAAAGTCGAACTATATATCAATGAACGCTTTACCGGGATATCTGAGAGTGGGGAATTTGAATGGACCCTGGATCCTCTCCCTTTCGGTTCGCACACCATGACCATTTTGGCATATGATCATTTTGGCCTGGCATCGGAGCTGACCAACCTGTTCTCCTATAACCACGTGCATATTGTCCCGGGTAAGGTGGAAGCGGAAGAATACTCAAGAATGTCAGGCATACAAACCGTAACCACCTCCGATACAGGTGGCGGCTTAAATGTTACTTCCATAGAAACAGGCGACTGGTTTGATTATTCTTTAGGCGTAGCTGAAAGCGGAGATTACTGCGTCGAATTCAGGGTTTCAAGTATTTCAGGGGGAGGTAAACTTGAGCTTAAAAAGATCAGCCAGGCCATTCTCTCATCCATGATCATCGAATCTACCGGGGATGAGCAAAACTGGACCACCCTCCCGGATACCATTTCACTGGCAGCAGGCAGTCAGACCCTGAGGATTTATGCAGCAGCCGGAGGATGGAACCTCAACTGGATCAATTTTGTGAAACTTGATCCCACGTCGATAAACCAGGATGGTTCAACGTTTTCCGGGAATTACCTGTCTGTTCACCCCAACCCGGTTACAGACAATCTCACGGTTTCCTACTTTGTAACCGACCCTTCACCGGTTGAGTTTAACCTGTATGATTCCCAGGGAAGATTAACCGATAAAAAAATAAAAAGGGAAGTCATTTCAGATAGAGCAACCTTTGACTGGATATTTGAAGACCGGCCTGCCGCCGGTCTCTATTTCCTGACCATGCATCAATCAAACCGGGAAATGATTTCCTTAAAAATCCTGATCCCGCGATAATCAGTCGTGGTGGTAATACTCATGATCAGTGGCAGCATCCTCCGGGTTTGCCGGGCTGGTGGCCCCACTTGAAATGGTGACGCTTGAAGCTTCATCAAAGGTACTGGGTATGGCTTTGGTTCTGGCAATGGATAACCATTGCCTGGGAGTCTGTTTCACCTTCCCGGAAATGAACTCAGGCCGGTTATAATTGTAGAGATAGTCCTTATAGAAATCCGGATCCTTCTGTGGCAAAACAAATGGTTTGCCCGCCGATCCATTTTCATCCATATGGCTGAACCAAACCTGGGAAAAGTGTCCGTCGTCGCGCTTGCTTACAAACATGAGCCATGAGCCATTGCACGACCAGCTGGGATAACTCTCCGCAAACTCCGAATTGATCTCAGGCTTGGTGATTGTTCCCGCCTTTTTATTGTACAGGTAGAGATCGGCATCCTTATTGTAAATGGAAAAATAGCCGTAATTCACCCCAATGAATGAGACCATCCCGCCTGAGGGTGATTCCCTGGGATGCGTAATGCTTCTACCGAATTCCACTGTGCTGATCAGTGTATCTGACTGACCGAACTTTCTGGTCTTCTCATCGAAACGAATATTCATGAGGTTATAAGCCCTTAAATCATAGGGTAGCGTATCATAACTCTTATCCGCAAGTAAATAATAGAGACTTTGCCCGTCATAGGACCAGGAAGGGAGGTTCTCAAGTTTTTCGGTGGCCAGTTCAGCAGGCCTTGTGATGCTGTTACTTTTCACATCGTAGAGGACAATGTCTGAATATTTGTCAACCACATAATAGAGCTTCCCTATCCTTGAATGGAACGACTGACTGATCTGGTTAACGGAAAAGGCGATCAGTTCACCACCAGGATGCCACGAGGCATAAGCCCCTGCGGCACGCGATTGGTCGGTTTTTGTATCCACAAACGAAATGTTCTCTTTATCTGCCACCATAGTGCCCCCAAAAGGTCCGCGCATATGGAACAACATTTGTTCCGGATCTCCGGTATTAAAAGTGTGACAGTTTATACAATTTTTATCCGTCAGGGTATTGACCATGATGGGTGTTTCCTCAAAGGTTTCCAGGGAGCGCTGGTAAATCCCCATTTCACCCCAAACGATATTTGCTGGTGCAATTTTTCTAAAGGCAATATATGGATCAATCTCATCTTCCGATATTTCATTTTTTACCTGAGCAAGGGCTTCCCATGGACCTCCCTTGCTTTTTTTGTAAACCTTAATGGTCAGGGCCCCATCCCTGTCGCCCTTCAGCAATCTCTTCCACGACCTCATCGGGATCTCAATACTCCCCGTCCCGCTTTTTACAACGATCTTCCTGTTTTGACTGTTTGAGATCTCGGCCACAAAGAGATCACCCTTGTTTAATATATGGAAATTCAAAGGAGCTATATTCCATGGAATGGTAATCGAGGTATAATCCGGATATATCTCCAGCGTTTCTCCCGTTTGCTCAAAATCCCGGGGAGGGGTGTTACACCCAAACATCATAGAGAGCAGAAAAAGGGCAATAAGGTTATTTTTTTGTAGCATAAGGACTGCTGAATAGTATATAATACCAATAGGTGTTTTTATATTTCGAAACCCTTTGCATTCTTTCGGACCTGTTATCTACGTTTGCAATCAGATTGTTGAAATCCTTAAATCTCTCCAACGTGCTGCTTCTGACTGAGTATCCTGACAGCCGTGAACTATCTCCACCTTTCGCCAGGTAGATCATCAAAGCCTCTTCCACGGCCCTGGGCAATTGTTCAAAACCCTGATTTTTGAACTCGGGAAGCATAAAAACCACATTCCCAATGTTATGCTGCAACAAATGGCTGGCTACCAGGAACTCAAAAGCCATGTGGTTGTTCTTTGTGCTCCTATAGAATATCTTAAGTTTTTGAACGGGATATTTTGTTCCTGCGAAGAAATCAATGGAAGGATTGTTGGCCCTTAAAAAACTGATTTCCGGATCATCACCTGACTGATTATTCTCCAGCATCATATAGACATGATCGCACCACTCCCTGTAAAGCCTGGATTCTGACAGCACACGCAAATATTTTAAGGCGGTTTCCTCCTGTCCAATGGCTATATATGACATCACAAGCTGTTTCAGGACGATAGGATGGCGAACCATCACCATCTGCGCTTCAGTGGCCCAATGTCTGGCTTCATTTGCAAATCCAAGATCATAGTAAAATGCAGCAGTATGGACTGCAACATAGCTAGAGCTTACATCATCAAGAAAAATTCCTTTCTCAGCAAATTGCTGGGGATAACTGAACATTTCATCCAGTAATTGCCCGGTTACAAAGAGGGCCCTGTTGACTTCGAATTGAATCAGGTTATTGATAAAAGAAGCCTCCTTGGTCAGCAGGATGATTTTATCCCACTCCCCGTTGAAACTGGCCTGCACAATTTCATACGAATTTCTTTCACGTTCATTCAGGTTCTCCCGGGTGAAATACACCAACCCAGCCATCACAAGGATGATGCTGCTCCCGGATATCAAAATTAAATTTTTCATTCTGAATTTTGAAAAGACAAGATTCAGTATTGAAAAGAACATAAAAAGCAACATTGGAGAGGCGAGGCCGAAAAAGAATTCCAGGGGAATCTCATCGTATTCTGAAACCAGAATTGGACCAAGGAGTGCCTGTTTGACGCTTACAGCGAGGTTGAAGGGAAGATAGAGCAATGGGATCGTCAGCAAGGGAAGAACTGTAACCAAAGCCACATACCTCTTGCTAGATAACACCTGGATCATGATTACCTGCAGTAAAACAAGGAGTCCCGGTACCCCTGCAACCATATAAACAAGGATGCCAGCAAAAAAATTGAAAAGTGCCCCTGTCAGCAGTTTCCGGGTTAAGAAGTAACTATAGAACATCCCCAGCAATAATCCCGCGACTAGTCCCGTAACCAATCCAAAGGGTAACCTGTAATGATTAAACATCAAAAAGAAAGGGACCAGCGCCGCTAAGATAAGGGCATAAAAAAACAGATTGCTGCTATATCGCCTGAAAATCGTTTTCAGTGAGATGAAGACGATCAACAAAAGAAAGGCCACCATCGCGGACCCCAATAAAGGATGGGATGTGTACTCCAGGATCAAATCGGCCACCAGTTCTGATATTCCACCCGGGATTTTCAACGATTCGCTGAAGGACAAAGGAATGGTTTGCTGCCAGTAATAGGTCAGCGAGATATTCACCTTTCTCAGGTAATAGAACAGGTATGCCAGGATCAGGATGAGACCGGTGTGACCGGCAATGCCCATTGATGTAACTTTCTTCAAGCCTAATTTATTAAATCAGCCGGAAAAATAATGATTTTTTCGGGATTACCCGGGAAGGGCAGCAATGATATCCCGCAGAAAATCATTCAGGCTGAAATTGGACAGGCTGTATCCCATACGAACCACTACCAGTCTTTTCGACGGAATGATATAGACCCGTTGCCCCAGGAACCCGTCAGCAAAGAATATATCTTCCGGAACATCGGTTAATGCATTCTCCTCACTGGGTTCCTTTAACCAGAATGTTCCTGCATAGTAACCGCCCGATGCGGGAGCTGGAGTTTTCATATACTCCACCCAATCCCTGTTAAGTACAGTATCCCCCTCAAAGATCCCGTTGTTCAGGAAAAGCATGCCGAAACGGGCCCAGTCACGTGTCGAACCGTAACTATAGGATGAGGCAACAAAAAGACCGCTTGCATCCGTCTCCACAAGGGTATGAAGCATCCCGATCCGATGAAAAAGACGGGTGTAAGGATAACCCAGGTACTCATCTTCATCTCCGATGGCCATCCTGAGCAGGCCGGAAAGCAGGTTCGCATCACCCGAGGAGTAGTTCCAGAAGGTTCCCGGTTCATGTTCCAGTTCGCACCTGGTAACCGATGAAAACATGTCACCACTCTGCATCAGCATTACGGTGGCATCCGAAATGGTGAAATAGTTCTCCAGCCATTTCAGTCCGCTGCTCATGTGCATGATATGCTCCGGGGTAATATTTTTCCGGTCATCACCCGCCCATTCAGGAAGGTTAACCGGAGCCTCTATATCCATCCTTCCCTCTTCCACGAGCACCCCTGTCATGGCCCCGGTAACCGATTTTGTCATGGACCAGCCATGAAATCTGGTCCATGCATCGTACCCATCCATATATTGTTCACCAATCAGCTGGTTATCATATACCACAACTACGCCCAAAGTCTTTTTCAGGGGTTCGCTGCCGGGTTCATCGACGGCATTTTTCAGGGTGGTATTCAGCCTCTCATAATCCACCCCTTCGGGCAGTTCAGAAGGCATCACATCGCCCAGGGGCCATGGAATGGTATCCTGACTGTACCCCGGATCGGGAATCGCATAGGATTGGGCCATTAACTCCTCTTCGGGCGTATCCAGCACCAGCACAGCACCCAGACCCTCCCTGAACACAGCCTTCCGCTTTGCAATCCCAAGAACCTTTGCAGTAACCGACCTCTCCTGATAATCAACTTCGCATTTTGCTGCGCTAATGGGGAAAAAGGAGAGGTCCTCCGACTCAACCCTTTCGGGAGTCTTCCCGGCCAGGAAAACGCTCGAACACATCCCTTTCGCTGCAAATGCCGTGATGATCGGCAACCTTGGCCATATGAACCAGGTAATCCCCGCCACAACTACAATGAATAAAACCCACAGTACTCTTTTGATCACTCTTCTCATTGCATAGATTGATTAATTTGCCTCCAAAACCACCCTGGCAGAACCCATCTTAGTGGAAACTGCTTCTATACCGATTACACCCGGGGTGCCGGTTGACCTGACAATGATCATTCCTTTGCCCCTGAAAAGTCTGAAATCCCCATCGGTAAAACTTCCTTCATGAAGGGGGTTTGCGTTGCCCGCGGCCAGTAGTTCTCCCTCCCCCGAAATGCTGACCTTTAACTCCGAATGATCGTTTATTGCCAGTACACCCTCCTCATCCCTGGCCTCCACGTGAATAAAGACCAATGAATTTCTATGAGCCGAAAGCTGATCCGTTTCCGGGGAAAGCATCAATTTACGGGCCTCTTTGACTGTTGCAAGGGAAACCGATTCACTCCTCTCCCCGTCCATTCCGGTAGCCTTCAGTATACCGGGTACATATTTCAGTTCGAATTCAGCAATATACCTGTCAGAAGGTTCCAGCTTCCGGGTTCCGATCAACGTTCCGTTCAGCTCAAGCCTTACCTCCGGGAAAGAGGAATATACCTTCACCTTCAGGGGTATTCCTTCGTGCCCCTCCCAGTTCCAGCTGTTAAGTTCATCATACCACCCCCAGTAACTGAGCCGGGCCATTTTCCCCTCCGGTGCGGGTGTGGTTACCATCATCTCCAGATTGCTTTCACCCCAAACCACATCACGGTAGAAGGATTGTGGCTTCTTATTTCCCAGTATATCGATATCACCGCACCAGGACAGATACCAGGGCCATGGTTGCAGGAACCAGCTTTGATCCTCTTTCGCAGCGGAATAAACAACATGACCGATTCCCGATTCTCCTATATAATCCATACCGGTCCAGACAAAATCTCCGATCACATAAGGATGTTTCTTCACCATCTCCCAATTCTCCCAGGCGTGTTGGGGAACCGTTTCCGAACCATACATGACTCGGTGGGGATACTTCACATGATCGGATTCATAATTCAGGTACTGGTAGTTGTATCCCGCGATATCCATCATTTCAAATGCTTCTGCGGAGTAGTCCCAATCCTTTCCCGGATTGTCCCAGAACTCGCAGATGGCCTGGGTGACAGGTCTTGTCTGATCAACCTCCCTGATGGCCTCAATAAGCTTCTTCCCTATCTCAATGCCTTCCGGATCGGCCCGCTCCTGGATTTCATTGCCATAACTCCACATGATCACGCTGGGATGGTTCCGGTCCCTGTAAACCATGGCCTGAATATCCCTCTTATACCACTGATCAAAGGATTTTGAATAATCATGGGGGCGCTTGGGTTTCACCCACTGATCAAATGCCTCGTCAATCACAAGCATCCCAAGCTCATCACAGGCATTTAAAAATGCGGTGGAAGGAGGGTTGTGACTGGTCCGGATGGCATTGTATCCATTTGCTTTCATCACCTTTACCCGCCTGTACTCGGCATCGGGAAAGGCTGCGGCTCCCAACAATCCATTGTCATGATGCATACAGGCCCCCTTCAAAAGGACCGGCTCTTTATTGAGGCGAAAGCCACCCTCTGCATCATATTCAATGTACCGGATTCCAAAAGTTGTTTCATACCGGTCCGACTCCCTTCCGTTACAAAAGAGCGTAACGATGGCCCTGTAGAGAGAGGGCTGTCCGACACTCCAAAGTTCCGGATTGATCATGATGGCAGAGAGCTCTATCAGGGATCGGGAATTCCCGTCGGTTGTAACCGAAACCGGTGAAACAGGGGAAGAAACTCCACCGGGTGAAACGATTACCGCCTCACACCGTAATTCCACGCTCTCCTCAAGCTGGTTCTCTACCGTGATTCCCAACCACACCCCGGCAGAATCGTCCGACAGATCAGAAGTGATGATTTGCACACCCCACGGAGAAATGGCCACCCGGTTGAGGATCGAGATTTGAACCGGTCGGTAAATTCCTGCACCCGCAAACCACCTTGAATTTTCACCGGGATTACTGGTTCTGACTGCAATGGTATTCATTTGACCCTCGCCTTTCAGGGCAGAAGTAATATCCATCCCAAAGGGGGTGTAACCATACACATGCTCTCCGGTTTTTACACCGTTCACCCAGAGTTCCATCTGGGATTGAACCCCGTCAAAGTCAAGGATCACATGCTTTCCACCCATATGCCGGGGAGTCACAAACTCCTTTCTGTACCAGGCAATACCATCTCTCAGGTAGCCTACGTCACGCCCTCCGGGAAGGTATTTATTGAAAGGGCCCTGCTGAAGCGAATCCTGGATTTCATAATCCTCTATACTCCAGTCGTGGGGCAGGTGAACTGAATTCCAACCGGAATCGAGACCCGGATCAGCACTGTCGCTGAAATCCCCAATCCGGTATTTCCAATCCGCATTGAAATCACCATTTCGAAAAAAGTCAGACCCGGAAGGATTGTCACACGAAATCAGGAGGGAGACCCATAGAAGGAAGAGACCTCCCGATAAAACTTTATTGTGAAAAATCATTACTTGAAGTCAATAACTTTTATCTTTATGCCGCCAAAATAACAAGCCACTTTAGCTCAGCTGGTAGAGCAGTTCATTCGTAATGAACAGGTCGTGGGTTCGAGTCCCATGAGTGGCTCCAGTTCAAATGTGTATATACCGGACCCGGGACCGGTATTGCTAAGATTAAAAAATGCTTCCGGTTACCGTAGCATCAATATCAAATTTGAGTCCAATGGTGACCCCGGAAACGGAACTGTTTCCATTCATTTCCAAAGAAAACGGCTTCACATCTTTGAGGATGGCAGAAACTTCATCATAGAAATCATTCCCCTGGTCGTCCAGCTGGAATGATGCATTCATAACGATGCTCCAATCCTCCTCTAAAGTGTACATGGCATCCTCTTTCCCATTTGCTGAAAGGGTAACCGTGCTACCCCTCAGAATAACCACATTACTCTTCGACACCGAGACTACTGTGGCTGTGATGTTACCCACTCCCACCTCATCAATTTTATCTGCATACTTTTTAACATCTTCATCCTCCTGAGGATCAAGCGTTACAGCATCAGAAAAGGGGTAGCCCACCGCCCCGGCCTTGGCCATGTTATCCTCCACATCAATATTGAGGACACCACTTATGGTTGTGTCGACGTCCACATTAAACATTTCGCATGATGAGATTCCAAGTGTTGCGATGACCAGAAATGCAAGCTTTTTAATAGGTTTCATGATTTCCATAGGTTTAATTACGATCTTACTTTCCTGTAAAAGTAGCCCGGAAAATTCTCACAGACAATACCTATAGCCCAAACAGGGCCTGATTTTTACCAAAGGTTTGATTCTTGTGACAGAGGCTAAAAACCCCTTCCCATTAAAATAATCACTAAAATCAGGACTCTGGTCAAAATTTCACATTGATCAATCTTTCAGACTCTGATTCACTCCAGTCGCAGATGGCCGTCACCTGGTCCACTTCCGGCACCGCATCCCTGTGTATCAGACGGTAGCTGACCAGAGGCATCGTTCCCGATTCGATAACCTCGCAAACATTGGAGAGGGTCGTGATCATTTTCCGTTGACTCAGAAGCCCGAACTCATCAAAATTAAGAGCCTCCTTCCCCTCCTTAACATGTCGGTTCAAATACCACGATACCGGTGATATTTTACTGTACCACGGATAGCGTGTATGATTGGAATGGCAATCATAACAGGAGTTTTTCAACAGTCTGGCTACCTGGTCAGGAACCTCCAGAGTGCCCAGTATATCATGTTCATTCGGACCTTCGGAAAGATTTTTGTCAGGCTGAATAAATTGGGCCACAACGAGTGCCCCGGCCAGGATCAACCCGGCTATTTTCAACGGCTTTCGCATCAATTCCCTTCCATGAGTTTTGCCGACTCCTCCTCAGACCATTTACATAACAGCTCTTTCTGGTCATCTGAGAGTGCCTTTTCGGGATTACCCTTCAGATATTTTTCCGGTGGCATCTTGTTTTCCCGGGTCACTTCACAGATCGCATCCAGCTTGGAAATCTGCTTTGACGCTTTATAATCATTCCACTTGTCAAGATTCAGCGCCAGCGGAGCCTTTTTATTGGAGCTGCCGCTTGAATGGCAATCAGAGCAGGATGTCTTCAGAACTTCCTTAACGTCGGCAGGAAAATCGGGGCCCTGAGGGGGATTTAGAACGAACGACTGCAATACGAGTAAAAGGATACCTGAAACAGCAAGGGAAAAAATCAGTTTTTTCATCATCATATGGTTTTAGTAAAATGTGGAAGGGCAAGTTATGAAATTCACGGAAATTGTTTTAAACAATTTACGTGAATTACAAAGGGGAAAGGAATATGTAAATAAACTATATTTGATACAGCCATTCAACCCTTTAACATTTTGTATTATGGTCGGATATAAGCCAACTGTACTCTATGTGGATGACCTTCCTTTGAACCTGAAGTTGTTTGAAGCTACTTTCAGGAATGACTATAACCTCATCCTGACCGAATACCCGTCTGAAGTTTTAAAGATTCTGGAGGAGCGGGAAGTTCAGGTAGTGGTCTCTGATCAGCGAATGCCCGGCATGACAGGAACTGAGCTATTGGAAATCATCGCCGAAAAATTCCCGGATGTCCGCAGGTACCTGCTAACCGCCTTTACCGATACGGAAACAGTAATTGAAGCTGTAAACGTAGGACGGGTACACGGATACATCAAAAAACCCATGCAGGCTGATGAAATCAGGGCCTCCATTAAAAATTCCCTGGAGATATACCATCTGAGAATCAGAAATCGTCAGATCATGGAAGAGTTGGGAAAAGCGAATGCCGAGTTACAGCATCTGGATGTATTGAAATCCGAAATCATCCATTCAATAGGTAATGAAATCAGCAATCCGCTGAACCGGATCATGGGGACCTTACATATGCTGAAAACGAAAATTGAGGGAGATGAACTCTCCGATGTGGTTAATATCCTCGGTCAATCGGTATTTAAGCTGGAACAATTTTCCCTGCTGGCCCGCCAGATTTCCACACTGAAATCCCCCGGATTCTCACTCAAGAAACAACAGGTCTCCATCAAACAGGTCATCCAGTTTGGAGCCATAGAAACCAGTGAAGAGCTTAAAGAATCGGATATCAGTTTAAAGAAAGATAAAGAGCTGGCCGATCTCCATATTGAAGGCGATTCCAGCCTCCTGGTAAGTTGCCTGGCAAGCCTTATCCGTTTCGCCAGGGATCATACCCGAAACCAAGGGGAGGTCCTGATTGCCGCAACAAAACACAACGGTAGAGTAGAAGTCAGGGTGCAGGACCAGGGGAACAACTATTCCGACTCGCTGTTCGAACTGCTTATTGACCAGTTTTCAGCAAGGGATGCTCCCATGAACCTGGCCATGGGGATTGGATTATCGGTTGCCCGGATGATCATGGAAGCCCATGGAGGGAGATTGATCTTTGAGAAAACTGATTTGAATAAAGGAGAGATGAAAATGGTTTTTCCGTATGAATGAGTCGATGTTAAACTCCCTGATGCGATTGTTTGCCATCATGGTAAACATCAACAGGGGAGCTATGCATCTTCTGGCCAGGAGTTTCGTTGAATCATATCTCATTCAGCAATTCAGTCAGGCTTTGGCGGACAGGTACTTATTGATCTTTGATGAGTATGCAAGGGAGCTGCAAATGGTTGATAATGAGCAAAGAGAGAAGAAAATTTCTTCATGGTCGGTTAAACTTCTGGGCATCTGCAACCAGATTGTTGATGAGTTGAATATCCCACAGCGGTTCATGATCCTCATGAGCCTGATCACGTTTAAGAAATTCTTCTCCGATTCTGTATCAGGAGGCTTTGACTTTTCCAATACTTTATCCGATGCGATACACACTGTGGCCGACGGCCTGCTGATCACCCAGGATGAATATGATAATTGCTCTGCCTTTATCAGTGACAAGTTTTACCATGTACCCAGGAAAGAAAGGTTATTGATTGTCAGCGATGATCCGGAATTCATGGAGGGAGAGGTCAGGCATCTCCAAAAAAATGGTCTTCCCGGGCAGATCCTGGTACTGAGGATTGCCCGGGCAGATATCTACCTGTTTCAGTATGTGGGGAGTGCACGGCTGGAAAGCAATGAGCGCTATATTTTCCCCAGGCATGTCTACATCCTGCCACGGGGCGGGGCCATCAGAGGAGAGGGCTTTTCTGCCGTATACTATTCCGATATCGTATCAGGATATATACTGGATACAAAAAATCAAACTGTAAACTTCTGCGCCAGGGAGATAGAGTACAGATTCAGGAATTCGACTCATGGGATCAGGAAATTCAGTTTTCAGGCCAGATCCGGACAACTTATTGGAATCATGGGGGGAAGCGGAGCCGGCAAATCCACACTTTTAAAGTTATTAAATGGCGGATTGAAGCCCACTTCAGGTGCCATCTACATCAATGGTCTTGACCTCCGGCACAGAAGCCGGGAGCTTGAAGGAATGATCGGATATGTTCCCCAGGATGACCTGTTGACCGAGGAGCTGACCGTCCACCAGAATCTTCATTTCAATGCCATGTTGTGCCTGGATGGACACACCAGAGAGGAGGTCGATGACGCGGTGATCATTCTGTTAAAGGAACTGGATCTGTTCAATGCCAGGAATCTTAAAGTAGGTTCACCGTTGAATAAGTATATCAGCGGCGGACAACGCAAAAGGCTAAACATTGCCCTTGAACTGATCCGGGAGCCACACCTGCTTTTTGTGGATGAACCCACTTCCGGTCTTTCTTCAACCGACTCTGAAAATGTGATTTCGCTGCTGAAGGAACAGGCTCTTAAAGGAAGACTTGTGCTTTCCACCATTCATCAACCCTCATCCGGGCTTTTCAAACAATTTGACCATCTGATTGTACTCGACAGGGGAGGATACCCGGTCTACTCGGGAAATCCCATTGAAGGGATCACCTATTTTAAAACAATGGCGGGAAGGGTGGATGCTTCAGAGAGTGAATGCCATACCTGCGGTCATGTGAATCCCGATGATATCCTTAAAGTCATTGAGGCCAGAGAGGTGGATGAATCCGGGGCATTCACATTGAAAAGAAAATCAGCTCCGGAGGTATGGTATTCCCTGTACAGGCAGAAAATCGAGGACAAAATGGAATTCAATACTGAAAAGCTTCCGGTTCCACCGAATAAATTCAGGATTCCCGGGGCATTCAGACAATTCCTGATCTTTTTCAAAAGAAACCTGCTGTCAAAACTGGCCGACAGCCAGTTCATGTCCATCGCTCTCCTTGTGGCCCCATTGCTGGCATTGATTCTGGGATTCTTTTCCAAATATGTTTCCGGTGACGAGAGCGACCCTCATCGTTATATTTTCAGTCAAAACGAGAACCTTCCCGCATACCTTTTCATGAGTGTGATTGTTGCACTTTTCCTGGGACTGATTATTGCTGCGGAGGAGATTCATCGTGACCGCCGGATCCAGGAAAGGGAGTCATTCCTTCACCTGAGCCGGACCGCTTACCTGCTCTCAAAAATATCGCTGCTCTTCATCCTGTCGGGCATCCAGATGCTGATGTTTGTGATCATTGGCAACCTGGTCATGGAGATCAGGGGAATGACCCTTTCATACTGGTTCATCCTGTTTACCTCAGCCTGCTTTGCCAATATGCTGGGACTACTCATCTCGGACAGTTTGAAATCGGTGGTTGCCATCTATATCATTGTCCCTTTTCTGCTGGTACCTCAGATTCTCCTGGCCGGGGTCATTGTAAAATTCGACAAACTTTATTACAAATTCGCATCCAATCATGTAGTCCCCCTTTCAGGTGATTTTATGGCCAGCCGCTGGGCCTATGAAGCCTTATCCGTCAACCAGTTTGCGAACAATGCTTATCAGGAATCCCTCTTTGATACCGAAATGCTGGAGAGTAATATTACCTATGATATGCAGTTTCTCATTCCGGCCATTACCTATGAAATAGAGGATGCCATTACGTTCCGGAATGAGAACAGGCAACAGGAGCTTTCTGCCAGCCTGAAAACCATTAAAAACGCGTTCACCTCAATCTCTCTGACCAAGCCCTACCCTTACCCGGAACGGATCGAAATGGATCAGTTTTCTGAGTCAGCAGGCCGGGAGGCCATCGGCTGGCTTCAAAAATACCAGACTGCACTCCGGTCTCACCACGACCGGCTTATACGGGAGAAAGACCTGCTGATCGATTCACTGATTCAGGAAGAAGGAGGAACGGATGCTTATATGCAATTAAAAAGAGGCAGCTTTAATGAACAACTTGCCCTGCTGGCGCTTAACAGGAATGATCTTTACAAAATAGTGAAAAAGGAGGGCAGTCTGGTCAGGAAGATGGATCCCGTGTATGCCTATCCCGCCATGAGGAATGGCAGGGCCCATTTTTTCGCTTCTGTAAAAATCCTGGGGAATCTGCATATCCCTACGCTCTACTTCAACATTCTGGCCATCTGGATCATGACACTGCTCCTTTCCGTATTCTTAAGGTTCAGGCTCCTGAAAAAAGGTGTTGAATTTTCCGGAAATCTTTGGAGAAAGAGGTCTGCCGGAAGTTAAAGTGATATATTTGTAATAAATTGAATTCTGAATGCAACAAAACTAAAAATGAAACATCCGGAGAATAGCTGCATCCCTGTGGTCATAATGATCCTCATGATGATGATCGGTTCCTGCCAAACGGGAAAAAAGGGTTCACCTGTTTTGATCGAGGATCTGGATAATATAGAATCCAGCGGGGGTATTGAATCATTTCACCAGATCTATCACCTCTACCCCTCACCTGCTGAAATGCTGAGTGTCATTGATTTGGCTGAAATGTCATTTAAAAAGTCGCTCCTTAATCCCGTGGAGAGGGCTGACCAATACCTGGATTCCAAATCAAAGAGCTATGCGCTTGGCATTTATATATCCGATCTGGCTTATGCGGCGCTTTTTGGCAGGCACGAAGAAGCTTTGGACTACCTTGAAACAGTAAAAACCCTCTCCGAGGAGATCAACATTAATGAAGCCGTTGATGAAGCTATGGTCAAAAAAGCCAGAGATAATGTGGAGTATCTGGATTCCCTCTACATCATTTCCAACGATGCTTTCATGAACATCCTAAGCTTCTGTGAAATAAATGAAAGGTCCAATTCGGTGGTAATGCTTTCAGCAGGGGCCTTCACTGAAAGCCTCTACCTGGCAGTCAACATGATGGATGATTATGGAACCGCGGGCCTGTTACTTCAGCACCTGGCAGATCAGAAGTACACGATTGATAACTTCATGATGTTTGCCAGTAGTTTAGACAGTGATGATCCCGGAGTAAAATCCACCATCCGGGACCTGGAAAAAATTCAGGCCATCTATCATGAAATCAAACCCGGGACAGGGGGGGTCACGGTTAAATCCTCAGCCCCATCGGGAGAGAACCAAACAAAAAAACTTGTCATCGGCGGATCCGAAAACTCCAGTCAACCCAGCTTATCAGAAGCAGAATTTGATTTGCTGAAGGCTTCTGTAATTGAATTGAGGACCAGCATGGTTCAAGCTAACTGATAATACAGTAAATGATGAGACAAAAAGGAAATACGCAAATTCTGTTTTTATTGTTCCTGATCATCCCCATTCAATTATTATCCCAGGAATGTGAGTATCATCACCTGGATGGCGATTGTCGCTATGACATTCAAAAAGGGTATAAAATATACAGCCAATCCCATTCAACCAGTATGACTCCCCTGGATACCATTGAGTTGAATGCGGTATTTTATGGTCAGAAAGATTACATCCTCTCTTTCTGTACCCATAAGAAAATGTACCCTATCCACTTTGTCCTGATCGACCAGCAGACCCAGCAGGTGCTTTATGATAATGAAGAGGACAAGTACCTCGAGTCGCTGGGAGTTGGGTTTGATGTTACAAAATCACTGACCATTAAGATCGATGTGCTTGCAAGGGAATCCACCGAGGAGGAGATCAAAGAGAACATCGGATGTTTGGGCTTTCTGGTTCAGTACAAGAACTATCCTGATAAAAAAGTTAAATTGCAAATGTAAATGAATATGAAAATACCTGTAACTATCCTGATTCTCTTATTTTTAGCTTTCCCCAGCTGTCTGGATCTGGATGAGGAACCCATGCTGGTAATCAATCCAACGGCCGAAATCAGTGTGCATGTAAAGGATCGTAAGATTTATGCGACGAGTTTGATCAGCGTAAACCCTCAGATCATCATCGGCGGAAATATTGGAATTATTTATGAATTTTCGGGCGAGCTGGCCATTTACAATACCCTGAACGGTACCATTATCGATGTAAGCTCCGTGAGTGGAGGCGGACTTACACAGACGTATACAGTTTCGGCTGATACCATCGGCCACGAACGATTTGTCATCATTGCGTCCGGAACCGTCAAAGTCTATGCTGACTCTGATGAAGATGGTAAAATACACAGCGGCAATCTTCTGACAGAAGGGGAATTTTACCAGGAATCACAGGTTGTGGTTTCCGAACTGCTCAACTGAACTCATTTTTAAAATGATGGAATGGAGAGAACTCATTTGCATGGGGAGCAGGGCTGTCACATTCGGCCTGGTTCTTTTTTTAAGCGGAATGAGCGGAATTTCTCTTCAGGGTCAGGGTGCCCCCTCAAAACTTCTCTCCCTCCCGGTTTACAACCCGGTGGTACTGAACCCGGCTTTTGCGGGCAGCAAAGACTTCATAAACATCGGTCTGATTACCAAGGCATCCAAGTGGCCCGATACCCAGATTATGAACATCAACCTAAGGGTATTGTCTCCCGAGAATCAATTCTCCAAACTGGGTTTCGCAGCATATGCATTCCAGGAGCAATTCGACCTCTCCTGGAATTCCGGAGTGGCTGTCTCCGGCGCCTATCATTATTCTCTCGACCGTCAAAAACTGCACTTCATCTCCCTGGGTGCAACTGCTAAAGGGGTCTTCGCCGTTCCCAAAGAATCTGCCGAATCGCCTGATTCCCTTTCAACAAAATTCAGGCCCAATATGGATATAGGGCTCTATTACTACGGACCCCAGGCATTTGGCGGGGTATCTGTTACCACCCTCTTTGGAACAAATACAGACGGGGACACCACCCTGAATTACTCTGAAATTGACAGGCAATACAACTTCCAGGTTGGTTATAAATTTCTGATAAGCAAGAAGTTGGGAATAGTTTTTGAACCATCATTACTTGCCACTCTTAACGATGAGACCATCTCTGAACCTTTCAGGCACCTGGTGCCCTACCTTAAGGTCTATTTGAATAATTATTACATCGGTACCTATTTAAAGGACCTGGACATTTTTGCACTCTTCTTTCAATACCAGTTTCCAAAATTTTATACCGGAGTCTTCCTGGAGTTCCCCAGGGTCGGGTACCTCAATGATGAGAATATTATTTTTGAGGTCTCATTGGGTATGAACCTTGGGAATGGCAGCCCCACATTTACACAGCACAGGCACTGGTAACAAGAACTTATGATGAAGCTGATCATGCCAAATATGAAAAGGTTGAATTATCTGATCCTAATGGTTTGTACACTCCTGTTACATGCAACCCTTTCCGAAGCACAACATGATTCAATCAGGGTAGAGGAGCTCCTGGTTTTGGACACCGTTGCCCTGAAGATCCAGGGTCCCTCCATTGATGTAACATTCTACCTGAACGGGATCGTATTCCTTTCCAATACAAAATACCACCAGAAGATGATCCCCGACCATATAAACTTCGGGGAGATAGCCTCCTATTTTGTTCCGTTGGAGTATATCGCCCTTGAAAGCAGCAGGCCGCTGTTCAGCAACGATCCTTTCCCCTACTCTCCGGCCGGGACATCCTATTCCAGGGATTACCAGACCGTCTATTTCACAAAAAAAGTGGAGGTTCCCGGGAACAGGATGCCGGAAAAGATATTCGAGGCAAATATCATCAATGGTGAGGTCACCACATACAATCAGCTGCCATTTACAGCAGGCCCGACCAGGTTTATGCATCCAGCCGTCTCCACCGATGGAGAGTTTATGATTATGGCTTCCGACCTCACCCCATCCAGCGGAGGCCTGGATCTGTTTATTTCAAGAAAGAATGCCAGTGGTTGGATGACCCCGGTTTCCCTGGGATCTGAAATCAACACCAGTGGACACGAATGGTATCCTTTTCTCGACCAGCACAACAACCTTTTCTTCTCTTCTTCAGGCCATATGGGATATGGCGGATATGATATCTATGTCTGCCGGTTTAACGGCAATGGCTGGGAGAAACCCCAGAATCTGAGCGATTTTGTGAACTCAGAAAAGAATGAAACCGGGTTCTCCATCCATCCCGGAAGGAAAATCGCAATTTTCTCATCCGAAAGGAATGAGGAAAACATGACCGATGAGATTCTCAAACTGGGGCTGAATAACACCGCCTTTATCTCTGCGGGCATCGACACAAAAAACCAGGACATCTCACTACTTCTGAAGGACATGATCAGTTCAGGTTTTACATCGGCGACCTATGGGGCAGCCTCTGAACTGGAGATTGAAGCAGGGTTTAGCCTGACCGCACTTCCCCTGCTGGGTATCGCTGAACCGGAGGCGAAACCTGAACCAGAAAAGGTGCAGGAGCCCATACCCGAACCAGAACCCTCAAAGGTTGTTCCGGTGATTACTCCGGCGGTAAAGGAATCTGAACCCACACCGGTAGTAACAGTAAACCAGGCTCTCCAGGAACCTGAAAAGGCTCCTGTCCAGGTAAGCAATCCCAACCAGGTCGTCTTCAGGGTTCAGATCATGTCAAGTTCCAAGGCTAAAAGCCATCCTTCAGTGACAATTTCCGGATCGACATATTCCACCTGGGAATACAAATACAAGGGGGCATACAGAATAACTGTGGGTAAATTTAACAACCTTCAGGATGCACTCTCTTTCAGATCCAAATGCAATTCTTCGGGTTACAGCCAGGCTTTTGTGGCAGCTTTCAGAGGAAATGAGAGGGTAACCGATCCCTCCGTATTTAAATAAAAAGTATCCATTCCATGCTAACTGTTGTCGACCACCCCCTGATCCAGCACAAATTAACCCTGATTCGAAAAAGAGAGACCGGTACAAAGGATTTTAGAGAAAATCTGGATGAAATTGCCGGGCTGATGGCTTATGAGATCACCAGGGATCTTCCCACAAGAGAGATTGAAATCGAAACCCCTTTGCAAAAATGTATCACCAGGGAGCTGGCCAGGGAGATTGTCCTGGTACCGGTCCTGAGAGCTGGTCTGGGTATGGTGGACGGCATCACCAACCTGATCCCGACGTCAAAAGTGGGACACGTGGGTTTGTACCGTGACCATCAAACCCTTGAACCAATGAATTATTACGCCAAATTCCCGGGAAACGTTCATGAAGCTGTGGTCATGGTTCTGGACCCGATGCTTGCCACAGGGGGTAGCGCAAGTTCGGCAATCAATATCCTTAAACAAAAGGGAGCCAGGTATATCAAACTTGTCTGTGTTGTAGGCACACCTGAGGGTGTCCGCCGGATTGAATCAGATCATCCCGATGTGGATATCTACCTCGCCTCCCTTGATGAAGGGCTCAATGAACTGGGCTATATTCTACCTGGCCTGGGTGATGCCGGAGACAGGCTATTTGGAACAAAATAGACATTTACAGATGCGCAAAAAACACAAATTTAATAAGAAGTATTACTTCAATGAACTTGACAGGCTTCAACTTGAACTGGTCAAATTGCATGAATGGGTGAAAGCTAAAAATCTTAGGGTGGTTGTGCTTTTTGAAGGCAGGGATGCAGCCGGAAAGGGTGGCGTAATCAAAAGGATTACACAACGACTGAATCCGAGGATAGCCAGGGTGGTCGCATTGGGTGTTCCCACTGAGAAAGAGAAAACGCAATGGTATTTTCAGCGTTATGTCGCACACCTCCCTGCTAACGGAGAGTTGGTCCTGTTCGACCGGAGCTGGTATAACCGGGCTGGTGTTGAAAGGGTGATGGGTTTTTGTACAGACGAGGAGTACTGGGATTTTTTGCGCTCATGTCCGCGTTTTGAAGAGATGCTGATCCAATCGGGAATCATACTGATCAAATACTGGTTCTCGGTCAGCGACGAGGTACAGGAGAATAGATTCAGGGAGCGCATTGCCGATCCGCTGAAGCGTTGGAAGTTCAGTGAAATGGATCTGGATTCGAGAAGCAGGTGGGTCGAATATAGTAAGGCCAAAGACGAAATGTTCTCGTATACCGACACCAAAATATCCCCCTGGTTTGTAGTGAATGCAGATAACAAAGGAAAAGCCCGGCTCAATTGTATCAGCCATCTTCTGACCATGATCCCCTATGAGGAGATCAAACATAAGAAAATCGAACTGCCTCCCGTCAAGATGGAGGGCTATATCAGGCCTCCCATTTCAGATCAGACTTTCATCCCGGAAGTATATTGATCAAAGGCTTTTTTTGTAAATTGCACCCATGAAAACAATTTTAAGAACCGCCACCCTTTCTTTTTTTGTCCTCAGCCTGTTTGCCTGCAAGCCAGATAATAAGGTACTGTTGTTCAATGGAGAAAACCTTGATAACTGGAATATCTTTGTCAGTTCATCCGATGTGATGCCCGAAGAGTTGTTCCATGTGGAGGATGGAATCATCCATACACCGGGGAAACCCCATGGATATATCCGTACCAGGGAGATCTACAGCAATTACAAACTTCATGTGGAGTGGAGATGGACCGAAGAACCCACCAACAGCGGTGTGCTGCTCCATGTATCGGGTCAGGATATGATCTGGCCCCTGGCCATTGAATGTCAGCTTATGCATGAACATGCCGGGGATCTGGTCCTCATTGGAAAAGGGGCAGGAATTACCATGAATGATTCCACATACCTGAATGTCTCAGAAGAAAAAAGGTATAGTGTCCTGCCAAAATTGGATAAGGTGAGTGAAAACCCTGCTGGCGAGTGGAACAGTTACGACATCACATCCCTGGATGGTAATCTTGAGGTGGTCGTAAACGGGGTTCTTCAGAATAAGGGCAGTGAGATGACGCTCACTGAAGGAAATATACTTCTGCAATCCGAGGGGTCGCCCATGCAATTCAGGAACGTATACCTGGAAAAGCTGTAGGTGTTTACCAGCCCGACATGGGATTGTCAACCTCAATGGGACCACGGTAGTTTGCGATATTGCACCCAACCTTGAAGGAGAAACGGGTCATTTTCAGAAATTTGCCATAATCGATCAGCTTCTCTTCATCGGTTACCAGGTGGTAGTCCCTGTGCGTTCCTGTTGAATAGAAAAGTACGGGGATGTCCTTCCTGGCAAAATTAATATGGTCGCTCCGGTAAAAATAACGTTCCGGATGGTTCGGATCATTATAGTCATAATTCCCGATCATCCCCATCTCGTCAATGGTTTTCCGGTTGATCTCCATTAAAACCTTGCTTTGCAGTCCACCTATGACTTTCACAGTATCACCACCGGTGATGGTCAGATCCTGCCTTTCGCTCTGCTGATCCTCAACGGTACGTGTTCGTCCCACCATATCAAGATTTATGACCGCAGCGATCTGCTCTTCAGGCACCAGGGGATGGTCGGAAAAATACTTTGATCCAAAAAGTCCGATCTCCTCTGCCGAAACCCAAAGAATCCCAATACTTCTCGCAGGTCTTTTCTTCTCCTTCATAAAGGCTTCCGCAATTTCAATGAGAGCCACGGATCCGGAAGCGTTATCATCGGCTCCGTTAAAAACCCCGCCCTTCCCATCGGTCCCGATATGGTCGTAATGCGCCACATAGATGACCACCTCATCCTTCAGCTTCGGATCGCTGCCTTCGATGAGTCCAAAAACATTGGAAACAACCACTTCTTTCACCTCCTTCTTCAAATCAATCCTTATATCTACGCTATCCAGAATAAATGAATTCGGTTTGAGGTTACGATCAATTTCCAGCTGCAGATCCTTTAAATTTTTACCTTTTCCTTCCAACAGCTGATCCGCTACACTTCTATGGATATAAACAATGTTTGCATCTCCGCCCAACCTGCGCCTGGTGTTCTTTTCTCCTTCCAGGTTTGTGGACTTGCCAATATAATTTGCTATCCCAGGAATGGCCTCTTCAATGGAATTAAACCCGGATTTGGGATCCTGCACGATCATTACTGCCTTAGGATGAGAAGCGTATAAGGCCGGCATTTTACGCCGTAAGCTTTGCATTCCGGTATAATTTTCCTCCCCAAACAGAAATTCAGAACCATCCTCATTCCTGGGTGCCCCATTCATGATCAATATGATCTTATCCGCCAGATCAAGCCCCTCCAGATCATTGTAGTTATTCTCCTGATCATGAATACCATATCCGGCGAATACCACTTCTCCCTCCAGGCTAATCTGATCCCCCTCAACGGACGATATCATGTAAAACGGATCATGGTTGACCCGCACTTCCTTCCCGGCCTGGGAAATGGTTATATAACTGTTCTCCAAATCATTGGATTTCTCCAGGATGGTGTAATTCTGAAAATATCCCTCCCCGGAATCTGCCGCTTGCAGCCCTGCCTGTTCAGCCTGCACGGCAAGATACCTCGCAGCAACCTGCAATCCTGCTTCACCGGTGCTCCTTCCTTCCAGTTCATCAGAGGATAGAAACTTCATGTGCATCCTCAGGTCATGAACCTGGATCGATTCAAGTCCAATTTTCTGTCCGTTTGAGGAGAGCAAGCTGACTGACAACAAAAGTATTACTGCAGCAAATGGTTTAAATCTCATAGAGAATGGGTAATTGATAATACATGAGCCGGAATCACTAAAAAGCTTCCGAAAATTACGAATATAGGGATTATATCTTTACTTTTGGCCCGAATTCAATGATTGATAAAACAGAGATATGAAACTGGATATTTCGCGGGTCTACGATTTTATTTCCGCCGAAACAATCGCGGGTATGGAAAGTGAAACTACTGACGCGATAAGGGTACTTCACGAAGGGACAGGAGCTGGTCGTGACTACCTGGGGTGGCTTAATCTGCCTCTTGAAATCACCAACCGGGAATTGGACCTTATTGAAGAGGTTGCCCGTAGCCTGAGGCAGAAGAGTGAACTTCTTGTTGTAGTGGGTATCGGAGGTTCCTATCTGGGAGCCAGGGCGGTAAATGATGCACTGGCAGACAATTTTGCCCACCTGAAAAATGATGGACGTAATCCCCACATGCTATTTGCAGGTCACAATATCGGGGAGGACTATATGCATGAGCTACTTGAATTACTGAATGAAAAGAGTTACTCAATCGTGGTCATTTCAAAGTCAGGGACCACTACTGAACCGGCCATCGCTTTCCGTCTTCTGAAAGATCACCTCGAAGCCAAGGTCGGTCCCATTGAGGCGGGAAAAAGGATTGTTGCAGTTACTGATCAGAGCAAGGGTGCGCTAAGACAGCTTGCCGATGAAAAAGGGTACCGAAGCTTTGTGATTCCCGATAATGTCGGCGGCAGATTTTCGGTCCTCACTCCGGTGGGACTGATTCCGCTGGCCATTTGCGGAGTGGATGTACGTCAGCTTGTTCAAGGTGCCCGGGGGATACATGGAGCATGCAATCCGCAGGTTCCCTTTATGGAAAATCCAGCCGCCCTCTACGCTGCAACCCGGAATGCGCTCTACCGGTCAGGAAAGAAAATTGAGATTCTGGTTAACTACAACAACAAACTCCACTTTGTTGCTGAATGGTGGAAACAGCTGTACGGTGAGAGTGAAGGGAAGGAAGGAAAAGGGCTCTTCCCTTCGTCGGTGGATAACTCGTCCGACCTTCATTCCATGGGACAATATATCCAGGAGGGTGAGCGAATTCTTTTTGAAACAGTTCTCAGCGTGGATGAGACCAATCATGAGGTTTTGATTCCTGAAGAAATGGCTGACCTTGATTCCCTGAATTATCTGGTGGGTGAAAAAATCGACCATGTGAACAAGATGGCTGAGCTGGGAACCGCGCTGGCCCACCTGGATGGAGGAGTCCCCAACCTGAAGATCTCCATACCCCGTCTGGACGAATACCACCTGGGAGAATTACTCTATTTTTTTGAAAGTGCCTGCGGGATCAGTGGCTATTTGCTTGGAATCAATCCCTTCAATCAACCCGGAGTGGAGGCTTACAAAAAAAATATGTTTGCACTCCTTGGAAAACCCGGATTTGAAGAGGAAACATCCCGGATAAAGAGCCGCATCTAAAAAAAGGCAGGAACCTGAAATAGTCCCTGCCTCAACCCAACTTAAAGCCTGATTCCCTAAACTCTCTTCTTTCTGCCTTCAACTGCAATCTGCCTGGGAGCTTTCTGAACCACTTCTTCCTTTTTCGGAAGTTCGATCGTGAGTATTCCCGACTCATGACCAGCCCTGATACTTTCGGTATTAACGGTATCGGGCAGTTGGAAGCTTCTTTTAAAAGAGCTGTAATTAAATTCCTTACGCAGATATCTGCGGTCAGTCTCCTCCTTGTTCTCCGTATGTTCGGTGGAGATGGTCAGAAGATCATTTTCAAGGTCTACCCTGAGATCTTCAGCGGAAACACCTGGTGCGGCAACCTCAATTCGAAACAATTTGTCCTCTTCAGTCACATTCACTGCAGGAGCTGTATTGTTCTTTGCTGCAGGTGAGAAGCCATTGAAAAATTTGTCATTTAAGAAATCATCCCAATATGCGGGAACAAAACTTCTATTGATTCTTGCTAACATTTTAATTTCCTCCTATTGATTGGTTTATCATTGTTTAAACTATGCTCTCAATAGGACAAACCATATGCCAGTTCATTAATACTGACATATTGTCGTTTTTATCAAAATTATAATGCCATATTGGCACTACCCTGGCTCTTCGGCTTGCTTTCGGGATTGTTCTAAAAGTTCCCTGTTCATAAGATTTGCCTTGACTTTGGAAATGGTTGAAGCCAGGGCATCGGCAAGTTGCTGAATAAATGCCGCCTGAAAGGCCGGAATTTCACCCAATGATGCCAGTTCGATTACCCCCAGCACATTGCGATCGAGAATGACCGGAATCAGAAGAAGGGAGGAGGGAACCTCTTCTCCAAGTCCGGAACGAATCTTCAAATATCCAGGAGGAAGATCGTTCATATAAATGATATCCCTTTCCATAGCTGCCCGGCCGACAAGGCCCTCCCCAAACTCATACGATTGATTGATAATTTTCTCTCTGTCAAATGCATAACTGCCGGTCAGCTTCAGCACAGGTTTCTCATTCCCGGTATCAGAGGTAATAAAAAGGGCCCCGACATCTGCTTCGGTGTATGCCACAAGCTCCCTCATCACCTCCCTTGAAAGCACTTGCAGATCATCCTCAGCCTCACGAAAAAGCTTACTGAATTTTGCCAGTCCATTTGCAGTCCATGTGCGGTTCTCTTCTTCCCGCCGCCTTGATTCACTCTCCTTCAGAGAAGCCATGAGGCTACCCTTGAGAGTGAGTAATGCCTCCCCCATCTCATCATCGGCACTCAGTTTTTCATAGCTTCCTTTAAAATCACCCGAGGCCAAAGACCTGGCAAACCTGGTGAGGGATCGAAGGTTCTCTACCAGCTTTACAAGGTTTCTCTCAAGATCTCCAATCTCGTCGGTCGATCCTGAAGGAGGAAATACAGGTAGCTTTCCAAGGGTAAGTTGATTCACCACTCTTCGAACCCTGTACAAGGGCCTTTTTAACCAGTAAACATGAATCACTCCCAAAAGGATACTGACGATCAAACCCGATCCGGAAACCAATATAACCATAAGGTCTCCGCTTTGACGCACCCTGTAAAAAACCACAAAAAACAGCGAAGCAACAAGCAGATAGGGTAACAGGATCTTCAGTGCGAATGAAAACCTGATTTTCATACTATTAAATATAAGTTCATCCGTTGAAAGGTTTGCTAAATATACCTCTTTACAGGAATGTTATCAATATGGTCAGACATTACGGTTCAATGCCTCTGCCAGCTGTTCCAGTCCTTTTCTGAGTACACTATTTGTGGTGGCAATATTCATCCGCTGATGGTTTTTTCCCCCCGGTCCGAACATGGGTCCGTCATTCAGGCCCAGTTCTGCTTCCCTGATGATAAACTGCCTTAATTCTTGTTCATCCATCCCCAGAAATGCAAAGTCAATCCATACAAGGTAAGTGGCTTCAAGTGGAGAGATCACAGCCCCGGGAATAGCGGTTCCCATGAAATCAGTAAGCATCCTGTAGTTCTTTTCCAGATAGGAGATCAATTGTTCGAGCCAGACCTCACCATGGGTATAAGCTGATTCAAAGGCGACCTGTCCGAACAAGCACCCTCCCCCAACATGTATTGCATCCAGGATGCGTTCATACCCCTTTTTCAGCTTTGGATTGGTAGCAATGACCACCGAGGTATAGAGTCCGGCCAGGTTAAATGTTTTACTTGGAGCCACACAGGTGAAGGTAAGATCGGCTACCTCCTTCCCCAGGGAGGCAAAAGGAGTATGCTTTTTCCCAAACAGGAGAAGATCAGAATGGACCTCATCGCTGATCACCAGCACCTGGTACCTGATCACAAGGTCGGCCAGCCTTTTCAGCTCCTCCTTGTTCCAAACCCTTCCCACCGGGTTATGGGGATTGCAAAGAAAGAATATCCTGACTCCCCTCATGAATTCCCTTTCAAGGTGATCAAAATCGATCTCATATGCGCCATTTCGCTCAATCAGCTGGTTGTATACCAATTCCCGGTGGTGATTGGTCACCGCATTAAAAAAGGGAAAATAGACCGGAGGCTGAACCAGAATCCGGTCTCCGGGAGCGCTAAACTCCATAACAATCATATTCAGGGCCGGCACGATCCCCGGGCTAAAGCTGAATGAGTCGGGGCTTACCTCCCACCCATGTCTCCTACTCATCCATGAAGCGGCTGCTTCAAAAAACCTGCGTGGCCGATAGGTGTATCCAAAAACCGGGTGGGCAGCCCTTTCAATAATTGCCTCCCTGATAAAATCGGGAACTTCAAAATCCATATCGGCCACCCACATGGGCAGCAGATCCTCTTTATCAAAAATGGCCCGGTTAAGGTCGAATTTTACACTGTCGGTACCCCTTCGCTCAATATATCTGTCAAAATCGTATTTCATCGCATATCTTCATAATAAAACGCCTCCTTACCGGGATAATGAAAATCGGTCACTGCCCGCTCCCTTGGAAAAATGAAATAGTCGACGGTGCCCTCTGAACATAACTTTCCTTCCCCGTCTAATAACTGAACATGGATGGTCGCAATGCTCCTGCGCACCTCTACCAGCCTGGCGCGCAGTGAGATCCCTCCCTTAGAAATACGGACAGACTCCCTGTAACGTGCATTTAACCGAAGGGTCAAACCTGATGTGTCCAGTTTTACCAGTACAACCCAGCTTGCAATTTCATCGATCATCGTCGCCTGTATCCCACCATGAAGAATATCATGAAAGCCTGCGAACTCATTGCCCGGATTCCAGTTACAGATCAGCTCATCCCCCTCTTCAAAAAACTCCATCTTCAGTCCGAATGGATTGACCGGGCTGCAGCCAAAACAGTTATACCCCTCCATTTGGGCATACGGATTTTTTAATCTGATCATTTCAATATCTGTTAATCCTCCAAAAATACCTAAATCCTTTTAACTTTGAGTAAATCATGGTACGACCAAAAAAACATCTCGGACAGCACTTCCTTACCGACCCCTCCATCGCGCGCAGGATTGTCGACGCAATGATTTCCACGCCTGAGGATGCGGTACTGGAAGTGGGACCCGGTACAGGCGTATTGACCCAATGGCTGCTGGAAAAGAAATTGCGTTTCTTCACCGTGGAGATCGATCCCGAATCGGTGATTCACCTGATCAACCGGTGGCCCGCTCTTGAGGAAATCCTGGTGGAGGGAGACTTCCTGAAGCTCAGTCTGGATCAGTTCCCCGGTGAAAAAATTCACATCATCGGTAACTTTCCGTATAACATCTCCAGCCAGATTTTCTTCAAGGTTCTGGAAAACAGGCACCGTGTCGAATCGGTGGTTTGTATGCTCCAGAAGGAGGTTGCGGAGAGAATCTCATCTCCTTCGGGTACAAAAAAATACGGGATACTAAGTGTTCTGTTGCAGGCCTATTACGATATCGATTATCTTTTTTCTGTAAAACCAGGGTCATTTCATCCGCCTCCAAAGGTGACATCCGGGGTGATCCGTCTGAAAAGGAATGGTAGAAAAGTACTTCCATGTGATGAGGTGCTTTTCCTGAAGGTGGTGAAAACAGTTTTCAACCAGCGCCGAAAAATGATCAGAAACTCCATTCAGCCTATTTTACTAAATTTGGACAGTCCATTTGAATTGCTTTCAAAAAGGCCCGAACAGTTGGATGTTCAACAATTTATCGAATTAACCAGTTGGGTTGCGTTACAGTCGCCGAATGAACAGGACCCTCTAAAGCCAGAAAGGAAATGAGCCAAAAACTGACCCGTGAATTCCTGAACGAAATGCTGGCGGCCATCAAAATCAGAGATGATGCCGCTTCATTGCTTATGCTGGAATCCCTGCACCCCGCCGACATTGCAGAGATTTATGATGAGTTAACGATTGAAGAGGCCACCTACCTGTACATGCTGCTCGACCCGGAGAAAGCATCGGATGTACTGGTGGAACTGGAGGATGATGACCGGGAGAAATTCCTGAATTCACTTCCTTCGGAGATCATTGCCAGTCAGTTTATTGATCACATGGATTCGGACGATGCGGCCGATGTGATCGGTGATATGGACGAAGAGAAAAAGCAGGAGGTGCTTTTCCATATCGACGATGTAGAACAGGCTGGAGATATTGTAGATCTCCTTGGTTATCATGAGGATACAGCAGGTGGACTGATGGCCAAGGAGCTGATCCGGGTCAACGAGAACTGGGGTGTTGCAACCTGCATCAGGGAGATGCGGAAACAGGCCGAGGAAATCGACGAGATTTACTACATCTACGTGGTGAATAATGAGAACGTTCTTTTGGGAGTCCTTTCTCTAAAGGCTTTGCTGCTGGCAGGTGCAACTACAAAGGTCAGAGATATTTACAATGCGCATGTCCGGTCGGTCAAGACAGATGCAAGCTCGGAAGAGGTTGCACAGATCATGGAGAAGTATGACCTTATTGTCCTCCCGGTTACAGATTCCATAGGCCGGTTGATGGGTAGAATCACCATCGACGATGTGGTGGATGTGATCAGGGAGGAGGCTGAGAGAGATTACCAGCTGGCATCGGGTATTACCAAAGATGTGGAGACCACCGACTCTGCCGCCAGGCTCTCAAAAGCCAGGTTGCCATGGCTGATCATCGGACTGATGGGTGGTATTATCGTGGCAGCTGTAATCAGCCGTTTTGAATCGGATATTCAGATCAACCCGGAGATGGCATTTTTCATCCCGCTGATTGCTGCCATGGCAGGAAATGTGGGGATTCAGTCTTCTGCCATTATCGTTCAGGGCATAGCAAGCAACAGCCTTGGACTGGAAAGCACCCCCAGGAAACTGGTAAAAGAGCTGCTTGTTGCTTTGCTAAACGGACTGATCCTCTCGGGTATCCTCTTCCTGTACAACTTTTTCGTTAGTAAAAACCTGGCACTCACCTTCACGGTAAGCACATCTCTTTTTGTGGTGATCATCTTTGCCGCTGTGTTTGGCACCCTGATTCCCCTTTTACTGCACAGAATCAAGATCGACCCGGCCCTGGCCACAGGACCCTTTATCACTACCATGAACGACATCATGGGACTTTTTATCTACTTCCTCATGGGAAGAATCCTTTACGGCATATTCATTTGATAACAATCAGAAGGTGTCATTGATGGCCACCACCGGATCCATCCTGGCTCCCTGCCATGCCGGAAAAATCCCGCTGATCAGTCCTATTGCGCTGGATATCAATATGCCTATCACGATATTATGCATGGTCAGGTAGATTGAAAAGTCACCGGAAAGGGAGATGGCCGTTGCTCCCAGGAATACGAGCAGCAATCCGATGATACCCCCGGCTACCGAGAGCATCAGGGATTCAAACAAAAACTGGAGCAGGATAAAGTACTTCTTGGCACCCAGGGCTTTCTGAATCCCGATGATATGGGTTCGCTCCTTTACCGAAACAAACATAATATTGGCAATCCCGAATCCCCCCACAATGATTGAAAAGATACCGATCAGGGTTCCTGCGATCTTCAGTACGGCAAAAAGTTTGTCCAGCTGGTTGTTAATCAGACTGGTCTGGTTCAATGCAAAACTATCCTCCTCGGATGGCTGCAGCCTCCTGTACCCTCTCAGAATCTGCCTGATCTCAAAAGTGAGTTCTTCAACCCCCACACTCCTTTTTGCCTGAACCCAGATCTGGGGATTGGCCCAATCATTCCGAATATCTACAAATCCCATGTAGTATTGCAGTGGTAGAATGGCCACTTCATCAAGGATAAAGGCATCGAATGTGCCCTTCCCTTCCTTTTCCAGAACACCAATCACCAATACCTTTCTGCCCATTAACTGGATATACTTGCCAATGGGATTGGCACCTTCAAAAAGCTCGTTGGCTATTTTACTGCCCAGGACCACCACATTCCTGCCCGTGTTGGACTCCACATGATTAAAGTACCGCCCTTTGTTCAGTTCGAAGGAGCGGATATCCTGAAAACCGTCGGTTACACCGAAGATATCGGCCCGGTCCACATTGTTGTTCCCATACTCGATTCTTCTTCCCACGGCCGAAAGAAAACAGGCATGCTCTGTATTCTTACTCTTGGTTCTGATGTAATCATACTCCTCATAGGTGGGCAGTGGCCGGTTCATATACTTCCACCAGGGATAATCCTGTCCCTCTTCACTTGTCCATGGCCACTTTTCAATATAGATGACATCACTTCCCAGGCTGTTCACGCTCTCCCGGATGTTTGTTTCCAGCGAATCCACCACTGTATAAACTGCAATAATTGCAAATATTCCAATGGTAATTCCGAGGAGGGAAAGTGAAGCACGAAGCCTGTTTGTTGTTACCGCCTGAACGGCCATGATCAGGCTTTCCCAGACCAGGCGAATCATTTGCATCTCTTTATTTATAATTTGTTGCTATTCCGCTTTATAATGTCACCGGAAACCACTTCTTTTGCAAAGAAGTTAAAGTTAATAAGATTGTTCTAATATTTTACAATGACCACCCTCAAACAAATTTCAAGTGCTTTAATATCGGTCTACTCCAAAGAGGGGCTTGACAGGATCGTGAGAAAACTCGATGAACTTGGCATAACCCTCTACTCCACAGGAGGCACCTACAGCTTTATAGAGGGGCTTGGAATCCAGGTAACTGCGGTTGAAGAGCTCACCTCCTACCCTTCCATTCTCGGTGGACGGGTAAAAACACTGCATCCCAAAATTTTCGGTGGAATACTGGGGCGAAGGGATAACCAGGGAGACCTTGATCAGCTTGCAGAATATGAGATCCCTGAGATCGACCTGGTCATCGTGGATCTCTACCCGTTTGAAGATACGGTACGCTCCGGTGCAGCAGACCAGGATATTATTGAAAAAATTGATATCGGCGGGATTTCACTGATCAGGGCCGCAGCAAAAAATCATAGAGATGTGCTGGTGGTGGCGTCCAGGGATCAATATGAGCCTCTGCTTGCACTTCTTGAATCGGGCTGTGGCACAACCTCACCGGATGAAAGAAGAACTTTTGCAGCTGAAGCTTTCAATGTCTCGAGCCACTATGATGCCGAAATCTTCAAATATTTTGACAAAGGCAAAGGTACAGCGCTGAAACTGAGTGAGTCCAGTTCCAGGACACTCCGGTATGGTGAGAATCCACACCAGACAGGAAAATTTTACGGGAACCTGGAAGAGATTCTGGAACAGCTGCACGGGAAAGAAATTTCCTACAACAACCTCCTGGATATAGATGCCGCTGTTTGCCTGATCAACGATTTTGAGGAAACAACATTCGCTATCCTGAAACACAATAATGCCTGCGGACTGGCATCCAGAGAGAAGTTGACCGAGGCCTGGGAAGGAGCGCTTGCCGGGGACCCTGTTTCAGCTTTTGGCGGAGTACTGATCACTAACAGAACCATCGATTCAGCCACTGCCGAAGAGATGAACAAGATCTTCTTCGAAGTGGCCATCGCACCCGGGTATGACCAGGATGCCCTGTATATTCTGAAGCAGAAGAAAAACCGCATTATTCTCGTTCAAAAGGAGGCTAAACTTCCTGGCAAATTAGTCCGGACCATCCTGAACGGAGTGATCCTGCAGGACCGTGACCTGGCAACAGAAACCGCCGGAGAAATGAAGCCTGTAACCACCATTATTCCCGGTGCAGCGCAATTAGAGGACCTTGTATTTGCCAATAAAATCGTGAAGCATACCAAATCCAATGCCATCGTACTGGTCAAAAACAAACAATTGGTGGCCTCTGGTGTCGGTCAGACTTCCCGTATCGATGCGCTCAGACAAAGCATCGAAAAGGCGAATCATTTTAAATTCAACCTGCAGGGAGCGGTGATGGCTTCCGACGCATTTTTCCCTTTTTCAGACAGTGTAGAGATCTCGGGGAAGGCCGGAATTACAGCCGTTGTGCAGCCCGGTGGATCAGTGCGTGACCAGGAATCCATCGATTATTGTAATGCCCACGGAATGGCAATGGTATTTACAGGAATCAGACATTTCAAACATTAAAATTTAAAGAATAGATTAAATGGGATTATTTTCTTTTCAACAAGAGCTTGCCATCGACCTCGGTACGGCCAACACAATTATTATTCACAATGATAAGGTTGTGGTCAATGAACCATCCATTGTAGCCATCGAGCAACACACCGGGAAACTGATTGCTGTTGGTGAGAAAGCGCGCCAGATGCATGGAAAGACACACGATAATATTAAGACCATCAGGCCCCTGCGTGACGGAGTGATAGCCGATTTCCAGGCGGCCGAGCTGATGATCCGGGGTATGATTAAGATGATCAATACCAAGAAACGACTCTTTACCCCTTCATTGAAAATGGTCGTCTGTATTCCATCCGGAAGCACGGAAGTGGAACGAAGAGCCGTACGTGACTCATCTGAACATGCCGGCGGACGTGACGTTTACATGATTTTTGAACCAATGGCCGCAGCCATTGGGATTGGCCTGGATGTTGAGGCACCCGAAGGATGCATGGTAGTAGATATCGGTGGCGGAACCACCGAAATTGCCGTGATCGCCCTGGGCGGGATTGTTTGTAACCAGTCCATTCGTGTGGCTGGCGACGGCTTTACATATGATATCCAAACCTATATGCGACACCAGCACAATATTAAAGTGGGGGAACGCACCGCAGAGGAGATTAAGATTCAGGTGGGATCTGCCCTTCCCGAGCTTGATGAACCGCCACAGGACTTTTACGTGAGGGGTCCTAACCTTATGACTGCGCTTCCCATTGAGATCCCCATTTCCTACCAGGAGATAGGGCACTGCCTGGATAAGTCGATATCCAAAATAGAAACGGCCATTCTTTCGGTACTGGAGCAGACTCCTCCTGAACTTTATGCAGATGTTGTATCCAGGGGCATCTACCTGGCGGGAGGCGGAGCTTTACTAAGGGGACTCGACAAGCGGCTTTCCGAGAAGATCTCCATCCCATTTCATATTGCGGAGGACCCGTTAACAGCAGTTGCCCGCGGAACCGGAATTGCGCTTAGGAATGTGGACAAATTCCCCTTCCTGATGCGTTAGGAAGGATCACAGTGAAACCAAATGAAAACACTGCTCCGTTTTATTCAGAAGTATTCTGACTTCCTGCTGTTTCTGGTTCTGGAAATAGTAGCCATCATACTTCTGGTACAGGGCAGTGCATTCCAGCGATCCAAAATCCTGGGTTTTAACAGGCAGGTATCAGGTTACCTGTACGACAAATTCGATGGTACAAGGGAATACCTTAACCTGAGAGAGGACAACAGCATGCTCGTTGAGGAGAATGCAGAACTGCGGAATAAACTCCAGCAGATTGAACTGCGTCTCGACAGCTCGGTGGTTCGCTCCGAGCGCAGGGAACAATACAGATACCAGTTTGTGCCAAGCCGGGTGATTCATAACAGTGTTTACAAGCAATACAACTACCTTACTTTGGATCATGGGAAAGAGGATGGAATCTTCAAGGATATGGGAGTAATCTCAGAACAGGGAGTGGTTGGGATTGTGCTGGAGACCTCGGAAAACTTTTCAACGGTCATTCCCATCATCAACCTTGACTTCAGGCTTAGCGTAAAGCTGAAGTCCAACAATTATGCAGGGATTCTTCAATGGGATGGAATGACTCCTTTATTTGCAGATTTAAATGAGATTCCGTTCCATGTGGAAATAATGAATGGCGATACCATCGTCACAAGCGGATTTTCCTCCATATTTCCGGAAGGAATCGAAGTGGGTATAATCGAATCATTCTCACTGGAAAAAGGGAACTTCTTTGACATCAAGGTAAGGCTGTCCACCGATTTTCAAAGCCTTTTCCATGTAAATGTGATTCGGAACTATCAAAGGGAGGAGCAGTTAAATCTTGAGGACAGGGAAGGATAATGTATATTATTGCTAAAAATATTTTCCGCTTCATTGTGGTGATCGCCTTCCAGGTCCTTGTTATGGACAATGTGATGATCAACGGTTACATGATCCCATATATATACCTGTTGTTCATCCTGCTCATGCCCTTTGAAACTCCAGGATGGCTCGTTTTAATTTCAGGCTTCCTGCTTGGATTTGGGATTGACATGTTCGGACATACACCCGGGATGCATACTGCCGCAACCGTCCTGGTTGCTTTTGCACGTACTTACTTCCTGAACCTTCTTGCCCCAAGGGATGGATATGAACCTGAAACTTTTCCGGGAATTTATTCCTATGGTTTTACCTGGTTCCTCAAGTACACGCTGCTTATTGTATTATTACATCACCTGGTACTCTTCTATTTGGAAGTGTTCCAGTTGCAGAATTTTTTAAGTACCTTGTTCCGGGTGATCCTCAGTTCAATCCTCTCCGCCTCAACCATTGTTCTGAGCCAGTTTTTTGTATTCCGGAAATAGATGAATCACTATTCTGACAGAAGATATATATTCGTTGTTATCATCACTCTGGCGGGCCTGGTATACATCGCCAGGTCGTTTCAAATCCAGGTCCTTGATAAATCCTACGAACAGTTTGCGCTGAGCAATGCCCAGAGCTTCAGGATTATCTATCCCGCCAGGGGGTTGATATTCGATCGAAACAGGGAGATTATGGTTTATAACCAGGCCGCCTATGATATCATGGTTACCCCGCGGCTGATCGTGCCCTTTGACACCACAGAAATTTGCCGGATTCTCAACATTACCAGGGCGAATTTAAAAGAGAAACTCCAGGCAGCCAAGTCTTACTCTTACCGGGTACCCTCGGTTTTCATGAAACAGGTGAATTACGAAAATGCAGCACTTCTTCAGGAGAAGCTTTACCAATACCCCGGCTTTTACGTTCAGACCCGAACACTCCGAAAATATACAAGGTCTGTTGCCTCACACGCCCTTGGCTACGTGGGAGAAGCAGATCAGAGGATCCTTGAACAGGATCCATACTATCAACTGGGGGATTTTATCGGTGTTTCCGGAATTGAAAAAGCATATGAACCCTATCTGAGGGGAAGGAAGGGACAGAATGTTTTCCTGAAGGATGTCCATAACCAAACCATTGAATCCTACCAGGAGGGAAGACTTGACAAATCGGTTGAGGTGGGTAAAAACCTCTATATAACCCTGGATGCAAAACTCCAGGAGTATGGTGAACTGCTGATGAAACCCTATATTGGCAGTGTTGTTGCCATTGAACCCGCCACAGGGGAGGTCCTGGCTCTTATAAGTGCACCCACTTATCCACCCGACCTGCTGGTGGGAAGAAACCTTGGGCTCAGGTTTGGGGAACTGGCTTCCGACACCCTCAATCCTTTGTTTAACCGTGCCCTGATGGCACAGTATCCGCCAGGATCAACTTTTAAAACCATGATGGGTCTGATCGGACTTCAGGAGAAGGTTATTTCGGTATCGACCGAACAATATTGTTACTACGGTTTTTATATTGGAAGTATCCATACGGGATGTCACCTGCATGAAACCCCCCTGAATCTGATAGAAGCAGTTCAGAACTCATGCAATACCTATTTTATCCAGACCCTGAAAAATATCCTGAAGGATGAGAAATTTCAAACCACTGCCGATTCATATAACAATTGGAGGAACCATCTTCTATCCTTTGGCTTCACAAATCCCCTCGGTATTGAACTTACCAATGAACTGAACGGGAACATTCCCGATGCCGGATATTTTAACCGGCTTTACGGGGAGAATCGCTGGAATTATGTGACCATCCGGTCTATGGCCATCGGCCAGGGGGAATTACTCATCACCCCCCTGCAAATGGCCAACATGACGGCTACCCTTGCTAACCGGGGGTACTACTATACCCCGCACCTGATCAGGGAGATTGAAGGAGTTGATCAAATAGACCCGGCCTATACTACAAGGCACTATACATCAATCGATTCAATCAATTTCGCACCCATCGTGGATGGGATGGAACTGGCGGTTAACGGCGGACCGGGATCCACTGCACGCAATGCAAAAATCAATGACATCATTGTATGTGGCAAGACCGGGACTGCCGAGAATCCACATGGGAATGATCATTCAATTTTCATTGCTTTTGCCCCCAAAGATGATCCCAAAATTGCCATTGCAGTATATGTTGAGAACCAGGGATTCGGGGCCACCTATGCAGCACCAATTGCAAGTCTGATGATTGAAAAATACCTGACAGGAGAAATAAAACGTACCTGGTATGAAAATTGGGTGATGCGGAAAGAACAGCCTGTGGTAAGGAGCACCACCCGGGCAACCGACACCATTGCAATTAAAGCAGATTCAACCGGGCTAAACCCATAACCGAAGATGGACCAGAGATATAACATTTTTGCAAAAATCGACTGGCTCTCCATTCTGCTGTGGTTTGTGATTGTCATGTTTGGCTGGATGAACATCTACTCGGTCAACATCATGGATGCGGATGCAGGTATATTCGATCTTTCCCAGCGATTTGGGAAACAGTTGATCTGGATAGGGGCATCCATCATCCTGTCCATCCTGTTGTTTGTGCTGGATGCAAAATTTTACATCTATTTTTCATATATACTCTATTTCATTCTGGTGTTTGTTCTGATGGGTGTCCTGGTATTCGGAACAGAGGTGAACGGATCAAAAAGCTGGTTTGAAATCGGAGGATTCCAGTTTCAACCCTCCGAATTTGCGAAACCCCTTACCGCACTGGCCCTGGCAAGACTTCTCACATCTCACAATTTCGTACTGAAAAGAGTCCGGGATCTGTTGAAAGCTTTTGGGATCATCTTCATTCCCCCCGCCCTGATCCTGTTACAACCAGACATGGGATCCACCCTGGTTTACTTTGCATTTATTTTTGTCCTTTTCAGGGAGGGATTTTCGGCCAATATCATGCTGCTGCTGGCAGCCCTGATCTTTCTCTTTTTTGCCACACTGGTAATCGATAAGGCAGTAGTATTACTCATTCTGGTAGCGGGGGGGCTGCTGATCTATGCCATTACCACAAAATCATCCAAAAAGGCCTTCATCACCGGAGCCCTGACAGCGGCCACATTTGGTGTCTTTTATGGGATCAACCGGTTGCTGAGTACAGAATTCTCCTTATTTCTGACCGGACTGGTATCGATTATACCCATCACCATTGTTCTGCTGATCAAAGGGCTCAGGTCCAGGATGTACAACCACCTGAAAATTCTTGCAGGAGTGGTCATTGCGGTCCTCTTCATCATTTCGGTGGATTACGCCATGAACAATATCCTGAAACCTCACCAGCAACACAGGATCTATGTAACTCTTGGTATTGAGGATGATCCACAGGGTGTAGGGTACAACGTGAACCAGTCGAAGATTGCCATTGGCTCCGGCGGGTTCAGTGGAAAAGGATACCTGAACGGCACACAGACTAAATTGCATTTTGTTCCTGAACAGAGCACAGACTTCATCTTCTGTGCAGTTGGAGAAGAGTGGGGTTTTCTTGGGACCACCTTCGTGATCCTGCTCTACATAGGACTCATGCTAAGGATTATTTCCCTGGCCGAAAGACAACGGTCTGCATTCTCCCGGATCTTCGGATACAGCTTTGTTTCGGTTATCTTCATTCATTTCCTGATCAACATCGGAATGACCCTTGGACTTCTTCCTGTGGTCGGGATCCCCCTGCCCTTTTTCAGTTATGGAGGATCTTCTTTATGGGCCTTCACCATGTTCCTTTTCATCTTCCTCCGGCTGGATGCAAGCAGGCTTGAAATGCTGAATTAGGACTCAGGGTAATTGCTTCTCGTTTCATGAATGCCAATGTTGTACCTCTCCTCGAGAAAGGAGATCATCAGCGGGAGAAATTCCAGGAAATCCTCTTCAAAAACCGAGTATTGCTCCCTGAGTACTTCGATTGCATAGGCCGCATGGTTGGGCAGTGAGGTATTGGCAGACATCCTTTCAAGGACCAGCTCAATTCCATCCACATTCCGGTAGGCCATCATCCAGTTATTTTCAAGAAAGGTGGGAAACCACCTCTTAATGGCCTCAGGCAGTACCTTGTAGTTTCGTTTCAGCAAATCGTAGGTACGATTCACAAAATCCTGAAGCGGCAGATCCGAAAACTGGTCCCATAGGGAGGCCAGAAAATGATCATAAAAAATGTCGATGATAATCCCTGCATACTTATGATACCTGGCAGCAACACGCTGCTTATTCCTTCTGGTAATCAGATGCATGTCAGTAAAGGTATCGATATCGCGGTGAATCAAAATCCCCTTTTTCACCTGTTCAGGGAAGAGCAGATAGTCCTTTCCCTTCACATAATCGCCCATGAAATTTCCAACAATGATCTGCTCATTGCATCCCGACAGATATGTATGTGCAAGAAAGTTCAATTTCCCGGCTTTTAGAATTTCGATCAATTCATTCGAAAAATCCTATTATAACTAATACGTTGAAGTTATGAAAATGTTTTCAAGCACAGCTATTATACAGCATATTCGGTAACTCGGTGGGTATATTCATATAAATTTGAGAAAATCCAAAATAAATTTAACTTTTTATGACAAGGGAAAATATCCTGATTATGGGAGCTGCCGGAAGGGACTTTCATAATTTTAATACCTGTTTCAGGGATAAGCAAGCGTACAACGTGGTTGCATTTACAGCGGCACAGATCCCGGATATTGACGGTCGGAAGTATCCGGCCGAACTCGCCGGGAACCTTTATCCCGATGGGATCCCCATTTACGCCGAAGAGGAGCTGACACGCCTGATTGGGGAATTCAATGTGAAGACCTGTGTTTTCTCATACAGCGATCTCCCTTACCAGAGGGTCATGAACATCAGTGCGATGGTAAATGCGGCAGGCGCCAACTTTACCCTGCTGGGGACCAATGATACGATGATTAAAAGCGCAAAACCGGTTATTTCTGTTTGTGCGGTCAGAACAGGTTGCGGGAAAAGCCAGACCTCCAGGCGCGTCATCGAGATACTCATGGAAAAAGGTCTTAAGGTTGTTGCCATCAGGCATCCCATGCCCTATGGCGACCTGGTGGCACAGAAGGTCCAGCGTTTCGCTACTGTGGAGGACCTTCAGAAACACAAATGCACAATCGAGGAGATGGAAGAGTATGAACCTCATGTGGTGAGGGGAAACGTGATCTATGCAGGAGTTGACTATGAAGCCATTGTCAGGGCGGCTGAGCTCGATCCCGATGGTTGTGACATCATTCTCTGGGATGGAGGAAACAACGATTTTTCTTTTTTCAAACCCGACCTGACCATTGGAGTTGTGGATCCTCACCGGGCTGGTCATGAGCTCACCTATTATCCGGGTGAGGTGGTACTTCGGACTTCCGATGTGGTTGTGATCAACAAAATGGATAGTGCACCCCCGGAGGGAATCCAGATGATCAGAGAGAATATTGAAAAGGTGAACCCAAAAGCGATGGTCATCGACGGAGCTTCTCCCATCCGTGTGGACAACCCTTCGGTAATCAAAGGTAAAAGGGTCCTGGTGGTTGAAGATGGCCCGACACTTACCCATGGCGAGATGCGAATCGGAGCCGGTGTAGTTGCTGCCAGGAAATTTGGGGCCTCAGAACTGGTCGATCCCCGGCCCTTCACTGTCGGAAAGTTGAGTGAAACATTTAAAATCTATCCTGGTATTGGTGTCCTTTTGCCGGCAATGGGTTACGGTGAACAACAGCTTAAGGATCTGGAGACCACCATTAACAGTTCTGATTGCGATTCGGTTGTGATCGGGACACCCATCGATCTTAGCAGGATCATTCACATTAAGAAACCATTCACCAGGGTCTATTATGACCTCCAGGAGATCGGTGAGCCCAATCTGGAAGGCGTATTGAATGAATTCCTTAAAAAGCATGAATTCATTTAGGCACGATCTGCTGGTGCTGATCATTCTCTCAGCAGGAGTAGTCGCCTGTGAGAGCTCACCGGCCGGGAGGGTGGTCATAAGAACAGAACTGGGAGATATCACACTGGAGATCGAGACAAAAAAAGCGCCGGTAACGGCATCCAATTTTCTCTCCCTTGTCGGTCGGGGAGTCTATAACGGAGCGATTTTTTACAGGGTGGTGCGGCTTGATAACCAGCCAGACAGCCCGGTAAAGATAGAGGTAATCCAGGGGGGATTATTCGATGATCACCTGATCAATTCCTTCCCCCCCATTAAACATGAAACCACCGATCGCACCGGTATTCTTCACACCGAAGGGGTAATCTCCATGGCCAGGAATGAACCGGGAAGTGCCTCCACCGAGATCTTTATCTGCATAGGTGATCAGCCCTCACTTGATTACGGAGGTGACCGAAATCCTGACGGGGAGGGATTTGCCGCTTTTGGAAAGGTTACAGATGGAATGGAAGTGGTCCGAAAAATCCAGGAGCTCCCCGATAGCGGACAATACCTGATCAAACAGGTGGTAATCGACTCCATTTTTTTAAAATAGCATGGTTTTCCGTATCATTGCATAACCACTTGGCCGATAACATTGTATCGATGAGGAGACTATTGTTATTTTTTGCCATAAGTGGCATTTCTTTCTTCGCATTTTCCCAGCAGGATACCACCTACCGGAAAAAAGTTTATACCACCCTTAAAATTTCTGTTCCTCCCGAAATCGATGGATGGATCAATGATCAGGCCTGGAATGAGGTTCCCTGGGAGGGCGGTTTCCAGATGTTTGAGCCCTATGATAACCGCCCTGCCACCCAGGAGACAAAGTTTAAAGTGATCATTGACAGTGAAAACATTTACGTTGCGATCCGGGCTTTTGATACTGCTCCCGACAGCATCGTAAAAAGGCTCACGCGGAGGGATGAAATTGACGGAGATATGGTGGCATTCCAGTTTGACAGCTACCATGATCTCCAGACTGCCTTTACCTTTTTTGTAAGCGTTGCCGGTTCCAAAATGGACGCCTACGAGAGTGAAAACGGAGAGAATATGGATGATACCTGGAACCCCATCTGGTGGGCAAAGGCACAGGTGGATGACCAGGGATGGACGGCAGAAGCGAGAATCCCCTTCAGCCAGTTGCGTTTCGACAGGAGTTCAGGAGGAGTCTGGGGATTCCAGGTGGCCCGGGGAGTATTCAGAAATAGTGAAACCTCCTTGTGGCAGCCCATCTCCAGGGAGTCTTCCGGCTGGGTACATCTGATGGGGGAGCTGCATGGACTTCAGGATATAGATCCCAAGAAGCAGGCTGAGATTATTCCTTACGCGGTAGCCGGTGCCGAATTATTTGGGAAAGAACCTGAAAACCCTTTTAAATCTGACGGATACAACCCAATTATAAACGCCGGACTGGATGCAAAAATCGGTATTACCAACAACTTTACCCTCGATCTGACCGTAAACCCGGACTTCGGTCAGGTGGAGGCAGATCCGTCGGAACTGAACCTGACCGCTTTCGAGACCTTTTACCAGGAGCAGCGGCCCTTTTTCATTGAAGGAAATAACATCTTCAACTTCGACCTGGCAGCATATAACAGGGACAATATATTCTATTCCCGACGCATCGGGCGCCGGCCCCATCAAGAACCCGATTTGGAAGAGGGATCCTACGCACAGGTGCCTGAGTTCACAAGCATCATCGGGGCAGCAAAGATCACCGGCAAAACCAGGAATGGACTCTCTGTTGGTGTGTTGGAAAGTGTCACAGCAGCCGAACAGGCGGAAATAGACCAGGACGGTCATCGTACATTCCAAACCGTTGAACCACTTACCAACTATTTTGCAACAAGGATTTCCAAGGAGTTCGACAAAGGAAAAACAAGCCTGGGAGGGGTGGTTACCTCCACACACCGGTTGAACGACCAGGAACATCTCGACTACCTCCACTCTTCGGCGATTACAGGAGGTATTGATTTTAAACAATACTTCAGGGAGCGGGACTATCTTTTCTCATTTTCGAC
>JAWOHR010000216.1:0-29960 GCA_046485075.1 Bacteroidales bacterium
TATCCGGGCAAGTTACCCATGTCGAAAGAGGAGTTGGATAACTATTTTAAAGACAGGAACTGGTAGTGCAAATTTAATCGGATATCATAGTTTTAACCACCAAATATATAAGCCATAATGAAAGAAATTATTCAGCAAATTGCTGCTCAGAATAGAGAGATTGAAAACAGGGAGGCCAGGGCCATTCAGAGTGAAATTGAAAATCCTGCTACAGGTAATAACCGTCGTAACTTCCTGAAGAAAGCTGCATTTGGTGGTGTCGCCCTGGGCGGATTAATGCATTTATCCATTGAAGATACAATAGCGCAAACGACTGCCGGTGTTTCACGGGCGTCCTCTCCGTCGGACTTGAAAATAACTGATATGAGGTATGCTGTAACCTCAGTCCTTGGTGGTACGGCCATTATCCGCATTGATACCAATCAGGGAATTTATGGCCTGGGTGAAGTCAGGGACGGAGCCGATGTGCGCTATGCCCTGATGCTCAAAAGCCGGATTCTCGGGCTTAATCCGTGCAATGTCGAGATGATTTTTAAGATCATTAAACAATTTGGAGGACAGGGCCGTCAGGCAGGTGGTGTTTGTGGTGTGGAGATGGCACTCTGGGATCTGACCGGTAAAGCATACGGTGTTCCGGCATGGCAATTACTGGGAGGCAGGTACCGCAGCAGTATCCGTTTATACGCGGATACTCCCGAAGGCAAGTCGCATGAGGACCAAACTGAAAAAATACGATATCGTATTGAGGAGCAGGGATACACATGGCTGAAGATGGACCTGTCGATTAATTCACTGAGGGATATTCCGGGAGCCCTGGTGAACCAGGAGTTTTGGAAGGGGGGCCAGTATGACTTGAGTCAGTATACGGGTTATGGGAATACCAAGCATCCGTTTACCCAGATTCAGATAACCGATAAAGGGTTGGAAGAACTGGCTAAAATTGCCGAACATACCCGTGAGCATATCGGATGGGAGATACCGCTATCGACCGACCATTATGGCCATTTCGATCTGAATAACGGAATCAGGTTAGGGAAAGCTATAGAGAAATACAGGCTGGCCTGGTTGGAGGATATGGTTTCATGGGAATATGCAGACCAGTGGAAAACCATTACCGACTCATTGGAGACGCCTACAACCACCGGTGAGGATATTTATCTGCTTGAATATTTTAAACCGCTCATTGATAACCATTCGGTTGATATTATACACCCCGACCTGGCCTCATCCGGCGGGCTTTTGGAGACCAAGCGAATCGCGGACTATGCCGAGGAAAAAGGAATTGCCATGGCCATGCACCAGGCAGGAACCCCGGTTTCATTTATGGCAAATGTCCACTGTGCTGCCGCCACCCAGAATTTCCTGGCCCTGGAACACCATTCGGTTGATTTGCCGTGGTGGGAAGATTTAGTAAAAATGACCGATGGCAAACCCATCATTGAAAAAGGATTTGCTCCTGTCCCCGAATCACCGGGCCTGGGCATTGAATTAAATGAAGATGTGATCAAAGAACACCTGGATCGCAGAGACAAGAGCTTTTTTGCTCCGACCGATGAGTGGAACGAAAAACGGTCCCATGACAGGATCTGGAGTTAAAAGGTTGAAACATACTGTTTGATTACCTGGGTGAAGACGGATCATATGAAAATAAAGAATAAAATCCCGCCAAAGTGGCTGTTTATCGTTACGGGGTTCATGGCCTCAATCTGGTTTTTAATAAGGGTTATTCCCAAGCCATCCCGGGCAACTTATCCGTGTATGCGTGTGGCAGCACCGATGATGTCGGGATTTGTGGTTTACCTTCTAAGCATGGGGGGTATTGCCCTTTTGCTGAGAAAGGCAAGAGAGCGATTTATTGGGGCCAGTTATCTTGCATCAGGTTTCATGGTAATTGCGGCGATCCTTTTAATGGCTTTTCTTATGGGTCAGCAGTCTATGGATTCATCGGCAAATCCCCTGGAAAAAACAGGGCCTGATGATGGACCTAACCAACCCATTGGTTTGGGGCATGGAGTGAATCCGGGACGAGTGGTTTGGGTCTGGAATCCTAAGGCAACCAATGAAGCATGCATCAATGCTTACGAACTTTATAAACCCGAAAACACCAATCAGGGTGTTGTGAATAAGATGGTTGTGGATGGAGTTAAAAACCTTGGTGGCAAAACCACATTATCTGAATCCTGGGATGCTATTTTCCGGTCTTTCAATTATAAAAAGAGCAAGAGTGACCAGGCCTATACCCCTGGCGAGAAGATCTTCATCAAGGTGAACCAGGGGACTGCCAACGGGATGTTCAGAAAAATCACCCAGAAAACCGGTTTCGATGTTCCTCAAAGGATGGTAGAAAGCCAGGGGGCAAAGGAGGGGAAGTACGGAACCTGCGAGACCTATCCAAATGTGGTGCTTGAAATCCTGCGGGAACTGGTTTATGTGGTAGGTGTGGATCCTAAAGACATTGCAATCGGCGATCCCATCGCTCACATTTATAGTTACAATTACGATGCCTGGGCCACTGAATTCCCGGATGTGGTTTATGTAGATAAGTCATCCACCCTTTTCGGAAGAACACTGATCGAACCCACCACTGAAGATCTTCTCTTCTACTCAGATGATTCGCAGAGCGATAAGCTGTACGATATCATCGAGAGCGCAGATTACCTGATCAATGTGGCCAACCTAAAACCTCATGGCCGTGCCGGCGTTTCACTCACTGCTAAAAATCATTTCGGGTCCCACGCCAGGAGTTCAGCCTTTCACCTTCACTATTCCCTGATCTCGCCTTTTTCCATGGGAAGCCCCACAAATAGTGGTTATGGCAAATACCGGGTCATGGTAGATCTGATGGGAAGCAAATATCTTGGCCGGAATACCCTGCTTTATGTGGTGGATGGTTTGTATGGCGGCGGTTCTGTTGAGACCAGGGTCCCCGTCAAATATTTCATGCCACCCTTTAACAACGACTGGAGTTCCTCCATATTTTTATCCCAGGATCAGGTTGCCCTTGAATCGGTATGTTATGATTTTTTACGCACCGAATGGAACGGAACCTACAGGCACAGTCCCAACAACAATGCTTATGAAGCCATGGTAAATGTGAATGGCGTGGATGACTATCTTCATCAGGCGGCTGACCCTTCCAACTGGCCCGACGGGATCGCTTATGATCCTGATCACTCGGGGACTCCCCTGTCCAGCCTTGGCACCCATGAACATTGGAACAATGCTGCAAAAAAACAGTATTCAAGAAATCTTGGCCAATCCACAGGGATTGAATTGGTCTCTGTTCCCGATAGCCTGGTCGGAGGAGAAGGACCGGAAGTCACCACCCCCGGGACCTGGCTTGCTGCTACCCAGCTTATTCAGGAGGCAGAAACAGTTGCGGTGGTTGAAACCGGTACACGCAATACGGAACCCAGCATGGTTCAGTACTTGATGAGCAGTACCATTGACCTGGATACCGAGGTTAAAAATTTCTTCGCTGTAACGGTAGACGACGACAATGTAAAATGGTTTCTCACCGAAGCAGGCATTGTGAGCTTTAATGATGGTGAATGGAAATTGAATCATGAAAACAGGCAGATTCCTAACCGGGAATTGAAGGATATCGCCTATGATTCCTCTGATTTCGGCGCCGAACTGTGGCTGGCTTCTCCAATGGGGGCGACCGTTGCAACCCTGCCTTTGGACGCCAGGTCAGGGGCTACTACCTATTATTCGGAGAATTCTACCATTCTCAGTGAAAATGTGGTTGCGGTGGCGGTTGGAAAAGGTTCGTTACGCTGGTTCGGTACAGACAAGGGCATTTCAGCTTTTGATAAGGACAAATGGCTTGTAACTGCCTATGAAAGAAAATATCCGGAATATATGTTCCAGGACTTTCCCATTACGGCAATGGCAACCAGCCCTGGTGGCGATTCGCTCTATGTGGCCACAAAAGGAGCAGGAGTTGCCAGGCTTTTCCGAAATGATGTGGATGCCATTTCCGGAGCCTCCGAATATGCACAATGGGGACCGATTCAGCTACCTTCCGATAACATTACTTCCATTTGTGTTTCGCCCGATGGGACTCAGTGGTTTGGAACGGACAAGGGGGTGGCCAGGCACATAGGGAATGTTACCATGGAAAACTGGTTGGTATTTAATGAAGAGGATGGTTTGGTAAACAACTATGTACAGGCCATTGCCGTGGATCACCATGACCGGGTCTGGATCGGAACAAAAGGAGGAGTTTCTGTATTCTCCCATAATTCCATAAGTTCGATTACCGAAAAAGATGGATTAACAAGCAATAATGTTTTATCCGTCTCGGTGGATAAGGAAGGTGTGGTTTGGTTTGGCACCGATGCCGGGGTAACAAGCTACTGGAGGGGGGAACTTACAAAATATACGAATTAGCATTTAATCAAATCATAACTTTTTAAGCCTTTTATATATGGCCTTAACCATGGAAAAAACTCTCTCACGGAAACGCTGGTACCGGTTGATACCAGTTGCTTTTATCACCTATAGCCTGGCTTACCTGGATCGTGCGAATTTCGGCTTTGCAGCAGCAGGGGGCATGGCCGAAGATCTGAATATTACAGCAGCGATGTCCTCTTTATTGGGATCGCTTTTTTTCCTGGGATATTTCTTCTTTCAAATCCCGGGGGCACTTTATGCCGCTAACCGAAGTGCTAAAAAATTAATTTTCTGGTCTTTAATTCTTTGGGGAGCACTGGCCATGGCAACCGGGATGGTCAACAATGTAAACTGGCTTATTGTAATCAGATTCATGCTGGGGGTGGTTGAAAGTGCTGTAATGCCCTCCATGCTTGTCTTTCTAAGCAGGTGGTTCACAAAGGCCGAACGTTCAAGAGCCAATACTTTCCTGATCCTGGGCAATCCTGCAACCATATTGTGGATGTCCATACTCTCCGGTTATTTGGTAGATTCGGTAGGCTGGCGCTGGATGTTTATCATAGAGGGCTTTCCGGCCATTCTATGGGCATTTTTATGGTGGCGACTGGTGGTTGACAAGCCAAAGGATGCCCGGTGGCTGACTAAAACTGAAAAAGAGGATCTGCAATCGCAGTTAGATCTGGAGCAACAGTCCATTAAGCCTGTAAAAAACTACGCGGTGGCCTTCCGATCCAGGATCGTAATTTTGCTTTGCCTGCAATATGCGCTTTGGTGTATCGGGGTCTATGGATTTGTCATGTGGCTGCCCTCCATTATTAATGCAGCGCCCGATTCCAATATGGTTACTACCGGTTGGTTGGCATCGGTTCCCTATCTACTGGCGATTATAGGCATGTTAACGGCATCCTATTTCTCTGATAAGACCTTAAACCGAAAACTATTTATCTGGCCTTTTTTGTTAATAGGTTCCCTGGCCTTTTATGGTTCCTATTTATTGGGAACCAGTAGTTTCTGGTTGTCATTTGTTTTACTGGTCATCGCAGGTGGGGCCATGTATGCCCCCTACGGTCCCTTCTTCGCTGTGATTACGGAAGTGCTGCCCCGTAATGTATCTGCCGGTGCCATTGCACTGATCAACAGTATGGGTGCATTGGGTTCTTTTGTCGGGGCGTATATCGTAGGCTATTTGAATGGGACTACCGGTGGATTTGGGGCATCCTATATTTTTATGGCTGGTTCACTCCTTCTTTCTGCTTTATTAACCATCGTTGCATTAAAAAAGCAACAAGTTCAATTAAAATCTTAATCCTGTTGATATGAAAAATAAAATGATTGCCCAAGTCTTTCCGGTAATGGTTATTTCAATACTTTTAACCGTTATAGGGAGTTTAACATGGTCATGTAACACATCAGAGAACAAAATGAAAGATTCGCAATGGTATAGTAAGGGTGAATGGCTGAATGGTTTGCAACTTAATGCGCATTCATCCACTAATCAAAAGGAATTTGAAAAACTCTATAAAGCCAATCCTGCTTTGTGGAATAAGGCATTCGGGTGGCTCAGGGAAAATGACCTTGATTCGATTGAACCAGGCACCTATATCATTGAGGAAGGGAACCTGAGGGTCATGGTCAGCGAGGCAGCGGCACCTGAACTTGAGGCCGTAAGGTGGGAAGCCCACAAATATTTTAGCGACATTCAATATATTGTCAAAGGGAAAACTTTAATGGGAGTTGCTCCTGTTTCAGAGGCAACCGTTACCGAAGCATATGACAGTGGCAATGACATTGGCTTTTTTGATGCTGAAGGAGAATTCTACACAGCCGAGCCCGGAACATTTTTTATTTTCACTCCGGAAGATGCCCATCGCCCGGGTATTAAAGTAGAGGGATTTGATACCGTTAAAAAAGTGGTTGTAAAAGTCAGGGCAAAGGATCCGGAGTAATCAGGATTAAGTGAAATCATTAAAAAAATAACGAATGAATGATGTGCTAAGGAAATCATTTCTTGCTTTTTGGGTCATCCTGACCACATCGATTTTATACGGCCAGAATACACCCCCATCCTGTGTCATTACAGCACCGCATTGTAATGCCTATTTCCAGCAGGGTACAGATGTAACGATCCGGGTTTATGCAAGCGATCTGGGAGGAACCTATACCGGAGGCCAGGTTACAAAAGTGGAGTTTTTCAGGGACAGTGTGAAGTTGGGGGAGTCGGGTACCCACACCTCAAATACCTTTGTGTATGTGTGGACCGAAGTTCCCGCCGGGAGCTATCGGATCACTGCAAGGGCCACTGACAATGATACAGCCGTTTTTACTTCTGCAGGAGTGATGATTACGGTGGATTCCATGGCTGTTCAATCCACCGGGTTAAGTGCAAAAAAGGGTAAGTACCTGGCAAACATCATTTCAAAAAGTGTCAGGTCAGATTTTAATGCTTACTGGAACGGGGTCACTGCCGAAAACTCATGCAAATGGGGGTCCGTGGAAGGTACCCGTGATGTGATGAATTGGTCATCTGCTGATCTGGCATACCAACATGCAAAGGACAACCACCTGGTATTCCGATATCACGTGCTTGCCTGGGGAAGTCAGTATCCAGAATGGATTAAAACTTTAGGACCTGCCGATTTCCAGGCTGAAATGGAGGAGTATATGGCTGAAGTTTCTGCACGCTATCCATTGATCGACCAGATTGAAGTACTCAACGAAAATATGTATATAAATACCTGGAACAAAGAGGAACACGCCGAAGGAACCCCTTATTTCAGGGAAGGATTGGGTGGCCCGGGTGAGACCGGTTACGACTGGGCCATCTGGTTATTTGAAAAGGCCCGTTTCTATTTCCCAAATGCCAAGTTGATCCTCAATGATTTTGAACTGGAAACCAATAGTGCAGGCAGAACTGAAATCCTTGATCTGGTAAAAGTGCTTCGCGACAGGGGACTCATTGATGGATTCGGAACCCAGGCACACCATTTTAATGTGGACGGTATTTTGGCCAGTTCCCTGCGGAATGCATTGAATGGCATGGCCCAATCAGGTTTGCCTGTTTATGTGACTGAAATGGATCTAAAGGGCAAAGCACCCTCTGAAGCCAACCAGTTAACCAGTTATAAAACAGCTTTTCCTGTCTATTGGGACCATCCGGCTGTTGCCGGCATTACCCTGTGGGGTTATGTTGAAGGGGCCACCTGGTCGACCGGTACGGGAATTTTGAATAGTGATGGATCTGAGCGTTCGGCCATGACCTGGCTAAAATCGTATATGGATGGCCTGCCCGATGTGGGATACCCCTTCAATGGTCCTGATGAAATTGTGGATACCACAGGCAACCTTTTAATCAATGGCGAATTCGATAGTGGTACAGATCATTGGCAGATCGATAACTATAATGAAGGAGAGGGAACCATCACGGTGGAGTCAGATGCCCATATGTCGGGCGACAATGCACTTAAAATTTGCCTGTCAGCTCCAGGCACAGAACGTTGGCATGTCCAGGTTTCCCAGGATGCCCCTTTTGTTGCGGGTCAGAATTATGAAATATCATTTATGGCTAAAGCCGATGCCCCGCGTGCCATTGCGGTAACCATGCAAAAAGCCGGCGATCCATATACTCAATATATGGAGGAGGTGGTGAACCTTTCCTCAACAACAGAAACCTTTTCTTTTCAATTTAATCCTTCAGAAACGGATGCAACCAACCAATTGAAGTTTTTTGTGGGTATGGATGCAAATTGCCTGTTTATTGACAGTGTGCATTACAGGGAAGTGGAATGGACAGGAATTGATCAGCCAGATGCAAGTCAAATTGTTTCTGTGTATCCAAATCCTGTGGTTTCCGGAAAAGTCACTGTTGAAAATACGAGTGCCGAAAAAATTAAATCCATAAAAGTCATAGACATTCAGGGGAAATTGCTGCAAACCGTCTATCCAGAGGATTCCAGATTCAACATGGATGTATCCCATTTGAATAAGGGAATTTATTTTATAAAAATATTCTCGGAAAAATCCCTGGCGAGTGAGAAAATCGTAATCCTTTAATTTCTAGAGTATTTCTTTTACCCTCCCAGCTTCATGCTTATGATGTTGTATCCTTCGGTACTGATGGAGTGACTGCGATTCAGATCCAGGTTGGTTACCAGCATTTCGGTTTTTTTGCCATCGTTTTTATCAATGAGCTCGTATTCCATTGTCATTCCGTTCACACTCCCGGAATAGTGAAATGCGTTTCCAAAAGCATTGGGATTGCTTAACATTTCCTTGCTGATTTCCTTTCCCAGCTGTTCAGAAACCCACATGTGCACTTCAGAATCTTCATCCTCGATCAGGTATTCATCGCATGTGTAACCCAGTATTTCCTTTGTATTTCCTGTTTTGTAAACATCGAGACCATTGCTTTCCGGGGTCTCCTTGTCTTCATCTCCTTCAAGCATTTCAGGATCAAACCGTGTGGCAATACCTGTCTTTTCTTCTTCGTTATCAGTTAATATGATCATTGCAAAGCGATCCGAATCATAGATAATGGTTGATTGGGTGTCCTCATCTTTGAACTCCATCCCATAATCAAGGGTGTTTTTATTCAGGTAGTTGTCATATACACTCTGATCGTTTACTTTCCCATTATTCTTGTATTCGGTGACCTGCATCTGAAACCAGGAGTCAAACTTGTATTCGCTTTCAAACCTGGCATCTTCCTCAATCCCATATCCTTCCATGATGGCTTCAGTAATCTGCTTTTCAGCTTCTTCTTCAGCCTTATCCTGTGCAATGTCATTGGCTACTCTTGAGGGTTCAACGACGGTTCTGCGGATAACGCTCTTCAGGTTCTGGGCACAGGCGTCAAACGAGGCCATGATCAGGCTTATCATCAATAAGGGGAGGATCAATTTTCTCATGGGTTCCGGGAGTTTATTATACTTCATGTTTGTAATATTTCCTGAAACACAAGTTAGAAAATATACCTGAAGAATGAATTCAATGAGGGTAAAATGAAGAGCGGGGAGTCTAACCAAAACCTGCCAGAAAATTTCCCGTTCTACTCATTCATTTGTGATACAGTAATTACAACGTCCAAAAGTGTGAATGATGTAATTCATTTATAAAAGTATGTAACGCTTGTCATTTGTAGGCGCCTTAACTTTCGCAAAATGCACTATAATAGATTAATCCGAACCATTTAAATATATAATTATGAAAAAGTTACAAATGCGATTAATCATGATCATCAGTATTGTTTTAATTCTATCGGGTTGTGCGTCCTGGAATAAAACCCAAAAAGGTGCAGTGGTTGGTACTGCAGCCGGAGGTGCCATGGGCGCCGTAATCGGCAGAGCCTCAGGTAACACTGCATTGGGTGCAATAATCGGAGCCACAGTCGGTGGTGCCACAGGTGCTGTGATTGGAAATCAGATGGATAAACAGGCTGAAGAAATAAAGAAATCCGTTCCTGATGCAAACGTGGAACGTGTTGGTGAAGGAATCATTGTAGAATTCAACAGCAATGTTTTGTTTGGATTTGACGAGTCGAATCTGTCGGGTGATGCTAAAACCAGCCTTGATAAACTTGTTGTCGTTCTTAACACTTATCCTGACACTGATATTGAGGTGCAGGGACATACCGATAATAAAGGCAGTGAATCATATAACCAGTCTTTATCTGAAAGACGTGCTAATTCAGTGTCTACTTATCTGGTAAGTAAAGATATAACACCCAGCCGTTTAACAATTAAAGGATTTGGTGAAACTGCACCAAAGTATGAAAATAACTCAGCAGAAGGTCGCACTTCAAACCGACGGGTGGAGTTCCTGATCATCGCAAATGAGAAAATGAAAGCTGAAGCTGAAAAAGCAGCCGGTTCATCCTGATAACTTAAAGTGAAATATATTGATAATCTAAATATTAAATAAAATGAAAACTAAATTACTTGCTATATCTGCAATCTTTATTCTCTCAACTTTAGCCCTGCAGGCTCAGGTTGACTTTGGATTTCTGGCTGGAGTCAATCTTCAGAATATAAACGGGAAAGACAGCGATGGGGATAAGCTTGAAAATGGTCTGACAACAGGATTTCATGCCGGGGTTAATTTAAATATCCTGTTGACAACAGATTTCTATTTCCAGCCAGGGGTTCTTTTCTCCGTTAAAGGAGCAAAGAATGACTTCTATTTACCTCCTGGTGAGGTAGCAGATAATTTATCCACTACTACAAAATTGTCTTACATTGAAATACCTTTAAACGTATTATACAGGCCACTGTTAGGAAATGGACATTTACTGTTTGGCTTTGGACCTTATATTGCATACGGAATAATGGGTAAGGAAACCTCTGAATTTGGTGATGTTACCTATGAACGTCCGGTAATATTCAAAAACACCGTCGCGGATGAAACTGATCTGGTGGAGAATGCGTATTACAAGGCTTTTGATGCCGGCGGAAATATCTTCTTCGGATATGAAATGCAAATGGGCCTCTTTTTACAGCTGAATGTTCAGATCGGCATGCTGAAGATCAATTCGGATAAAGATTGGACCTCTGACGATGAATCATCATACAAGAACACAGGTTACGGTCTTTCATTAGGTTACCGTTTTTAGAAAGAAATTTTTATATATAAAAAAGAGGCCGTCTCAATTCGATTTTTGAGACGGCCTCTTTTGTGTCGTGACAGAAATTCCCGGGGTCAACCCTATTATTTCTTCTTTGAGACCAATAGAACAACTCCTCCGGCCGCCATAACTGCAACTCCGATCAGCGGAGACCATTTTAAATGATGCCTGTTTTTTGCGGTGATTTCGATTTCTCCGATATCCACTACCTTTTCTCTGGTGAAGAAAGTAATTGTCGTAAAAATAGTTAATAATAAACCAATGACTAAAATGATGATTCCTGCATTTTTCATATGAGTTATTTTATGGTTGGAATTTTAATAAAGAGCAGTTTATAACCATCGCCTTTTAGAAGCCAGTAAACCAATCAGAAATCCAATACCTAAACTGATCATGATCTGCAACCATTTCAAATCCGCCAGGTTTGCTGACCTGTTTCCGTGTGTCATTCCTTTCATCCATTCCCCACCGCCCAATAGCAGAAAAGCAACTATAATTATAACAATGGCGATAATGTAGACTATTGATTTGTTTCTTTTTTTACTCATATCTTTTTTATATCACAACGTCTGGGAGTATGTCAATCAGATTCCATGACTCAATGATTAAAATCGAAACTACAGATCTATAGAATTTTTCTCCCCTGGAGAACCTTAACCAGAAATACAATAAGTGCAATTACCAGCAGGATGTGTATTATGCCACCGGCATGGTACCCAAAAAATCCGATTGCCCAGGCTACGATAAGAATAACTGCTAAAATATAAAGTAAATTTTTCATGTGTTAATAATTTATTTTCAATGGTTTCACTGATAAAATTACGCCATGTTTATCAGGCGATTGTTACATGATTTTGAGAATTATTTGCATAATTCACGTATTTTGAAATTTTATCAAAATCATTGAACTGACACCTTCTCGCTTTTATATAGAACTATATTTACTCCAAAAAGGCATCCAGAGCCCTGGATTCATCAGAATTCCGGAAGGAAAATAGGAGCACACACTGAGGATTACTTTAACCTCAACTGAACACTACCCATATAATCTTTCCCGTCATAAACATTAAAACTGTATATCCCTTTTATGAGTTTGTACTCCGGCTTGTATATAAGTTCAACACGCTTGGGATAATGGTTCATGTGGGCAGGAGTACCTTCGGAGAGGCTCGCCATCAGGTTTTTATCCTGGTTATATAATCTGATCGAGGCAGATTCGTTATCTATGCTCGAAAATTCCTTTTCATCCGGAGTGTAAACCTTAAAGTATATTTCCTCACCAAATCCGGAAGGCACATCAAAGCTCGCAACCAGGGTATTTGTCCTCCGGGCAACTACTGTTAACTTCTCACGTTTCCCTTTAAGCGCTTCCATCTGATAGTTATCGGAAAGCATAGCTTCCAGCATTGCATTGTGAAAAGCAAGTGTTTCATTATTAGACTTCATTACCTCAAGCTGGTCCCCAACCCTTTTATTGTCCGCAATCAGCTGATTCATTTTCAGATCCAAAACTGTAATCTCTTCTTTCAACCTGATACCTAAAGCCTCAAGTTCTGTATTTTTCTTTTTCAGATCAGACAGTGAAGCATTGTCCTTTATCAGCCTCTTAATTTCATTTTCCTTCATTGCAAACCGGTCACTGGATTCCTTTAGAGCCAAATCCAGGTTTGCATTTTTACCCTGAAATAATTTGAGATCCTTTTTGAATTTTTCGAGTGATTTTTCCAGAACCAGTTTCTCGGAAAGTAATGCTTCTGACCTGATTTCCTCCTTCTGAAATTGATTTCTTAAGGAGTAATTTTTGAAAAGAAACAGACCAGAGATAATCAGGGCCAATGCTGTTACAATAATCATTGTTGCCTTGTTTCCTGTAATATTTGTTTTCATATTCTTATTTTTTGTAAAAAATTTAGATACCAGGTTAAAAATAAGTGAGAGTGGTTAAGGAGGGATTAAATGCAAATTAAAAAGGTATTAAAGCGATTGGGTGCAAACGACATTCATGCTGATTAATGCCCTCCTGCCCGGAAAAATGCCCTTATTGTCTTGAAGAACAGACCGATATCTGACAACAAAGACCAGTTGTCAATGTATTGCAGATCCATAGCCACCCATTGCTCAAAAAGGACATCATGGCGCTTCGGTAAAATCTGCCATGTACAGGTAATTCCAGGAATCACTGAAAGTCTTCTCAATTGCCAGGGTTCGTACTGATTCACTTCTGCTTCGAGAGGAGGCCGGGGTCCGATCAGTGACATTTCACCTTTTACAACATTAATAAGCTGGGGTAATTCATCCAATCCGGTCTTTCTGAGGAACCGGCCAACTTTAGTAATTCTTGGATCATACTTGATCTTAAAAACCGGTCCGGTGGCCTCATTATATGCTTTAAGATCATCCAGCAGAAATTCGGCGTTTGAAACCATGGTCCGGAACTTATACATTTTAAACTTTCTCCCCTTTAATCCGATTCGCTCCTGCCTGAAAAGAACAGGTCCCTTCGTGCCGGCCTTTATAATGATTCCTATGATCACGAAAATCGGCAGCAAAAGTATTATCCCTGCCAGAGAAAGGAACACATCTCCCTTAGCCTTTATAATCCGTGTGTAGCGGGTTGAGTTGTGAACAGCAATAGATGGATCCCTTGATTTATTCAAAATCTCCTGATGGATTTTGAAACGGTTCAGGGCAGAGCCGACTGAATCTCTTTTAATGTTGACATCGGACTTAACTCTTACAATCAGGTCATTGTCTGAGATATATTCCTGCGAACACCTGTCTAATATCGGTTCAGTTTCATTCCCGGTGATAATATCTGTTGATAAAAGGAATAATCCGGTAATATCCGGACAGAATTCTGTATTTATCATATATGTTTTACTCATCAAGATCCATAAAAAGCGTTCACTTCCCTCAACCAATTGGTTGATGCAGATGTCTCAAAACTATCTGAAATCTATGAAGACGGGATTAAAAGGGGATTAAAAATGAATTAAAGATTTCCGGAGGGGTTGTGAACCTGAAGAAACAGGGTAAATTGAGTACCCCTGTTAAGTTCCGAAGTGACTGTGATTTTCCCTTTATGTAATGAGATGATCTTTTCCACCAGAGACAGGCCTATGCCATGTCCCCTGATTCCAATTGCATTCCTTCCGCGGTAGAAAGGCTGGAAGATCATATTGATCTCTTCTTTTGGAATACCGATGCCATTATCGGAAACACATATGATAACATGATCATTTTCATAGTTAATGTTCACTTCACAGGAATGATCTTCGGAATATTTACATCCATTATCAATCAGATTGCTCATGACCGTCTTAAGCAGCTGGTCATTCCCCATGACCATCAATTTATAATCACTATCGATGGCAGGGGAGAAATTAACACGTACCTGGTAGTTATCGTTTCTTTTCAGAATCTCTTTCCTCGCCGGCCACAGGGTATCATCTATCCGGAACAGAACAAATTTAGCATCGGAAAATTCAGATGTGGCCTGGGCTAGTAAGAGGAGCCTGTTTGAAATATAATTCAGGCTTTTAATGTCTTCCAGCAGAGAATTTATGGTTTTTCTATATTCATCATTGCTCCTTGCCTTCATCAGGATGACCTCCATCTGTCCGGTAATCATGGTAAGTGGGTTGCGCAATTCGTGGGATGCATTGGCAATAAAATTTTTTTCCGTTTTAAAGGCAAATTCAAGCCTTGCAAGCATCTTGTTAAAAGTTTGTGCAAGCCGTGCGAGCTCATCCTTCCCGTTTCCCTCCGATACCCTTGTATCCAGGTTTGATTCTCCTATGGCTTCCATCTCTGCCGTGATACTGGAAATTGGACGTAAGGCTCGGTTTGCAAACATTCTGCCCGAGAAAAACACAATGATAAGGCTTGAAGACAGGACAATGAGAAGAATAATCCGTAGCCGTTTAAGCTTTCTTAGACCAAAAATATCGGTCGCTGCGGCAAAAACGACAAACCGATCATACTGGGAGGTATAGAAATGGCCAAGTATCTCAAATGGATTCTGTATGAAGCGAATATCTTCTTTAAGCCTGACCTCATTGATTAAATCCGTTGTAATATTCAAAGAATGTTCATCATCGGTGCTGTATATAACGTGATCCTGATAATCGTAAATAATGATTATTTGATTCGGAAGGCTTAATGGATTATTCAATTCAATTTTTTTTAGCACCTCGGCATCGATTTCATCAATATCGATCAACATCTGAGCTACCAGAGTGGCTTTGCTGCTAAGACGGTCAAAAAAATCCCCCCTCCTAATCCTGGAATAAGAAAAATAAATGGCCAGAGAAGTTATAAACAAGATCAACGCAACAATGGCAAAGAACTGAAGCAATAATTTTTTTCTGATTTCCATCACGGTTCATTTATGATGTAACCAAGTCCGATCCTCGTCTGAATGAGCTTGGTCTCAAAATCCTTGTCGATCTTCTTCCTTAAAATATTTATATACACATCAATGACATTTGTCCCCGTATCAAAAGTAATATCCCATACCTTCTCGGCAATCTCAACTCGGGAAATCACCTTTCCCTTATTTTTCATAAGAAACTCCAGCAACAGGAATTCCTTTGCCGTGAGCTCGATATTTTTATTTCCCCTCCTTGCCAGCTTCTGATCCAAATCAAGTTCAAGATCAGCAACCTTTAGCCTGCTGGATGTTTGGACCAACCCGGTTGACCTTTTTGTCAGTGCTTTAATCCTGGCGAGGAGCTCTTCGAATTCGAACGGTTTTACCAGGTAATCATCTGCCCCGGCATCAAATCCTGAAATTTTGTCAGTGGTTGTTCCAAGTGCGGTAAGCATTAGAACGGGTACCTGCAATCCTTTTTCCCTAATCTTTCTGCACAGTTCATATCCGTTCACATAGGGCAGCATGACATCAATGATGATAATATCACTGTTTCCTTTCAATGCAAGCCTTTCCCCGATTTGCCCGTCATAAGCGACCTCTGTTTCATATCCCTGTTCTTCAAGTCCTTTCTTTAAGAATTCAATGACTTTAGGCTCATCTTCCACCAGGAGAATTTTCATAATCTATTTTTTAAAATCTAAAGTATGAAAAATATCATTCCTGTTTTCAGCCTTTCATCTTCAAGGGGCATGATTCATTGCTGTTGCTTCGTATTCAGATTTGCCATAGGGGATCATTCTTTTCTTCTTCAAAATAATAGCCGGTTAATATTTTATATTTTATTTCAGATTTTGTCTCATGGTCGATTTTTGCAAATCTGGGCCTTATTTGATCTTGTATCCCCTTATGTGTCTTTGACATGATCTTCGGTTTTATAATTGACAGGTCTAAAATAGCTTCCGTTGATTAAAACCATATGAAAATGAAATTAAAAAGGGATGAATTTAAATAAAAAAGCTTGATCCAAATTTAGAGTTCGAAGAAGAGGAGACAATCTAACTTAACTGCGAGGCTCCCTGAAACTAACTAACGAATTAGTTGTATAACTAAAATATTAGTTATATATTTGGAGTGGACTATAATTTCGTTCTTTAACTTAATGAATGCACCTAATTGCCATTCTGATCAGCTGCCTGGAAAATTTCTGGCAAAATAAAAAGGGCTACAAATCTGAACGATTGTAACCCTTTGATTATCTGTGTGGAGCATATCGGAATCGAACCGATGACCTCTTGACTGCCAGAGACAATACGGGATTATCCACCGGACTCCCTTCTACTCTATTTCACTACATTACAAAAACAATGTACAGTTGTTTTTCCTATATACTACACCTGTTTTCCGTTTGGCTGGCAAATTATCTGGCAATATATATTACGATCTTGCGGATATTTATTCAAATTCCAGTATTCTTCTTAAATGTGAGACAAGAATGCTCGATACTTTGCCATTAAAGCCCTGCAGATGCAGTACCATACAGCTTAATAGCAAAGAAATATTTAGATCTTAATAAAATCCCATAAGTGTAATTGTTTATCCTTCGAATTATACTTCTCTGCAAGTTTTCCTCCGACCAGCACATCTTCATCAAGATGGACATAAACCGGTTCAGCCACAAACACAGTATGATCACCTGTGATATACTCATCGGTTACTTTGCATTCCATATTCAGATAACACTCTTTAATGAGATTTGCTTTGATGATTTTTGATTCGAATGCAGTTAAACCGGTTTCAACATATTTATCAACCAGGTTGCTATGCAAGCTGCCGATTTTTCCAACGGCCTCAATCAGATTTTTTAATGGAAGATTCAAACCAAATTCCGCTGTTTCTTCAATGAGGGCATAGGATGAACGGTAACTAACATCTTCAGTGACTTCCTTTCCATTGCCTATAGAAATGGATAATAAGAAAGGAATTTGAGAAGTCGGTGTGCACCAACTGGCGGTTAAAATACCTTGGATTTTTTTCTGAGAGTCACAGGAAGTAATTAATACAACCTGACCGTTCCCCAGTAAAAAAGATAATTTCAGGGCATTTACCGGATATTGAAAATCAAGTTCCTTTTTACTCATTTTTCAGGACCTCTGATTATTCGGAAGGTATAGCTCCCAGCTTTTTCATAAAACCCAGCTCATCAAAAAACTGCCAGAATTCCTTTATTTTTCCATTTTCAATTAGGAATTGATCGATACCCCCAACGTCTGTTATGCGCTTTCCGGTGGCTGGAATCCCCATAAAATCGATCGTATTATCGAAAGACAAATCCCACCTGAGAAATACATAATCACCTTCTGCGACGACTTCATAATGATTGATTTTTGCATTTTCCATGGCAGCGTACATCGCATCAAAACCTTTTGCTTCATCTATCCCTTTAACTTCACCCCCTCCAGGCATATGTATTATGATGTCCGGGGCCAGGATTTCCTCAGCCACTTCCCAATTCCTGTCAATGCCCAGATCGGTATGCCAGCGTTCGGCAAGCGCTTTATTATCTTCTAAATTCTGCAGCTCAGCTTTGTATTCTTCAAGTTGAGCTGTTGCTTCGTCATTCTGACATGAACTATTTATGATCAATGTCAGCGATACCAATACCAATATTAATAATGTTATCCGTTTCATAGTTGCTTTTTTATGATGATATTTTGAAAGTATATTTCTCTAATCACCCAGGTTATTGTTTGTCAGATATGATCCTCCAATCCTAGAGCACTATATACGTGTTGCTTCGAGACCACATATACATTTTTTCCATTCTTTCCTGAATCTTTCCCATGTTTTTGAAAGCCTGCCTGGCTTGTTCACTGAGCATACCATCCGCCGTGATCCATTTGTTATATTCGGCCATAGACTTCAAAACAGTCAATTCAGTGTATTTGCCCGTTCTTTCCCCTCTTTCCCCTTTTAGAGCACAAAATTGCGTGTCCTGAAAATGCTTCGTAAAAGCCGGACCGTATTCTTCGACATAAAACTTTTCAAATTCTTCGGTTGTCATACCCTCCTCCAGGGTGATTTCACATTCAAAAATGAACACAACATTACCTGGTTTCACAAGGATACTTTTTCCTGAGAAGGGAAGTGCAACATAATTTGTGTAATCCACTTCAGACACTTTTATACGATACTCATCCCAAACCTCCCCCAGGTTTTTCAAGAGTTCTTTCGTTTTTTCAGTGGAAACTCCGGGCTCCGGAAACCATTCGTTTCTTGCATCCAATGATTCATAAACAAAAAATTCAGCATACTCTCCCATTCTGTTTCCTGAGATCTTTTTCATAAGACAGATTGGAATCGTAGGGGCCTCTCTCATGAATGCCGAAAGAAACTTCTCGTAGAAAGTTTCAAACTGGTCATTTGTAATGTCTTCGGTCGCCGGTACCACCTTGTGTATACTTACCACGGCACCTGGAGTAACGTTCTGACTGTAAACAGAAAATCCTGTAATTAGAAATGCTGCCACTAACAACAATGTAATTCGTTTCATAATGATTTGGTTTAGTTAATGAATAGTGAATCCGGATTCTACATGTAAAATTCCGGATTTACAGGTTACAGGAACAAATCATTATGTTGATTTGGTGTGTAATTTTGTCGAGTCAGGCGGACATATGTTGCATGAATGAATTTTTCACATCAGTCGACTTCAAAATTCAGTGCGTATTTTGCAGCTTCATCCAAACTCATGGACCTGCCTTTTTCCTCGATTTTATCAGATAATTCCTTCCCGAGTTTATTCCGGGATCCATCAAGGTGTTGAATGACAAGTTCTTTCCAGAATGCAACTGGGATCTCTTCCGGTACCCAGAGCTCCTTCAAAACTGCTACCCGGGTTGCAGCGGCATTTAATCGCAATGCTTTTTCAAGACGTCCCTGTCCGGCAACAGCCATAGCAATTGAAGTTATTTGCATGCATGTGTAACTGGTGTCGCCATATTTAATTGAAGCTTCCAGGCTTAATCCGTAGTCTCGTTCAGCTTCTTCATACTTTCCATCTATCAATCCGCAATCTCCCATTAGGTGGTGTATTGTCGTTATAATGAACAGATTCTGCTGAGCTTCTGATAATTTAATTGCGTTTCTGACCAATGGACGGGCTTCCTGTGTGTTTTTGGAAAATACCATGCCGGTTATCACTGCGATCAAAGAGTGGAGTTCAATGGACGGATCATTGAGTTCCCTGGCCAGTTCATATCCTTGCTTTGCATAATTCATTGCAGCTTCAATATCTCCCATGGCATGAACTAATTCTGCCAGATTCGCTAGTGTAAGTGATTCTTCCTTTTTGTTCTCTAACTCGCGCCAAAGCAGCACACCACGCCGTAAAACAACCACCGCTTTCCGAAAACCGGCAGTTGTGAATAACAGCGATCCATACCCGGTATTCAATCTCGCTTGTGTCTCTTTGTCCATGGGTTTTGAAGCAACAACATTTTCGAGGATATCTATGGCCATGGAATAATTATTCAGTCTTCCCCAGAACCATGAAAGATTAGCAGCAAGTCTTTGAAATCTTTCAGGTTCATTCATTTCCGCCCAGTTCAGCGCTGCTATAATGTTGTTGTGTCCCAACCTGATTTGATCCATCCAAAAAACCTGCCTGGACATCCTTTCATTATAAGCTTGTTCGGCAATACCCGAATAATACTCCAGGTGTTTCCTGCTAATCTTCTGGCTCTCGTTTCTTTCAGAGCGCATATTCGTACCGAATTCCCGAAGAGTTTCCAATAGTTTATACCGCATCTGATGTCCTGGCTGATAAACTGTCTTCACCATGGATTTATCCACCAATTGCGATAGAATATCCATGATGCGTTCTTTTCGCAGGAATTCATCCACAGAAACTTCTTCCACAGCTTTCAGGTCGAATTCACCCGTAAAAACGCTCAGTTTCCGAAACAAGTTTTTTTCTTCTTCAGTCAATAATCCATAACTCCATTCAATCGTTGCCCGCAGTGTTTTATGTCGTTCAACGGTTTCTCCAAACATGGTTGGAATGCTTGCCAATCTGCCATCGAAACGTTCTATGATGGTATGTACATCCATGTATTTCGTTCGGCTGGCGACAATTTCAACTGCAAGTGGAATTCCATCAACCTTCTGGCAAATAGTGGCTACATCGGAAACATTCTCAACCACAAGCTGAAAGCCATGATTGCTCAATAGTGCACGGTCGGCAAACAACCTTACTGCTTCCGACTGGCTGGCTGATTCCACATCAACCACATCATCAAAGTCAACCAGGCTAAGCGGGGAGGTGGACCATACTTTTTCTCCTTTGATGTTTAATGCCTCCCGGCTCGTAATTAAAAGCGATAAACCGGGAACTGACTGTATTAGGTTTGTTGATATGTCAGCACAGCTTGAGTGTAAGTGCTCACAATTGTCCAGCAGGATTAAAAGGTTTTTTCGACTCAGTCTTTCAAGGAGTACTTCCAACATTTCCTTACCCGGTACCTCGTCAATCGAAAGCGCACTCATCAGCTGCTTCAACACAAGTTCTTCCGATTCCACAGGAGCGAGGGGTACAAACCAGATCCCATCCCTGTATTCATCTTTAAGTTTTGCTGCAATCTCGCAGGCCAACCTTGTTTTGCCGCACCCTCCGGTACCGATTATAGAAACAATCCGGTGTTCTTTTACTAATCTTACGATAGTTTCGATTTCTGCTTCCCGTCCAATAAACGAAGTCGTTTGAACAGGAAAATTTCTTAATTCATGATGATTACCTCGTAAAACTTGGGAATCTTCATCTTCATCCAAATAGCTCTCAGCTTCGCTGGGCGGGTATCCAAAATGGTCCCTGAAGCATCTGCTGAAATAGTTCACACTTCCAAATCCCACTGCAAAAGCCACTTCAGATATGGTATTCGATTGGTCCTTCAACAATTCCAGAGCCTTGTTTAACCTGACTTGTCGGAGGTGCTGACTGACTGAATTACTCGTGGCATTTTTAATCCTCCTGTGAAGGTTGGACCGGCTCATGTTTAATTCATAAGCTAATTCTGATACACCAAAGCGCTCATTTTGTATGTTGGAATAGATGATTTCATTCAGCAGCTGGATAAACTTTCTATTTGAAGAAATTCGGCTTGCCATAGGCGCATTATATAAACTCTATACCAACGCTTTAACCTATACAAGGTATAACAATATGTAATATGAGTAAAGTCTTTTTACACGAATGGTTTCGAGTTTCTTCGTTCTTTTAACTTGAAATCTTCAGTCAATCAATAGGATATGGAGATTGGTGGGAATAAATATTACACATTTACTGTCATTTGTCTGGCAAAAATCTGGCAAAATAAAAAGTGTTGCAGATTTTTGGATTTGCAACCCTTTGATAATCTACCTCACCCTCGCAATCTACTTGTGTACTCTGTCCACCGCAGCTCGCTTATACTACATCTGTTTTCCTATCGGTTGGCAAATTTTATGGCAAATTCATTCTCCAACTCAATTAATCAGACTATAGGAATATATTTGTATTTTTGAAATATGGATTTGATTTCCCAATATCAAAATCAAATACGGATGCTGTGCAGGAAGCATAGAGTGTCGGAGCTGTTCGTCTTTGGGTCAGTATTAGGAGACTCGTTCAATGAGGAAAGTGATATCGATTTTGTTGTTGATTTCTCTGATGTCTCACTTGAGGATTATGCGGATAACTATTTTGATCTGAAGTTTTCTCTTGAGAGAATATTGAAGAGGGATGTTGATCTTCTTGAAAGCAGGGCAATTCGGAATCCATACTTATTAGAATCCATTGATTCTACGAAACAGCTGGTGTATGAAGCATGATTTAAAAACCTGGCTGTTCGATATCCTTCAATCAATTGAGGAAATTGAAAGCTACTTTTATCAATCATCTCCCAAAGCTTCAGTCCGAAATCTCCGGTTTGATTGAAAAATAGGTTGCAGTCACTTCTCTTAAATTTTCTCTTTTACTACCATTTAGTTGGGAAAAATCTGGCAAAAAAGGAAAGGCTACAAATCGGAGTGATTGCAAATTCTAGAAAAAACTAAAAAATTAGTTGTATAACTAAATAATTAGTTATATATTTGAACTGTTGTTATAAGTCGTTCTTTTGCAAGTGGCTTAACAAGCCAAAATGAAGCAAACAAATGAAAAAAGGGCTGCAAACCTGGAAGTTTACAACCCTCTGATTCTCTGTGTGGAGCATATCGGAATCGAACCGATGACCTCTTGACTGCCAGTCAAACGCTCTAGCCAACTGAGCTAATGCCCCGACGCGTGGCAAAAATAGTATAAAATTTGCAAGTACAAAACAGTAGATTGGCAGAATTTTTGCGGTTTAATCAGGTAGATTTGATCTTAACAAATATTCTTTTTGATATATAGATTGTAAATCATTACTTTTATTGCCCAAATGACTAAATGTTATGGAACCTAAGAAATCAAAAAAGGTAGATCTGGAATCCCGGAAAGGGATGTTTCTCCAGATTGGACTCGTTGTAACACTTGCCATCATACTGGTGGCTTTTGAGTGGACACAAGGAGAAGATAAGGATGATCCCAACAGCATCGTTCAGGAGATCCAGTTTGAGGATGAGATGATGCAGATTACCCGAAGGGATGAGCCGAAGCCCGAACCGAAACCCGAGCAGCCTAAGGTTGCTGAGGTTCTGGATATCGTTGATGACGATGTTGAGATTGAAGATGATTTCGACTTTGACATGGAAGCTGATGATAATTCAGAGTATGATTTCACCAGCATGATGGGAAATGATGATGAGGATATTGATGAAGAGGAGGTTTTCTATATTGTGGAAGACATGCCTACTTTCAACGGAGGTGACCCTGCAACTGAGTTCAGGAAATACATTGGACAGAACCTGAGGTATCCTGAAATTGCAGCAGAAAACGGTATCAGTGGCCGTGTAATTGTACAGTTTGCTGTTAGTAAGACAGGATCCGTGGTAGATGCCGTTGTTGTGCGCAGCGTTGACCCGGCGCTTGACAAGGAGGCTATCAGGGTGGTCATGTCATCTCCCAAATGGACCCCTGGAATGCAGCGTGGGAAGGCGGTAAAGGTGTTGTTTACCTTCCCCATTAACTTTGTATTGCAGTAAGTTATTTATGAATTGTTGATAAAAGCCGGCGCTGACCCGGCTTTTTTTTTTGATATGCTTTAATTTAGCAGAAGTCTAAAACTATTTCAAAATGAAGAAGATCTTTACAATTCTGCTGACTGTAATCCTACTATCCGGCTGCGGTTCCACCACCAAGAAACTGCAACAGGGGAATTATGATGCAGTTATAGATAAAACAGTTAAGAAGCTTATAAAAAGTCCGGACGCTGATGAGGCTGCTGAAATGGACAGGGCGTATCGCCTGGCTAACGAACGGGACCTTGAAAGAATAAGGTACCTGGTTGCAGAGAATAATCCCGATAATTACGACGAGGTCTTTAACAGGTATAACATGCTGAAGGAGCGGCAGCGGAAGGTGCGGACGGTAACGCCGCTTGAAATTGACGGGAAGTTATACAGTTATGATTATATTGATTACAACCAGGAGATGATTGCGGCAAAGTCCAAGGCGGCTGATTTCTTCTACCAGAACGGGAAGGGCCTCCTTGAAAATGCTCTTCAAAAGCAGGATTACAGGGATGCCTATTATCAGCTCACTAAGGCTGCCGAGTATAGCGGAGGTCAATTCCCCGACATTGATGCACTGATCTATCAGGCACGCCAGAAGGGGATTTCGCGGGTAATTGTCGAAGTTGCAAACCAGAATGCAATCCAGCTACCGCCTCAGGTGGCAGAAGATTTGATTTCGTTCGATGTGAAGGGACTTAGCAGCGACTGGGTGGAATATCATTTTAAGCATCTGGATGCCAATGCGGTGTATGATTACCAGGTACTTGTAAAACTTCTCACCATCATGGTATCGCCCGACGGCGTGAAAGATACCGATCAGATCTTTACAAAGAAGATAGCGGATGGGTTCGAATATGTGCTGGATTCCAAAGGCAACGTGATGAAAGATACTGCAGGAAATGATATCAAGTTAGAGAAATTCAAGGAGATTAACTGTACTTTAATTGAGACTCAGCAGTTTAAATCGGTGGAAATCAAAGGCGAGGTTGAAATCACAAATCTGAATCCGATTCGCCTCATCCAGAAGGAACCTTTCGGAGCAGCAAACGCATTCGAACACTCTTCTGCAAGAGCAGTTGGCGATGTGGGAGCCCTGACCGAAGAGGCCTTTCAGAAAACCCAGCAGGAGAAGATTCCGTTTCCCTCTGATGTGGAGATGGTCATGTTGTGTACAGAGACGATTAAACCCGCCATCCGTAACGCCATCTACGTCAACCGGCAATTCATCAACTAGGGACCAATCATTCCATGGGAGATTATTGGGACCATAGACCTTATCCGGAGTCAGCTGTACTAGTGGGTGTGATCACACAGGATCAGAGCCCCGAGCTGGCCGAAGAACATCTGGATGAACTGGCTTTTCTCGCAGAGACAGCCGGTGCGGAGACACTTGCAGTTTTCACCCAGCGATTGGAGGTCCCGAATCCGAAAACTTTCATTGGTACCGGGAAACTGGCAGAGGTAAAGGAGTTTGTGATCGCCCGGGAGATCGACATCGTCATTTTCGATGATGAGCTGACCCCTTCCCAGCTCAGGAACATTGAACGGGAGTTGCAGTGCAGGATTCTCGACCGGACCAACCTGATCCTCGATATTTTCGCAGGACGGGCTCAGACTGCACACGCCAAAACCCAGGTGGAGCTGGCGCAGTATCAATACCTGTTGCCCAGGCTCACCAGGATGTGGACACACCTGGAGAGACAACAAGGGGGTATCGGCATGAGGGGGCCGGGTGAGACTGAAATTGAGACTGACAGGCGGATCATCAGAGATAAGATTTCCAGGCTGAAAGAGCAGTTGGGCAAAATTGACAGGCAAATGGCCGTTCAGCGGAAGAACAGGGGACAGATGGTGAGGGTGACCCTGGTGGGCTACACCAATGCCGGAAAGTCAACCCTTATGAACCTGCTGAGCAAATCGAATGTATTCGCCGAGGATAAGTTGTTTGCCACACTGGATACTACAGTTCGTAAGGTGGTGGTTGAGAATCTTCCGTTTCTGCTATCCGATACAGTTGGGTTTATCAGGAAGCTGCCGACGCATCTTGTGGAGTCTTTCAAGTCGACTCTGGATGAGGTTCGCGAAGCAGATATCCTGCTGCATGTTGTGGATGTCTCACATCCCGGTTTCGAAGATCAGATCCGGGTGGTAGAGGAGACCCTGAGCGATTTGGGTTCTGGTGCTATCCCTACTTTTATGGTTTTCAATAAAACAGATGCTTTTTCCTATGAAAAGAAGGATGATGATGATCTCACCCCCGGAAACAGGAAGAATCTGAGTTTGGATGATATTAAAAGCGATTGGAAATCGAGAGACAGGGAGGCCCTGTTCATTTCGGCCAAACTGAAAACCAACATCGATTCACTGAAGGACCAGCTCTACCAGAAAGTTAAAGAGGTCCATGTGAAGCGGTACCCCTATAATAACCTGCTTTATTAAACCAGTCCCTTTTCAACCAGGTATTCCGCAATCTGAACCGCGTTCAGGGCAGCCCCTTTTTTGATCTGGTCACCCACACACCAAAAAGCGATGCCTTTGGGATTGGTAAGGTCTTTTCGCAATCTTCCCACGTAAATATCATCCTTGCTGGCCGAACCAAGGGGCATGGGATAGATCTTGTTTCCCGGATCATCCTGCAGGGTAACACCCTCAGCCGAGGCCAGCGCCTCCTTCACCTCTGCAAGATCCAGTTCATCTTCGGTCTCCACCCAGACAGCTTCAGAGTGGTTTCGGAGTACGGGTACCCTTACACAGGTGGAGCTGACCTCAATATCGGAGTGCATAATTTTTCTCGATTCATTGTACATTTTCATCTCCTCCTTGGTGTATCCGTTTTCAGTGAACACATCAACATGAGGAATGAGGTTCATGGCTAGCTGGTACTGGAAATGTTCAACGGTAACGGGATCTCCGGCGGCAATCTGCCGGATCTGCTGCTCGAGTTCTGCCATAGCCGAGGCACCTGCGCCACTGGCAGCCTGGTATGTGGCTGCATGAACCTTTCTAATGGGAGAGATGTCATGGATGGGTTTGAGGCAAACCACCAACTGGATGGTGGTACAGTTGGGATTGGCCACGATGTTCCTGGGAAGTGAATGAAGATCGCCCGGGTTCACCTCAGGCACGACAAGTGGAACATCTTCGTCCATTCTGAACGCACTTGAATTATCGATCATGATGGCACCGTGCTTGGTAATGGTAGAAGCAAATCTCCTCGATGTTCCGGCACCGGCTGAAGTGAGGGCAATATCAATTCCCTTAAAATCATCATTCTCTTTCAGCTCCTTTACTGTCAGCATTTTACCATTAAACTCATACTGGCTTCCTGCACTTCTGGATGATCCAAACAGAACAAGCTCATCCAGGGGGAATTTCCTCTCCCTGAGTACTTTCAGGAGCTCCTGACCCACTGCTCCGCTTACTCCAACTACAGCTACTTTCATCATCAAATTCTTTATGGTTTGAGAATGCAAAAATCAACATTATTTCCAGAAATAAAAATGAGGTGGTTAAATTGTTTTGTTCTTTTACTTGGCCCGGCATGTTTGTGTTCCCAATTCCCTGTAGGATTTGAAGAGGGAGAGGTGCAGGTTTATCCTGGTGGTCTGGGTTGGAGGGTAGAGCAGGATCCCCCGCACCGATGGAGTGTGGATTCACTGAATCCCATTTCCGGCACCTATTCGCTGCATCACTCATTCGACAATTCCCAGGCAGGATGTGACTATTTTATCATGCATCATCATCCCTTTGGAAGAAGTCAGCCGGAGGATTCAGTTTTTGGAGGAGATTCACTTTCATTCTCATTCAGGATCAGGCACGGGTATCCTCCCAGCGCTGGTAATAACTGGCAGTTAGCCATCCTGGCAGAATTTGAGGGGAGTATCAGGGAGGGAATTGTAGTCGGGGTAAACCTGGATGGATCCGATGACCTGGTCAGACTCTGGAGAGCCCGGCACGGGGAATATGAGGAGCTTGGTGCATCTGCACTGAACTACCAGGAGGCGATCGGGACGGGGGAAGCGCCCTTGTTCCGGCTCACCTGGCAGGGGGATGGATTGCTTGTGCTCTGGTATGCGTCAGACACTTCAAGTACCATGCGAGAGATTGCATCCTGTTCCCTTTATGATCTGCCTGAGGGCAGGTCCCTTGTAATAAGATATGAGTATAGTGCTGCCCAGGACCGTAAATTGTGGCTGGATGACCTTCATGTGAAAGGAAGGTTTGAAACGGATACGGTTTCTCCAATGATAACCGGCTGGACGATGGAGAACGGTAACCGGCTGACCCTGACTTTTTCAGAATCGATTGCATGGTCCGATTCGTCGATTGTGGAGTTATTCCTGACCGAATCTCCGGATGAGCTATTTGTGGATCATGCCTGGGCTGCGGACACCTTTTCAGTTGAAGGGCGAACCCTGAACCTCAATTTTTCTTCTCCCTTTCCCAACAGAAAGCCGATGGCGCTGATGGTGCATGGGATTTGCGACAGGGATGGCAATTGCATGACCGATACGTTGCTACAGATCATGCGGAGTGAAGCAGAGTGGGGCGACCTGGTTTTCAATGAAGTGATGGCCGACCCCGACCCTCCGGTTGATCTCTCCCTGGGTGAATACGTGGAACTCCTTAGCCGCTCGGAGTATCCGCTTAACCTGGAAGGATGGTGGATCGAGGCGGGTGACCGGGAGTATCAACCGGGCCTGGAAGGAGTTGAGGCGTTGCTTCAGCCTGGTGAATTTCTGGTGGTCAGACCTGGTTCTCTGTCCAACCAGGGAAGCGTTCTGGCCATTTACAACAGGGAGGGTGTACTGATACATTCAACCGTGTACAGCATACCCTATGATGCGCCAAAATGGAAGAGAGATGGGGGTTGGTCGCTGGAGTCGCCCGATCCGGAGCAGGTGTGTAACATTTCCGGATTGTGGGAGTATTCTGTGGATCGGTCGGGCGGCACCCCGGGGGAGATGAATAGTGTGATGGGCGAGCGGCCCGATAACCAGGCGCCCCTGTTTCTTTACTTCGGCTACGAGTCCCGGGATCAGATCTGCGTTTACTTTTCTGAGCCGGTACAACTGGCCGGGGAACTGACCGGTGAGGTGGTTATTAATCCGGGAAACTTCCATGCAACAGAGGTTCTGGTAAGTCAACCGGTCGGTGACATGCTTACCTGCCGTTTTGAAGCGGATCTTTCACTTCTCACACGCTACACCTTCCAAATGCCGGCAGTGTTTGATTGCATAGGGAACCTTTCGAGGCAGGTTCGTTTTGAAGGGGGAGCTGCATTGAATCCGGGGTATGGTTCGGTGCTCATAAATGAGATTATGTATGATCCCCTGGAGGGGGCAGCTGAGTATATTGAGCTTTTTAATTCCGGGCAGTATTTTGTGGATCTCAGGGAACTGGCATTCGATGTGACCGATGAAGGAGCAGCACAGGATGGACTGGTTCCTCTTTCGGATCGGTCCAGGATCATGGGACCCGGGGAATACCTTGTTCTGACCTGGAATATGGATCACTTTATGGATTCATACGGACTTGCAGTTTCCGGCAGCTGGGTGGAGTTGAAGGAGTTTGGATCATTGCCTGATGGTGGTGGCCGGATCTGGCTCACCGACCGGGCAGGAAATGCAATTGATGTGGTTTCTTACCGGAACGACCTGCATTTGGAACTGATTAGTGATACCAGGGGAATTTCCCTCGAGAGGATTGATCCAAAGAGACCCGGGGATGATCCCGGGAACTGGCATTCAGCTGCATCCATTGAGGGGTATGCAACACCGGGCAGACTCAACTCACAGACGATCCCTGAATCGGATCAGGGAAGTGAGCTTGGTCTTGAGCCCCGGGTATTTAGTCCCGACAACGACGGCTATAACGATCTGCTTGTCATATCCCCGGGAATTGAATCAGCCGGAAGTGTGATCAGGCTCTGGATTACACAACCAGACGGGACACCAGTGCGAATACTGGCCAATAACAGTATTTCCGGTACCTCTTCGCAGTATATCTGGGATGGAAGGAAGGACAACGGCCAGATGGCAACGGAGGGTTTTTACGTGGTTCATCTCAGGGGATTTAACCCTCAATCCGGATCGCGATGGAATCGCAAAAGTGCTGTTGGTTTAGTTTATCGTTGATTCATTGAGAGGGCCAACATTTTTTTCCTGGTCAGCAGAACAACGGGTACCGCTCCAAAGGCCAGGAATGCGATAATGCGGAAGGTGGGAATGAATCCAAAGTGGTCGATCAGTGTTCCCACAATGGGGTAAACCATCACACTTACGAAGAAATTGATGGTCATGTAGATGGAGTTCACAAACGCTTTTTTATCCGTATTCAGCTCCTGAACCGTAGCCAGCATAACCGAGGTTGGTGCAAAGAGGA
>JAWOHR010000228.1:0-7807 GCA_046485075.1 Bacteroidales bacterium
TTAGTCCACCGAATAACTCACCTAACTATTGCTTCAAAATGGATTATCTTGCTTTGGGCTGAAATGAAAAAAGCCTGAAAATCAGTGCGATTTCAGGCTTCTTCATCAGATTGCTTTGATAGCAGGCGGAGGAAGAGGGATTACTCGCGATGCTCGTGATCCGTTGGGGGAGACCCTGCATCAACACTCAAAACCATTGCTCATTTCATTCGCATGGTTATTTCATTTCTTCCACTTCTCGCTCAAGCAAGCTTGGCTCGAATTGTCAAAAATGAAAAACCCCGATACTTGCGTATCAGGGTTTTGAGTGTTGATGCGGAGGAAGAGGGATTCGAACCCCCGGTACCTTGCGGTACAACGGTTTTCAAGACCGCCGCGATCGACCACTCTGCCATTCCTCCGGGCGCAAAATTAGCAAAATTTTATAATTGACGGATGCAGTGGATTGATTTTAGAAGAAGTGAGTATTTACAGACGATTCAGGGGTTTTGGTCGAAAAAGCGAAGTAGAGGTCAGGTTGGATGGTTTTCGGGCCTGAAATTGGGCGGTCTGAATGACGGTTATCACCAAAAACCTAGCATTTATCAACATTTCAGCGATTTTTTTTGGATGGTTCCTTGGTCGGGATTGAGAAAAAATTATATTTGTATGGGATTTATAGAAATTTGAAAAAACATTTACTAACCCTTAAATTCATTTTATTATGAACAAAGCACAATTAATAGATGCTATTGCTGCTGAAGCCGATCTGACCAAAGCAGATGCCAAAAAAGCTCTTGATGCATTTATCGCCGTAACTACCAAGGCATTGAAAAAAGGTGACCGTGTTGCACTCGTTGGATTCGGCTCATTCTCAGTTTCTAAAAGAGGCGCAAGGACTGGCCGTAACCCACAAACTGGTGCAGAGATTAAAATAGCTGCCAAGAAGGTTGTTAAGTTCAAAGCTGGAAGCGAACTCGGAGATGCTGTTAAGTAAAAATATTTGAACTGTATTTTTGAAGGGGGGCCAGTGCCCCCTTTTTTATTGATTATTTTTGATGGATGGATCGTTTGATTTCCGATTTGATAGAACATTTGTCGGGATTTGTGACTGAGAGCCGGCTAAATCTTTTTCAAAGAATTCTGGGTGAGCGTACCCGGTATATCACTGTACTGCTGGAGGATATATATCAGGCGCAAAATGCCGGTGCGGTATTGCGGACATGTGAGTGCCTGGGGATTCAGGACGTGCATATTGTTGAGGAGAGCAATGAATATGAGATTAATCCCGACATTTCAGTAGGATCGAATCTCTGGCTTAGTGTACATTATCATCATAGTGGTGTTGCACTGGGCAAAGAGCTACACAACAGGAAACCTGATCGGAAAGGTGGTGTTTATATCACCCAGGCGATAAATGCTTTAAAGGAACAGGGTTACCGGATTGTTGCCACATCGCCGCACCAGGGAGGGACTACACCTGAGAGTTTTGACCTGGAGAAGGGTAAAGCGGCATTTCTTTTTGGAACCGAACTGGACGGTCTTACCGAACGTGCGAAGGAGATGGCTGATGAATGTATTCAGATTCCCATGGTAGGATTTACCGAGAGCTACAACATTTCTGTGTCGGTTGCTGTTATTATGTACACGCTTCGGAAACGGTTGGAACAATCTGCCATTCATTGGAGGATCGGGGAGGAGGAGAAGGCGTATATCCTGTTGGATTGGCTCCGGGGGAGTATAAAAATGGGTAAAAAGATTGAGAATAAGTTTCTTAGGGAGTATAATACTACTTTTTAAACTGGATTGTATTTTTGTTTGAGATTATTGTTTACCTTTGATTAACACACCGAATTATTGGATAAGTACTTAAGTTTGATTGATTAAATACCTGGTTGATGAATTGCATGATCATAGATGACGATACCCTTTCTAGAAGGATTATCGAGGAGTTTATCCAGAAAACCGACGGGTTGGAATTGATATCTTCCAGCGGTGATCCAGTAGAGAGTGTGAATATTCTGAAAAAGCATGATAACATTCACCTGATCTTTCTTGACATTGAGATGCCGGAGATGTCAGGGATAGAATTACTGAATACTTTGAGTAATCCGCCGCAGGTGATTATTGTCTCCTCAAAGGGAAAGTATGCGGTTGATTCATATGAATACGATGTGACTGATTACCTTCTGAAACCGGTAGATTATGGCCGTTTTTACAGGGCAGTGAGTAAAGCTTTCAAGCGTTACGATCAGATCAATGCTGAACAGCTGGGTAAGGATGAGATCTTTATTAAAAAGAATGCCACCCTTGTGAAGCTGAAGTACGATGATATACTATGGGTGGAAGCGCTTGAAAATTATGTGATTTTCAACACGTTTACCGAAAAGTTTACGATTCATTTCACCATGAAGGCCATCGAGCAGAAGCTTCCCGGAGCCAAGTTTACCCGGGTACACAGGTCATACATCGTAAATACCAGCTGCATCAATGTGATTGAGGACAACGCCGTTATTATAGAGGTTGAGGATGGAAGTAAATCCATACCCATCGGTAAGTCATATAAGGAGAAGTTGATGCGCGACATCAACCTGATCATCAAGTAAAATCAAATGGTTTCGAATCGACAGTTGTTCCTGCGGCATGTGGCGCAGACATCTGACTCTTCCCTCACATTTGAAGTTGAAAGTGCCAGGGGCATCTATTTCTATGACCCTTCCGGCAAGGCCTATATCGACCTGGTTTCGGGTGTCTCCGTATCTGCATTGGGTCACAGTCATCCGATGGTGGTTAAGGCTGTGAAACAGCAGGCCGAAAGGTATATGCATACCATGGTGTATGGTGAATTTGTGCAATCGCCCCAGGTGGAATATGCCGTATGGCTTATAGAAAATTTACCTGCCACCCTTGACAATGTCTTCTTTGTGAATTCGGGCAGTGAGGCCATCGACGGGGCCATGAAACTGGCAAAAAGGGTTACGGGCCGGAGTGATTTCCGGGCCTTTGAGAAAGCATACCATGGTGGCACGCATGGTGCTTTGAGCCTGCTAGGAGACGCAAAGGCAAGGTCGGGTTCGTTGCCCCTTTTACCGGGGATTAAACACATGCGTTTCAATTCTATGGAGGACCTGGAATTGATCGATGAATCGGTGGCGGGCGTTGTGGTGGAACCCATACAGGCTGAGGCAGGTATCATTGAACCAGCAGGTGATTTTTTGTTGAGGCTGCGGGAAAAGTGCAATTCAACCGGTGCCTTGTTGATCATGGATGAGATTCAGACAGGGATGGGGCGGACCGGGAAATTACTGGCCTCGGAGCATTACGGAGTGGTTCCGGATATCCTCTGCCTGGCCAAGAGCTTTGGAGGGGGGATGCCCCTTGGGGCTTTTATTGCATCCAAAGCGTTGATGAGCAAACTGACTTTTGATCCTCCGCTGGGACACATTACCACCTTTGGGGGGCACCCGGTGAGTTGTGCTGCCGGATTAGCGGCTCAAAAGGTTGTGGAGAGCGAAGGCCTTATGGAGCATGCAGTTAAGATGGAGCAGCGGTACCGAAACGGTTTGAAGCACCCTTTGATTAAAGGCATCAGGGGAAGGGGATTGTTCCTGGCGGTGGTCCTTGAAGATGGAGTCAATGTGGGAGCATTCATTTCAAAAGCCTTTCAAAACGGGCTGGTGATCGATCAGTTTCTCTTTTCCAATGAGTCGTTCAGGATTGCTCCACCCCTGATTATTCTGGAGGAAGAGGTGGACCGTTCGGTTGAGCTGGTTCTTTCAACCCTTAATACCTTATGATACGGATCATTTACATTTCCTTACTTATTCTGACATGTTCCCATCTCGTAGGGCAGGATCATGATTTCCTCGAATTGCAGAAGGCTGAAAACCAGTTGGAAAAGTTGTTTTCGGAACTCTATTCCGATACCCTGCCTGATACAGAACCGGTTCTCCGGGAGATAGATTTCTTTATGCCGGAAGCGTTGACGATGCCCGGGGCGATGGATTACCCCTGGAGTGGGCTAAGCCGGATCGGGGTAAGATCCTCAGACGATAACCGCATCAGGATCTTCACATGGCATGTGATGGATGATCCCGATAACTACCGCTATTTCGGTTTTATCCAGGTTGGACTTAAAAATGACAAGATGGAGCTGTTTTCCCTGGAGGATAATTTCTCTCAGCAAGGAGGTGTTTACAGGGCTGAGCAGACCACCGAATCGTGGTACGGGAAACTCTACTACGGCATCGTCACCAAACAGGAGAAACGAAAGACTTATTACACCCTGCTGGGACTCGATTTCAATAACTCACGCTCCAATATCAAGTCGGTGGAGGTGATGACGATCCTTCGCAACAAGCCGAAGTTCGAGCAGGAGATGTTTTTTAACGGGAACGAACGGGTCGACAGGGTAGTACTTGAGTATTCAAACCAGGCGGCCATTACAGTACGTTATGAACCCAAACTCGATATGATTACTTTCGATCACCTGGTTCCGATTCATCCTGTCTACCAAAATAACCTGGAGTTTTATGGGCCGGACGGCTCTTTTGACGGTCTGAAATTCGAGAAAGGCGCCTGGATCCTGCAGAATGACGTTGATGCCAGGCTAGAGTACTGACGTAATGTCAGATTTATCCCATTGGCATATCATTTGACTACATCCTGGTCAGATGTAAAACATTAAAATAGTTGAACGATGACGAAAGGTACAATCAATGTTACTACAGAGAACATTTTCCCCATTATCAAGAAGTTCCTTTATTCGGACCATGAAATATTCCTGCGCGAGCTGATATCGAATGCAGTTGATGCGACCCAGAAGCTAAAGACCCTTGCTTCGGTGGGGGAATTTAAAGGAGAAATGGGTGATCTGACCATACGGGTCGAACTCAATAAAAAGAAAAAAACACTCACTGTTTCTGATGCAGGTATCGGGATGACCGCCGAAGAGGTGGAGAAATACATTAACCAGATTGCATTTTCCTCAGCCGAGGATTTCCTGGAGAAGTACAAAACAGACAGCAATGCCATTATTGGTCATTTCGGACTTGGATTTTACTCCTCGTTTATGGTCTCCGACAAAGTGGAGATCAACACCCTTTCATGGGAGGAAGAAGCCAAAGCCGTTTACTGGAGCTGCGACGGCAGTCCCGAGTACACCCTTGAAGAGTCTAAGAAAAAGAGCCGGGGTACGACCATTACCCTGAACATCGACAGTGAGAGCAAAGAGTTCCTGGAAGAAAGTAAGATCAGCGAGCTGCTTGAGAAGTACTGTAAGTTTTTGCCCATTGAGATTGCCTTTGGTAAAGAGAAAGAGTGGAAGGACGGCAAAGAGGTGGAGACCGGTAAGGACAAAATCATCAATAATACCAAACCGCTTTGGACCATTCCGCCGGCTGAGGCAAAGGAGGAGGATTACACCGAGTTTTATCGCAAGCTTTATCCCTTCGGGGATGAACCACTGTTCAACATTCACCTGAATGTGGATTACCCTTTTACGCTGACCGGTATTCTTTATTTCCCGCGCATTAAAAATAATATCGAGATCCAGAAGAACAAGATACAGCTTTACAGCAACCAGGTTTTCGTAACCGATTCGGTGGAGGGTATTGTTCCAGAATTCCTGACCCTGCTGCACGGTGTACTGGATTCGCCTGATATCCCGTTAAATGTATCAAGGAGTTACCTGCAGAGCGACTCCAATGTGAAGAAGATCTCCTCCCATATCACCAAAAAGGTGTCCGACCGGCTGGAGGAAATTTTCAAGAACGATCGTGAGCAGTTCGAGAAGAAGTGGGACGATCTCAAACTCTTCATCGAGTATGGCATGCTGTCGGACGAAAAATTCTATGAGCGGGCCCAGAAATTCGCTTTACTCAAGAATATGGATGGCAAATATTTCACCATTGAAGAGTATGAGAAACTGATTAAGGATAACCAGACCGATAAGCACAAGACCCTGATCTATCTTTACACTACCGATAAGGCAGGCCAATACAGTTATATTGAGGCTGCGAAAGCCAAAGGGTATGATGTCCTGCTCATGGACGGACAGCTGGATACCCATTTCCTGAACCATCTGGAGACCAAGTTGAAGGAGTCCAGGTTTGCAAGGGTGGATTCGGAAATTATCGACAAATTGATTGACAAGGATCAGGTGCGGGAATCGAAGCTTACCACCGACCAGCAATCGGACCTTACTCCGGTGTTCCAGTCACAGTTGCCGGGAAAAGAGATGAACTACTATGTAAGCTACGAATCATTGTCGGAAGAGGAGAGCCCTGTGCTGATCACCCAAAGCGAGTTTATGCGCCGGATGAAAGATATGCAGGAGATGAGCGGACAGGCGTCCATGTACGGAAACTTCCCCGATTCATACAACCTGGTGGTGAATTCAAATCACCCGCTTGTGAACAAGATTGTTGAAAGTACCGAGAAGAAGCTGGGCAAGAAGCTTGAAGAGCTCCGTACCGGGAAGAAAAGCCTCTCCGAGGAAAAACAATTACTCGAAAAAGCCAAAGAGGGTAAGAAACCGGAAGAGGTTCCCCAGAGTGAGAAGGACCAGATGGAGAGTGTCAACAAGAAGCTGAACGAACTGGAAGATCAGCGTATCGAAATGCTTAAAAAGCACGGAAAGGATCAGAAGCTGGTAAAGCAACTGATCGACCTGGCCTTGCTGGCCAACAACCAGTTAAAAGGAGAGGCCCTGGCTGCTTTTGTTAAGCGGAGTGTGGAGTTGATAAAATAATCCGGCTTGTCAGCCCTTAAAGAAACAGGGTCTTCACCTCCTTTTTAAGGAAGTCGACGGCGACCTGGGTGGGAGGGTTTTTCAGTTCGGTGAGGCGTTCCAGGATCAGTTTGCCCAGGGTAGTGCCTTTGGCATCGGGGTTGACCTCCTTGGCCGAGTCATTGATCAGGTTGATCACCTGGTTTTTGGCGGCCTTCATTTTTTCCCATGCTTCGCTGCTCATATAGGTTTGCTGGGCAATGTTGTGGTCAAATTCAGAAGTGATGTTGGTGAGTAGCTCCTGGACAAGCTGACGGGCTGAGTAGTCATTCCGGCTGACTCGCATGATCATCGATTCGGGTGAGATTCTTTCCAGTAAAAGAATGCTGCGTTCGTAGGCCTGGAGGCGGACCGGAAGAATCTCGTCGGAGATGTGTAGGTTGAATTCGGTTTTCCGCCGTTTGTCCTCGTTTTTTGACCAGGTTCGCATCATCACCAGAACGGTGAGGAAAACAATCAGCGCAGGCACTGTATACTTAAGGATTTCAAGCAAAACCTCCATATTGATCTTTTTTTGAAACAGACTACTGCAATATTAACGTAAATTATCACGAAAAGCGTATTTTTAAACTCTGAAATGCAATAGTCTAAAAATTTAAAAAATTATAAATGGAACAACTTTCAGCCAGAATTAATTCCCTGTCTCCATCAGCCACAATCGCCATGAATCAAAAGGGGCGTGAATTGAAGGAAAAAGGTGTCGATGTGATCAATCTGAGTGTGGGGGAACCCGATTTTATGACACCTGAACACATTCGGGAAGCCACCAAAAAAGCCATTGACGGTCCATGGCACCATTATGCCCCTGTGAACGGATATCCTGATTTGCTGAAAGCCATTGCTGAGAAGTTCAAGCGCGAAAACAACCTGGATTATAAACCTTCCAACATCATGGTCAGTGTAGGTGCCAAGCACGCCCTGGCCAACGTGATCATGTGCCTGATCGATAAGGGTGAAGAGGTCATCGTTCCGGCCCCTTACTGGGTCAGTTATGCCGAGCAGGTAAAAATTGCCGAAGGAGTGAATGTGATCGTGGAT
>JAWOHR010000162.1:0-14780 GCA_046485075.1 Bacteroidales bacterium
AAACAGCAATGCAGCCAGCATCCTGTTTCTGCATGTCAGCTCGGGAAAGGGGGATAAGCTTCCAGTGGAAAGAACCAACTATTTACAGGATAAAGCCGAATGGATCGGAAGCTACATGGTTCATTATGCCGACGGACTTATTGAAACTATCCCGGTCCGCTATGGTGAGAACATCACCCATGCAGGCTGTAGATTCCAGGACCAGTTGTATTTTGCAAAGACCGTAAACGTCGCTGACCCCGGTTCGGAAGAGCCAATGCTTGCCTCTCTTTTTGAGTGGGTATGCCCGCGTCCGAACCGGCAAATTGCCTATATTGAACTGCAGGGAGTGGGGGTGAATCCGGACATTTTCCCGGTTTTACTGGATGTTTCCCTTGTGAAACCACCCTTTATCGAATAACCAGATGTACTCCGATGCAAATCATTTATCAATCCATTCCATGAGAAAATCCATAAAAATTTACCAGTCCGTCTTTCTTCTGCTGGTAATTACATTGAGCGCCTGTAAAACCGAAACTCCGGCTGATATGATTCTTACAAATGGGAAAATTCTGACCGTTGATGCGAATTTTACGATAGCCGAAGCAATGGCCATAAAGGGTGATAAAATCATAGCCGTCGGAACAAATCGTGAAATCAGGAAGCTGGCAGACCGGGAGAGTAAAATCATCGACGCTGCCGGAAGAACGATAATCCCCGGAATCATTGATGCCCATCTGCACCCCGAAATGGCCTCGGTGAGTGAACTGGAGGAGCCGATACCCGATGTGCATTCCATAGCCGAATTACTCGATTGGATCAGGATTGAGACGGCCACAAAGCCGGAAGGGGAATGGATTGTATTTCCCAAAATGTTTTTTACCCGTCTCACCGAACTGCGTCAGCCCAGCCTTTCGGAGCTGGACAGTGTTGCCCCATTTCATCCGGTTTTTTTAAACGGATCCTTTGGGGGCATGATCAATACGGCTGCCATGCGGGCATCCGGAATAGATAAAAACACAGATCACCCGGGTATCCTGGAAGATCAGGGTACAGGAAAACTGACCGGTTTTATCCGGGCTTCCGCCTTTCATCTATTGAAACTGCCTTCTCCCGGGTCCCTCTCCTCCGGGGAAAGGGAGGATGCACTTTTATCCATGCTTCTCCGGTACAATCGTTACGGAATCACCAGCCTCTGTTCAGGTGCTGGTGATTATGAATTGTATTCCATGTACAGGGAGCTGGGCAGGAAAGGCAAACTGACTACCCGGATCTGTCAGAATATCCTCCTCCGGCTGGATCCAGGGACCAGTGCCGGGATGCTTGTAGATACCCTGAAGAGTTATTCTTTCGTGACCGGCGACGGTGATGAATGGGCCCGGATCGGTGCGCTGAAGGTTTTTTTAGATGGTGGGATATTGACCGGAACAGCATTCCTCCGGGAGCCCTGGGGTGATAAGGCCGGCACCATTTTCGGAATCAGGGATACCACCTACCGGGGTGTAGTCAACTTCAGCCGGGATGAACTTTTTGCCATCGTAAGTGCCGCCCATGAAAACAACTGGAAATTTACCGCCCATTGTACAGGCGGGGGCGCTGTGGATCTGCTTCTGGATGTGTATGAAGAGGTGGATGCAGTGAAATCCATCAAAGAGAGGCGATTCTCTGTGATTCATGGTAATTTCTTTACCGATTCTGCCATGCAACGCATGAGCAAACTTGGGGTTTATGCCGATCTGCAACCGGCCTGGTTTTACAAAGATGCCGATGCCATGACCAAAATCCTGGGTGAAGAGAGAATGCAGACCTTTCACCCTTACCGTTCACTTCTGGATGCGGGTGTGATTCTGAACGGCGGATCGGACCACATGGTAAAATGGGATGCCGATGCTTCCATCAATCCCTACAATCCTTTCCTGGCCATGTGGAGTGCAGTGACCCGGACCACCGAGCGAAATTCAGTCATTTTTCCCGCGCAGGCCATCACCAGGGAGGAAGCCCTGAGAATGTATACAATCCATAACGCATATGCATCCTTTGAAGAATCCCTTAAAGGATCCATTGAACCCGGGAAACTGGCCGATGTGGCGATACTCTCGGAAGATTTTCTGGATTGCCCGGTGAACCGGATCAGGGAGATCCGGTCTGAACTGACCATGGTGGGTGGAAAAATCGTTTACGCTTCAGAGAAATATTGATTTCCTCCTATTCAAAAATATTCGTTCCTACTCAAAAGAATAAAAAACTATTCAGGGATATATATAAACAAATGTGACTGACGCTCACTCTCTCCCAAATAAATTGTTCCGTCAAGTCCTGTAGTCATGCAATCGAATTGCTGTCCTCGCCAATAATAAAATGGGCTTCTGTCTGCAAATAAAAGACCAAGAGTCTCAAAACAACCCTGTTTAGGATCATACGAATAAGTGATCGTTCCGGCTCAGCCTTAAAAAAGTACTGTCTGTTTCTGTGGATTCTCCTCGACTATAAGTAGTGGTAATGTACTCCGGGAGGACCGGTATATGCCACCCGGCATTGGTATAAGTATATCTTTCAGTAATATATTCCTGCGCACTCATGTTGACTTTCTTCTCAGATATCATCCCATTGTCATCATAGGATAAGGCGGTTGTCTTAGTAATGTTTGGCAGAGAATCGTGCTCAACGACAGAATCTGTTTGTACAGAAAAAGTTAAGCCGGAGATATTGACAAGCGAGGTGTAATTGCTTACCTCTTTTACCGATGAAGCACCAACTTTGTGTAAACCGATGCGATAAAGCAAAGTTGTTTATTGCGGTTAGCTGTTGTTATGCGGTGTAGTTCATTGATTATCAATCGATAATACTCTCGACAGACCCAACCTTACCTCATCCATCATATGACTTGAGACAAGTCCTAAACGCTTTACAAATCTGTTCTGGGATAGCGATCGAACTTGAAAACAGTCAGCTGCGGATTCTTTTTCCAAGCCATTCTTTGAATCAGGATTGATTTTCACCATCCACGGAGCCACATCGTATCTGTCTTTCCAATCTGTCAATGGAACAATAATCTTAAGTGGTAGTTTCCCTAAAGTATTATCATTCACAACGATCGCTGGGCGAGTTTTCCTGATCTCTGCACCGATGGTAGGTTCAAGATTTATCTACCAAATCTCACCTTGTTTCATAGAAATCTTCGAAATCAATACTAGTAAAGGCAGTCAACTCCTTGTCAGTTCTATAATCATTGGCTAGACGATCAGCAGCTTTTGTCATCTGATTTGCGTCTTCCTGTTGTCTGATGGATTGAATGGTTTTTTCAATAATATAAATTCGTTTATTCACAGGAAGGCGACGCAATTCTTTAATTATATCCATTGTCCTCATAACTATCATTTTAATTCGGCAAGTTACCAAATTTATTATTCAATCATTCCATGTTGATTGTTAGTTGTTACTCATGGTAACAAAATAAATATTGCCTTCACTATCTTCATATCATAAAGCAAAATATTCTTATCTAATTGTGGATCAAATACATAAAAATGAGCACTTAATCCCTCATTAATTAGGATGGAGATAAATAATGATGTGTCGCTTCAGAGAAATATTGATTTCCTCCTACTCAAAAATATTCGTTCCTACTCAAAAATAAAGGTGCCGAAATTTTTATATTCATGAAAAGTCTTCCTGGTCTCCTGCCATGAAAATGTGGTCTGACCCTGGTCATAATCAATCCTGTACAGGTTTGCCCTCCATTTTGTTCCGGGCCCCGGGGGTACCTGGGGCAGAGGGGTAAGCAGCTTATACGGGATGAAAAATTCCGCCATCCACGACTCGATCTTTGCGAAGGGCTCCTTTTGCCCACCCTGGATGGTTGTGGCGTGCTCTGTTTTCCTCCCCCCCTCGTAATGCCAGGGAAGCCAGCCGAAAAATTTGCCTTCATGGTTGGGCACCAGGATGGTTAATTCATAATTCAGCGGGGAAATTTCATACTCGAAATAGACCGGGAAATCTTCGCCGGTCCAGAGAAATACCTCCACCACATCCTCCTCCCACAGATCCTGGTCATTCTCCATGATGGAAGCGTTCAGGACCTGATCCTGACAATCGAACAGAAAATAGATACCTGTTTCCGAGTAGAGAACCTTGGCCCTGGTCCTGTAGGTGACGGGCTGATCCACACGCTGGGTCAGGTTGATCCACTGTGTACTGCTCCAGGCCCCGGCACTTCCATCACCGGAAACCTCAAAATCCTCACACCGGGCGATAATCACCTCATTCTCTTCCACCGCAATAAATGTGGTGAACAGAAGCTGCATTAATAAAAGCATTGTATTCATCATTCTCCTGGTTCTATGTATGTTGAAACGTTCTTATGATCTGCTGCTGTTTTGACTTCCATATCGACAAATCCGATGATAAACTCCTGGTTATTACCCTGTAATACCGGGGTTGTATGGTGTGCCCTTCCAAAACCAAAACATACCATACCATCCGGCGACCGGTCGGAACCTCCCCGGGTGTTTCCCATATAGGAAAACAGATCCGCCTGTTCATCCGGCCGGAGCTGTCTGAAGAAAAGAATCCGGGGATAGCCCTCCTGTCCCACATATAACCAGTTATAATTGTTAAATATACCGGTATTTTCGAGTAAGTCTGGAAAATCTTTACGCCTTCCGTCGAGGTTGTTTCCCCAGTACATTTTCCCGGGATCATAACTACCGGCTGGTGTTCCTTCGTAGAGGAACCAGTAGGGCATACCGGGGAGGGTCTTCACCATGGTAAGTTTAGCATAGGTATCGTAAAAAGCCCACCGGAATTTCCAGAGCCCGGATTTTGTGGTCGTTTCTATGACATTCGGGGCAATTACCTTCGTGATACACCTGTCAAAGCCCGGGTGACCGGCATCGGCATCCTCACCGCCAATGCCCAGGTTTGGAATGCCCCGGTAACGCGATGCGGCGTTTCCGGGACCGGGATAATCCTCCTTTTTAAAGCCGATCCAGTCTCTGCCGTTCTGATCCATCATACTCATGAACCCGCCACCTGCCCGATCATAAATATAGGTCGCGGAAGGGGTTTCAATTTTAAATCCCTGGATATCCTGCTCCACAATATCCGTAATTTTAATGGCGGAAAAATCGAGTTTTTCGCTGGTCAGGTTTCGCCACAGATACAAGGGAGATCTGTTCCAGTTCCTTGGGGCGACTATATCCATATCCCCGTCGTTATCCATATCTCCCACGGTACCCCCGTAACATCCCCTTTCAGAAATAACCTGCTTTTCCCATTCCAGGTTGTCGCCCCTGTTCAGAAACAGCGCCACCGGGTGATAGCCTTCCGGGTGGGGAGAATTATAGATGATCAGCTCACCGGTCACTATGTCCTTATCCCCATCGTTATCCATATCGGCGATCCGGAGTGTATGGGCATAGTTTATATATCCGATCACATGTTCATCCCACACGCTGTCAAACCCTTCCCCGGGATTTCTGTACCAGCATATGGCATAACCGGTATTCTCGGCATTGGATATAAAAATATCGGGCCATCCGTCGTCATCCATATCGCTGACAGCGACTTTGGTGTTATTGTCAAACCACTTTCCGTTTAACCCGGTTTTCTGATTGTACCACCGGGGCGCATAATCGTGCCTGGTCCATTCTCCATGATAGAGGTCCGACGGGGTTTCATACCAGAGGCCATTGATGACAATATCCGGATCACCATCCTGATCGATATCAGCCACATCAGTCCCGTCGTGATGGGGTGCCTGAATCTCGATGACACGCCACTTAGTGGGTGAGGTTTGCATATAAACCCTCAGCAGTCCATCTACCCCACGGGCCACGATATCTGTTTTACCGTCGTTATCAAAATCTGTGGATACCAGATCCTTGGCATACGTACTGAAGCCGATATCCGCCTTTTGCCATGGACCTGGATGATCAGTTTTTGTACCATAGGGATTTTTTAACCAGAATATGTTTCCGGTCTCATTCATGTCATCACCATCTGTATCGTACCTGCCCACGATATCGATATAGCCGTCCCCGTCGATATCTGCAGAAGCAATGTCGCACGACCTGTAGTTGATCTCTGCGATCACGTGCCTTCTGTAACCTTCACCACCTGCCTTTCCCTGGTCAGAAAACCAGGCAATGGTTTTTACATTCAATGCATCATTACCCTCCGGATCGATATAATCGTCCACCACAACGATATCGTTCTTTCCATCCTTCTGCACATCGAAGATCATGGGATGGAGGGCCACCGAATTTGTGACCACGGAGGTTTCAAAGCGTACCCCCTGTCCGCTTAAGGCCATTGGGAATAATGAACATGCGAGAATGATTATTACTGAATTTTTCATTATTTCTCAGGTGTACATTCCACCAGGAGGTGCTCATTAAATGCAACATCAATCGTGCCAACCGGACCGGTAACTGTACCCAGCTCCTTCTGATTGACATAATCATAGACCCTGTAGGAACCATTTCCGAGTCCTCTCAGTTCAACCGCTCCTGACCAATCCTTCCGGTAGAAAGCATAATAGAATGTATCGCCTTTCTGTATCACATGCGCCTCGGGAATGTCGTAAATCACATCATACAGATTCAGGTAGGTTCCCTTGCTGAGCATTTTTTCATGGTAGAGCGAAAACCATTTTTTCCAGTGTTTTTCCCTTTCACCCGACAATTGCATATTCTCAGGACCGGCAGGCCAGGTAAACTTTGTACCGATTACGCCTCCCGGCCCCATGGAAGATGCAAAATCCTGGCCCACCCTGGCCGTATCGCTCTTATCATTCATATCAGCCTCCGGCCGGATATGCTCCACATGATCGGTATAAATAGGGGCTTCAGCTCCCCAGAGGGCTTTCATTACTTTAACCCTCCGCCTTGACTGTAATACACTTGTGGGATCAGACACCACCGGCTGATCGGTGTAAACAGACTGGAAAAAATCCTGGGTGGTTCCACAGTTACAAATTTCGGTCACCGAGAGGGGTTTAATGGCCTTGGAGGTCTCATAAATGGCCTGTAGCATTTTTGGCATCTGTTCAAAGGACTCTTCAGGGCGCTGATGATGATGCTCCGGATTGTAGCAGGGAGGAACCACATAATATGCATCCAGCTTATGACCGTCAAAACCCCACTCCCCGATAAACCGGGTGGTAAGGTCCTTCATATATTGAATCACTTCAGGAACTGCCGGACAAAACTGATACATATCACGACAGTCTCTCGGGTAATCACCGTTCTCATCCATGATCAGCCATTCCGGATGGTCTTTTGCGATTTGTGCGCTTCCCGGATCGACAGAACCACCCCAGGTAACCATCTCTTCGGGTTGAACGGGAGTCGGAGCCCACCAAATCTTAGCCCTGAATCCCTGGCTATGCAGTGAATCCACAAATTCCTTCATCTGTTTCTCCCCTTCGGGGAAGGTGAAGTCACGTGTATTCCAGTCGCCGTATTTATCCCACCAACGGTCGTCAATCACCACCCATTTGATGTCCAGCTCCTTCAGCTTTGGAAGTGTTCCGTAAATATCATCCAGGGAAAAATCTGTCAGATAACCCCAGCCGCACCATATGGCATCATGGGCCTCTTCGGAAGGTTTCTGCTGCTTCTGCCCTAAAGCTGCCAGGAGTGCTGCGTAGCTCCTTAATGGATCATAGAAATCCTTCGTATGAAGGAACACTGCGGTTTTAAGGGTCTTATAGGTATCTCCCGGAAATAGTGCAACATTGGCATTTTTGAGCACAGCCATACTTACCTTTTGACCGGGTTCAACCTTCACCGGTAAGGAAACCAGCTGGGGCCGGGTCTCCAGGTGTGCCACGGCCATACCCGATTTTTGGTTCCAGAGATCCACAAGCGGTACTCCCCCACCGGTTTTGGTCGTTTCCTGAACACCCATATAGTTCTCCTGGTGGAATCCATCCACAATTTTAATGATGTAATCTATTCCCCATGCAAGAGAGGATCCCTGGAATGACCAGAAATCATAGGATTCTGTTTCGGGAGTAACCAAAGAGGCATCCAGTTCATAATAATTACTATAGTCCCTCTCAATCAATTTTTGTGATGCCCCCATGTTCTGATAAGTGGCGTAGCTGATGGCAACACCGGGAAAATCATCATACAACTCGATGGATAAAGTTTTGGCGATCCGTGTACTGTCCGAACAAACCGCAAACCCGGTGAGGACCATTTTTCTGCCGTTTCCGAAATCCGTTTGAATGCTTTCAACGGCAATGCTGTTATAATCCACGCTGAAATCCCTGAGTTCCTCGCCATCGGCCACAATAAAATGGCTGGGTCTGCTTAACGATCCCTCCGTATTTGGATGCATAAAAGTCACCGGCTCATCCCTTTTATATACCTGGAGATACATGTGCGGGTCAAATTTCAGCTCAATCCCCGCATTCCAGAACCTGATCTCCCCATCTTTTTCGATGGAAAAATCGCTATCCGCGCTCTGGCAAGCGCTGAGACCCAGGCAAAGGCCGAAACAAAAAATCCATAAACCTTTCATAACGTTACTTATTTACATCAAAAATAACAAATCGCTACGTTTAAAGCATTTTGTTACTATTTTTATTTTCAAAATAATACCTGACTGTCATGAAAAAAAACCTCCTCCTCCTTGTTCTTTTATCTTTTTTGCTTTTTACGGAGTTTCACCTGTCCAATGCACAGGGCACCGAACTATGGAATAAGGGAATCTCCCTGATCCCCTATCCGCAGAAGGTGGAAATGACAGGCAAAGGTTTTGTCATGAAGGAGGGAATTGCCATCCACATCGGCCAGGATGCATCTCCCGAAGATCAGTTTACAGCGCAGGAGCTGGTAAGGCTTTTGCATGAACAGTTCAACATTACCGGCAGGATTACCAGGGGAAAGCCTGGAAAAGGAATCCAGCTAACCCGGGATGAATCTGTGAAAGAGAAGGGTGAGCAGGCTTACCATTTATCTGTAACTCCCAACCGTATCTCGATCCATGCCAGCGGAGCTGCCGGACTGTTTTATGGCATGCAAACCCTGGTGCAGCTCATTCAGCAAAAAGAGGAGGTTCTCTATATTGAAGGGATGGAGATAGATGACTGGCCAAATATTATCCAGAGGGCAGTGCACTATGACTCAAAACATTTCCAGGAACGTTTTGATTATGTGAAAAGCTTTATCCGCACCCTGGCCGCCTATAAGATTAATATGCTGGTATGGGAATGGGAAGACAAATTTGCCTACCCCAGTCATCCTGAAATAGGCGCTCCCGGGGCCTTTACCATGGAGGAGATCCAGGAATTAACCCGCTTTGCCCAGCAATATCACATTCAGATCGTTCCGCTTGTCCAGGGATTGGGACATGTAAGCTACCTTCTCAAGTGGCCTCAACATAGGCATTTACGGGAAATTCAATCTTCCAACTGGGAGATTTGTCCTTTGAAGGATGCCAGTTATGAACTGTTGTTCGATCTCTGGGAGGATGCCATCGAGGCAACACCCGGATCCCAATATATTCATATTGGCTCCGATGAAACATGGGAACTGGGGTCCTGTGAATTATGCAGGCTGAAATCGGAGGAGATCGGGATCAGCGGATTGTATCACCTGTTCATTAAAAGAGCCGGAGAGCATCTGCAGGAGAAAGGACGGAAAGTCATGTGCTGGGAAACCCCCATGGGATGGAAATTGGGCAGGTCCCCGGCCAGGGGGATTGAACCCCTGGAAGACCTGGTATTGACAGAGAGTTACAACTATGAAACCCACGATTTTCAATACGCCAAACAAGCCAGGGAACTGGGTTATGAGCTCTTTATTTATGATCCGAATCCCGGAATTGAACACCTTTTCCTGCCCTATTTCTACAGGTTGGATGGCAGTGGAGAAGAAACCATTTCGCACCTGGAACAATCACACATATCCATAACAAAATCAGCATCTTCCGGATATTACCAGGGCATCATTTCAACTTCCTGGAATTGTTCAGGAGTTCATAACCAGATCTGGATGCTCAGGTACATCACCGCCGCTGAATATGCCTGGAGTTATAGCCAGCCGGAACTTTCCGAGTTCGCGGACAAATACTTTGTCAATTATTACGGGCCGCAGAGCCAGGAGGTGAAGGAGTTGTTTAACCTTCTGAATGAAGCCAGCTATTTTTATATGGATGCTTTTGAACGCAAGGTATGGCACTGGGGAGAAATCGGCAAAACCCATCTCCCGGACCTTCCCAGGGATGACATTGAGTTTGACCCATACTGGAATAGTGCGAACCAGGCTATGATCGGTCGTTCAGTGGCAAAACTGCCGGATATGGTGAAGGCATTGAAGATCTGCGAAACAAATCTTGCACTTCAGGTGCGCCACAAATATGACTTTGAGCTTTTCAGGGGGATTGCGGAACTTTTCAGACATACTGCGCATACATACCTGGCCCTGTCGGCACTGGAAAACAAAATAGCCGAAGCACACCAGTTGCATTTCGAGGATTCCAATGCCGCTTATGAAAAGCTGCTGGAGGCGGTCCAAATCGTAGAGGAGAACCTGGTGGAAAGAGAACAGGTTTTCAGTGATATTAAAACCACCTGGGAAAAGGAGCAATTCCCCAAAGGAATGTCAACACCCGGTCAATCCTATCACCATGCGAGGGACCGCCAGAGAAACTTCGCCAACCGCCGTCCCGATTTAACCTTTATGATCTATGATGAAGAGTTGCTGGGACTTGAAGATTACCTCCGGGAGCTGGTGGAATACAAGGATTGGTATAAATCGACCTATCTCACCGGGTATGAAAAGTAACCTGCCGCACTGAAAAACAATCCTCTCCTGAGAAAAGGTAGTGACAGGTTTTGCCATCCGGACTCATCCATTTTGCAGGCAGGCTACCGGTTTCCCCGGGGCCCATATCCCAGTCAAGGGAATAATAAACCGTTTTCCAGGGGCCCCATGGTTCCGGGGCTTCAAATATACCCAGTCCGCCCTGGAACCTGGGTCCGCGTGAAGTTCCCCTGTCGGAAACCGGAATGACCTGGCACCACAGGTACCTGTTCAATCCCCTGTTATAGGTGATCCCGGAACGGTAACATCTGCCCGGATTGATGAATACAGCCTTCCGCTTATTGTAATCCTCCGACCATGCCGGCTTTTGATTCCTGTCAGACCCCGAATAATAGGAATAATAGTGCCACTCTTTTATCCTGTTTTTCGGAACCCGTGCCAGGATCATCTCGTCACATGCCAGATAAGCACTCTCCTCGTTATGGGAATAGATATAGACATAGTTATCCCTGGCGTCGGCATAGTCCCTTCCAAAGTTCAGGAAGGTAGGGCACCCAAATCCTGATTCAAACTTCCAGTCGGCCCACTCCCATGTAAGACCCTTGTCATCAGACCAGGCCAGCTGGGCATTGTCCCTGTTTCGTGTCAGCATATACAGGGTCCCGTCTATTGCGAGCAGCCCGCTTGCTTTTGGACCATAAATCCCGTCTCCCACCCGCTCACCGGTTCTGGACCTGATATTGATGCCCTCCAGTTGAGGTGGATTTCCAATTACTTCTGCCAAACCCAGGCTGAGTTTTATCTCTGTTTGCGGAAGAAATCCGTTTCCGTCTCCGTACGCTGTATAGATATGGTCATCCTCAGCCCATGTAGCCGGCCAGTTATCACTTCCAGGGGCCATCCGAATTACTGATCCGGCCGGGGCAAATTCCACAGATGTAATCAGATCGCTTGGAGGGTAGGGAGGCTCTATGATGGCTTCCATCACCGGGTTAAATAAATAAAGTTCCATACCCAGATGCGCACTGTCCCCTTTGTTTTTGCCAGACAATGGATCTCCGAAACGAACTACGATCAGATCGAGGCTGGGGACAACCAACAGATGCTGATTCCCGGCTCCTGCCCCGGCAAATGCATCACGGGGCAGGTATTTCCAGTTTCCCATATGATTGCTGTACCAACCAAGTGTGGTTTCCAGGAAAGGATTATTTCCGGCCTGCAAATCAGATTCAAAATCAAGATTGTTGGAAGACTCAAACCGAAGCGCTTCCAGCACAAGCGAGGAATCGATCAGCTGCCTTCCCTGCCAGTTACCTTTGTGCAACATCAAACGGCCCACCCTGGCCGCTGCATTGGCTGTAAAACTGCCGCCTCCCCAGCCTGCGACCAGTGCAAGGCCATTGATCGTATCCGTTCTGTTGTAACCGATTGAGACCTCTGAATCATCAATGCCGATGGGACGGTAGATCCGCTCCATAAGGCAGGTCCGGATATCTTTTGTACCGGTATGACTGATCGCTGCTGTCACCGCATAATTCAACATGGCTATTCCCGGATTGCTGTAAGCAAATCTTTCTCCGGGGTTACTGATTACGGGAGTCCGATCGCGTGAGACCGAGAATGGATCGGGATCCTGTCTCCAGAACTGACCTTTCCAGCCTGGCAGATCCATGTGTGGATGCAATCCATTCGCAACCAATTGATGAGCATCCTCATCAGAAACTTCTGCATCTTCCATTCCGGAAGTATGACCTGCCAGCTGCCTGATGGTTATTTTGGATTTTCGATAATCATCCCTCCATTGGGGAATGAAATGGCAGGCCGCCTCATCGGGATCAATGAAGCCATCCTGCATGGCCACAAGGAGGGACATTCCGGACACAAGCGCCTTCGCAAGTGACGCAGAATAATGACCGCCTGCCGAATCTGCATATCCTTCGGCAAACCAGCTGCAAACGATGCGGTCGTTTCTGATGATCAACAGTTTTTTCGTACCCCTTTCAGACAAATCCTTAACCAGGGCTTCCAGCTTTTCAGAAGAGATCCCCTGACTTTCCGGGGATGCATAGGTCCATTCGAACGCTTCAGCCTCCGGGTTCTGTTCCAACTGATCCCCTGACATTTTACAGGAAGATGATAAAAAAAAAGCCAGGATAGCCAGGAATGCAACAGGTTTTCGCATTGGATTTAAAAATGTTTCGTAATACATAATATTTACTAAAATAAGGAAATATAGATTATTATCTCAACTTTAGTAAGTTTTTGCACCATTTAATATGCGATTATTATATATTTGAAAAATACAGTGAAACGCTTCTATGAAACCAAATAAATTTCTTCTGGTGCCTGGCTGCATGGTCATCCTGTCCCTTGCAGCCTTCAGCTGTACTTCCCATAAGAAATCAGACCAACGGGATCCTATTCCCGGATTCCGTACCGGTGGTCCTTCAGGGCAATGGGATACCCCAGACTGGAAAAGTTTCCACCACCTTGCCGTTGAAGAATCATTGATCCCTGTCAGGCCCGGTGAACCGGGCAAATCACCCTTCTGGAACGGTTATGCCAAACGGTTCATTCATGTTCCCTCCTTTGATTTCAAAACCATCGAAAAATCGGTTAAATACAGGTATACGGCTACCTCTGACGCCAATTGTGAGGTTTACAGTTTTGAATCCGGTAACCCCACTTCCCTTTTAAGCCCCATCTGGAAAGATATTCCGGTCGGAATCGTCTACCTGAAGGTGGAGGGTCTGGATCAGGACCAAAATGTGACAGGCCTGGCAGGTGAGAAAATGTTCTACAAAGCCGCCCCCTTTCATGGACCCTATCACCTGCCGGTAACCGATTACACCTCAAGCGTGATCCGCAATATGCAGGCATTGATGGAGGAGGACCATTACCGTCGCTGGAGTTCCGAAAGTACACCCAGTGAGGAATACAGGTTGTACTGCTATCCTTCTAAAATAGTGGGAAGCATCATTCAGGCCATGACCCTCTATTCCGGTCTTTCAGAAAAGGATCGTGAGGTGGCCATCCGGATGGCGGAGAACGCTGCCCGTTACCTGCTCAACATCAGTTTGCCTCCAGGAGCTGTACTGGAGTATTTTCCTCCCACCTACCTTGATCGGGCCAATAGCACAACCGTTGCCCGTGAAAGGAAAGACCAGCTGATGATGTTTTACCCGGCCCTCGTAGGTGGTGCCTACCTGGACCTGTACGATATCACCAAAAGCAAAGCATACCTTGATGCATCCGTAAAGATTGCCGAAACCTATTCAAAAACACAAAGGGCTTCAGGATCATGGCCGATGATGGTCTGGATGGAGAGTGGAGAAGCCGTTAAGGAAAACCTTTGTATTCCAACCGATATCATCAATTTCTTTGACAGGCTTGATCAGGATTATGGGATCACCCGGTTCCGCAAAAACAGTGAAGCAGCATTTACCTACATCATGGAAAATCCCATGAAAACCTTTCACTGGGAGGCGCAATTCGAAGATATGGGTTACAGTGAAAACTACAGCAACCTGGAACGGGGAAAACCACTTGCATTTGCCTCGATACTTTTGCGCCGTTCGGGTGAAGAGCCAGGCTATACTGATATGGCTGAAGAGCTGATCAGGTTTGCCGAGGACCAGTTTGTGGTCTGGGAACAACCTCTGCCACGGGAGTTATTCCGGATTTCCTGGAGGCCCATTCCCAGGAAAGCATATTACACCAGCAAATGGTTTACACCCTGTGCTTTGGAACAATATGACTTCTATACCCCCATTGATGCCAGTTCGGCCAGTGCCATATCCGCCTATCAGAAAGCATACGAAATTACGGGCAAAGAACTTTACCTTGCCAAAGCCATCTCGTTGGCCGATAATCAGACGGTTGCCCAGGATCTTGCCGGCGGCATCTACCCCACTTACCAGATGGACCTTGATGGAGAAAAAAGGTTCTCTGATCCCACCCCTGGAAACAATCCCCAAAACGGTGTTTGGACAGGCTGGATCAATTGTGCCACGGTGACTGCCAGAG
>JAWOHR010000192.1:0-27242 GCA_046485075.1 Bacteroidales bacterium
GCATTTTTGCAAGCAGCAACGCAGGCCCCGCACCCGATACAGGCTGCCGCATCCATAGCCAGATCCGCATACCCTTTTTTCACAGGGATACTATTGGCCTCGGGTGCGCTCCCGGTGTTTACCGAGACATAGCCCCCCACCTGAATAAGCTTGTCGAATGCCGAGCGGTCCACCATCAGGTCCCTGATCACCGGGAAGGCCCTGGCCCTCCAGGGTTCTATTACGATGGTATCTCCATGCTTAAATTTCCGCATATGAAGCTGGCAGACCGTAATCAGCGAGTCGGGGCCATGGGGCCTGCCGTTGATATACATTCCACAGGTTCCGCATATGCCTTCCCTGCAGTCGTGGTCAAAAACAACAGGCTCCTCGCTACGGGCAATCAACTGCTCGTTCAGCACATCAAGCATCTCCAGGAAGGAACTGTCAGGAGATACATCCATCAATTTGTAGTCGACAAACTTTCCCCTGCTTCGGGAATCCTTCTGTCGCCAGATTTTCAGTTTCAGGTCCATATTCTGATGGTTATTCCTTGTTACTTATAATTTCTTTGCTTCAACTCTATGTTTTCAAACTTCAGAGGCTCCTGGTGAAGTACCGGATCTTTGTCCTCCCCCTTAAACTCCCAGGCTGCCACATAGGCAAAATCCTTATCGTTCCTGAGCGCTTCACCCTCTCCGGTCTGATACTCCTCCCTGAAGTGTCCACCGCACGACTCCTCCCTGTGAAGGGCATCCAGGGCCATTAAATCTCCAAGCTCCAGGAAATCGGCCAGCCGGAGGGCTTTCTGAAGTTCGGTATTCAAATCATTCATATGGCCCGGGATTCTCACCAGATTCCAAAAATCATCCCTCAGGTTTTGGATCTCTTCACGGGCAAGTTCCAATCCATCCTTATTCCTTGCCATTCCCACATAATCCCACATGATTCTTCCCAGCCGCTTATGCAGCGTATCCACGGTCTGGTTCCCCTTTACGGCCATCAATTTTTCCAGCCGTTCAAGAACCTCCTTTTCAGCTTCTTCAAATTCCTTTAAACCGGTGGAGAACCGGGGAGTGTTGATTTCATGAGCCAGATAGTTCTGTATGGTATAGGGCAGTACGAAATAGCCGTCAGCCAATCCCTGCATGAGCGCCGATGCCCCAAGCCTGTTGGCTCCATGATCCGAGAAATTGGATTCGCCGGTTGCAAACAATCCCGGAATGGTGGTCTGCAATTCGTAGTCCACCCAGATTCCGCCCATGGCATAGTGAATGGCAGGATAGATCATCATGGGTACTTCATAGGGATTGTGATCCGTGATCTTCTCATACATCTGGAACAGGTTCCCGTATTTTGCTTCAATGACATTTTTACCCAGTCGTGCAATGGAGTCTTTAAAATCGAGGAAAACAGCCAATCCGGTGGAATTAACCCCGTAACCTGCATCGCATCGCTCTTTGGCAGCGCGTGAAGCCACATCCCTGGGTACCAGGTTCCCGAAGGCCGGGTAACGTCTCTCAAGGTAATAATCCCTGTTCTCCTCCGGTATATCGCTCCCGGTGATCTCTCCCTTCTGTAATCTTAAAGCATCATCCTTGCTTTTGGGAACCCAGATGCGTCCGTCGTTTCTAAGGCTCTCGCTCATCAGGGTCAGCTTCGACTGGTATTCACCATGAACGGGAATGCAGGTGGGATGAATCTGAACGAAACAGGGGTTTCCGAACAGGGCCCCCTTCTTATAACACTGCCATGCCGCACTCACGTTGGCTCCCATGGCCATGGTGGAGAGGAAAAAGACATTGCCATACCCGCCGGTTGCGAGCACAACGGCATGTGCGCTGAACCGCTCCAGCTTCCCCGTGATCACGTCCCTGCAGATGATCCCCCGGGCTTTCCCATCAACCATTACCAGGTTAAGCATCTCCATGCGAGGATACATTTCAACATTGCCCTGTTTGATCTGCCTGCTCAGCGACTGGTAGGCCCCCAGCAACAGTTGCTGCCCTGTTTGTCCCCTGGCATAAAAGGTCCTTGATACAAGGGCTCCCCCGAAAGACCGGTTATCGAGGGTCCCTCCATATTCCCTGGCAAATGGAACTCCCTGTGCGACACACTGATCAATAATCTGGTTACTCACCTCTGCAAGCCGGTAGACATTGGCTTCCCTCGACCGGTAATCCCCTCCTTTTACGGTATCGTAGAAGAGCCGGTAAACACTGTCTCCGTCGTTCTGATAGTTCTTGGCGGCGTTGATTCCGCCCTGGGCGGCAATGCTATGGGCCCTTCTCGGGCTATCCTGGTAGCAGAAAGACTTGACTTTGAAACCCATTTCAGCCAGGGATGCAGCTGCAGCTCCACCGGCAAGGCCGGTTCCAACGACAATGATATCCAGCTTCCTCTTGTTGGCAGGGTTGACCAGGTTCTGATTGGATTTAAAGCGTGACCACTTTTCTGCCAGCGGCCCTTCGGGTATGTTGGATTGAATTTTAACCATAGCGAAAAAGTTGTTTTTTTACGAGAAGTAGATCATCAAAGGGATTATGGAGTAGCCGCCCACAACGATTACCGAATAGACAATGGCCAGGGCCTGGATCACCGGAGTGTAACGACTGTTTTCAAGTCCAAGGGTTTTGAACGCCGACTGAAACCCGTGAACCAGGTGAAACCCCAGGAAAACGAAAGCTGCAATATAAAAGACCACGAAGGGGAGCATTTTGAACTTATCGACAATTTCGGTGGCGAAATCGTGGTACGACACCCCGTCAACTGTGATGGTCTCCGAATGACCAAACTTGGCCTTGAAGTAGAAGTCAGCGAAGTGAATGGCCAGAAACACCAGGGTGATGACCGCTGTATGGATCATGAATTTTGAAAAAAACGAGGTGTTGGAATAGTTGGCCTTGTTGTACCTTTTAGGCCGAGCAATCCAGTTCTGGATCTGCAGGATCAGTGCATAAATCACATGCAGAAGAATTCCGCCAAACAGTACAATCTCGAAAATCTTGATCAGGATGTTTGTGCCCATAAAATGAGCAGCCTTATTGTAAACCATGGGGTCATCAAAGATGATAATCAGAAGGTTAATCCCCAGGTGGACCAACAGGAATACGATAAGGAACAGCCCTGCCAGCGACATCAATAGTTTCTTTCCGATGGAGGAGTTGAAAATTGTGGACATACGGGTACAATTAATAATAAGTTATTTAAATTGCAAGGGGTACAAACAAATATAGCATTTCTGTTCTGTCATTGCAGGATCGGAAACATTTCTTACAACATTTTATTTACCTGCATTTGAAATTCTATTGAAACATGAGATCTGTTCCCATCTCTTCTGAACTTTTTACACGAAACCGGGCAAAGCTTGTGAAGATGCTTCCCGACTGTGCTTTGGCTGTGCTCTCTTCCAATCCCCAGATGCCGCGCAATGGCGACCAGTTCTATCCATACCGGCAGCATTCGGATTTTTTTTATTTGACCGGGATTTCCCAGCAGGGGAGTCTCCTGGTGATTTCAGCCGGGGTTACTGCCCTTTTTATCAGGAAACCGGATCCGAAAACGTTGCTCTGGTCCGGTTCTCTTCTCACCATGGAGGCTGCTGCTGCCCTATCGGGGATCGCGGAGATCAGATGGCTGGATGAGGTGGATGGTTTCCTTGAAAAGGAGTTACAACGTGCCGGGAGCCTGTTGATGAATCAACTCCCGGATATGAAGCTTTATGAGAAAATTACAACACAGCATCCCTTTGTCAAGCGGGCAAACCCGGAGCCAATGATGACCCGGCTCAGGATGATCAAGGAGCCTGAGGAGGTTGAAGAGATCAGAAAGGCCAGCGCCATTACCCGTTCAGCTTTTCTCCGGGTTTTGAACACACTTAAACCGGGGATGCGTGAGTATGAGGTGGAGGCTGAGCTGGCGGCAGAATTTATCAGCAAAGGAGCCAACGGGAACGCTTTTGAACCGATTATTGCCTCCGGGTCCAATGCGCTGGTGCTTCATTATGTGGAGAATGACGGGTGGCTCCGTGAGGGTGATCTTTTACTGATGGATTTCGGGGCCGAATGGAATAACTATGCGGCCGATTGTTCACGCACTATTCCGGTGGGAGGTAAATTCACGCCGAGGCAGCGGGTACTTTATAACTCGGTGTACCATATTTTTTTGAAGGCAAGGGAACTGATGGTACCAGGTACAAACATGGGCGAATTTCATAACCATGTCGGTGAATTGTGGGAGGAACAGCACATTGCGCTGGGTCTGTACACCATTGATGAGGCCCGGGAGTGCCGCTTGTCAGATCCGCTCTGGAAGAGATACTTTATGCACGGGACCTCTCACTCTCTGGGGATGGATGTTCATGATCCGTTTGACCGGTCGGAGTCCTTTGCACCCGGGATGGTCCTGACCTGTGAGCCGGGAATCTATATTCAGGAGGAGGGAATTGGGATCCGGCTCGAAAATGATATACTGATTACCGAAAACGGACCGGTGGATCTGATGGCTGATATCCCGATTGAGGCATGTGAGATTGAAGATCTGATGCAATCAAACCTGGTGTAGAGATGATAAAAAGCATAATTTTTAAAGGAATTGAAGTCTCTTATACCGACAGGGGCTCAGGTGACTGTATCGTTCTTTTACACGGTTACCTGGAGAGTGGTAGAATCTGGGAGGAATTTATTCCCCGTTTGACAGAACATTTCAGGGTGATTACCCCGGATATCCCCGGACATGGGCGGTCGGGTTGCTGGGGAAAGGAACACTCCATGAACGATCTGGCAGATTCGGTCAAACAGGTTTTGGAGGCTGAAGGCATCAAAAGGATTATACTGGTTGGGCACTCCATGGGTGGGTATGTGGCCATGGCTTTTGCAGCACAATATCCTGAAATGTTGACGGGTTATGTGCTTTTTCATTCGAGCTGTTTTGCGGATAGTGATGAAAAGAGGGTCAATCGTGAACGGGAGATCAGTCTTATTTTGTGCGGCAGGAAGCGACAGATTATCAACGTAAATATCCCAAAAGCCTTTGCTGACTCCAATGTCGGGCGGTTTCAGAAACAGGTTATATGGTGCGAGGAGATCGCGGGCCAGAACGAGGACCAGGGTATCATTGCCCTTTTGAACGGCATGAAGAACCGGACCGATCATTCAGACACCCTTTCCAACCCCTCTCTTCCCCTGCTGCTGATCGGTGGGAAGAAGGATAACTATATTCCCGCGGAGGTGTTTGAAAAACTGGCTTTGCTGGCGCCACACGCCTCTTTGTTGCGACTGGCGGAAAGCGGACACATGGGATTTATTGAAGAGGCTGAGCGTTCAGCGAAAGGCCTCCTCGAATTTTCACACAGGATTACCGGTCCTTAAAGCGACGAAATGGTATCGATTGCTACCAAAAGGGTTTGATCGATATCGGCGATGATTGGATAGAATCCTTCGTTGTCGATCAGGTTACGGGCAATATAGGCCTTGATCGTTTTAAGAAGGATGTCCCGCGAGATACGGATATCCGGGTAATCGGGATCCAGCCCCTTCTCCTTTGCATATGCAATGAATTCCGGAAGGAGCTCCTGGTTATCGAGGAATTTTTCAATTTCCCTGGCTGTGGTAAATGGTTCAAGGAGTGAGCGTTTCTGGTCGGTATAAAAGAAGGCAAAACGGTACATCAGTCCCAGGTTCCGGACCTGGTTATAGTATTCTGAAGTCCCGGAGGTGTCAATGGGAACAAACACATCGGGGGTAATACCGCCACCGCCATAGACTATTTTACCCCCGGGGGTGACAAATTTTTGAGAATCATCAAATTTGATGCTGTCGAAGTGTTCCAGTTCTCCGTGCATGATCCGGTCGTGAAAATCGGAGTAGTAATCCTCGGTTCCCTTTTCGTATGGCCGCTGAATGCTTCTTCCCGTCGGGGTGTAATACCTGGCAACGGTAAGGCGTAGTGCAGAACCATCCTGGAATCTCATCTCTTCCTGGACCAGGCCTTTCCCGAATGACCTCCGTCCGATGACCAGTCCCCGGTCATTATCCTGGATGGCACCTGCAAGGATTTCACTGGCAGAAGCACTGGATTCATCAATGAGAATGACAACCTTGTCCTCCTTCAGAATTCCACGCGATGTGGCAAAGTCATTCTCCCTGGGACGGGTACGGCCCTCTGTGTAAACGATAAGTTGCCCCTCCTGCAGAAACTGGTCTGCGATCATGGTTGCCGCATCCATGATTCCTCCTCCATTGTGCCTGAGGTCGATGATCAGTTTCTCCACTCCCTGGGCTTTGAGTTTCTCAACAGCCTCCATAAATTCCCTGTAGGTGGTTTGCGCAAACTGGCTGATCTTGATATATCCGGTGTTTTCATTCACCATATAGGCCACATCCACACTGTAAAGAGGGATGTTATCGCGTGTGATTTCAAAATCGATGGGTTTTGTTACCCCCCTTCGGTAGATGGTTACCTTTACCTCCGTGTTCCTGGGACCTTTCAACATCTTTACAATGTCGTCGCTGGGCATATTTACACCCGCAACCAGCGAATCGTCCACCATAATGATCCGGTCGCCGGCCATCACTCCCACCCTCATGGAAGGTCCGTTTGGAATGGTATTAATGATGGCCACTGTATCGTCGGTCATGTTAAAGGAAACACCGATGCCGCTGAAATTCCCTACCAGCGGTTCTGATACACGCTGGAACTCACTGGCGGGGATATAGACAGAGTGAGGATCCAGCTGTTCGACCAGGGTTGGCATGACCGATTCGGTGAGGCTGTTCAGGTCAACGGTGTCCACATATTCGTTTACGACGTACTGAAGTGCAGAAGAGATCTTGTTTCCCTTTGGAGTCAGCGAGAAACCCGAATTGGCTCCCGGCCTGATGGAAAAATTTTGTTTGGTTACTTCGTTGGTAACGATGTTACGAATGCGTATGGTTGTGATCCAGTTACCCAGCACAATCCCGACCACAATAGCAAAACTGATGATTACCGGTAAAAAGACGACTAGTTTTTCTCTCTTAATCTTCATTGTTTCATACTCCCTGATCCTGTTTCAGGATCTTCTCAAATTTCTTCAATATGGATCAATTCTATCCGGGATCGTTCCAGCAATTCAAGCCCGTCGGTAATCCTGTATTTTTCCTCATAAACCACCCTGACGATTCCTGCCTGGATGATCAGCTTGGAACACTCTATGCAGGGAGATGTGGTGATGTAAAGCGTGGATCCATCGCTGCTGTTGTTTGATTTTGCAACCTTGGTAATTGCATTGGCCTCGGCATGAAGAACATAGGATTTGGTAACACCATATTCATCTTCACACTCATTTTCAAAACCAGACGGTGTTCCGTTGTATCCATCCGAAATAATCATTTTGTCCTTCACAAGAAGAGCCCCCACCTGTCTCCTTTTACAGTAGGAGTTTGTTGCCCATATTCTGGCCATTCGGAGGTAGCGTATATCTATGGCAAGCTGTTTGTCCTGAGAGGTGGATTTATCTGACATTCCGGAAGAGAGTTGTACCCAGGGCCGGGATCGAACCGGCACGATATTGCTATCACTGGTGTTTGAGACCAGCGCGTCTACCAATTCCGCCACCTGGGCAATGTAGTGCACAGTGCACAGTGAACAGTGCTCAGTGCTTTAATAATTCAAAGCTTTAATTTAAAAGAACAAATGCCCTGGCCTTTTTTGCTGATTACTGTGGACTTTGTACTCATTTCCAGGGCGCAGCGAAGTTAATGTTTTTCAGCAAATCTGACAAGCTTCTTTTACCCGGTTTATCTGCATGTTCTAAAATATCTTTTATAAAGTGATCCATTGCTAATTTTGTCTGACAAAGCTCACAAATAAATTATTTTTCATGGAACGCAAATTTGAGGAAAGTGTGATCGGGGTTCTGGGCCGGTTGGGGATCAGTGAGGTTAACCGGGGGGCAACCACAGGGCAAACCTGGTTAGATACAAAAGGGGATGTAACCGAATCGGTATCTCCCATTGACGGTGAGGTCATTGCAAGGGTTACCAACGCCACGGCGGAAGATTATGAAGCGGTAATGAACAGGGCGGTTGAGGCTTTTTCAACCTGGAAATCAGTTCCCGCTCCCAGGCGCGGGGAGGTGGTCCGGCAGATCGGACTGGCCCTCCGTGAATCCAAGGAGGACCTGGGTTTCCTGGTAACACTTGAAATGGGAAAGATCCTCCAGGAGGGCCTGGGCGAGGTTCAGGAGATGATCGATATTTGTGATTTTGCAGTGGGTCAATCCAGGCAGCTGTATGGTTATACAATGCAGTCGGAGAGGCCGAACCACCGCATGTTTGACCAGTACCACCCACTTGGAATTGTGGGCCTGGTTACGTCATTCAACTTTCCTGTGGCTGTCTGGGCCTGGAACGCTATGATTGCCGCTATTGCAGGAGATGTGGTGGTATGGAAACCCAGTTCTAAAACGCCTTTATGCGCCATAGCCATTCAGAAGATCATTCAAAAAGTGCTCAGGGAGAATGATGTCCCTGAGGGGGTATTCAACCTGGTGATTGCCCGGTCATCGGTGATGGGCGATAATTTTACAGCCGACAGGAGAATCCCCCTGTTTTCAGTTACCGGGTCTACCGCTGTTGGTAAACATATTTCCGGGATTGTGGGCAAGCGACTGGGCAGTTCGATCATGGAGCTGGGAGGCAATAACGCCTTGATTATCTCCAAAGAGGCTGACCTGGAGTTGTCCATACCTGCCATTGTATTCGGGGCTGTTGGAACAGCCGGACAGCGCTGCACCAGTACCCGGAGGGTGATTATCCAGGAAGAGGTTTATGATGCAGTAAAAGCAAGGCTCGTGAAGGCCTATGAACAGATTGCGGGGCGCATCGGTAATCCGCTTGATGAAAAGACCCTGGTGGGTCCCCTGGTGGACAAAGGAGCCGTCAGACTCTTTACGGATGCCATTGAAAAGGTGAAACAGGAGGGTGGAATCATACTCTTCGGAGGGGAAATCCTGAGTGGCCGGGGTTATGAAGCGGGTACCTATGTGGTGCCGGCCCTTGCGGAGGTAAAAAACAACTACCAGATCGTTCAGGACGAAACTTTTGCGCCGCTGCTCTACCTGATTAAATACAAAATGATTGATGAGGCCATTCAACTGAACAATGATGTACCCCAGGGGCTTTCATCGGCCATCTTTACACTGAACCTTCGTGAGGCCGAGCAATTTCTATCAGGTGTGGGTTCAGATTGTGGAATTGCCAATGTGAACATAGGTACATCGGGCGCTGAGATTGGTGGCGCGTTCGGTGGTGAAAAGGAGACAGGCGGAGGGCGTGAATCCGGATCCGATGCATGGAAAGCATATATGCGAAGGCAGACCAATACCATCAATTACGGGAAAACCCTGCCGCTGGCCCAGGGCATCAAATTTGATCTTTAAAAAGGTTAAACCGCCCTGGTAAGGATTTTGGAAGTGACCATGCTCCGCGCTGCGGCAACGATACCGGCTGTGTCGTAACCACATTCGTGATAGAGTTCTTCCTGTGTTCCATGTTCAACATACCGGTCGGGAATACCCAGTCTCAGGACTTTTGCCTTATAGTTGTGGTCGTTCATATACTCAATCACGGCACTTCCCAGTCCGCCGATGGTAGAGGCATCCTCTAAGGTGATGATCTTATCAAACCGCGAGAATACCGAATCCAGTAATTTGTGATCGATTGGTTTCAGGAACCTCATGTCGTAATGGGCTGCACTGATGTGTTCCGGATCAAGCACAGAGATTGCTTCAGTAACCTTGTTCCCGATGGGGCCCAATGAGAGTATGGCAAGTTCGGTACCTTCTGAAAGCTGCTGCCCTTTGCCGGTTTCAAGAAAGCTGAAGGGTTGTTTCCAGTCCGCCAGGACTCCCCTGCCCCGTGGATAGCGTATCACCATGGGGCCGGCTTTGTGGAGCTGTGCGGAGTACATCATATTCCTTAACTCCACTTCGTTGAGCGGGGAGGCGATTGTCATTCCCGGAATACAGCGAAAGAAAGCCAGGTCATAAGCTCCGTGGTGTGTTGCACCGTCGGATCCTACTAATCCGGCTCTGTCCAGACAGAATACCACCGGAAGTTTCTGAATAGCAACATCGTGGATTACCTGGTCGTAGGCTCTTTGCATGAATGAAGAGTAGATGTTGCAGAAAGGCACCATCCCCGTTGCAGCCAGTCCGGCCGAGAAAGTTACCGCATGCTGTTCAGCAATACCCACATCATAGGTGCGGTCGGGCATCTCATCCATCATGATCTTCAGGGATGAGCCTGTGGGCATGGCCGGGGTAATTCCAATAATTTTTTTATTGATACGGGCAAGCTCCAGGATCGTCTCACCAAACACATCCTGGTAGTGTGGGGGCTGTGGTTTATCGTAAGATTTCCGGATAATCTCTCCGGTATGCATGTTAAATATCCCGGGAGAGTGATAGGCGGTCCGGTCTGCTTCGGCCCTGGCAAATCCTTTCCCTTTCTGGGTAATCACGTGTAGCAGCTTCGGACCCGGAATATTTTTCATATCCCTCAGTACATCGGTAAGGTGCAGCACATCGTGACCGTCAACCGGACCAAAGTACCGGAAATTCAGCGATTCGAACAGGTTACTTTGTTTGAGAAGAATGGATTTCATGGCATTCTCAATCTTCTGTGCGTAATTCCTGGCGTTTGGGGCAATCTTGTTCATGAATCCCAGCAGGTTCCAAACATCATCCTTGACCTTGTTATACCTCCTGGATGTGGCGATGTCAAGCAGGTAGTCCTTCATGGCCCCCACACTTGGATCGATGGAGATGTTATTGTCGTTCAGGATGACCAACAGGTTCTTTCGTGCATGACCGGCATTATTCAGAGCCTCGTAAGCCATACCTGCGGATAGCGATCCATCTCCGATGATAGCCACCACCTGCCTTTCAACCTCCTTGTTATACTCGTTTCCGGCGGCCATCCCAAGTGCTGCTGAAATGGAGGTGGAGGAGTGGCCTACACCGAAGGAGTCATATTCACTTTCTTCGGGTTTTGGGAATCCGCTGATTCCACCATATTTCCGGTTTGTATGAAATATTTTGCGACGCCCCGTAAGGATTTTATGTCCATATGCCTGGTGTCCCACATCCCAGACAATCTGATCAAACGGGGCATTAAAAACGTAGTGAAGGGCCACTGTAAGTTCTACTACTCCAAGACTTGCGCCGAAATGGCCGGGATTTGATGAAACGACCTCAATGATAAACTGCCTCAGTTCATTGCTGAGCTGAATCAGTTCTTCCGGTTTCAAATGTTTCATATCGGCCGGACTATCAATGGTTTCCAGAAGCTTGTATTCTCCCAGGGTCTCCTTCATCAGTTTCGATATCTGGATCAAAGGTAAGAATAAATCGCTTTGTTAATATCTTAAAAGGCGGTGGTGAAAAAACGCAATATATTAAGGACCGAATTTGCGTAATTTGGAACGATTGATCCTAACTAGAGAAGCAATGAAAAAGATCCTATATATTTTGATCGGGGCGGCTATCCTCGGTTCGTGTGTGCCCTCCAAGGAGTTTACCCAATTGTCAGAAAAGACCAATCACCTGCAGGGTGAGCGGGATGATCTCATGAAGGAGAATGAATTTCTCACAGTGGAGAACCGGGAGATGATGGGCAAGATTGAGAAAGTTGAAAGTCAGCAGGAGCAGCTGGTCAGGGACAGCATCAGGATCTATCAGAAATTGGGAGAGCTGGAAGAGGAAATTGCCGGTCTTGAAAGAAAGTATACCAACCTGGAATCCACCCATGAGGAGTTATTGCGGGGAAGTGCCAGGGAGACCCGCAGGTTGCTGAACGAATTGCAGAGTGCACAGGAAGACCTGTCCCGCAAGGAGCAGTTACTAAAGCAACTGGAATCAAATGTAAACCAGCAGAAACTGGATGTGAACCGGCTGCAGGCCGAGCTGGAAGCCAGGAATGCGCGTCTGATGGAGATGGAGAAGATGCTTCATGAGAAGGACAGGGTCCTGGAGGATCTGAAAAACAAGGTAGCCGATGCCCTCATGGGATTTGAGGGTCAGGGACTGACTGTTACCAGGAAGGATGGGAAAGTATATGTTTCCCTTGAAGAGAAACTGCTTTTCCAATCGGGGAGCACCGTGGTGGATCCCAACGGGGTGAAGGCACTGGAGCAACTGGCGGTGGTTCTGGGAAACAATCCGGATATTAATATCATGATTGAGGGTCATACAGATGACGTTCCCTTTCGAAAGGGTTCATCGATCAAGGATAACTGGGATTTAAGTGTGATGCGGGCCACCTCCATTGTCAGGATCCTTATGGGGAATCCCAAAATTAAACCCACGAATATCACAGTTGCAGGTCGCGGAGAGTATCTTCCGGTGGATCCGGCGGATACCCCCGAAGCCAGGAGAAAAAACAGGCGTACCGAAATTATTCTCTCGCCCGATTTCTCGGAGGTCTTCAGGATTCTGGATATGTAGGAGGCCGGTTGCTGAGCGGGGAATCAGATGGTCATGATCTCTTTTTCCTTGGCTTCGACGATCTTCTCCACCTTCTCAGTGAATTCGTCGATGAGTTTCTGGATTCTCTCTTCTGCAATTTTAACATCATCTTCGCTTAAGCCATCCTTTTGCATCTGCTTGTACTCATCATTGGCATCCCTGCGGCTGTTTCGCATACTTACCCTTGCATTCTCCCCTTCGTTTTTTACCTGCTTGAAAAGATCTCTTCTGCGTTCTTCCGTAAGTGGCGGGATGGCGAGGCGAATCACTTCACCATTGTTTGAAGGGGTGATTCCCACATTCGAATTCATAAGAGCCTTTTCGATGGGATCGATCATGGTCTTCTCCCATGGCTGTACCATAATGGTTTTTGCATCGGGAGTACTGATATTTGAGACCTGGTTAAGGGGGGTTGGAGTGCCATAATAATCCACCACAACCCCGTCAAGGATGTGTACGTTCGCTTTCCCTGCCCTGATTCTAACCAATTCATTGTCTAGATGCTCAAGGGCTTTTTCCATACGTTCCCTGGTCATTTCGTAAACGAGTTGAACTTCTTCATTCATGGTCTTCCGGTTGTGTTAAGCGGGCCTAATTTATCTAAATTTTAACTAAAGTGCCAATTTTTTCACCTGAAACGAGTTTTTTCAGATTTCCTTTCTCATTCATATTGAAAACAATAATGGGCAACTCATTCTCCTTGCACATGGTAAAGGCTGTCAGATCGAGAATCCTCAACTCTTTCCGCAGTGCCTCGTTAAAGGTAATCTCATCATACTTTTCCGCTTCGGCGTCTTTTTCCGGGTCGGCGCTGTATACCCCGTCCACCCGTGTGCCCTTGAGCATCACATCGGCCTCTATTTCAACTGCCCGGAGAGCAGAGGCTGTATCGGTAGTGAAATATGGATTCCCGGTGCCCCCTGAGAAGATTACAATCTCGTTGTTTTCGAGGGCATCGATCACCCCGGGTTTGTAATAGAACTCTGCAACCGGCTCCATCCGGATGGCCGTGAATAGTCTCGCTTTTTTCCCTTTCGATTCAAACGCGGAAAGAAGTGCAAGTCCGTTTATCACCGTGGCAAGCATTCCCATATAGTCACCCTTAACCCTGTCAAATCCCGCTTCAACCCCGGATATCCCGCGGAAAATATTACCCCCGCCGATTACAACAGCCACCTGGGTGCCCATGGCGGAAACCTCGATAATCTCATTGGTATAGTTCTCTAGACGCTCGGGATCAATTCCATGAGATCGCCCGGCCATTAGTGCTTCACCGCTAAGCTTCAATAAAATTCTTTTGTATGCCATCGGGTCCGTTTTTTATTTAAAAGTAGGAATTAAATTGATCAGGGAAACCCATTTTTCAGGTAAAAAAAAACCGTCCGGTGTGAACAGGACGGTTTGGAATGAAAACAAATTTTCAATTTATTTAACAGCGAATCGTAAGAAACCGGTTACAGTAAGATCTTTATCAGATTCCCTGATGTATTCGCGCACACTCTTTTTTGCATCCTTTGTAAATTCCTGGTTTAGAAGGGTTGATTCCTGCAGAAATTTCTTGACCATACCTTCAGCAATACGGTCCACAATGTTCTCAGGTTTGCCTTCCTGAAGAGCCTTCTCACGGCCAATCCTTCTCTCCTGTGCAAGGATCTCTTCAGGTACATCGGATTCGTCAACGGATACCGGAGACATGGCTGCAATCTGCATGGCTACATCCTTGGCAACCTGTTCGTTCACATCAGCTTTGCTGAATCCAACCAATGTGGCTAGGTTGTTTCCGAAATGGTTGTAAGCCTGAACCTTCTCTGCTGTGATCGAACCATAATATCCCAGCTCCAGTTTCTCTCCAATGGTACCGGTTTGCTCGATGATGTTTTCGGCGATACTCTTTCCGTCCAGTGGGAGTGCAAGCAATGCATCCAGGTTGGCCGGCTTTTCAGCCAGGGCAACTTTGAGGATTGCGGTTGCAAATTTGACGAAATTCTCATTCTTCGCCACAAAATCAGTTTCGCAGTTCAGGGAGATCATCGCTCCGAATTTTCCTTCAACTTTTGCCTGCACAGTTCCTTCACTAGCTTCACGGTCAGCGCGCTTATTTGCAATGGCCTGACCCTTTTTACGGATCACTTCTATCGCCTTATTAAAATCACCTTCAGCTTCCTGCAAAGCTATTTTGCAATCCATCATTCCGGCGCCTGTGATTTTTCTCAGTTTCTGTACATCAGCAGCTTTAATTTCAGCCATATCTTTAATTCTCTTATGTGCGTTTATAATCAATCATCAGGATCCCGGGGTTAATTGTCCTCCTCCTCATCAAGCTCATCAATAATTGCTGCAGACTTCACCACAGGTTTCATCTCAACTTTTGAATCCTTAACCCTCTCTCTTTTACCCTTGGAGTCTTTTGCCTCTTTAGGTTGTTTGGTCTCCTTTGCCTCTTTGTCATCCTTATCCTTTTCCATCTTGCGCTCACCGAGACCTTCTGCAATGGCATCGGTAATAAACCCGATGATCAGTGAGATGGACTTGGATGCATCGTCGTTAGCGGGGATTGGAAAATCAATGTTCCTTGGGTCGGAATTGGTGTCGACCATTGCAAATACAGGAATGTTCAACCTGTTTGCTTCGCGAACGGCAATGTACTCCTTGTGAACATCTACGATGAACATGGCTGCCGGAAGGCGGGTCAGGTCGGAGATTGAACCAAGGTTTCTTTCCAGTTTGGCACGTTGACGTTCAATCTGAAGTCTCTCCCGCTTGGAAAGGGTCTCAAAGGTTCCGTCTGTAGCCATTTTGTCAATGGTCGACATTTTCTTTACTGCCTTTCGGATGGTAGGGAAGTTGGTAAGCATTCCGCCAGGCCAGCGCTCTGTTACGTATGGCATATTCACGGCACCTACCTTTTCGGCAACAATATCTTTGGCCTGCTTTTTGGTGGCAACGAACAGGATCTTCCTTCCACTCTTGGCAATCTGCTTCATCGCTGCAGCAGCCTCTACGAGTTTGGCCTCTGTTTTATTAAGGTCAATGATGTGGATCCCGTTTTTCTCCATAAATATATAGGGAGCCATGGCAGGATTCCATTTTCTTTTCAGGTGACCGAAATGTACACCTGCATCCAGTAATTCTTTGAAGTTGGTTTGTGGCATTTTTTTGATGTTTGCTGGTCAATCAACCGGTAGCCCCTAAAGGGAGTCCGGCCAATTTCGCAATGTTTATATAATGAAATTTAATTCTAGCGCTTGCTGAACTGGAATCTCTTCCTTGCTTTCGGCTGGCCAGGCTTTTTGCGTTCCACAACGCGCGGATCCCTGGTTACAAAACCTTCAGCCCTGAGGGCAGGTTTGTAGTCCGGGTTCATCTTGATCAGGGCCCTGGAAATGCCAAGGCGAAGTGCTTCTGCCTGTCCGGACATTCCACCGCCATCGAGGTTGACTTTAATGTCGTAGGTTCCTTGTAATTCAAGTAGAACAAGGGGTTGTTCAACAATATAATGGAGTTGCTTATCGGGAAAATAGTCTTTGAAATCCCTGTTGTTTACGGTAATCTGACCTTTGCCTTCTGACAAATATACCCTGGCAATGGCTGCTTTTCTTCTTCCGATCGTGTTGATCACTTCCATGGCAATTATTTAATTTTATTTAAGTCCAGATTCTTGGGTTGCTGTGCCTCGTGGTTATGAGTCTCACCAACCACAACATAAAGATTTCTGAAGAGTTCGCTTCCCAGTCGGTTCTTTGGGAGCATGCCCCTAACCGCTTTTTCCACAATTGCTTCGGGCTTTCTGTCCAGCAGATCTTCAGGAGATTCGATGCGTTGTCCGCCCGGATAACCTGTGTGGCGTACATATTGCTTTTCACTCATCTTATTGCCGGTAAGCTTCACTTTTTCAGCATTGATAACAATTACGTTATCACCGCAGTCCACATTCGGAGTGAAACCGGGCTTATGTTTTCCTCTGAGTACAATGGCAACTTTTGAAGCAAGTCTTCCCAGTACCTCATCCTTGGCATCAACAACAAACCAATCCTTTTGGATGGTCTCTTTATTGGCCGAAACTGTTTTGTAACTTAACGTATTCACTTCTATCCGTGTTTGTCCTAAATTTTATGGATCGCAAAAATACAACAAAATTCTTTAAAACAAGAAGATATCAATAATAAATTTCCTATAATAATTCTATTATAAATCTGAGGTACTACACAATAGAAGAGGGGCAGAATAGTTATAGATAGATAGGATTGCTGTTCATCCATGAAACTAACCCGACAACAAATTCATGAGCAGGTCTATTTCTATGGCCTGATCCTATTGGCGGTATCCCTGCCACTATCCATATTTTCGGTTACCCTGTCACAGATATTGTTGTTGTTGAACTGGTTCCTGGAGGGGAGGTACCGTGCAAAATGGTTACGGCTCAGGCAAAACCCGGCAATCTGGGTCCTGTTATCACTCTACCTGCTTCATGCCATCGGCCTTCTTTGGTCGTATGATGGACTTTACAGTTATACAGATATGCGGGTGAAGGTGTCCCTGTTTGTACTTCCGTTGATTCTGGGTACATCCGAACCCCTTCGGCGGAGCCAGGTGAATCGCATTCTTCTCTTATTTACAATGTCAGTTTTTGTGGCTTCCATGGCCTCGGTGATGGCTTTGCTGGGTTGGCTGCCTGTGCAGATTGAAGGTTACCGGGACCTTTCTCTTTTCATAAGCCATATCCGGTTTTCCCTGATGGTTGTCCTCACCATACTGATCGTAGTGTGGTACCTTTTTCTGCAACGGAATTCACTTACCCGGTTTGAGCGCATATGGTATCTTTTGGGACTGGTTTGGTTCCCCATTTTCCTGATTTTGCTGAAATCACTTTCAGGAATTGTGATCATGGGATTTCTTGGCTTTTTTCTGATTGTCAGGGCGGTATTTGAAATTCGTGATTCTGCCATACGTTTCATGGTGTTTATGCCGGTGGTCATGATCCCCCTCTTTTCCATTGTATATATTGGTCAGGCCATTAATAAGTATTACACTTTTGATGAGATCCATTTTGATGAGATCGACTCCTATACCGTACTTGGTAATCCTTATAAAAACCATCCAAACCTCAGGGAGGTGGAGAATGGCCATTATGTTTGGCTGCACATTTGTGATCAGGAGATGGAGGAGGAGTGGAACAAGGTGAGCGATATTGACTTCAGGGGTAAAACCCTCAATGGTAATACCATCCGGGGTACGCTGATCCGGTTTCTCACCTCCAAGGGATTGCGAAAGGATGCTGCCGGTGTAAGGCAACTGTCAAATGCCGAGATTAAAGCGGTTGAGATGGGTGTAGCGAACTATCTCTATCTCCAGAGATTCAGACTCTATCCCAGGATATACGAGGTGATTTGGGAAATTGACCGGTACAAGCTGGGGTACAGTCCCAACGAAAAATCGGTCGTTCAAAGGTACCTCTACCTGGATGCCGGGTGGAAGATCGCCAGGAATAACCTTCTTTATGGTGTGGGAAACGGGGATGTGAAGGCGGCATTCAAAGCGTATTATGACAGTGTCAATTCACCGCTTGAGCCGAAATGGAGGAGGAGGGCTCATAACCAGTACCTCACCTTTCTGATTGCTTTTGGGATACCCGGCTTCCTGATCTGCCTGTTTTCATTGATCGCGCCGGTTTATCTTGCCCACCGGAACCGTTCATTCCTGGCCGTGGGATTCATGATTCTGATGCTGCTCTCCATGGTCAATGAAGATACCCTGGAGACCTCAGCAGGTGCCGCTTTTGTGGCTTTTTTCTACTCTCTGTTTCTTTTCGGGCCGGACTTTCCCTGGTTAAGGAACAGACTAAGCTGGCGGAATGGACAGTAGGCTTGACAGGGCATTCTTCCGCCGCGATGTGCTGGAGGTGGCCCCGGATCTTCTGGGAAAGCATTTCAGGTTGGTCAGCAAAAAAGGAGTTGAATCATTTTACACAATATCAGAAACGGAGGCATACAGGGGATTGGACGACCTGGCCTGTCATGCCAGCAAGGGAAGGACAACCCGCACCGAGGTGATGTTCGGTGATGGCGGGCACCTTTACATGTACCTGATCTATGGAATGTACTGGATGATGAATGTGGTCACCTCGGTCATTGGGATCCCCCAGGCAGTTTTGATCAGGGGAGTTCGTGAGGCCAGCGGCCCCGGAAGGGTTACCCGGCTTCTGGGGGTGGATAAGCAATTTAACGGGGAGGACCTGGTTTGTTCAGATCGCATCAGGATTGAAGATAGCGGAATTGTTCCTGACTTTACGGCCTGTCCGCGTGTGGGAATAGATTATGCCGGGGAGCCCTGGAAGAGCATGCCCTGGCGGTTTGTTATGAATCTTTAACCATTGTGCCAGGCTGTGCGGTGGCCTCAAATTTATAATTATTATATATTTGCATACTTTTTTGTATCACATACTCTGAATGAATGGAAAATTTCCGACGTTATAACCTTATACTGGGATGGGGCGTATTTCTGGTTTCGCTGATCGTATACCTCTTAACCATGGAACCCACTGCCAGTTTCTGGGACTGTGGAGAATTCATTGCAACGGCCTATAAAATGGAGGTCGGGCACCCCCCGGGGGCTCCTTTTTTTATGATTCTCGGTCGATTTTTTACCCTTTTTGCCGGCGGTGACGTTTCCAGGGTCGCTGTGACCATGAACATTCTTTCAGCCACAGCCAGTGCATTTACCATTTTATTCCTGTTCTGGACACTGACCCACCTGGTGAAGAAATTCTACTCTACGGAAGACTCCCAAAGTCCGGTGGCCATGATCACTATCTTCGGCGCCGCCGTGGTGGGATCACTGGCTTATACATTCTCAGACTCTTTCTGGTTCTCTGCTGTTGAGGCAGAGGTCTATTCCACCTCCTCGCTGTTTACGGCCGTTGTATTCTGGGCCATTCTGAAGTGGGAGAATGTTGCAGACAAACCGGGATCCAATAAGTGGCTCATCCTGATCGCCTACCTGATGGGCCTTTCCATAGGGGTTCACCTGTTGAACCTGCTTGCCATTCCGGCCATCATCATGGTCTATTATTTCAGGAAATATACCCCGACGGTGAAGGGTGTCATTGCGGCCATAGTCGTTTCGGTGGGAATCCTGGGTGTGGTAAATTACATGATGATTCCCGGGCTGACCGGACTCGCGGGTAAGTTCGAACTGCTTTTTGTCAATGGCATGGGGTTACCATTTAATTCTGGGGTGATATTTTATTCGGTCCTGCTTTTCGGAGCAATGATATTCGGAATTTACTATACCCACAATAAAGGGAAGGTATTGTGGAATTCTGTACTTCTGGCCCTGTTTGTTATTGTGGTTGGATATTCTTCCTATGCAGTAATCGTGATCCGCTCTGCAGCCAATACGCCACTGGATGAGAGCAACCCCGATACGGTTTTCTCACTGCTGAGCTACCTGAACCGCGAGCAATACGGAGATAATCCCCTGGTTTATGGTGCATTCTTCAACTCGAGGCCCACATCGGTGAAGGAAGGGAAACCCAGTTATTATAAGGGTGAGAAAGAGTATTACAAGGTGGATAGGAACCGGGAATATCATTACGACAGCGATTCAAAAGGTGTATTCCCCCGTATGTGGAGTAACCAGGACCGTCATGCCAATGAGTATATCTACTGGGCGAAAATGGATGAAGCAGATCTGTTTGATCTGAGACGGGATCAACAGGGAAATCCTGTCCAGAACCGTATGGGTGGTTATAGTTATGATCGCAGCCGCCCCATCGCCATCCCAACCTTCGGACAGAACATGCGATTCTTTTTCCGTTACCAGATCGGCTATATGTACATGCGTTATTTCATGTGGAACTTTGCCGGAAGGCAAAATGATATCCAGGGGCATGGCGAACTGAATAAGGGGAACTGGATCAGCGGGATCAGGTTTATTGATCAGGCGAGGTTGGGACCTCAGGGGAATCTGCCCGATTCAATCGCTAAGAACAAAGCCAACAATAAGTACTACCTGCTCCCCCTGTTGCTGGGGCTTGCAGGGGCTGTTTACCACTACAGGAAGCACAGGAAAGATTTCTGGGTCGTTGGATTGCTCTTCATTATGACCGGCCTGGCCATCCTGGTTTATCTGAACCAGTATCCCTTTCAACCCCGGGAACGTGATTATGCCTACTCGGGATCTTTTTACGCTTTTGCCATCTGGATCGGGATTGGTGTGGCCGGACTGATTGAATGGGTTTCGAAACGAAAAAAGAGTGTGGTTACCGCGGGGGCAGTGGTGGCTGCGACACTATTCCTGGTGCCCGGGATAATGGCCAGAGAAAATTGGGACGATCACGATCGTTCGGATCGTTTCACGGCCCCTGCTTTTGCAAAGAACTTCCTTAATTCCTGCCTGCCCGGTGGCATCATGTTTACAAATGGTGATAATGATACGTTCCCGCTCTGGTATGTACAGGAGGTGGAGGGATTCCGGACCGATGTCAGGATTGTGAATCTGAGTTATCTGACGGCCGACTGGTACATAGAGCAGATGAAGCAGACATTTTATGATTCCTATGCACTGCCCATCAGCATGACCCGTGAGCAGTATGAGCAGGGGAAGCGCGATTATGCCTACCTGGTGGAATCGGCCGGAGCCCTGATCAAGGAGAAATATGAGTTGAACAGGGATCAGTACGAAGCCGAGGTGATGGATATCTATTCCAACACCCTTGATATCATTGAATCTTCCCTTCTGCCGCAGAATCATGCCAACGACTACAGGGCCATCCTTGCCCTTGAGACGAACATGGATCCCATGAAATTTTATGGTTATTTACGGACCTTCAATACCGCAGAGATTGCCCAGCGCATTCAACTGGATGAAGCAGCCATAAAAGCAGAAACTGCAAGGATGGAGAGGCTGATGAAAACCATCGATGCCGATTACGCTCCGTTGAAAGAGGCCTTCGCTTTTATGCTGACCGATGACCCGCGTTTCAACCAGGGACAATACTTTATTCCGGCCAGGAAGTTTGTGATTCCGGCCGATCCGGCCTCCCTGCCCGAATGGGTGGTCCCTGAAGAATTTAAGGCCAATAGTGTTGATCAGGTGAGATTTTCCCTCTCCGAAACCGTGTTGTATAAAAACATGCTTGTTGTTCTGGATATGCTGGGTAATAATAATTGGGAGCGTCCCATCTACTTTTCAACCACCGTTTCGTCCGAAAACTATCTGAACCTGGAGAATTATTTTCTCAGGGAGGGACTTGCATTAAGGGTGGCTCCTGTGAACAGTCCCAACTCCAGCTATCTTGGTGCGGTCAGTGCAGACGATATGTACCAGAAGTTAATGCATGAGTTCGACTGGGGTGGACTGGATACCCCGGGTATCTATATGGATGAGAATAACCTGAGGATGACCATTCACTACCGCTACGCATTTGCAGTACTGGCCGGAGCCCTTGTGGATGAAGGCAAACTGGATAGTGCAAAAATGGTTTTGGATGAATGCATGCAACATATGCCCGAAGAAACGGTCCCTTATAATGCCGGCATCACCCCGATGATACAGGGATATTTCAGTACGGGCGATAACACCACTGCAAATGCCATGGTGGAGAAGTATGAATCCCAGCTGGTGTCCGAACTGGAATATATTAAGTCGTTATCGGGAAGGAGAAACCCCAGATTTGTCAAAAGTGACAACGATTTTCTTTCTGCAGTCAGGGATATCAATGCGTTGAGAAGTATGTGCCTGGGTTATGGTGAGATGGATGCGGCAAGAAGGCTCGAGGAGAAGCTTTCGGTTTACGGGCAAGATTATGAGCGCCTGTTCCGTTAATATATAGGTATGCTAATTGTAAGGCCACCTTCATTACTGACCCGTGCCCTGAACAGGATGACGTGGGACTTCCATGGAGATCACAGGGATGTGTATCTTACATTTGATGACGGTCCAACACCGGGTGTAACCCCCTGGGTTCTTGAGAGGCTTGCTGATGCTGCTGTAAAAGCCACCTTTTTCTGCCTGGGTCGTAATGTGGACAAACACCCCGAACTTTACAGGCAGATACTCGAGGCCGGTCACAGCGTTGGAAACCACAGTTACAGCCACCTGAAAGGATTCCGTACCAGTATCAAACGATATATGGATGACATCGATCTGGCCTCCAACCTGATCGATTCAAAACTGTTCCGTCCGCCCTATGGCAGGATCCTTCCCGGACAGGTGAAGGCCGTGCTGGAACAGTACGACTTGATCATGTGGGATGTTTTGAGTATTGATTACAACCTCTCCCTTGACGGAGACCGTGTGCTTCAGAATGTAATCCGTAATGTGAGACCCGGTTCCATCATCGTCTTCCATGATTCGGACAAGGCCAGCGACAACCTTTATTTCGCACTCCCCCGTACCCTGGAGTTCCTGGCCGAAAAGGGTTATTCCCTGAAGTCCATCCCCTCCGGGGGACTGCCAAAACTGAATTCTTCAATAAATTGAAGATCAGGTCATCCATTGCACGTAAACCAGTAATCCTACCAGGATCCACAGGATTAATTCGTGGGTCCATGGATTTTGTTTCCTGTGAAAGAAATTGGAAAGGATGTAGGAAACCGGAAATGCGATGAAGACCAGGGCGGCCGGTTCAAACCCGGCTATCAGCGTGAAGAAGAGCATCCCGGCAATGAAAATATAAAAAAGAACCTGGTAAATGTTCTGGACCACCGTCTTCCTTGTTTGGAACCGGACGATCATATATACACTTGCTGCTATTACCAGGAGCATGATGAATCCATAGTAAATCAAGACACTGAAGTGATAGGTTTGCAACAAGTGTTCAAAGCTTCCTTTAAAAGCAAGGTTCCTGGCTATAAGTTCTGAAAACTGAGCGCCATGATCCATGACTCCCCAGTACCAGGTAAAGAGGAATAGACCCATGAGAAAGTAGGCGATGACCGGGTACAATAATTCTCTCCAGGTAACTGTCCTCAGGGTTCCCAGCGAGATCCAGATCAGCGGCAGAAACCAGACCAGTTTCAGATAGAACATACCTCCCAGGGCCAGGACGATCCCTGCCGTGAATACCGAGAAAGTGTCGGGTGGCTTGTCGTTTACATCAAACAATATGGCAAAACAAAAGATGTAAAAAATTGATCCGACCAGGGCCGGACTTACCTGCCGGCTCCCGGGCAGTGCTGCTGAGACTAAAATGAAAAAGAGTGCCGGCATGAATGACCTGATCGGCAGCAGAACATATCTGGCTCCAATGCGGATGAGCATGTATCCAATAAGGATCATAAAAGCCATGGCGATGATCCGGTCCAGGACCGGGCTTTTGTGAACCGCGCCAAAAATAAGGTTATAAAAAGGCATCCCGCTGAACCCGGTTACCTCTTCGGCCCGTATCATTGATATGATAAATAGCGTAAGGATAAAGACAAAGATCCCTGCCATCCCCGTGATCCGGTTGTTCTTGAAGAGTCGCAACAGGATCATCTTCCAGCCTCTGTTATATCCAAATAAATAACCATGGTATCATACTATAAATCAAACCCGATATCCCGACGGTAATATTTGCCTTCAAATTCGATTTTTCCGGCATTGGCATAGGATTTTTCCAGGGCCTCTTTTATATTTTCTCCGTAAGAACTGACAGCTATGACCCTTCCTCCGTCTGTGACCACTTTCCCGTCTGCAAGTCTGGTGCCGGCGTGGAAAACAATACTTCCGTCCACCCTGTCCAATCCTGAAATCACTTTTCCCTTTTCATAACTGCCCGGATAACCGTCCGAAACCATCATCACGGTGGAAACGGTACGCTCATCGAACTCCACCTTCAAATCCTTCAACCTGTTTTCGGCGGTAGCTTTCAGAATCTCCACGAAGTCTGTTTTGATCCTGGGCAACACCACCTCCGATTCGGGGTCGCCCATCCGTACGTTGTATTCTATGACATAGGGATCGCCATCCTTATTCATAAGCCCTATGAAAATAAAGCCTTTATAGTCGATTCCGACGGCTTTCAATCCACTAATGGTAGGTTTCACAATTCGCTCTTCAACCTTTTTAAGGAACGTCTCATCGGCAAACGGAACAGGTGAGATGGCCCCCATACCGCCCGTATTCAGTCCCGTATCGCCTTCCCCGATGCGTTTGTAATCCTTAGCCTCAGGAAGGATCACATACCCTTCTCCATCGGTGAGAACAAAAACCGACAGCTCAATTCCGGAAAGGTACTCCTCAATCACAACCCTGGTTGATGCTTTCCCGAATTTTCCATGCAACATGCTGTGAAGCTCCCTCTTTGCCTCTTCCAGGTCATCAATAATCAGCACCCCTTTCCCGGCAGCCAGTCCGTCTGCCTTCAGAACATATGGCGGCTTAAGCTGAGATAGAAAAAAGTATCCTTCCGCAAGTGTATAATCGATAAAAGTACTGAATTCACCTGTGGGGATCTCATTGTCCTTCATAAATATCTTGGCGAAATCCTTGCTGCCTTCGAGTGCCGCTCCTGCCTTTGAAGGTCCGATCACCGGAATATCCCCCAGCTCGGAGTCGTCCCTGAAATAATCGACTATTCCGGCAACCAGTGGAACTTCGGGCCCAACCAGTACAAGCTCAATTCCCTCATCGATTACCAGCTTTTTAAGGGAATCAAAGTCCTCGACTCCAATGGGTACATTGGTTCCCAGTTCGGCAGTCCCCGCATTTCCGGGTGCAATAAAAAGTCTTTCGAGTTGAGGGCTTTTTGCGATAGACCAGGCCATCGCATGTTCCCGTCCCCCTCCTCCAATAATAAGTATTCTCATCCTTATGTTGATTCCTGAGTTCAATGGTAAATGTAAGGAATTGATCTGAATGAAAAAGCCCCACATTGCTGCGGGGCTTTGAATATTTCGATCTATTATTTGCACTAATTGACCACAATGGCCGACTTCAGCGTCTGGCCGTTCACCCGCAGCATGTACATGCCCTGAGCCAGATCGGAGACATCTAAAGATTCCCTGAGAAATCCTCCAGTGGTAAAAGCCTGGCGGCTCGTCACCACCTGACCGGCCAGATTTAACAACTCCATGGTCACCTCATCCGCCTCCAATGGCATCTCCACCGTCACAACATCAGTGGAAGGATTCGGGAATATCTTCAGAGCAATCCCGGAAAAATCCTCCATTCCAACATATGTAAGGTCCAGAATTACTATGGAATCCGAAGCCACCGGTCCACAGTTCTGTCCATCATTGACCTCAACCACATAGATGCCCGAGTCCCCTTCACCGAAAGTAAATGTTCCGAAGCCTTGCATAAGGTTATTTGGAAGCAACGTATAGGTATAAGGAGACTTACCACCCTGCACCCCTACCACAATCGATCCATCAGCGTCTGCCGTAATATCACTCGTACTGATCACTTCGATCATCAGCTCACCTGGCTGAGTAAGAGAAACCAATTGCCCGGTTTGGCTACAACCCTCCTTGTCAATCACAACGACCTGGTAGCTCCCCGAAGGTAAATTCGGGAAATATTGAGTAGCCTGGTATTTCAAACCATTGTTGATGGAATACTGCCACGGACCCTCAAATCCACCGCTGGCCGCAATCTGAATGGATCCCGTACTATCACCATAACATGTTTGTACGTTCGTGTAGATTGTGTTGTCGATGGAGATTGGGAGACAACTAACAATCCCCATGACAATGTAGTTAAATCCAGTTGTCGAAGTATATATGTCCTGTCCGAGAACGAGCAATGCCGAATTAGATAGTATTACATTATATAATGCATCAGGGGTATTAAAAACGGCAATTCCGGACTCTGAACTATTATTAGTGCCTCCAAAGCTATTAGCATTACGGTAATTTCCATCAAAATCAATGCTACCCGTAAACATATCCTGATCCGCTATACCATTCGTGGTAAGAAGAATCCCACCCCAGTATAGTGAATCTGCAAAATAGCCACTTACATTCAACATGTTATCAAAGATTTCAGCGCGAAAGAGTCGGTCTCTCGCCTTACCCCCATTTAACCTTATCCATTGAAGAGTTCCAAGTGAGTTATATTTTGCAATATAAAAATCATAGTCGGTACCAGTTTGATCAACAACAATTGATTCACTCTCAGTAGAGTCGACTGTCAATTGCGGACTATTAAAATAACCTGTAATATATATGTTTTCATCTGCATCTACTGAGGACCTGTATGAATAATCATGATTGGCCCCTTTTATTAATCTTATCCACTCAAAATTTCCCTGCTTATCTGATTTTATTAAGTGAGTATCGTAATAATTCTTTGTTTCTGAAACAATTGTATCTATTCCAATATCCACAGAATCTGCGAATACACCTGAGATATAATAATTGTTGTCAGTAGCTGTAATAGCATAGATAAATCCCGAGAAATTTGTATCAATTGATTTTAATGGTTTGCACCACTGCGCGAGACCGTCAGTGGGTTCAAGTTTAGCTATGAAATAATCTTTGAAAGAATTGTCTGTATAAACAGTCAGATCATCAGAAAATTGAATACTATCCGCAAAATATCCGCCTAACAGGAGATCTCCATTCAGATCAAGCCCAAGGCAAGTGGGTCTCTGACGTTTTTGCCCTTTCCCAATGTTCTTAAACCATACATTTGCACCATCAAGATCATATTTTGCCAAAAAAATATCCTCAAAGCCAACACTTTCAATAGAATCTTCATCTGAATAATAAAGACTGGTTTGAAACCCTCCTGAAATGAAAATATATTCATCCTGACTAATGACCAGTCC
>JAWOHR010000034.1:0-8931 GCA_046485075.1 Bacteroidales bacterium
CAGATTACGATAACTGACTGCCTCGGCCACATTTGTAGCAAGAATCTTTTCGCTTCCCTCCAGATCTGCGATGGTGCGGGCTACCTTCAGAATCCGGTCGTATGCCCTTACCGAAAGGCCAAGCCGTTCAGTGGCCATCCTGAGGATTGCTCTCCCGGATTGATCCAGTACACAGTGGATGTTCCTCAGAGAGGTTCCCATCCCCGAATTATACTGTACCCCTGTGATACCGTTGAATCTCTTTCTTTGGAGTTCCCTGGCAGAAATCACCAGCTTCCGCATTGCTAAACTCTCTTCTGCTCCGTCGGGAGCCGATAGCCTCTCAAATGGAACCGGGGCCACTTCCATATGCATATCGATCCGGTCCAGCAATGGCCCTGAAATGCGGGAGAGGTATTGCCTGATCATCCCGGGGCCACAGCTACACTCACGCTCGGGATGAGTGTAGTAACCACAGGGACATGGATTCATGGCTGTTACAAGTATAAAATCCGAGGGATAAACCACCCTGTAACTGGCCCTGCTCACATGGATCTCACGCTCTTCAAGGGGCTGCCGCAACACCTCAAGGACCTGCCTTTTAAATTCAGGAAGCTCATCCAGGAAAAGAACTCCATTGTGGGCCAGGGATATTTCACCGGGCTGGGGAGAACTTCCTCCCCCGATCATGGCAATGTTGGAAATGGAATGATGGGGCGCTCTGAAAGGCCTGGTTTCAATAAGTCCGTTTTCTGCAGCGACATTTCCGGCCACCGAATGGATTACAGTGGTTTCCAGCGACTCTTCCAGTGACATGGGTGGCAATATGGTCGGAAGTCGCCGGGAAATCATACTTTTCCCCGAACCGGGGGATCCAATCAAAAGGATATGATGCCGTCCGGCTGCAGCAATTAACATGGCCCTTTTCACAGCATCCTGTCCTTTCACATCAGCAAAATCCAGTGAATGAGGAATCCGCTGCGGCTCACCCTCAGGGTCCTTAAGCATTCTCACCCGGCCAGCCCCCCTATCACCATTATAAAATGAGACTGCCTCAGTCAGATGGGCAACCGGAATGACCTCTATCCCCTCCACCACTGAAGCCTCTGCTGCATTTTTATAGGGTACAATCACCCCTGTGAAACCTTTTCTACGGGCCAGAAGGACCATGGGCAATACGCCTTTTACAGGTCTGATTCCACCATCCAGGGAGAGCTCTCCCAGGGCCATGTATTGCTCCAAAAGGGTTTTCCCCACCTGGCCGCTGGCTGCAAGGATTCCGATAGCCAGAGGCAAATCAAAATGCGTACCCTCCTTACGGATATCGGCAGGGGCCAGATTAATCACCACTCTGAAACGGGGCCATCCGAAACCATTATTGGAGAGAGCAGATTCGATTCGCTGTTGGCTCTCCCGGATGGCATGGTCAGCCAGGCCCACAATGAAGAATCTGATTCCCTGGGTAATGTGGACCTCAATGGAGATAAGCGTGCCCTCTATCCCCCTGTATGTACTGCTATAGACCTTTACCAGCATCATTGATCTGTATAGGGATTAATGAGGTGAACAGGGAATTATCGCACTTATTCAAGAGTCTAAATCTCAAAATATCAATACATTTACGTATTTTTAAGTTAATCTACTGCATTTTTAGTTGCTTTACGTTATTTTAAGTTATATATTTGTCCGGAACACAGAAACCACTGTCATGATAAAGAGACTTACAAAAGCGGAGGAGGAGATCATGCTGATCCTTTGGAAGCTAAAGGAATGCACCATCAGGGATGTTATGAACGAACTGGATCAGACCGGAACACCTTACACGACTGTTTCGACTGTGGTCAGAGTTCTGGAGAAAAAAGGATATGTGGATCATAAGGCTGTTGGAACCACCTATCTCTACCGGCCTTTACTGGATAAAAAGGATTACCTGGTAGGACACCTTTCGGGTATCGCCGCAAACTACTTTAACGGATCACTTCCCCGGATGGCGGCATTCTTTGCGCGGGAAAACGATCTGAGCCTGGGTGAACTTCAGGAATTAATGGGCGAGATTGAATCGGAACTGGCTGACAAGGATAACCATGATTGACCTGCAAATATATTTGTTGAAAGTCGCTGCCGGACTGGCGATCATCTCGGTTCCTTACTATTTCCTTCTGAGAAATGATCCCAACCTGAACCTTAAAAGATTTTACCTTTTACTGGGATTGCTGACATCATGGATTTTTCCTTTAATCGTTTTCCGGAAACCCGACCTGCTGCTTCATCTGACCCCCATGGTGTTTATAGACCCGGGCGAAGAAACAGCCCTGCCGTTCAGTATCAACAATACTGCATCGACCACCGGCATTACCGTTAACTGGATTAAAATCGGAGTGATGGTTTACCTGGCAGGTCTCTCGATCATGTTTTTTAAGAACCTCTTTATAATCATACGATGGAACCTGACCTGGAAAAAGAACAGAACCCGGGAGGGCATCGTCTTCACCCACTCCGACCAGGTGTTTACCATTTTTACAAAGATTTTCGTCCCGGATTCACTGCGGGACAAGGAGGATCTTGACAATATACTTCTCCATGAAAGAGCACATGTAAAACAGTTCCATTTCATCGATCTGATGGTCATGGAGCTATCCCTGCTCCTCACATGGTTTAATCCCTTCTCATGGCTTATTTCCAGGATGATTAAAGAGAACCACGAGCATCTTGCCGACAGGCAGGTGCTGACGGCCGGAGTAAATCCGGCCCTTTACAGGGCCCAGCTGCTCAACCACACCCTGGGGGTGAACGTGTTCAGGCTGGGTAACCAGTTTAATCATTCACTCACACTTAAAAGATTTAAAATGATGAAAAAGCCAAAAAATTCAACTGCAGGGATCATTAAAATGACCCTGCTTGTCCCCGTCCTGTTCATGGTCATGGGACTGGCTACCGGAATGGCCCCGACGCAACAGAAAACCATTACAGGGAAAGTGGTAATTGCAGAAACGGGGGAACCCGCCCCCGGTGCAGCAGTTGTCGTAGCATCTACGTACGCAGGTACCGTTGTTGACCTGGATGGTAACTTTGCACTGAACGTGGAGGGAAATCCTGAAATCGTAATCTCATTTGTTGGTTTTAAAACCCTTCGGGTGAAAGCCTCAGATATAGGCCATAAACCTCTTGAACTTGAAGAAGAAATTTATAAAATGGACCTGGATACCGATCCTGATCAAACAACAGGGGAAGCTGTATTAGCCAAAAAAGAAGCACAGGAAGAGCGAGAGGATATTATAAATAGTGAGGGTGATATCTTTTATGTGGTGGAGGAATATCCCATATTTCCGGGTGGAAAGACCGCATTAAAAACCTATATCTATTCCAAACTTGAGTATCCTGAAAAACTAAAGAAGCAAGGTACAGGCGGGGAAGTTTTGGTTCAGTTTACCGTTCCTGCGTCCGGAGAACTTAGGGATATTAAAGCTGTGAGCAGTACCCATAAGGAATTTGAAGCTCCTGCTGTCAAAGTTTTTGAAGGAATGCCAAATTGGATTCCCGGCAAACAGCGTGGGAAATCCGTGAAGGTAAACGTAGTGGTTCCGGTCAAATTTGTTGCAGAAAATAATTAATCCTGGATAAATAAGCCGATTCAGAAGAGGGGCTGTCCTGAAAGGGATGGCCCCTTCAATTTTTGGATAGATTACAAAAGGCCCTGCTCGATGAGAAGGACAAGAATATGCACCACTTTAATGTGAACCTCCTGGATCCGGTCGGAGTATTTCCTGCCCTTCACACGTATCTCCACATCCGTCAGTCCGGCCAGCAAACCGCCGGTTTTTCCTGTGAGACCCACCACCTTCATCCCTCTAACCCTGGCAGCCTCAGCTGCCTTAATGATATTCATGGAGTTGCCCGAGGTACTGATGGCTAACAGGACATCTCCTTCCTGTCCGACACCTTCAATATACCTGGAGAAGACATACTCCATTCCAAAATCATTTGCGATACATGAGAGGTGTGACGGATCGGATATACAGATGGCAGCCAGGGCTGCTCTCTTCTCCCTGAAAGAACCTGAAAGCTCCTCTGCAAAATGCATGGCATCAGTCATCGACCCCCCGTTTCCGCATGTGATGATCTTATGGCCTGATCTCAGACACTCAATAAATAATTCGGCAGCAGATTCCACCGAGGCAATGTTTTCCGGGGAGCCCATGAATTCATTCAGGACCTCTTTTGCTTCAGCCAGGTTAGCTTCTATAATGGATTTCATATTTTCAAAATTAAGAAACTTTACCATTTGGCCCTAACTTTCGCATCACTCGCACCCCGAAAAGCACCTCTTAGCCTTTGCACTGCAATCTTAGTCCTGTGCACTGTTCACTTTTCACTGTGATCTGAGCACTTTTTACTAACTTTACATGCTAAAACAGAATTCAATGGGTTTACCCAGGTTTATAAAACTCCCGGAACATAAGCGGTTTGAATATACCCCAAGGTATTGGGATCCTGAGAAAGAGGAGTTTGAGGAGAGGGTCAGGCAGATCCGGCAGGATATGGGTATCGGGGTCCCGAGGGATCCAAACAGGACCACCATTCGAAGAGGCTCCTTCAGACAAATCCGCCAGCAGACGAAACTCAAAGCTTCGAGAAACAGTAACCTGAGGTTGGTGGTCATCCTGGTCATACTTTTAATCATTGCCTACCTGATATTTTTCGCGTAGATGGCCGATATCATCCATTTGTTAAGTGATGCGGTGGCCAACCAGATCGCAGCAGGAGAGGTTATTCAACGCCCGGCCTCGGTGGTCAAGGAGCTGATGGAAAATTCGGTTGATGCCGGGGCTACAACCATCACCGTGCAGGTAAAGGACGCAGGGAAGACATTGATCCAGATTATGGACGACGGGAATGGAATGTCGGAAGGAGATGCCGTTCTTTGCTTCGAAAGGCATGCAACCTCCAAGATCACCAATGCAGAAGATCTGTTTGCGATCCGGACCAAAGGATTCAGGGGTGAAGCGCTTGCTTCAATTGCAGCAGTTGCAGAAGTAAATATGAAGACCCGGAAAAGGGGTGATCAACTGGGTACGCGAATACGCATCTCAGGATCGAAGACTGAGTTGGTCGAGCCAGTCCAAACACCGGTTGGAACCAGTTTCCAGGTCAGGAATCTTTTTTTTAACATCCCGGCACGCAGGAAATTCCTCAAAAGTGACCATACAGAACTAAGACATATTATTACTGAATTCAGTCACCTGGCCCTGACCCATACAGAGATCCGCTTTACCTTGAACCATAATGATACCGAGATCCTTCAACTCCCGGCAGGCAACCTTCGACAGCGGATTATCGGGATTTTTGGAAAGGCAACAAATGCTTACCTGCTGCCCATCGAGACAGAGACCTCCATTATTAAGATCTGCGGGTTCATCGGTAAGCCTGAGTATGCCCGGAAAACATATGGGGAACAATTCTTTTTTGTCAATAACCGTTTTATCAGGCACCCTTATTTCCATAAAGCGGTTATGAACGGGTATGACCAGATCCTCTCGCCCGACCACATCCCCTCCTATTTCATCTTTTTGGAAACGGATCCTTCGAGCATTGATGTGAACATACATCCCTCTAAAACCGAGGTAAAATTCGAGCATGAAAAGCCCATCTGGCACATACTGCTGGCTGCAGTTAAAGAATCCATAGGCAGAAATAATCTCTCCCCATCACTGGATTTCAGCATTGAAGGAGTCATTGATATACCGGTTCTGAACAGAGAAACTGAAATAAAAGCCCCTTCCATTACGACAAATCCGGCATACAATCCTTTCGATGGAGAGGATGCCTACCGCAGAGATAAACGGGTAAGGCCTTACCAGGATGGACGTTTTGAAGGCTGGGAGCAGATGTTCGATCCGGCACCGTCGGCCACACCCAATGCCGGGAAACGCATACAGATCAGGAACAAATACATCCTCTCGCCTGTTAAATCAGGATTAATGATTATTGATCAGAGAAGAGCCCATGAGCGAATCATCTATGAAAAAATGGTGCAGTCCATGCAAACTTCTCAGTCTCTGGCGCAGCAATCATTATTCCCGGAAACTGTCAAACTGAATGCCGGGGATTACCAGGTATGCCTTGAAATGATGAACTATCTTGAAAACCGGGGATTCGATATCCGGGACTTTGGCAATCACAGCGTGGTCATTCATGGAATGCCCTCTGAGATCCAAATATCAGGGAAGGGTGTTGTGGAAACACTGGAGATGATGATCGAACAGTTTAAATCCCTCAATGGAGAGGTGGATATGGGAATGCCTGAAAAGATCGCCCGTTCCACGGCCAGATCATCTGCCATTTCTTACGGCCAGCAGCTGTCGGAGCAGGAGATGCAGGAACTTACCGACCAGCTGTTTGCCTGTGAAAATCCCAATTATACCCCAACGGGTAAACTCATTGTGAGAATCATGGATGTGGAAGAGTTGGATAATCAATTTAAAGTTTAGAATCATGAGTCGTTTTTTTTCTGGCCAATTTGGCAATACTCCCCCGGTGACGAAGAACCTGCTCATCATTAATGTAATGATGTTCCTGATTACTTCGATTTTCGGGCGAATGTTTAATATCAGTCTGAGCGGGGTGCTGGGACTATTCTACATTCAGTCGCCCTTCTTCGGCCCATGGCAGATCGTAACCCACATGTTCATGCATGGAAACCTCATGCACATTTTTTTCAATATGTGGGCATTGTGGATGTTTGGAAAAACCCTGGAGAGTGTATGGGGCAGTCAGCGATTTCTGATCTATTACCTGGCAACAGGTTTGGGGGCAGCCTTTTTTCACACGCTTGTACTCTACTTTCAGCTTGGACCTGAGGTGGCCGAGCTTAAGGCAGCCTATTCGGTCGATCGGATCAATGGCCATTTGCTCAACGAGATCATGAAACCTGGAAATCCCTATTATGACCTGGGACGGGCACTCAGAACTCCTACAGTCGGCGCCTCAGGTGCTGTATATGGTGTATTGCTCGCATTCGGTATGCTCTTCCCCAACACTCCACTCTTCATCATACCGATCCCCTTCCCCATCAAGGCCAAATGGCTTGTGATCGGATTCGGTGCATTGGAGTTATTCCTTGGAATATCGCAAACCACCGACAACATTGCCCACTTTGCCCACCTGGGTGGTATGATTTTTGGGTTCATTCTCATCAAGTACTGGAACCGATTTACCCGAAATTTCTACTAACTTGTTGTTTATATGAATATTGTAGGTGATATTAAGGAGTCTTTTAAGCAGGGAACAACCCTTCACAAGCTGATATACCTGAACCTGGGTCTCTTCCTGGCAGTACAAATTGTCAGAATTATACTGCTCTTATCAAATGCTCCGGAATTATATGACACCTTCCTGAGGTACCTGGCCATCCCCTCCAACCCCGAGGTTCTTGTGCGCAGACCCTGGACTGTAATCACTTATATGTTCCTCCATGAGGGATTCATGCATATTCTGTTCAATCTTCTCTGGCTCTACTGGTTTGGAATGGTGTTTATCCAGGAACTGGGGACTAAAAAACTACTCAGCACTTACCTGGTGGGCGGTTTTACAGGAGGTCTCCTCTTCGTACTATTTTATAACCTCTTCCCTGTATTTAACCAGGTTAAAGAGAACGCCATTGCCCTTGGTGCCTCCGCATCCGTAATGGCTGTTGTTGTAGCTGTGGCAACCTACAGGCCCGAAAGAAAAATGCATCTGATGTTTATCGGCCCTGTGAAGATCGGGTATATTGCACTGGCCATGTTTGTGGTAACCTCCCTGGTTGAATTTTCGGATAATACCGGAGGTAAGATTGCACACATCGGGGGTGCCCTGTCAGGTTTTCTTTTTGCCTACTATTACAGGCAGGGTAAAGATATTACACGCGGTTTTGACCGCATGATGGATGGCATTGCCACCTGGTTTAAACCCAGGCCTCAAAAATTGAGAGTCACCCACAAACAACCTGCTAACGACCTGGATTACAACAAGCAAAAACGAATGGAGCAGAAGGATGTGGACGAGATCCTCGATAAGATCTCAAAGGGTGGATACGACAGCCTCACATCCAAAGAAAAAGAGCTCCTCTTTAAAATGAGTGCTAAGAAATAATACCGTGAATAGATTTTCATACGGCATCCTTCTCTCCCTGAACATGATTTCAGTGGCTGCGCTCATGTTCTCGTATTTCGCACAGATTATCAACCCTTCAAAATTTTTTCTTCCCGCACTGTTCGGACTGGCATACCCCTATCTCCTGCTGATAAACCTGGTCTTCCTGTTCTATTGGATTATCCGTCTGAAGAAGGAGCTCCTCATTTCTCTGGTCGTGATTTTATTGGGTTGGAATCACCTGAATAACCTTCTGCCATTAAGCGGCAGGAACCATGAAATTCCTGCAAATACAGATACAGGCAGAATGTTTAAGGTTCTCTCCTATAACGTGAGGGGATTTGATCGTTACAAATGGACAAACGACCCGCTTACCAAAGATGAGATTTTCAGTTTTATTCAAAAGCAAGCCCCTGATATCATCTGTTTCCAGGAGTACTATACCTCAAGCCGGAAGGGAGAGCGACAATCTGATGTTGCCAGGGAGCTCAGTCAGTTCCCCCAATCGGATGTCTATTACGCCAATGATCCGGCAAACAAGAATGGATTTGGGATTGCCACCTTTAGCAGATTCCCGGTTCTGAAACGAAGCCGGATTCCATTTAATTCCAGCAACAATGCGGCCATGTATACGGATCATCTGATCCTTGGTGATACCATAAGGATCTTCAACATACACCTGCAATCCATTATGTTCCGGGAAGATAATTATGCTTTCCTGGATACAGCCCGCCTTAAGTACAGCAATGAACAAATGCAGGGGATCAAGAACATCGGTTCCAGGTTAAAGACTGCCTTTGTATTGAGATCCGAGCAAGCCTC
>JAWOHR010000008.1:0-22043 GCA_046485075.1 Bacteroidales bacterium
ATTCCATTTTCTACCAGTGCATCTGCTGCATCCTTAACCAGTTGCTCGTTTACACTACATTGAAATCGGTTCCAACTGTTCCATCCCATAGGTGGCGTAGAAGCGATATTTTCAAATTTTTGCGTAAACCCACTGCTTGAAATCATCAAAAGCAGTAAGAATAATTGTTGTTTCATTGGCTCATTTTTAAATTACCCTGGTGCTTACCATAATTTCACAGCACACCTGCCGGCAGATCCATTTGAAAAAGGTCCTGCAACCACTGCATCAGGCGACCTTTTTTTGCCAAAATAATCTGTGTCCAGGCTAAGGGCAGTTCCGTCAGCATTCTCAAAGGGTGCTTTGGGGACCTTGGCTTTGCCCAGAAAATCACCCGCGATCAGACTTACTTCATATTCAAAAAAAGCAGGATCAAGTGAAAAAAAGAGGGTCCCGCTTCCATTGTCTTCCACCAGTTCTACCTGCGGATCATGATTGCCGGATGCATAAAAACCTTGGTCTTTAGCCGATGGCACAGCACCCTTGTAGTATACATTTCCGTCGATCCATACGGGTAGTTCTGCATCATTGTATGTTTCCAGGCCATACCGCATCTCCGGGGCGTGTATCCCTCCAATGAAAATATTGTTGTAAACCCTGTCATCGCCCCCCATCACGGTGGTCAATCCCGCAATATCAGTTGAGTGAGGGAGGAAATAGGGTGTAAACCGGTTGGGATCCGGCCAGGTCTCTACAGATCCGGCAATCAAATTGTGGACGTAGGCTCCACCCTCGGATTGCGACCGGATTGCACGGGGTGATAAAAATATATTGTTGTCAACGATAAAGGGTCCATGGTTCACCTCGAGGAACAGGTCCTCCAGGTCATTGTCGTAGAAAAGGTTACAGGAAACTCTTGTTCCCTGTGTCATCCAGTCCAGCCACAGCCCCCTCCCAGTTTCATGGATCCGGTTATTCCGGATGAGGGCATCAACGGCTGCATGGAATTTGATCCCCCCGATTTCAGCACCATCAAATTGCCTTTTTACCCAGATGTCATGGATATGGTTATTTTCAATTACACTGAATGCCGCTCCCATGCTTCCGCAGATCCCGGTTTGTTCGCAGTTGAAAATCGTGTTGTTCCTGACCATATGGGAGCCGGTATTCTCTTTGCTCCAGCCATTCCGCAGGACCCGGAAAGTCACTTCGATATAATGAATATTTCCATCATTGTAGACATTTTCGCGGTCTGCGGACCATACATTATGACCGGTTGTGCGTTCTTTTCCCAGGGTGATGCCGGAACATTTTGAATCACTGATCACATTGTTCTCGATAATCCATCCTTTGTTCCAGTGTGTGGAAATCATTCCGACCTGCTCAGCAGTGGGGGCGCCCCATTGTGTGGCTGCCTGGCTGATATGAAATCCACTGATGGTGATGAAGTTGACCCCTGGCTGTTCCGGGTAAAAACAGGTTCGCCGGGTGGTAATTTCAGTGAGTTCCCTGTTGGGGTTCACCTGGTGGAAATTGGCCCAGATTGTTGTGAAATCATCATTGTTTTCACAGTACCATGTATAAGCGGTCCCTTCAGGATCTTTGGCATCCGCATCTACCCGCGGTTCCTGGACCAGGTCAAGACGCTCTTTTTCATAAAAAGATTTGCCATTGAGGAAGACTTCACCCGTATGGTGAATCCGGCCGCGATTATTGAACCAGTCGCCGTGAATGGAATCACTGTAGGGATTATAATCACCAAAAAACGCATTGGGTAGGATGACTTTCCAAACCCCTTTGCCCACCTTTTGCCACGTATTGATGACTTCAGAGCCTTTGATTTCAACTTTTTCACCAGGAGCAGCCCGGTATACAATTCTTTGCTCATCACTTACGCCTCCACGAATGGGATTTACCCACTCCCTGTAGGTGCCGGTGTGGACCGTGATGGTATCACCGGGCATGGCCTGTTGAACGGCCCGGGAAATGGTAAGGAAAGGCTGCAGCACTGAACCTTCCTGGGCATCATTGCCCGATTTTGCCACATGAAATTCCCTGGCATAAGATCCGGTCAGGGTAAAAATACCCAGTGTCAATAGAATGATTTTTTTCATATACTCAAAAATGTAATTGTTCTATTCATTAGCGTACCTGCTGTGGGTGGAATCATAATTTGCCCCCCCGATCCCAAAAATATAATACACTTTGCTTTGTTCCGATGTGTAATTTAAGAAATAATGCCTGGAAAGAAACGCAAAATCACACTGGTTACGTTAAAGCTGCACAGGATCATTAAATATCATCCATCATTTGCCCGGATTGCTTTTAGTTGTTCTCGTACTTATTGGGGGAAATTCTCCCGATTGATAAATGAGAAGGTATGATCCGGATATGTATTGCTGAAACTTTTAGAGAGAAAGGGCTTTTCCCGGGGATTCCTATCGGCCAGTATGGAATTGCGTATTCCATTGTCAATAAAATAGATCTTTCTGCCTCGTTTTAATTCTTTCCGATGATTTCTGCTATAAGCCTAAAAACTCGCGGTTCATTATTTTGTTTTTTGGAATTATGTTCATATTTTTGGAACATATTCTGATGACTTTATGCGAATTGTAACTTTTAAAAGAATACAGGCATTTATTGATGGACATCAGGATTCCAGAACTGCATTAGAGGAATGGTATTTTAAAACAATAAAGGCGGAATGGCGTAACTTATCAGATATTAAGAGAAATTCTAACAGTGCTGATTATGTGGGCAATAATCGTTTTATTTTCAATATAAAAGGTAATAATTACCGGCTTGTTGCTATCATTATTTTTGCTTCGCAAAAAGTCTATATACGGTTTATTGGAACCCATACTGAGTATGTAAAAATTGATTGTAAAAACATTTAAATCTGTTAAAAATGGCACGAATAAAAACAGAAACGCAATACAATATAACCGTCCAGCGCATTGAAGAGCTTTTACAGGAAGTAGGAAATGAAACACCCGAAGAAGACAAATATTTTGTTGAACTGGATTTACTTTCTGATCTGGTAGCGGAATATGAAGAAGAGTACTACCCCGTATCCAGGCCTACCCTGAACGAAATCATTCGCTTACGGATGGCTGAACTGGGGATATCTCAAAAAAAACTTGCCGGAATGTTGAAGGTCAGCCCCTCCCGTGTAAGTGAATATTTAAGCGGGAAAAGCGAGCCCACACTTAAAGTGGCCCGTCGGCTCCGGTCGGAGTTGGGAATAGACTCTGATATTATTCTGGGTTAACACATCCCCCCTGATCAGAAAGCAGCCGATCTGCAAAGGCTCCAGTACAGAAAATAGTGTCCGTAACTACTTCAGATAAACAAAACGATTATGAAAAAATCACTCATCGCCATATTGATGGCAAGCTTTTTTTTGCTCGGATTAACTGTAGGTCACAAAAAATCAGACGCCCTCATACCCGAAAAAGAAATGGTCCAGGTCGGTATCATTGTTGAAAACATTGAGGAGGCCGTTTTACATTGGGCAGATTTTCTCGGGCTTGAGAAAATCCCGGAAATCTCAACAGCCCTGGGGAGTGATCTAAACCCAACAGCCTACAATGGAAAACCCACCGATGCCACTGCCAGGCTTGCTTTCTTCACCCTTGACAATATAACCATTGAGCTTATCGAACCTGATGGTAAGCCCAGCACATGGCAGGAATTTCTGGATACCAAAGGACCCGGTATCCATCATATCGCTTTTAATGTACAGGAGATGGATCACTATATCAGGAGTTTTGAAGAACATGGCATACCCCTGGTTCAACATGGCGGATGGGACACCGGGGAATACAGCTACATGGACGGGTCCGAAAGCCTGGCATTGATCATCGAACTGCTTGAAAACTATAAGCAATAGTCCAGCTACCCACAGTTGCTATTCCTCAAGTTTTGAAATCTCATCAATTTCCCTGTCGATTTTTCTGATTTGAGCTACTAATCCGTGTTTGGAACGAACATACAGGCTAATCATGAATACAACCACCACCAGAGCATAAAATGGGATCATTTTCTCAGAGAGGAATGGAATACCTGCAGACAGGAAAACACCAACGATCATAAACGGGGCAAGAATGTAACCATTGCGTGTAATCCTCAACTTGTACTTCTCTACTAATTTAAGTTGTTTGCTTACAGTGGTTACAGGACCATCGGGATTTAATCTTTCGATCCGCAAATAAAGTTTTATCGCCCATACATATGTGATCACTGAGATTGATGCGAAAAGCAGGAAACCGAATATAATCTCAAATTCAAAAATGAATTGGATACGTGGTATTACAATGAAGATATATAAGGGCAAGGGTAAAATCACAGCGACCAATGATCGAATCTTTAACCAATCAATCTGTCTTTCTGTATTCACGGTCAGTATCTTCTTGAGCAATTGTTTGTTTAAAACAGTATTCTCAAAAAGCATCTTCTCATGCTGAGACCAGATGGTTTTTAAATCTTCAAGTTCCATTGTGTATTTGTTTTTCAATTGCCTTGTTCTTCAGTTGTTCTTTTATTCTCGAAATTCGAGTCCCTACATTTGTTCTTGAGATACCCGTAATCTCCGAAATCTCATCATGCTTATATCCATCAAGGTACAATAGGATAATAGCTTTGCTAAATTCATCCAATTCAGCAATGCAATCATACAGCATTTCAATTTGAGGATTTGAGTCACTCTCGTTCGATGGTACATCAGGATAAAAATCAATAGAATCCTTCAGAAAATCTCTCTTCCTACGGGTATTCTTTCGATAATTCATTGCCGTATTTAAAGCAACCCGATAAATCCATGTTGAGACCTTCGATTTGCCTTTGAAATTTGGAAATGATTTCCACATTTCATATGCGATATCATTTATCAAATCCTCCCTGTCATGAGCGGTATGGGTGTATGCTTTCGAAATCTTCAGGATGATACCCAAATTCATTTCGAGCAGAGAAATAAATCGCTCATGTAATTGGAGATCAACCATAAATCAAGTTTACACTATTAGTAATTATCTGTTCCAAAAAATCACACTTGGTGTAAATGAAATTACCCTAAATTTTCAGATTAGATCCTGGAAAATTGATCTTAAAACTTTAAAGCAATAATGGAATCGCTATACTTTCTTTACCAAAAAAGAAGAGATGAGTACTATGATTATGGAGCAATTATTCTCTCGGACGATTCCCTTTATAAAAAAATGGGAAATTTCTTCGCATACGTATCCTATGCACAATAAGATTGAGAGTTAGTTATTAAAAGCATAAAGAGCATTTTCTGTTCGTACCAGCATTAAATTACTTAATGCTACTGGAGATGCAGCTACTCTTTCCCTCATATCACTTTTTGAAGCAATGTTCAGTTTATCACCAGGTTTCACAACTGTTACCTTGCCATTATAGGCAACTAAATAAATATAACCATTAGCGTAAAGAGGAGAAGCGATATACGGACCGGGAGCATTTATACGCTCCCTGAAAACAAGATCACCTGTATTGGCCTTATAACATGATAAAGTTCCTCCATCCATGATCATATAAACCCTGCCGCCAATAACCAACGGTGAAGGAACTTCAGATACAAATTCATTTTGTTTCCAAATTAAGGAAGGTTTGTTTGCTCCATTTTTATAATTCAGATTTACCGCAATTGTACCATGTTCAAGTTTAAGATTAGATAGTAATTCTTTTAATTTTTCCCATTCTTCTAATCCGAGCGCATTATCTTTTGACATATCAAACATGGATGCAATGTCTTTTATCGGACAAAGTACATCGATGCCTAATGGAAGATTTAATTCCGGCCGCCTCCAAAAGGCCCAGTCTGCGGGTATTTCTGAGATGTTTACTACTTTGTCCCCATTGTTATCGTGTTGACGAATCATAATTTCAAACTCAGGAAGTTCATCAAATAATTTTGATTCTCCCCTTGTAAAGAATCCATTTAAATAAAGTGTGTCATCCACGATAACAGGGGTGCTAACTCCCATGGATACAATCTCAAAAGTCCAGGAAGGACTTCCATCTTTAAGAAAGATTGAATTTAATCCAAAAGATCTGTGAATAATTATCTGGTCGCGCCAGATAACCGGAGTAGCATGGCTGACAAAGTAGTCTTTTTGCACCACTGGAGTTATATCCAGAAAAGTTTCCCAAGCAGTTTTGCCATTGAATTTATTAATTGCAAGTACGCTGGGTTTTACCATATCGACTCGGTTTATAATCAGGAGGCTATCATGGATTATTGGAGAACCGCATGTGCCATTCTGTGCGTTAAGGATAGGTAATTTGGTTTCCCACAAAAGGTTGCCTGAAAAATCGTAGCAGAGCGCTCCGTATGATCCGAAATAAACATATACAAATGAACCATCAGTAACAGGAGTGGTAGAGGCAGTGCTCCCTACTGAATGGGTTTGCTCAAGGGAATCAGGAATAACAGAGTTTTCCCAAATTACAGTACCCTTTGTAAAATCAACGCAATAAGTAATTAAAGCCTTATTTTCTTCATTATAACCGGTAATGAAAATCAAGTTTTTATAAACACAAGGAGAAGATACTCCTGATGCCAGTGAGGTCTTCCAGAATAGGTTTTCATCAGGATTTAACTCTAGCGGAGGAGTTGCACTCTCTGGAGCGATTCCCAGACTATTTGGCCCACGAAAATTTGGCCAGTTATTCTCCTTTTCCGAAGTGCAACCAACAAAAATAGCTAAGGAAATGATCAATATAAAACATTTACGGGTGGTTTTCATAAGGAGTGAATTTATCTGATATTCACAAGTTAAGAAGAAACAATGATTAGCGAGCCAGGTTTTTAAAGAAAAGGTCCAAACATCGATAGGTCTAAGCTTTTGTAGCGGATTCTCGGAGTGATTTTCGTTCGATAGGATTGGAAAAACGATGTGTAAATCTGTGCCCCGCACATCACCGCACCCGCTTTCAATAAAGAAAGATACAAAACTTCCGGTGATCATGAACTGACAGGAACTCAAAGAACACTTTACAGCCCCAACACTTCTGAAGCAGCGCATCGTTACAAGGATTGGTATGACTGGTAATCAACAATAAACCGTGAAACCAAAAAGTCTTATGTAAAACCCTCATTAAGTACATAGCCCATGGTTCTGCGGGTGTAGTTCAACACCGACTCCTCGCTGGGCCTTGCAGGCCGCTCAGTGTCCTATTATGCCCAGTGGTTGTAAACAAATTGCATTTATAATTTTTTGCTTAAATCCATGTATACTGTTGCAACAAACAAATTCTCAGGTATCCATGATTTACCTCCTTTATATAAACCTTTGGTTGGATTAGCTGCAACTACTTCATCTAATGATTTACCATCTTCAATAAGTTTTGATATTCTTTCCCTTGATTTTGCCAGCATAACCTTGTAATCCAGTAAACCTTGGCGGTTTGAAATTGCCCCATGACCAGAAATAACTATTGTTTTATCGTCGCATATTTCAATTATATTATCCACGGCTTTAATATATCCATCAATTGTCCCACCGTAAAAAACATCAATTATTGGAAACCCATTTGATTCAAAAAGGTCACCTGCATGAATGATGTTGACATCCTGAATATAGTATATAACATCGCAATCGGAATGACCGTAAGGATAATGAATTCCCTGGATTGCACTATTGTTAAAAAATATCCTAATAGAATCCATAAAACAAATTACAGGCAGAGCTTCTATAGGATAGGGAGGAATAGTTGGATATTTCACGCCCTGAATATCGTCTACTTCCCAACCTGCTAACATATGTTTCCTGGTATTTTCATGTGAAACAATAACAGCTCCATCTTCTGAAAGTTTCATGTTTCCTCCGACATGGTCAAAATGCAAATGTGTATTCAAAATAAACTTTACAGGCAAATTAGAAATAGTGTGAACAGCTGAATCCGTTTTTGAGGCAGAATTCATATGGCCAGTATCTATAACCAATAAACCATCATGGCCAACCATTACCAAAATATTGCAGCCATATTCTGAAAGCAAATAGACATTTTCTGTTATTCTTTGGACTCCAGTCAAATTAGCCCCTGTCAGAGCATGAGACCAGCCAGAGAGTGACATCATAGAAAAGACTAGAAACGCCATAAAAATGCTATTCCTATTTTTTTTCATGTTAAAATTTTTAATTCAAGAAGAAAATTATAAAGTTAATTGCTTAGATCCAACATTATTAGTTACACAATTTTGTTTAGTGTGCCGGGAGCAGTCACTATGACTATTTTTCAATTGAATCACCTATGATCCTGAGAAATTCATTCCATATGAGGTCAGTGATTACCACATCATTTGCATCAAGCCCAAGACGCACAACAACCATATCCCATTCGGGTATGATGATCATCTTATTGTTATTATAGCCGGAGGCTGCATAAGTGCCGGGAGGGGCATCTGGCCAAAGTCTGATGCCGTTTGAACGAACTCCATTCACCCACCAGTTGTATCCATATACCCCGATGCCATCGATATTACTCAACGGAGAGCCTAATTCCATTGAAGGCGGAACCTGAACTTTGGTAGCCTGTTCAATCCAATGGCTGCTAATTAACTGTCTTCCATTCCAATTTCCTTCGTTTAAGAACAAAAGTCCAAAACGGGCAAGTTCTTTAGCTGATATAAAAATACCATGGTTATGATTGCCTGCACCTCCAACAACTTTTAATCCATCAACTCCTCCAAAATCACCCCAATACCAGTCACTTTCGTTCATTCCAATGGGATCGGCTATCTGATTTTTGAAAAACTCATCAAGCGGCTCTTTTGCAATATGAGTCAGAATATTGGCAAACTGATTCATGGCAGCATCCCAATATGCATATTTCGTACCCGGCTCAAATAATGACAGTGTACCTGGAATAAATGGAGTCCCGCTTGGCCCATGTGTATATCCCTTTTTCACTGTATCTCCTTGAGCTACATATCCACTCGTCATGGTTGCAAAGTGAAATAAGTTAACACCCGGATATGTTTCGGCCATTTCCGGAATAACATCTTTTGCAAGCGTGTTTAATTGAGTCCGGTTATCGTCAATGAGTAAGCCTAAAATGGTACTTGTAAAAGATTTGGTACAAGACCACACTCCATGAACTTTATCAATGCTGTCTCCTTTATAGATTAATCTTCCCCCCCGGATAATGATAAGTTCCCGGGTGCCATCTCTGCCGGAATGATGTTCTAAAAAGTTCACAGCTTCGTGTAACGTCTCTACATCTATTCCGACTTCTTCAGGTTTTGCTTCAATCCATTGCTTCGCTGGAAAAACTGTGTCAGAAGGATCATTGCATCCTGATACTGTCAAAATCGCCAGAATAAACAGGTTCAGTTTCATCTTTTAATCGTTGAGTGAATGCATTTAATTCCTTTCCCTGCCAATGCGTCCAATTGAAACAAAATTAATCTGTTGATATTCTGAATCAAGCTTTTCATCAAAGTTTCACTGGGATTCCAATTAATGCTGATTCCTTCAGGCTTTCTCACGGATATCCTCCGGGAAATCGTGTCCGCCATCTGATTCTTCGCTTATGGGAATTTTTAAAGCTTTTGCAAATCTGCAACAGCCGAGAATGCAGGTGCATCCCTCTCATCAACCAGAACCACATCTCCTTTGGATCCAAAGAAGTACTTCCGGAAGGAAATGGCCCCTTTCAGATGTATACCGGAATTGCCAATATACCTGAATCTTACTTCCGATTCCCTGCTCCGGGTATGGGGATTATTTTCAAGCGACGGGTTATCATCTTGTGAGGCAATGGTTCGTGACTCTTTTAAGCTCGCTCTTTGTTGTCCGCAACAAGACATAATGGTTTAATTATAGTGATTTGAAAGTGGCCTTATAAATAATGCAGGCAAAGCCCGACAGTGCTCCCCAGTATAAAAGAATCTCACCCAGGCGCTCACCCAGCACAACAGCAAATGGAATGGCTATCCAGATACTCAGACAATAGAAGCAATCGAGCAGGGATCCGAAAAATCCCTGCCCGAATAACTTCCTGAACCTCACTATTATATCAAAGGGACCATCTTCATCGCTGAACAAATGTGTGAGCCGCCAGACGACTAATCCCATTAATAAAAAAATGAACCATTTCTCCATAGTGGTTAAGAGCCGGGCCTTTCAATTCCGATCAAAATCCTGGTCGCATGAAAATCATCGTAACCGCCTGCACCGTCAGTTAACCTGAGTGTTCCGTCCAGGTTGATGCTGAATGCACAGAAATTCTGACCGGGCTCCAGCCATCCACCGGTATCTGGTTGTAAAGTTACAGTGTAATAACCAGATGCGTCGGCATTGAGCTCGTTCACCGTGCCCTTGAAGTTGATGTTGCAATTCAGGTTGTCCAGGTGCTGATATGTCCGTCCCCTGTTTACAACATTATTCATTAATCCGGGGCCCACGAAAACGGCATCCGCTGTTGAAGGGTTCAAATTGAATGTTCCGGTTGCGCCCTTGGAGACAGACAATGCATAGCTATTTATAAAACCAATTGGGCTTGTGCCCGGATTGTGCTCCACTTTAAAACGAATGGTCAGAGGCGCATTTTCTATGATATTGCCGCTTCCGTCCAGGGGCAAGGCAAAAAGAGCACAATTGCCAAGTGTTGCTCCCCCCATGGTAACATTTGGATCGGTATAAACTGTAACAGTCGTATTCTGGAAATACAGGCTTATTTCTTCAACGGCACTTGCCAGTTTGCTGCCATTGGCCCGATACCCCTGAATTCTGAAGCGGTATGATCCATTTTCGAACGCGTTTGTATTGATATGGGCCTTGATGTTCTTGTAGGCTTCTAACCAGAGCCCGGAATCTGTTTCCACATTAAGATAGCCGTCAGTGGGAGAGGCTGAGGGTCCGAATGTTATGTTTACCAGGGATGATACACTGGATGATCCGATTAACCTGGGTAAACGAAGCTCCTGGTTAAAGGGAAGCCAGGGACCCCAACCCTTCCTGTACTCAATGGTATAGTATTTAATCAGGGGATTTTTCAGACACCCTCTCAGTTTAAGTTTACCGGTCCATGCAGCACAGCGCACCGCCGGAGCCAGTGAGTCATATGCGGTGATCACGCCAAGGTTGTTCAGGTAATTATTGAATCCCACCCTTTTTCCTCCAAGCTCCTCGGCCAGGGCAATGTTCCCTACTCCCTGGATGATATGCTGTCCATTACAGGCAGTGGGTATGACACCCGACTTTTCCTTGGGAATGCACAGGTTGATTTGTTTCAGGAAGGGGATATTCCAGTGTGGTGCAGTTTCAAACAGGGCATCAGAAGTCTCAAATTGATCCATTAGTTTGACCACGATATCCGGCTTTGACTGTAGAAAAGCACTCTCGCCAGCAGCAAGATCAACAGCCAATTCCCCGACAACATCACTGGTGGTTCTCCTGAACCTGAAGATGTAGTTGCCCATGAAGTCAGCGCTGATCACACCCAGACTTTCCCTGGCTCCGTCTCCTGTAAAAGATCCTCCTGCCAGTTCTGAACTGGAACGGTCATACTCTTCGAATCTCATAAGCGCATAGGGAATAGGCCCAGTTTCACAGAATAGCCTCAGGCGATCAAAGATACCTGCAGCCTCGGTGAAAAGGCTCCTTTCGGATTCGATAATTTCCCTTATTGAACTGGCCTCCCCGGACCTCCTGGATACTGTCTTTTTCAAGGCATTAAATTGGTAGGATGTGGCATCCTTCTTCTCCTTTTTGTCGGCTGCAATTGCTATTTCTGATGGCCTGGAAATTGTCAGCACTTCTTCTTTTTCCGGAATAGCAGCACCTCCAAAGGGCACCATCACCGGCTTAAAAGGCCCGGGAGGAGGAACCGGGTGTGGATACCGGGTCAGCCCGTCAACCAGCTCAGGATAGTATTTTCTGACTGCTTTGGAGATGGCAGGATTAACTAAAACATCCTTCAGTTTATTCCAGGTGTCAATGACAATAATGTTGAAACAGGGATTGAAAATACATCCTTTGTAATAGGAGATGTTCCCGTACACAATGTAATCCTGGTCCGTTACGGGCGTTCTGAATGTCATGATCAGATCATTGAAATCCTGGTCACCACCCGAGTCATTGGACAGAAGATCGAAGCGGTATTCCCCTCCAGTCACCTGGGGATAATTAAGCTTCATCGAAGAATTCTGGTATCCGGAGCCCGGATTGTTCTGAATGCTGATGTTCCATGAATCACCGGAGACATACACTTCAGGTGTGCTGGTGACCCCATTATATACTCCATTCCCGGTGGTTGCACCGCTTATTATGAAACGCTGGTCGTAACTGGCAGATTTTGACTTTACCCGGATAAACCAGGCGCCTTGCATTGAAATCGGCATGGTTGAAAATTTAAAGTGTGTTGAAATATAATTTGCATATCGTTCAGTTTAATCTGAATGGTGATCAGTAGTGTGTTCCTTTGGTCAAGGGAAGGAAATTACTGCCGGTTCCGCACATATTCAATTCATTACAGCTATTTGTATTCTTCGGAATGGTTTCCGGAATCAGTGGGCAGTTTCATGGAATGACCGATGCAGGAAAGGACCGGACAGGGCCTGCAATTTTATGGCAAATGTTTTAAGGTATATCCCTGATTGGGCCTGATGCTTAAAATCCTGTCGTTTTTACCCGGCAGGGTATTCTCAGGATCATACACATGTAAATGCAGTTCAATGGCATTTTGATCTGCGCTAATGGTCAAAAAGTTCTGGCTCTCTCCTTCATACCACAACCTCTCCATTTTGCCAAATTCGCTGTTAGAGGCATTCTGGCTGATTGGCCCATCCACGCTAAGCAAGTTCAGGATTCCTTCTACATCGGGCGGATTATTGGTCAGGGCTGAGGAAGTAACCTGGAAAAGAGGTTTTTGAAAACCTTCGGGTTGAAACACATAGGCGTTTGAGAGGTGAATGTCGCCCGAAGTATTAATAATCTCAATATCGCCCCTTTCATGATGCAAATTCCTTAAGATATCTATCAATTTACTCAACTGTCTCCGGTTGGCCGGTGAATGCCAGCTGTCGCGGATATCATCTCTCATGTTTTTCCCTGTGTCAGTGCCGGCAATAGCAGACTCCGCTGCAATGGATTCAACGAAATCCAGAATATAAATAAATGGAACACTATTACCCATAATCAGGTATTTGATACGAGGCTGGCTCTTGATATGATTACAGTACCTTTCAAAATCTTTAAGCTGAAGGTCTGAAACCACCTCACCCGGATTATTCCAACGATAGATATCCACAATCTTAGCCGACAACTCGGCACCAGCCACGGTACCTGCCACACCTCCCACAACCGCACCTCCCAATCCACCGGTGGCAAAGCCCAGCGCTATGCCTGCCAGTGCCGAAGCCAGGAGTGGCACTTCAGAAGGAACCGGCATGTTCTCACCATAATTCCTGCTGTTCCTCCCATCAAATATAAACGCAGCAACAGGGCCATTCACATAGGCCTGGTGGTTATCCACCGCACTATTTCGCAAACTCTCACTCCGCAATTTCGGACTGTACTGAAACAGGTATTCTTCTGCAGCCTGGCTCGCAATTTGTTTGATCGCTACATTGCATTCTTTGAAATCGCTCTCTTCGCTCCCATAACCATCCCTGATCTCATGGTCATCCCACATGCCCAGGTGCGGAAATTTCCTCATCACCTTCTGCAATGCCTCGAAACTCCAGTGAAACCGATAATTCAGGCGGTAGAGTGAAAGCAGATCTTTGCGCATGGCATCGTTTTCCTGCCAACCCCTCCTGTCGTATACCTGCCGTACAAAATCCAAGGTGCCCGTTCCATCAGAATAGACGCTGTCCCCCAGCATCCAGATCATGTGAGGTGAGAACGTATCGATCACTTGCCGGTACCACTCCAAAATGGGCCTGCAGCTCTCTTTTACAACCGCCTTTCCATCTTCCGACGCGTAAGGTTGGTGACAGGACCACATTGCAATACTTGCACTGGCTGATACCCGCTCTTCTTCAAAAGCGACTTCACCTTCGATTGTGGCCCTGGCCTGATAAATAAGCGTACTGTAAGATTGCTCTTCCATCGCTCTCCTTGCTTGTCTTGTGGCACTTCGTCCGCCCAGCAATCCGTCTGAAAATTCAAGGGCATCAAGCTCGTTGTAATCCTCTTCCTCCTCAGTGGCACCCTCTGTTTTAAATACCTTCCATTCCCAGGTCTCAAACACCCTGAGGGAGGCCGGAATGTAAATATCCAATAACTCCGGTGCACTGTTAAATGCCTGTAGCTGAAAAGGCCTGGCAATAATGGTTTCCTGGTCAATGTATTCCTTTGGATAGATCAGAAAGAGGTATCTGCCTCCGTATTTGGGACGTAAAAGAAAGGATCTGTGCCAGTCTCCCCTCCTGCCCACCACGGCCACATCATTCAGCCTGTTTGGATATTTTACAGATTTCAAATGCTCAGCTGCCCTGGCTGCAATACCATCACTTATACCAGCAACATCGGCTGATGGTGTTTCAAGCGTCTTCAGAAGATTTTTCATTCCTCTGAGAATGTCTTGTTACTCAGAACAGCCTCTAAATGACGGCCCAGGATCAGTTCAGCATTGTAAGTATCCAGCCGCTTTTTATCTTCTGGCAATGCCTTGAACTTATCCCTCTGGTCGTTAATGTATTTCTCCACTTTATCAAATAGCGCTTTCCAGTTGGGATCCACCACTTTTCGCATGGTATCGAAGAAGATCGCTTCGGCGTCGGGTTTAAGCGCAAGAAAAAAACGAACGGCCCGCACATTAAGAAAATGATAAGGAGAAAGCTCATTGGCATACAGAGCCTGAACATCGCAGGGCTCCGGATCCATCCTGCTCTTCTCCCAGTCAATGCAACTCCTGATAATACCCTGGTAATAGGACCAGTTTCCGCTCACCATGTTATTATCAAACATTTTCTTCATCAAGGCTGTAAATGAATAATCTTCCAGTTGCTTAATGTTACTATCATATTTGCGGATCAGCTCATCCCGTTTAAGGGAAGCATATTTTCGTGCCTGGACTTTTATGGCGTTCCGGCGGGCCGGATTGGTCTTTTCAATTGTTTGTGTGTACTGCTGGAGCTGCTGCCTGTATGCATCGGTTGCCTTGTACTTGTCAATAGAAACACTGTAATAGTTTTCATCCGGATCATTCCCAATCACATTATCGACAGTATACATTACTGTAACATCAATCAGGCTATCCCCTCCATGCCTGTTCTGGGTAAAGCTTTCAGAATGATCATCTTCATCATAGCAGTTTTCATACCAATCGCAATGCTGCTTAAACTCCAGTTGTATATCGTCTCCATAGAAATATCCGGATGCGATCTCATTGCTCGTCAGTTTGAAAGTTACCTTCTCGGTATAGCTTCCCGAACTCGTGTTTTTAGAAGTATCCTGTGTTACCCTGCCGATACTTACAAATGATGGAACAGGCTGCATGGGGTCAATCACATAGTTCTCACGGATGTAGTCATAATAAGTTCTCAGATAATAGAGGTCCAGGTTTGTTCTTAAGCCTCTGAAAGGGTTGGTAATTCGCGGGCACCAGACGGCACCGATATCCTCCAGGTAGTGGTTGACTTCAACCGGTGAGAACGCTTCAAAGGAGAGCTCGCTTGTGGCAAACAGGGGATCCTTCCCTTTAGTGCTGTATTCACGGATTCGAGAGGAGCTAATGGTTTCAGAAGAATAGGTCAGCGAACTGTTTTGTTGGGAGATTTCCCTGAGGGCAGACTCCACCCTGTTTCGTTTTTCGCTCTGCATGCTATCTGTGGAAAAACCCTGTTCGCTCATGGTATGACCCAGGTTTGACCCATAATCAAACAGGGTCCCGAGTTTATTTTTCACCTCGGAGGAGATGCTGTTGTATTGCTTTAAATCATCGCTGGTTGCCTGCAGTGTACTGGCACCACTAGTGGTCATCCGGCTTTCAGAATCGATTAAAGTAAGCTCGCTTTCAGGTGCCACGCTTTCAAGTTTCAGTGGTCCCCGGAACCGGGGTTTCATCAGATCGATTGTGATCCTTTCCTTACGGACAAAGGCCCATTCACAACTTTCAAATACTTTAATATGATTCTCGGGAGACTCGATCTTATACTTATCAAAAAAGCGTTTTACATAGGAAGAAATTACCAGCGTCAATTGTGCCTCATGCGCTTTTAAGACAGGAGTGTCTGCAAGCAACATTTTTGCCATTTTGGCTCCAACAGGTGTTACATCATGTGATATTCCCCCGGATCTTTTATTGCCGGTAAGACTATTGATCACTTCATCGAATTGCTTCTCTGCACTTAAGGACAATAGCTTCTCTGACACAATCCCTTCTTCAGACAGCATCATACTGGCATTCACCATACCCTCAAGTACTCCATTGTTTTTCGATATTCCGGCCAGTATATTTTTATAGTCTTTCAAACGCTCACTGTTTACTTTCCCCGTATTGGCTATAGGGGCAGCCTCCACCATTTCATATCCAATGGTATTAAGTGAATGCAGAACGGCCCCGGGCTTTCGGTTGGCCGGTCGTGTATATGCCTCTTCAATGTTTAATTCGATTTTATCGACACTTTCGTAGATGGGTGTGCCGGTTATGGACATAACTTCCGGGATATAAGGAGTAGAGGGAAGTTCTCCATACTGTTTTTTATACTTGCCTATATCGGCTAATAAAACCTTGATATTTGAAAAGTCGGCCACCATCTGTTTCAACTTTCCATATAATTTCGAATAAAGCAACGGTCCCAGGTTCGGGATCAGTACATAGGACTCATAATAACTTGTGAGTTGATTAGGGTCTGCCATATCAACCGGAAAAAACTCATCACCAATATTTGTATGTAAAGCCATGGTATTACCTCCTGTTTAGTAATTTATAAATGCAGATATCAATTACGTGGGTAAAGAGAATTAGTGTCAGCCAAAAATATCAGTCCGACACATCTGATAAGTTGCCAAATTAAAGTACGACTGAAACACGACCAATTCAACAATCAGAAGACTTTTGTAGTCAGCGGGAAGGTTTCTGAAACTAACGGGCATAACTTTGAAAAGAATGGAAACGAGGCTTGTGACATGCTTATAATAAGGAGGTTAGGATTATTGAATTATAGATGTTAAATACGTTAATTTCTCCTTAAAAGCTGGATTTTGTCATTTATGTGTTGTAAGTTTCGTATTCCTAAAGCCAGGGACACCCGGGTTCTCTGAACCAATCCATTCACCTGATCCCTCGGGGATTTTTTGAAGAAATATTTAATTTAAATAAAAGTCATTATGGCTAAAGAGAAAAGCAATGTGCTGGTTAATCTGGTACGTGATGAAATTTTAACCACAAATTCATCGATTGACATTATTACACCGCGCAACGCTGATGTAAATTCAGTTATCAGGAGCATCGGGGTGCCGGGTGTAGATGGGAAAGTATCCCCGGCAAGACAGGGGGGCGGCTTCGTATGGACTGCTGAACATGGAATCCCGCCAGGAAGGCATAAACTGGTAATCGACCCTATAGTGGATGCCAAATCACAAAAATTAAGTGATTCAGTTGAAATTCCATTTACAGTGATTGCCACAAATTCGAAAATCAAGAGCAACCTTCTCATTGGCAGTTTTGTAAGAATAAAACTTATTGAAAATGGTGTAGAGCGACTGCCTAATGATAAAATTCCGGATATGGAATATATCGAATTTTATAAAGCTACTGACCGCAAAAGCGGCAAGCCTTTATCATTTGAATTTGATCATAAGGGAAATCCGGTGGATGGTGAAAAGATCCTGGAGAATTATCGAAAAAAACTGGTTTCAAAATACGGAAAGATCCATCCTGTACTCTTTTCACTGATTCATTCCGAAAAACCACCTAAACATGTTTTGATAGATATCTGGTATGAAATTGAAGAAACGGAAGCATTACCTTCCGACAGACCTCTGAATGAATGTGATCAGAAATCTGCTAAAAGCCGGGCTGAAGAACAAAGACAAGAAATGCATGAGCGTTCGGCTAAATTTGGAAAATCATTTGAAGGCAAAATAATACTGGTAAAAGTTGATGAATTAGCGCCCTTGATTACAGTAAAGGCTGAAACATCTGTCATAAGGGAATTGGCTGCAAAAAAAGAGGTTGCAGGAATATTACTGCATGAAACAGAAGGTATTGAAGATCTTGAAGACTCCATCTCTATTGCTGGTTCTGACCATGTGCATTCAAACGGTGAAGACGGTTCCGGAGTAAAAGTAGCTGTCTGGGAATCCGGACCATCCAGTAATTCCAACCTTGTAATTGCAGGGAAATACAAGTCAGGTCCATCCACTTCCGATCATTCTCAAAATGTACATGCTATCATCCGGAATAAGGAATCAGATACTCCGGATGGACACGCTCCCGGATGTAGTTTATATTCTGCAAACGATAAAGACAGGGATGCGTTAACCTGGGCTGTAAAAGATAAAGGCTGTACTTTGATAAATCAAAGTTTTCACAGATCCAGTGAGCCAGGTTCCGGTACCTTATCAGGAGATGATATTTACGGCGATTATCTTGCAACAAGGTATCCATATCCATTAATCGTTCACGCAGCCGGAAATTTCTGGAATGGAGATTCTGATAACATTAATCCGCCCAGCAGCGAATATGTGAATCATAAAGGATATAACACACTTTCAGTTGGCAATCACAATGACAATGCTTCCTCAATGGCAACGTCATCGGTATTCCGGAATCCAGGTTCTTCTCATGGTGATCGTGAACTCCCGGAGATATGCGCAAACGGTGTTGGTGTTTTGGCAGATGGAATTACGATGACCGGAACAAGCCAGGCCTCACCAGCGGTTGTCGGAGTGGCCGCACTGTTGCAGGGTACAAATACTTTATTAAAACACTGGCCTGAGGCTTGCAGGGCAATACTTTTAGCCAGCGCAACTAAAAATGTTGAAGACAACAGCTGGTGGCAGGATGTGAGCAATGGAGTTGATGCCAAAGACGGCGCCGGAGCTCTCAATTCAGTTGAAGGATGTAACATTGCAAAGTATCGGCGGTGGGCAAATGCACCTGCAACACGAAGAGGGTGGGATGTAGGATTGCTGGGCTCTTCAAATTTTGGAAGTGATAAACTATCGACTTTTGAATATAAAGTCATCATCCCAAAATACATTTTTGGTCCGAGAAAAGTAAAAGTTGCATTAGCCTGGACATCAAAAACCACGAAGACATCTTTCTTGTTCTGGAGCTGGTACATGTCTGAATTAAAGGTTGACCTTGATCTAATCATATATGATGAAAACGGGTCAATGGTGGGTTACAGCGGCTCCTGGGATAACAGTTATGAGGTAGCGGAGTTTACCGGTCAACCCGGAAAAACCTATACAATAAAAATCCGTAGATGGTCAGGAACAGATTCAACCTGGTATGGTATCGCATGGTCTGTAACAGGCGGAATTACCATTACTTTAAATCCGGAATTGTTACAGGCAAACAGACTTTTACGTGAATTCTGATTTTCACAAAAAAACGATTCTTCAAATATCATACAACTATGTAAGCTATAGGGTCTGAATTCTTTCCTTTATCATCCTCTGAAAATCCTGCTTTCTCCGCTTGGACAACTGGATCTTTACATCATTCAAAAGAGTGATGGGTGTTTCGTGATTGTTCTGGTAATGAACAATGTGATTGAGGTTGATAAGAAATGACTTATGCGTACGATAAAAATCATCTTCAGGCAGGCTACCCTCGATTTCCTTGAGGACGCGCGTTAAAAGATACTCCTTCCCTTTTGTTGTAAGGATCATGGTGTACCTCCCTTTTGCTACACAACAAAGAATATTCTCCATTCTCAGGAACTCAATTCCTCTGGTTGTCTTAATGGCAATTCTTGATGAATCCATAACAGTATAATTTGATTATGTCAAACCAATGCACACATCTGTTGGGAAACAACAATATTTCTAAAGAAGGGTAGAGTTTCTGAACCGGCCATAGTCCCGACCGATCAGGTTGAGTTTTCCAGGCTTTGTTAAGTATTGGGTTCATTCTTCAGTGAATTCCAATACAATCATAAAATTATCAAATAGTAAAGCTAAATCCAAATACCAGGATCATAAAAGACTGTTAATCTTTTCCCCGGTCTGCATAAAAGGGTGTTATTGCGCACGGAAGGTATACAAGGATTGTCACAATCTCAGGAAAAGAGTACTTCCTGTACCGTGTTCTGAAAGACATTGAAAATAGCCTGCCCAGCAAAGATTTCTTTCGCACCCACAAGTCCTATCTCATCAACCTCAATCACATCACCCAATACCACAACAACCATGATGCTCCCATTACAAAAAGGCCTTTCGGGAACGATTAAATGAGATGGTTCAGACGATCTGAAGCTCAAATTTTTTTTCAATGGCAAACCACTTTCACTCCAATGAAAAAGGAAGGAATCCGCTAAAACATCAAAATCAACCGATTATTCAGAGTACTCATCCGCATACTACAATTATTTGAAATTGCTTCCCCAAATATATATTCATCACTAACTTATATCACGATAGCCATCCCTCCAGTTTACTTTGATTAAACTCTAAACCCGGGGTGCTTAACCCCATATATGTAAGGATTAATTATCTAACAATTAAAGTCACACCATGGCACAAATCACAGATGTAAAACTATCAATCAGGCATGACCATGACAAAAAACTAGCCCATGTGCAGGTAGATTGCAAATTATTATTTTCTGACCTCGAGCTATGTTTAATGAAATCATGTGCAAAAACCAGGCTCTTCAAACTCAGATGTAAACTATGGGGCGAAGACTCGTGGTTAACAGGAGCTGATGATTACTTGTACACTATGAATGAAGTGTACTTCTTCCCTGATCCAACACCTGGCACCAGTGAATCGAGAACATTTAAGGTAACGGCAGGCGAAGGCCTGCTCGACGAGGATTGGGGCAGGGATGAAGTTTATGCAAGAGTGTACCTCAGCAATTACCTGAGCCAAACCTCTATTTCAAGGAAATCCAATGTGGTTTCTCATCGATTTTAAGTTCAATTAAGCTTTCTCTGGGGGCCGTCTCAAAAGGGACTTTTGAGACAGCCTCCTTTTCATTTTACGATGTAGGCTTTCTTTCTCTAACTTCTGAAAATCTTCAAACGTTTCCATTCTGTGTGTTTTTAATGATTTAATTTTTTATAAAATTTGTAAATCCAATATGGTGAATAACCTTCAAATTATTGTGAGCATATTCTCTATAAAAAAGTAAATCTTACAAATGGAAACCTCTGATAAAGAATGGGGAATTATTTACAGACTGGGCGCAATAGCAACGGTTATCGTCCTGGCTGGGATCATTCTTGATATGGTAGTTGGCACTATTACCGGTGGCAATATCACGGAACTACCGCAAACAGCAATTGAGCGATTCAATCAATTTAAAGAAAATTCGTTGCTTGGATTGTATAATCTTGATTTGCTCAACACAATCAATCAAATCATATTGATACCATCAATTCTTGCTCTGTATGCTGCACACAGAGATACGAACAAACCATTTGCTCTGCTTTCTCTGATTTTATTTCTGTCAGGGTCAATAATTTTTGTTACAGGTAACACAGCACTGACCATGCTTGATTTAAGCCAGAAATACTCCGCCACAGATTCAATTGAACAAAGGTTGTTATTGGCAGCAGCAGGTGAAGCCATGTTAGCCAAAGGGTCACATGGAAGTCTGGGTGTTTTCATTGGATTTACCCTGCCAACACTGGCAAACGTCCTGATGTCTTTTGTAATGCTGAATGGAAAAGTTTTCAGTCGTGCCACCTCCTATGTTGGGATATTTGGCAATTCGCTGATGGTAATCTATATCATCCTGGTTACATTTATCCCTGCCGTTGAAAAACTGTCTATGGTATTTGCAATCCCAGCAGGATTGTTGGTTATGTCCTGGATGATAATGTTTACCATAAAACTTCTCAGGTTGGGGAATTTACAGGCCAAATGAATTCAGCAGGATTACTTTATTTAAATATTAACATTTCATGCCAGCAA
>JAWOHR010000111.1:0-58456 GCA_046485075.1 Bacteroidales bacterium
ACTACAATTGGCACTGGCAATGGGATTATGGCAATGGAGACATTGGAAATCAGGGGGTTCACGAAGTTGATATTGCCCGAATGGGTTTGGGAGTTACTTTGCCAACCAAGGTGTCGGCCATGGGTGGTCATTTTATGTTTGCTGACGATCAGGAAACGCCAAATACCATGATGGCGACGTTTGAATTTCCCAATGAAATGGGTCTTGGAGATAAAATGAAAATGATGCAGTTTGAAGTCAGGCACTGGATTTCAGATCGGGGAGGATTAGACTTCAGGACTGAAGATACCAGCAATACCTACATGACCAGTTCTGATAATACTGTTGGAAACACGTTCTACGGGTCTAAAGGATTCATGAAAAAGAATGTTGAAGAATGGATAAGCTATTTGGGTAAAGATCAAGAACCCGGAGCCAGTGGAAAAGGAATTGGAAACCACTATCAAAATTTTATCGATTGCATCAGGGCAAATGATAATAAGCTGAATAATGCTCCCATTGAAGAAGGTTTCTATTCCTGCGCACTCATACATCTGGCGAATATTTCATATCGATTGGGACGCACTTTGGATTTTGATCCTGTAGCCATGAATTTTTTTGGTGATAAGGAGGCAAATGCCATGCTTACCAAAGAATACAGAAAAGGTTTTGAGGTGCCTGATAAGGTATAACGCAGACTACTGGTAAAAATGAAAAGAAGAGAATTCACAAAAATGGCTGGAATAGGTGCGCTGGCAATGCAAACCTTCCCATTTAACAGTTCCGCGATGCTAGTTGGGAATGCGTCAGCAGGTTTTCCAAAGGTACCCTTGGGACTTTGTAACCATTCACTGAGGGGAATGAATTTGAATGCTAAAGAACTAATTGAATATGCCATTGAACACCAGCTGGACTCTGTCCAGTTCAATACCCTTACAGTTTTTGAGAGTCTGGAAACAAAACATCTTGCGGAGTTGCATAATAAGGCCATAGCCAATCAGATCAGTATCTATGTGGGCGCCGGAAGCATTTGCGAGAAATCTTCAAGTTTTTCAGACCAGTATGGGGATGCCAGAGCACTTTTAAGGGAGGGGATTCGCGTCGCCTCAGCCGTGAACTCACCCATTGTGGGAGTCCGCATAGGGAACCTCGATGATCGATATGGTAAGGGTGGCATAAAACCCAAAATTGAAGAAGTGGTTGAGGTGATGAAATCCATGCGTGAACCTGCCCTGGATGCAGGCATTAAATTTGCATTTGAAAATCATGCAGGCGACCTGCGATCCCATGAGCTTCTTGACCTTATCAATGAAACGGGAAGCGATATATGTGGTGCTTTTTATGATCCCGGGAATGCGATATGGGCCATGGAGGATCCCATGCGTGCCCTGGAGGTGCTGGGCAAGCAAATACTCTGCACCAGTGTCCGTGATGTGATGGTCTGGGCCTCGGAGGATGGGGCTAACTATCAGTGGACAGCGATTGGGGAGGGGATGATGGATTATAAATACTATACCAGCTACCTGGGTGAAAACTGTCCGGGCGTACCTCTTCATGTGGAATCCATTTCAAATTCCCAACGTCCAATTCCATTTTTAACTCCTGATTTCTGGGATGGATTTCCTGACCTTCACGGCTCAGATATAGTTGATTTCCTGAAGCTGGTCAGACTCGGAAATCCCCTGGAGATAGAAGAAGCTCCCCAGGGAACAGATAAAAAATCATTCGATATCAAACACCAGGAAAATGAATTCCTGAAAAGTGTTAGATATCTTCGCGATGAATGCGGGGCAGGACTGAAAGGTTAATACCCCGGGCAGCCCCGGACAGCCCTGGGCAGCCCCGGGCATGATATGCCCACGTGATTTGGCTGCCACACCCGGATTGACCTGGATCAATCTATCTTTTCCATCTCCATCCAAAATGGGAATATGCTTTTTGAGTCAATGGAGTAGAATGGGATCAGGTCGCAATCCATATCCGGAAAATATACCCGCTTCATCTCGATGATATCTGCATCCTCCTGTTCATTTAGCATCTGATTTACCAGTGTATTAGCTTCAAGATACATTCTCCCATTGGCTTCTACCGGCTTAATGAACTTAAATTTTATATTGTAATAGCCCTCCCCGATACTTACGCTCCACTTGCCATAAATCTCTTCCTGGTCCCAGATTCCCCTTTCTCCTCCGGCATCATTCCGATTTAATATGACGGGATTTTCGTATTTGCTACCGACAATGATACGGGGTTGATTAATGAGGTTTTCTGAGCTTATAAGTTCGTTATAAATTCGATCCAGTTCTTCCCTGAGATCTTCAGCAATGGTTTCGTTTTCCTGTATGATATTCTCTTGTTCGTGTGAATCTTTTTCAAGATTGAACAGGTCAAAATCTTCGGTTTTGGCATCATAGTCTGTATTCCCGACCAGTTTAAATGGCCCTTTTCTAAAAGCCATATTATAATAAAGCTCGGGATAGCGTCTTGTCCAGTAAAAGAACATGGGTCTGTTTTCCCAACCAGGCTCTTTCCCGGTGATAAGTGGAAGCAGGCTTTTCCCATCAATGATCCGGTCCTCAGGCAACCGGGCATTGCATAACTGAGCCAGTGTGGGCAGGATATCAATATGAGCTGCAAGTGCTTCAATATCTTTGTCCTTTTTAAATAGTGCCGGGTACTTCATATAAAATGGTACCCTTACACCGCCTTCATATACACTTCCTTTAAGGCCCCGCATGCCACCCGTATACCTCATTTGCTGAGGTCCGTTATCTGTCATGAATATAACGATTGTATTTTCCACAATATCCAGCTCTTCCAGTTTTTGAAACAGTTTACCCAGGTTATCATCTATGTTTGTGACCATGGCATAGACTTTTCTGGCATCCTCCTTATCCTTCTCCGACATCTTCTCAGAAGGTTTCCTGTCATTCTCAAAACCTGATTCGGGATCGATGTCTTTATATTTCAAATAATACTCCTCCGGAACCTGCAGCGGAGTATGCGGAGCGTTAAAAGCGAGATAACAGAAAAATGGGGCCTCCTTATTTTTTTCAATAAAGTTTATGGCCTGTTCTGCAAAAATATCTGAACAGTATCCTTCATATGCCTGCTGCTTATTGTTATGCCATAATACCGGGTTAAAGTAGGAGCTGTCTCCCTGAAAATAGGTGGTGAAATCACCCACCTGTCCCATTCCACCTGAAAGATGGATCAATGATTCATCAAAACCCTGGTCACTTGGCCTGGAGGGGTAATTATCCCCCAAATGCCATTTCCCAAAAATCCCGGTTTTATAATCTGTCTGCCTGAGCATTTCAGCGATGGTAACTTCATTGGAAGCCATTGTAGCCCCGCCATTGTATGTGTCTCTTACCCCTGTGCGCATAGAGTAGCGCCCGGTCATCAGACTGGAGCGGGTCGGGGCACAAACAGGTGAAACATGAAAGTTATTGAAACGAATACTCTCACGGGCAAATTTATCGATCACGGGTGTCTGTACATGTGGATTTCCTGTTATTCCCAGATCTCCATATCCCTGGTCATCCGTAATGATGATGATGACATTCGGATGTGTTTCTTCCTGGGCGGAACTCAAAGCAGAAAACAAGGTCAAACAGGAGAATAGTATTAGGATTTTATGAATGCGTTTGACAAAAATATTTGGTATGGCTATTTCCATAGAATTTCTGATTTCATAGGGTTTCTTCATCGTGCTAAGATAAATAATTGGCATTTAATCTTTAATTAATTTTCTGTTAACGACGCATTGTTACTTTTAAATATAAACACCAGGAAGATGAAGCAAACCATTCCATTCATAATAAGCTGAACGGAACTAGATTCAGTCGTAAGATCGTATTAAAGCGTTAATGGAACAGGCAGGTATGAAAGTTTTCTTTCTTTCAGTTTTAATCTTTAGTCTTGTCTCAGGCTCATCGGCCGGACAAAACCCGGTACGAATAGGGATTGCAGGTCTGTCCCATTCGCATGTTATTCCTTTACTGAGAAATATGGATCGGGAGGATATTCAAATTGTGGGAATCGCAGAAAGTAATCCTGATTTATCCCAACGATATGCTGATGAGTTCAATATCAACCAGGATCTGTTGTTCGAATCGCTGGATGAAATGTTGGAGCAGACCAGGCCCGAAGGTGTGATTACCTTCACCTCAATTTTCGATCATTTAAGGGTTGTGGAAGCTTGTGCAGCCAGAGGGATCCATGTGATGGTCGAAAAACCTCTTGCAGTATCAAAGAATCATGCAAAAACCATTTCTAAACTTGCAGAAAAGTATGGAATAATGGTTTTAACAAATTATGAAACATCCTGGTATCCGTCCAATTATCATGGCTATGAAATGATTGCCGCGGGAGAACTCGGTGAATTGAGAAAGGTCATTGTCTATGACGGACACAAAGGCCCAAAGGAGATCGGGGTTAACCCTGAATTTTTAGAGTGGCTTACGGATCCGGTGTTAAATGGGGGCGGGGCCGTGACTGACTTTGGATGTTATGGAGCCGATCTGATTACCTGGATTTTAAAAGGGGAAAAACCCATAAGTGTTTTTGCAGAATTAAAACAGTATAAACCGGATATCTACCCCAATGTGGATGATGATGCAACCATTGTTCTGGTATATCCGGGAATGGAAGGAGTGATTCATGCCTCCTGGAACTGGCCTTTTAACCGAAAGGACATGCACGTTTATGGTACGAAGGGTTATATCTATATAGACAATGCCGAAACAATAAGATACCGGCTGGATGAACAGGCAGAGGAGAAAGTCAGAGAGATCCCGTTAAGTGATGCTCCTTTTAGTGACCCCTTCGCATTTTTTGCTGCAGCGATAAAAGGAGATTGTGAAGTTGGACCGGAGGATCTATCCTCTATCGAAATAAACCTGACTGTCGTTGAAATACTTGAAGCTGCACGCAAAAGCAGCCAAACAGGAAAAAAAGTAAAACTAACCAGGTAAGACCAGATGTTCTTGATATGAAAAGGATTTTGATACTGGTTTTCTTTGAGGCATTGTTGTTTTCTTTTGCAACTGCGCAACAAAGCAGCCTCATTGTCCTTGGGGACTTACATTACGATCTTTTGGGGGATCATGACATGGAGTGGCTCAGTGCCAGGCCGGGAGATTTGAGGCAGGTAACAGAAGAATATAGTGTATATACTCAAGAAAACTGGATCGATTTTATGTCGGGTCTCAAAAATAGAGCAGAGGTGGTTCGCCCTCCTGTAAAATGCATCATCCAGCTGGGTGATTTATCAGAAGGACTGGCAGGTTCTGAAGATTTGGCCCTGAAGATGGCTTCCAATACAATGAAAGCGATCGAGGTGGCAGCGGTACCCGTACCATGGATCCTGGCCAAAGGGAATCATGATATCACCGGGCCAGGCGCAGAAGAGGCATTTCAGAAGTATTATGTCCCTATGATCCGGGAGCAAACCCGTAATCCTGAAATTACTGGTGCAAGCTACTCGTACAGCTACGATAATGTACTTATTACCTGCCTTGATCCTTGGGATAGGGGCAGAGATATGGTTGCTTTCCTGGATCAGGAGTTATCTCAGTCGAATGCGAAATTTAAATTTGTGGCCATTCACGAACCGGTAATTCCGGTTACTGAACGGTGCTGGTACACCTTAAGAAATGATGAGGAAGAGCGGGAAAAGTTACTTCATGTGATTGCCAAAAATAAGGCCATCGTATTATGTGGACACCTTCACCGCTATTCGGTGGTACGTCGAAATACACCTTCCGGGCCCATTGTGCAGGTAATGGTTGTAAGTGTTGTGAAGGACAGATCCTATAAGACCCCTTCAGAAGTGATTACAGAATACGGACCTTCTCTGGCGGCAAACCTTCCGGACTGGCAACCGGAAACTCTTGATGCAAGAATTGCCATCTTATCGGAAGAGGCCAGGCATGTTGGCTATTACAAGCAATCAGATTTGCCGGGTTACGCAGTGATTAAATTGGATGAGGAGAAAGAGACGATCATGTTGGAATATTACGCAGCATTTGGAGATAAGCCATACGATACAATTGATTTGACAAAGTTGCTAAAACCATAACTCGATGAGGAGATATACAATGATTGCTTTAGGTTTGACGGGGCTGCTCGCTTTTGCCTGCAACACCACCGGAGATAAGAGTGCAGGCGGTGAAATGCAGCCTGTTGATTATGTCAACCCTTATATGGGGAATATCAGTCATCTGCTGGTGCCCACATACCCAACCGTCCACCTGCCCAACAGTATGTTGCGTGTCGTTCCTTCAAGAGGTGACTTCACAGAAATCAGGCTGCAGGGCTTGCCGTTGCTTCTGACCAGTCACAGGGGCAGTACTGCCTTTAACCTGAGCCCGTTTCAGGGGAACGAAGAGGACCTGAAGCCGGTCATTGATTATAGTTATGACCTTGAAAAACTGACTCCCTATTCTTACTCGGTCTACCTGGACGAGCTTCAGATAGAGGTGGATTTTGGCCTGTCTCATCAGTCAGCATCTTACGAACTGAAATTTGAACAGGATGCTCCGGCTTACCTGGTCCTGAATTCCTCCAGTGGAGCGATGAACTGGGATGGCGAGGCCATCAGCGCTTACCAGGAACTTGGGGAAGGCACCCGGGTTTATTTGTATCTGCTTCCTTATGAAAAACCGGAAGAGGTTTTGAACCTGAAAGAGGGAAAACTTACGATTTTGGATGCAGCTGAGGGTCAGGATGCCTGCCTGGTATTAAAATATTCACAGGGGATCAAGGTTTTAGAATTGAAATACGGGGTCTCTTTTTTGAGTGAAGAGCAGGCTAAGAGAAATATGGAGCGTGAGGTGGCCGGAAAAACAGTTTCTCAACTTCAATCCGAAGGGCGTGATATCTGGAATGAGGCACTTGGAAAAATCAAGATAAGTGGTGGAACCGCAGACCAGAAAACTATTTTTTATACCTCCCTGTACCGAACCTATGAGCGGCAGGTTTGTATTTCGGAAGATGGCCAATACTGGAGTCCCTTCGATAAAAAGGTTCATGATGATCAGGGCCGGAACTTTTATACCGATGACTGGATCTGGGATTCCTACCGTGCACACCACCCTTTACGGATTCTGATTGATGCAGAAATGGAGGAGGATATTCTGAATTCTTTCATCCTGATGGCCGATCAGGATGAGAAACCCTGGATGCCAACCTTCCCGACAATTACAGGCGATCGTCATGCAATGAATTCCAATCACGGTGTGGCAACAGTGCTGGATGCCTATCGAAAAGGGCTTAGGAACTTTGATCTGGAGAAAGCCTATCTGGCCTCCAAAGGAGCAATTACCGAAAAAACGCTGGCTCCATGGTCAGGCATGCCTGCCGGGGAACTTGACAAATTTTACGTGGATCACGGTTATTTCCCTGCCTTGCGGGAAGATCAGGTGGAGACTGCTCCCGAGGTGCATCACTTTGAGCGCCGCCAGCCCATTGCAGTTACCCTTGGCACATCCTATGATCAGTGGTGCCTGTCTCAGATCGCCGAGGAGCTTGGGCGAACTGCTGAAGCAGAATATTTTGCAGAGGCTTCCTTTAACTACCGGAATGTTTTTCACCCGGTAACCCATTTTTTTCATCCCAAAGACGATCGCGGGGAATTCATTGAGCCCTTTGACTATGTGTTTGGAGGTGGAATGGGAGCAAGAGCCTACTACGATGAAAACAATGGCTGGATATACCGTTGGGATGTGCAACATAATATTCCTGATCTGATTGATCTGATGGGTGGTAACGAGGCTTTTGTGAATAACCTGGATGCCATGTTTACCGAGCCCCTTGGGCGGAGCAAATTTGAGTTTTATGCGCAACTTCCCGACCATACAGGAAATGTAGGCCAGTTCTCAATGGCCAACGAACCATCCCTTCACATTCCCTATCTTTATAACTATGCCGGTCAGCCCTGGAAAACCCAAAAGCACCTTCGCAAGCTGCTCGATGAGTGGTTTCGCAACGACCTGATGGGAGTCCCGGGAGATGAAGACGGGGGAGGGATGTCTGCCTTTGTTGTATTCTCCTCCATGGGTTTTTACCCGGTTACTCCGGGCAAACCGGAATATTCCATCGGAAGTCCTGTTTTTGAGCATGTGTCAATTGCCCTGAGTAACGGAAATACTTTTGAAATTGAAGCTCACAATGCTTCAAAGGAAAATAAGTATATACAGTCGGCTACGCTGAATGGTGAAACCCTTGACAAAGCCTGGATCAGCCATGAATCCGTGGCGGATGGCGGAAAACTAGTTTTTGAAATGGGGCCAAAGGCCAATAAAACCTGGGGCATTGAATAAGAATATGAAGGTAGATTTGATCTTGCTCGGAACGTTGGTATTGCTGGTAAGCTGTTCTTATTCCGGAGCCGGTTCCGCAGAAAAACAGTCACCCAATGTGGTCATCATTTTAACGGATGACCTTGGATATGGAGATATTTCATGTTATGGACAGGACAAATACCAAACGCCAAACATCGACTTGCTGGCAGAGAAGGGTGTAAGTTGTTCTGATTTCTATGTGCCTACACCCTATTGTGCTCCCTCCAGGGCAACCTTGCTCACCGGCAGGTTCCCGCTGCGTCATGGGATGATCAAGAATCCCACACCGGATGCAGGCATTAACGATATTGGTATTTCAGCAGATGAGATAACGCTCGGAGAAGTTTTCCAGGAAGCCGGTTATCATACAAAGTGTATAGGCAAGTGGCACCTGGGGCATAAGGAGGAATTCTTTCCCGTTAAACATGGTTTCGATGAGTATTTTGGAATACTTTATTCCAATGATATGCGTCCTGTTCAGCTGATTGAGAATATGGATACAATCGAATATCCTGTGGATCAGAACTTTTTGACTAAAAGATACACCGATCAGGCCACCCATTTTATCAGGCAGAATAAGGATGAGTCCTTTTTCCTCCATTTATGCCATGCCATGCCTCACAAACCCCTGGCTGTAGGTGATGATTTTTATACCCCTGATACACCAGGTGATCTTTATGCCGATGTGATTCGTGAACTGGACTGGTCGGTCGGAGAGATATACCAGACACTGGAGGAGTTGGGAATTCTTGAAAATACAATTTTGATTTTTATGTCGGACAACGGACCCTGGTATGGAGGAAGCACGGGCGGACTAAAGGGGATGAAGGCCACTACCTGGGAAGGAGGCATCCGGGTTCCTTTTATCGTGCATTATCCGAAAGTCTTCCCGGCTGCAACCCGTATCGATGTGCCATGCTGGTCACCCGATATTTTCCCAACCCTGGTCTCACTTTGCGGGATAGTCCCGGCAAGGGAAAATGTAATGGACGGAGCCGATATCACGGAAATCTTAATGGGGAAACAAAGTGAGCATGCTCCGGTTTTCAGCCTGCATAACGAAAACATTATGTCGGTACGAAAGGGAGACTGGAAGCTATTTGTAAGAAAACCAAGATATTATCAGGAGATTGACCTGTCGACCTGGTCCGATCCGCGTGCCCAGGACGGGATCAGCATAATTGCACGTGCAGAGGGTCAGGCCACACCGTTGAACTACCCGGGAGTCAGACCTGGGGAACCTGCAAATGAAATTCAACTTTTTAACCTGAAATCAGATCCGGGTGAAACCACAGACCTGGCAGTTAAAGAACCAGAAAAGGTGAAGGAATTATTGCAACACCATAAGCGATTTGAGGAATCGCTATCTCACTAAAATCTATCTGACAATCAGCTGCCTCATCTCAACCAGAACTTCCTTATATTCAGGGTCACCTGCCAGGTCGTGATACTCACCCGGGTCATTAACCTGGTCATACAATTCGACGCCTTTTTCGCCATCTGCCCATTCAATGTAACGCCATTTGGAATTCTTTACGGTGCGGCCGATCATCTCTCCCCGGTTGATAATGGCATTTACCTCGGAGCGGAAATCTGCTTCCGGATGATCAAGAATATTTGCAAAGCTTTTTCCCTGGAGATCTTCCGGAACAGAATCCAGGTTGCACAGCGCAGCGAGGGTGGGGTAAAGGTCCACAAATTCGATCATGGCCTCTGTCTCCCGGCCTTTGGGTTCTGCCTCCGGGTCAATCATGATCATGGGGGCCTGGTGCCCTTTCTGGTAAACAGTGACCTTGTTCCACCAATTGTGTTCACCCAGGTGGTATCCATGATCACCCAGGAAAACAATCAGGGTATGATCCATCATACCACTCTCTTCCAGTGCATCTATGACCTTTCCGACCTGAGCGTCCATAAAGGAGGTACAGGCGTAATAGGATCTTAGAAACTCGCGCTTGTCGTTCTCTGAAAACTTATTAAAAACTTCTGTTTCTTCGGGGAGACTGTGGGGAAAGGAGGGAGCCCAGCCATCGGGCAGAACAGGCGGATTGCAATCTTCGATGGGGTAGAGGTCATAATATTTTTTCGGAGCATGAAAGGGATCATGCGGCTTTGCAAATCCAACTGCAAGAAAGAAGGGCTTTTCATGCTTTGACTTAATAAACTCCACGGCTTTACGCGCGGTTTGTCCATCCTCCTGGTCCTCATCGGTTCCTTCTGCACTTAACCAGTTGCACCATTTTAAGACCCCGTCGGTCATATTCCGGCCCTCTCCCGTTTTCCCCAGTTCTGTTGCCCTGAATTTGTATTCCTCATCCCAGGCCAGCGGATCATTGTGCTGGCTGTCACCGTGAAATATTTTTCCTATACTCATGGTGTAATAGCCATTTTTCCGGAACAGCTGTGGCAACGTAACTTTGCCGCCGAGCACACTGTTCAATGCAATCCTGTTGTCCAGGACACCAATTGTTTCAGGCCTGAGTCCGGTTAAAAATGAGGATCGGCTTGGATTGCAAACCGCATAATTACAATAGGCCTGGTTGAATTTTATTCCCTGACTGGCGAGCTTATCAATATTTGGCGTTAGCACTTTATCATGCCCAAAACAGGCAAGGGTGTTATTCAGATCATCGATCACAATGAAAAGAACATTCATCTGCCGGGGTTCCTGCTTTTGATTGCAAGCTGTTAAAAACAGGCAAGAAATAACAATTATGGTCAGGATGTGTTTCATGTTGGTCTGGTTTGCTTTTTACCAAAGTAGTTTCCCGGGATTAATTAAGTATTAATAATTACTTAGGCGGGAAGGTGTGGATGACTTGAACTTTAACATCCTGAAAATTATTTTCACATCTCAGATTATTCTATATATCAGATAATCAGGTGAATTAATAATTTATTTACCTTCTCTGTCTCTTTAGAATTATTTCATTAATAAAGGATTAATAAGTTTTTAATTCTTTTTTAAGCCTGGGGCCATACATTGGTTCAATCAAACTAAACTGGATTGGCTGTAAAGCAAAACGATTAACACTAAAAGCTACAGAATGAAAAGAATTTTACTTTTTGCCCTCCTTATTGTTTTGAGTGTTCAGGGGAGTCTCGATTTGGTTGCACAGGGTGGAGGCAACGCCAGGATCGTCGGGAAAGTTATTGATGCAACAACGGGGGAAGCGCTCATCGGAACGAATATCGCCATTGAGGGTACCAGCCTTGGGACCTCCACCGATCTGAATGGTGAATATATGATTCCCAATGTTCCTGCAGGAACACATACTGTTGTATTCAGGTACATCGGATATAAGAATATAGATCTTCCGAATACTCAGTTTGTAGCTGGTGAGACCATTGAACTGGATATGGAGATGAGTCCGGAGGCAATCATGGGTGAAGAGGTCGTTATTACCATTCAGGCCAAGGGGCAGCGTGCTGCGATAAATCAACAACTCGCATCCAACGCAATCACCAACATTGTTTCATCAGATAAGATCAGGGATGTGCCTGATGTGAATGCAGCCGAATCGATCGGGCGTTTACCGGGAGTTTCCCTGCTCCGATCGGGAGGAGAAGGCGAAAAGGTTGTGATACGGGGACTGTCGCCAAAATACAGTGTGATCGAGATTGATGGTGTCAGGATGTCAGGAGCTTCAGGAGACAGGAGTGTGGGACTGAGTACGGTTTCTTCTGAAATGCTCGAAGGGATTGAATTGTCAAAAAGCCTGACGGCAGACAAGGATGCAGATGCCATTGGAGGTATTGTAAACCTGCGAACCCGGGTGGCTGCGGAGGGTTTCCATTTTAATGTTTACGGGACGGGCACCTATAATAACCTGCATAACAGTTTCAATAATTATAAAATATCAGGTAGTCTGGGGAACCGCTTTTTCGATAACCGGTTTGGGGTGCTGGTAAGTGGCGGCCTCGAACAGGTGGACCGGTCAGCAGATCAGTTTTCAGCCGGGTATCAAAAACTGATCACCGAGGAGGAGGATCTGATCAGGACCATGAGCGCCGAACTCAGAGAAATAAAGAGGATGCGGGAGCGAGCCAACGGAAGTCTTGTGCTGGACTACAAGAACGATTTTATGACCCTTAAGTTCAATAATATTTATAGCCAGAGGATAGACAATGTGGAGGGCCGGACAGCCAATTATCTTTTTGATGCCAACAATTATCATTATGACATTATGGATGAATACCCCGAAGAAAGCCTTCAGATGCATGCCCTGAGCAGTGAATTTAAACTGGGGAATACGGTACTCGATGTGGATTATTCCTATAGCAGGTCGAAATCCAACCGGGACAGGGACCTTTATCATTTTGAAGATAGCGAATCGCTCAGCGCGTCTCCGATTGATCCCCAGAAGCTGATTTTTGCCCAGCCTGCCGATCTGATCCGGGATTATTATAATGATGCTGTTCAAATCGAAAAGTCGGTTATCAGGTGGAACGAAAAAGAGAGCGAGGTTAGGGATGATGTAACGAACACATTGAATGCAAATTGGAAGGTGCCCTACCGTTTTGGTGGTGTTTCCGGCTTTCTGAAAGTGGGTGGCAGGTATAAAAAGAAAGTCCGGAGCAGTGACCAGACCACCAGCTGGACCTATTTTCATGGGGGGATAGGCGATGGCAGGATGTCTTTGTTCTATGGCAGCATATATCCTGATTTCATCAGACCAGAGGATGTGGGAAGCACGAATGGTGATGGACTCGCCGCTGTAAATTTTGAAGATCCGGATTATGATTACGGCGACTTCCTTGACGGGAGGTACAATTTTCAGTGGGCGGCCGACCTGGATTATCTGAAGGAGGTATTTGGAAATACCTATGATTATGTCAGGAATGATCCGGATCTGAATATTGAAGATTTTCATCAGCTCAGGGGGCCGCAGTCCAACAGCAGCGATTATGAGACCACGGAAGAGCTGATGGCAGGATATGTGATGGCTGAGATCAATATCGGGAAAAGACTCATGCTTTTGCCGGGTATCCGTTTGGAGAATATTCAGACCGAGTATACCAGTAATTTCGTTCAGGAAAATTATTTTGACAACTTCGGACTGGAGAGCGGATATCCGATACCTGTAACTGCGTACCGGGAAAATTCCCACTGGTTTCCCAGCCTGAATATGAAATACGAGCTGACGGAATGGATGGATGTTCGCGGGGCCTACTATAAGAGCGCTTCCCGTCCCGATTTTGCCCTGTTGTCCCCTTCCCTGGTCCGGGATCAGGATCTGATGAACATCAGCTCTTACAATCCTTACCTTAAACCGGCACTGGCAGATAATTTTGATTTAGGGGTTTCGTTTTACGCCAATAAACTGGGATTGTTTACCATCAATGGGTTCTACAAAGAGATCAGTGACCTGGTTTACAATATTCCCACCTACAAGCCCTCTTACCTGGCTGACTTGAAAGAGAGCGGAGCTCCCGAATCGCTGATTGAATCCCTGGAAGCGCCTGAAAGCCTGTATGATTCCGTTTTATATACACCCAACACCACCAACAATAATAAACCCGTTAATAACCCGAATAAATCCTCCTATTACGGATTTGAGGTGAGCTGGCAGAGCAATTTCTGGTACCTTCCCGGTCTCCTGAGCGGCCTGGTACTTGACCTGAATTATTCCATGATCTGGTCCTCCACAGAGCTTCCCTATGTGGCTTTCAGGGAATCCATAGATTCCTCCGGTTTTTTCCCCATTACGACCTACAAGGCTGTTTATGATGCCCGGGAGTCACGTATGCTTGATCAGCCTGCCATGCTGTTTAATGCACGGATCGGGTGGGATTACAAGGGATTCTCAACCCGCCTGTCGTTCCGTTACCAGGCTTCCACCATCACCAGTTTAGATCCCATTCACAGCCTCCTGGACGAGTATAATCAATCCATGTTTCGTATGGATCTTAATGTAAAACAGATGATTACTCCCAGACTGGCTGTTTCTCTGGATATTGCCAATCTGAATAATTATATCGACGACCGCGTTGTGGATGCACTGGGGAAGATCTTCCCCAGGAACTCTGAATACTATGGAATGAATATTATTCTGGGTGTACGATACGACTTTTAATTACATATGCACAATGATTGTTTAACTAAATTTTAAATTATTATGAGAAGATTTACCAAATTGATTTCATGCGCAGCCGCCGTGATCTTATTTACTGCTGTTTCGGCTTTTGGTCAGATTCCTCCTGAGCAGAAAGTGGTAGTGATTGAGCCCTCGGGGCCAGGCATCATTGAAGCCACCATCAACGGTGACACCCTTGCCGGCGGAGTCCGGGCCAATCCTACCAGGATTTATGAGTTGCAGGCAGGTAAACTATATACCATGACCTCGCCTATTCTCTTCGGTGGTTCCAGTGACTCGACTTCAACGCTTATCATTGTAGGACAGGAAGGAGCTAAAAAGCCTTTTATCCTGACCACTCCAAAAGATGGTGGAGACATGTTCACCAACCTGATCACAGGTTCGCTTAAATTGAAGAACCTGTACTGGCCAACAATGGCTACAAACTCAACAGGTAATGTACTTTTCCGTCTGCAGGGTACCAACCAGAGGTTGGAAATTGAGGATTTCATTCATGAGAACCAGGTGAGGGGTGATGTGGTCTCCCTTGGCGGAGTGAAGGGCGAAGCGGATATCTTCCTGAAGAACTGCTACTTCCGAGATATGACACAGTTCGCGAATCCCTGGAACTATGCTATTTTCACCCGTGGAGATAAAAACGGCATCGACACCCTTTGGATGGAGAATGTGACTGTCGCAAATGGCGGATTGCTGGTGATGAACAAGTATTGCCCTGTTAATTTTGCCTTCTTCAATCACAACACCATTCAGAATATTCCAAGGTACTGGAATTTCATGGAACAGTGGAAAGAGGCCTATTTCACAAACAACGTATTTATCAATTGCCTCTGGATGGGTGAGATGACTGAAACGATGCTGAGCCAGCTTCAGAGCCAGACTGAATACGGACCTGTTGAGGTAGGACTTGTGAACCTGATGCATCCTGATAAGGGAATCTGGGAGCTTGCTTTCCCCGGTAAGACTGCACCAACCATTGACGATGTGAAATTCATGGCATCCAATAACCTGAATTTTACAAGTCCTTACCTTGACAAGTATTACAGTGGCGGGTTAAATGAACCCGATACCACAGGATTATCTTATCCCATTTCGAAAGTAGACTGGGGCTTCTCAGCAGCTGCAGGATTGCCTTTACCTCCGCATCAGGTTGTGAATATTCCTGCAAGGTTTACAAGCAACATGACGGATACGATTGCTGCAAACCATGACAATGTGAAACTCATGGATAACCATATCCAGGTTGATCCAAAGATGGCAACCAATATGATTGAAGACCAGGCTGAAGGTGATATGTATGGGATGTGGGCGAAGGCCAATTTCAACCTGGGATACACGGTACCGGATAGGCTCGAATTCACCATTGGTGATTATGATCCAACCACGATACCCGGTCCTGAAGGTGAAAATGGTTCAGGAATGAAAACTGTGATGGATCTTCCTGAAGATTTCACATACTCCGAGGCTATTTATTCAAAGATCGACGGGTTGAAACTGGGTGCCCAGGAGTGGTATGGAAGCCTTGAGGCATGGGATAGTGAAGCCCAGCTTGCTGCGGTTAAGAAGTATTATGCGGATGGTATTGCAATTGGTATTAAGGAAGCAGCAGCTCTTGAGGCTGATGCAATATCCATCTATCCCAATCCATCCAATAGTGTTCTTAATATAAGCAGTGCACTAGAGCTGAACAGCGTCAGGTTCTATGATGTGACGGGTCGTATGGTTAAGAAAGTGGAGTTGAATGGCGAATTCAGCAGGGCCATGGATGTGGCTGATTTGAATAATGGAATTTATATTCTTCAGGTTGAAATGGTTGGCGGAGGTTCCACTTCCTCAAAATTTATCAAGAAGTAGTTTTTTTTCATGGTCGTTTTTAAAGGGGAGAGTGCCTTTCACAGGCACTCTCTTTTTTTCTATCTTTCGGTATGGCAAAAGTCACCAGGAACAGAGAGGAAAGGAATAAGCGTGAGGCCTATTTTAAAATAGTCTCCCTTTTGTTTTCTGTACTACTAATTTTTTTATTTGAAGGAGCCCTTCGCCTTTTCCACTACGGGAACAGCATGCGCCTGGTGGTCAATCACAGTCATGAAGCGTACAAGGATTTCCATATGATCAATCCCCATGTGGGAGAGAAGTATTTTTCCCGACTGGAGGCCACATCCACAAACAATGATATTTTTTTAAAACAAAAGCCTGAAAACGGGTTCAGGATTTTCGTGATGGGAAGTTCCACGGTCTATGGTTATCCATATGACAATAACCTGATGGCCAGTCGCATCCTCCACCAGCGACTCGAGGATGCCTATCCTGACCGGCAAATCGAAGTTGTTAATACGGCCCTTACGGCCATCAACAGCATTACCCTGAAGGATTTTACCGGGCAGATTTTAAAGTATGAGCCGGATGCAATTCTTATCTATGCTGGACATAACGAGTACTATGGCGCTTTTGGCATCGGGTCCAACGAAACCATGAGCAAAAGTGCCTTTTTAAGGTCTCTCAACTTCACGATCATGAATCTCAGGATCGCCCAGCTGGTGAAATCAGGAATAGGCGGGATTTCAAAACAGCTGAACAAAAACCCGGAAGGTAATGATCCCAGGGGAACCCTGATGAAGCGCATTGTTAAGGATAAGGATATTATTTATGGAAGCAAGGAATACAGGATTGGGATCGATCAATTCAGAGATAACCTGGGCTACATACTTGAGAAGGCCGCAAAAAAGGAGGTGCCCGTATTCTTAAGCGACCTGGTCAGTAATGTCAGGGACTTACCTCCTTTTGGCGATCCTGAAGGGACTGGAATGGCTGCACATTCGGCTTACCGTGAAGCAATAAATCTTCTTGAGGGCGGAGATACCCTGGGGGCTAAAGCAGCCTTTTACCGGGCAAAAGATCTCGACCCGGTGCGCTTTCGGGCTTCGGAAGAGATCAATCACCTTATTGACAGTTTGGCTAAAAATGCAGGGGTGATTTTCATCCCCTCGAAAAAGTGGTTCTCTGAGGCTTCAGAGGGAGGCCTGATTGGAAACGCTTTACTTTCCGAGCATGTTCATCCTAACATTAAGGGACAGTTTATTCTGGCTGATGCTTTCTACACCGCAATTGTCGAATCCGGTTTAATGGAATCCGGCCCAAATCCATATACCGTGCATACAAAGGAGTATTATAGACGTAACTGGGGATATACTGCCCTGGACAGCCTGGTGGGTGCCTTTAAAATCGAGCAGCTGAAATCTCACTGGCCCTTTACCTCACTGGATGGTGAATATACCTTCAGGGATACTTTTAAGACCAGTGGATTAATCGATTCTCTGGCATTCACGGTTCTTCTGGATCCCAAGGCAAATCTTTTGTCTCTTCATGATTTTCTGGGAGGATATTATGAAGCGAATCAGCAGGTTAAGTTGGCCTGCAGGGAGTATATGGCCATGGTCAGGATCAATCCCTACAACTCCTCTTCCTATAACAAGGCTGTGAATTGCCTGCTGAAATTAAATGATTTGCATGCTGCTGAGATTTACCTTGAGAAATCCCTTGAATTTGCAGGGTCCTTTTATGCCTATACCATGCTGGCAGAAATAGAAAGTATCAAGCATAATTATCCGGGTGTTGTGGAGGCTTATACTTCTGCCCTTCGTTTTGTGGATAAGGATATGGCCAGGGAAGGGGAGAACGTCCGGAACGAACTGGAGAAAGCCAGGCAAAGAGCCGGCAACCGGAACCCGACTGCTGCTTTCGAGTATCCCATGTATGTGCCCTCCGACATTCTTCCCCTTTACAATATGGGTCTCCTTCAAATGGATTCTGATCCGGATTCATCACTTTATTACTTTTCCCGCTGCCTTGAAATCAATGACTGTCCGCTGGTGAACTGGAGGATGGGTAATATCCTGATGCAAAAACAGGATAAAAAGGTATTGTTTTACTATACAAAGGCCTACGCAGGGTTCAGCAAAGATCCCCAGTTTTTGGTAAACCTGATTGTCGCCAATCTTGTGAATGATCGTAAGGGTGATGCCAGGCTCATCCTCAATGAATTGGTGGCGATTGATCCGGGTAACAGCAGTATCGCCAGGCTGCAGGCGGCCCTTCGATAATTAAATTGAATCGATTTTGGCTGCCATGATGAAATCGTTTTTTGATAATCCACCGATATTATGGGTGCTTAACTCCACTACAATATTGCTGCAGAGAAGCTGTACCCTCCCGGACCGGTTCACAATGCATTTCTTTTAGTTCTTTCATTTGTTTAATGATTGTTTTGATGGTATAATAAAACCGGCAGTTCAACTTGATTTAAAATCTTGAAGGTTGGGCTAACATTGAATATTTGTTGTAAAAACCCAGTATTTTCCTTAAGTAAAACAATTAAATCGGCACCGGATGTCCGATAATAGTTATTGATCGAAGTGGCCATATCCTCACCTTCATCTTCAGCCAGGGATTCAAACCTGATCATTTCATAATCAGTGATTTCCTCCAGCAGATGCTGGAAACCCTCTTGTTTTACCTTTGTCTCGAAATCTAAATCTTTGCTTAGATGCAGGGCAGTTAGTTGTGGATGGAAAGGCTTCATTGTTGCGATCACACTTTTCATAACAGAGATATCTTCCTGTTGAAAATCTGTTACATATACAATTTTATCGAAAGATTCAAAGGAAGAAGATGCCGGAATTACCAAAACGGGGCATTCAACAGACTGCATAATGCCTCTGGTTCCGTCTTTTTTATTCCAGTTGGAATCCGATTCCCGGTCTTCGACAATTACCATGCAAGAATCCGGTTTATCTGCAATCAATTTATCAAGAATATCCTGATCTTTCCCTATATATCCGGATATCTCAATCCTGAGCTCTGACCCAAGTTGCAGTCTTACTTCCTCTGTGATTTTACTTAACAGATTCTTGGTTCTTCTGATTTTATTTTTGAGGCTTTTTTGAATTTCCAGAAGTGCCTGTCCTGATAGTTTCATTGACCCCAGTGGATAGGGCTCAGGATCCTCCACGTATAAAAGGCGGAGCCTTGATCCAAGACTCTCAGATAATTGAATGGAGTATTTAATAAATTTTCTTGACTGTTCCGGATCAATGATAAGTGCTATGATTGTTTTCATACCTGGTAAAGGCCCAAATGATGTGCCAGCCTCGTATTTATCCATGATTCAAATAACCTTAAGCCCATGTAGGCTCTTGTTCCAGGGTAATGGCATTCATCGCGAGTCAGTCTGGGGCAATGTGCAGTGGGGAATTCCATACATATTCTGGGTAGAATCATACACACACAACCCGGATAGAAGATACTGTCAATGATCCGACAAGGAGATATTGTATTGTTTGATCTTATTATAAAGGGTTTTCCGGTCGATTTTCAGATAACGTGCAGCCTGGGACTTGTTATAATTGGTTTTCACCAGGGCGTGAATAATGGCTTCTTTCTCGGCCATGCTGGCCGCATCTTTCAAATTTGTATTAAAAGAACTGCGACTGACCTGAATGGTTTTGATCTCGTCCGGAATTTCATTCAGGGTTATTTGCCGGGTTTTGGAAAGTAAAACTGCACGGGTAATTACGTTTTTCAATTCACGGATATTCCCGGGCCAACTATATTCGAGAAGCAAGTTCTTAACCCCCTGGTCATATCCCTGAACCTGTTTGTCGAACCTCAATGCTGCCCGATTCAGGAATGCATCAGCATGTACAAGAACGTCTTCTCCCCGTAATCGCAAGGGCGGGACCGTTATCTTGAATTCATTAAGCCTGTGATAGAGATCCTCCCTGATCTTTCCATTCCCCGTCCCTACCAATAAATCTTCATTGGTTGCGACAAGTAGTCTCACGTCAACTTTCAGGCTCTTGATGCCGCCCACAGGGGTCACTGTTTTTTCCTGAAGTACGCGAAGAAGCTTCATTTGATTTTCAGCATCCAGGTTGCCAATTTCATCCAGGAAAAGGGTTCCCCCATCTGCCTGCTCAAAAAGTCCTTTTTTATCATAGATGGCTCCGGTAAAAGCCCCCTTCATATGACCAAACAATTCACTGTTTACAAGCCCCTGGGGCAAAGCACCACAATCAACCGCGATGAATGGGCCGTCCTTCCTTTTGCTGTTATAGTGAATAGCCCTGGCAATGAATTCCTTGCCCGAACCGGTCTCTCCTTCGATAATTACAGACATATCCACAGGGGATACAATACGGACATGTTCAAGAATTTCTTTGAAATTCTTGCTACTTCCACGGATAAAGTCCTGTTGAAAGCTGATTTGAGGGGAGTGTACTTCCTTTTGAATCGTTGCCTCTTTGATCAATTCAAGCAGCTCCTCATGGATGAGTGGTTTGGTCACATAGTTGAATGCTCCTGATTTGATAAGCCTGACGGCTATGGCCAGGTCTTTATAGGCAGTCATGATGATCACCGGAGTACCCGGGTATTTGTTCTTAACGTGATGAAGAATGTCAAAACCATCCCGGTCAGGAAGCCGGAAGTCACTGATGACCAGATCATAATGATTATCATTAATCATTTTTAAAGCTGCGATTCCGGTAAAGGCCGAGTCCGAGGGGTAGCCATTTATATTCAGGTAGTCACTGAGTAACTTACAAATGTACGTATCATCATCGATTACCAGTACTCTGTTCATCAGGGTAATTGTTTAGCAAATAAAGATAACGAATAAATCATGACCAGTGTTTGTGGATACTTTGCCTCAACCGGGAACTATTTCCACAAAAGCATTCCGCTGGCACATCAGGCAGAATCATAAATTTACATGAGTTTAAGGGACTTTACGGGACGTTTTTCTGTGAATTGGATTCTGGCATGGAATTCACATGATAAACTGTAAATCAAAATAAGTATGATACGAATAAGCAATGAAATCATAAAGCAGAGCATTGTAGACCAACTCAAATGGGATTCCAGTTTTGATTTGAACAATGTATTTGTGAATGTCCGGGATGGACAGGTTCAGTTAAGTGGAAATGTCCAGAATATGGCAGCAAAAATGGCTGCTGAAAGGAATGCGCAGCAAGTACAAGGAGTTATTGCTGTGGACAATATGCTGGAGATTAAGTTTCCGCCAGGGGCTGCATTCCCCAATAATACTGAACTTAAAACCAAAGTGGAGGATCTGTTGTCCTGGAACAACGAACTCAAATCGGATCACATCGAAGTTACATGCGAAAACCATGTAGTTACGCTCTCAGGAAAAGTTGAAACTTACTGGGAAAAGGATCATGCCTCCAATGTTGTTGGCACCCTTAAAGGTGTTCTTGAAGTAAACAATAAACTCTCGGTGTTACCGGCAAGGACTCTGGAAGATGAATACATCAGGGAAGAAATAGACAGGGCCTTTAAGCGGACCTACCTCATCGATGAAGATAAGATCCAGGTCCAGGTGAACAAAGGCGTCGTAAAGTTGACCGGGAAAGTCTCTAATTTCTTTGTGAAAATGCAAGCCAGGAATATGGCCATACAAACCAGGGGAGTGAAAGAGGTTCAAGATACCCTCACTCTGGCCTGAAACACGAGCCAATGGCGATTATGAGAAGGCCCTGACCGAGTATCACAAAAAACCTAAACAGTAAAAAAAATAGAGTAGAAGATGGAAAAATCAAATTTTGTTGATCTTGAATACAGCAAAATGGACAAAGCTGAGATCATAAGCTACTTGAGTAAACTGCTGAATAGCTACCAGGTACATGTGCACAACCTGCGATATTTTTCCTGGAATGTGATCGGACAGGATCATTTTGAATTGAGTCAGAGGTTCACGGGCAGTCTCAGGAGTGCACAGAAGCATATGGATCAAATCGCTATCCGAATCAGTCTTCTTAAAGATGGTATCTCAGATAATTGGAACACCATCCTGGCAACCAGTGAAATAAAAGAGGCAGCTTCAAATTTAACCGGATTTGTTATGGTGAAAGTCCTTGTTGAACAATTGCTCATCCTATTATCCATCCAGTCAGACTGTGTACGCAAAGCCAATGACCTGGGTGACTATGGAACAGAATTGATGACCAAACGTCTCATCAGTGAATTGGAACAACAGTATGAGGCATATCGTTCCTGGTTAAAGTGATAGGTTTTTTTGTTATTCAACAGATTCGACTTCATTAATCTCTATTGCAACCGCCTTGTCTGTTGGAATGATCCGGTGCCCCCTCATTTCCGCATATTGTTGTGTCATCTCTGCCCCGAAATAAAAAATAATTGCGGAATAGAAAACCCACATGAGGATAAGCACCAGGGACCCCGCCGCACCATACATGATTCCGACATTACTTTTCCCAATGGCCAGTCCGATGAGAAGTTTTCCTATGGTAAAGAGCAGGGCTGTCATCAATGCACCCACCCAGGTTAATTTCCATTTGATTTGGGCATCCGGTAAAAATTTGTAGATCACTGCGAAAACGACTGTGGTAATACCCACGGAAAAGATGTAGTTTCCAATCTCGATGAGTACAACCGTTAAATTGGGAAGCAATTCCTCCAGGTATTCCTTGAAAAATGATATAGCCGCATCAATTAACAGGAATACGAGCAATATAAATCCCAGAATCAGTATGAGGATGAAGGATAAGGCGCGGTCCCTTATTGATTTTACAAAACCCGAGGTGGGTTTTGCTCTAACTCTCCAGATGAAATTCAATGAATTTTGAATTACCATAAAGAAGGTAGTAGATGTAATAATGAGGACGATCGTGCCCACAATGGCCCCAATGATGTTCTTTTCGGTTGAGTGATAATTGGCTACAAGGTCCCGTATATATTGTGTACCCTGATCTCCAAGGAGCCGGTTAAGTTCTGAAAAGACCTTTTCCTGGATTTTTTCCTCTCCAATTAAGAAGCCGGTTACCGAAACGATAATGAGGATGATCGGAGCCAGAGCAAAAACAGTAAAATATGCAGTTGTCCCGGCCAGCCTGACCGGATCGTCCTTCTTAAACTTCCTTACAGACCTTTTAATTAATGTGAATACGTTTTTAAGGGCCTTAATCATTTGGAATCTGTCTTCACCTGTGCTTCCGTTGTAATATAATATTCTTTATCAGATTTATGGCCAGCTCCTTTGCAAAATATTTTATGGAAACCTTCAGGCTTTCCAGTGAAGTACTTTTTAGATCGTTAATGAAGTGTTTCATTGCGCGTTCCTGCAGCTCTTTTTCATACCGACATCGCATTTTGGCAATCCGGAGATCATGCATATTCGAGATTTTCATTCAGGATTGTCTGTTCCGTCCTCCCAAAAAAGGAGGTCTTTGTTGTTTTTCAAAATGTTCCTGGCGAAGATGCGTTTTCTGAGCAGGTAAATGAGGGCCATTAAAAGCAGACCGAAGCCGGTACTGATCAGGAAACCCGTTGAAATATTGCCATGGGTCTCTCCATACCAAAAGCTAAATGCAAGGCCCAGAAAAAACAAGCATAAAAAAGCCGAAAACAGAATCGCCAGCGTGGTAAATATAAAGGTTCCTGCCTTCGTCGTTTTTTCCAGCAGAAGAACTTTCCAGAGCTTCACCCTGGCTGCCAGGTAGCTTTTAAGTACGTCGTTCAATTCTGAAAAGTTCTCAGAAAGCGTTTTGTTTTTCATGTGGATTTAGGGTAGTCTTACTTCTTGTTCGTGGTGCCAGTGGCAGACTTTTCCGCTTCTTTGGCCTTTTCTTCCATTTGCGCCTCTAGGGATTCAAACCTGCCCTTCACATCTTCCACAAAACTGGAAATAAACTCCTTCAGATCTGAAACGCTGTCACTGATATTGTCCTTCAGGTCTTTCTTGGTTCTTTTCACTTTATTTTTAATCTTTTTTCTTGTTTTGGTTCCTTTATCAGGGGCAAAAAGCACTCCCGTGATGGTTCCTGCGGCTGCACCTGCCAGGAATCCCAATAAGGCTTTTGTAGTTGATTTTGACATCATTTTATGGTTTTTAATTTAATGCATCATGTGGTACTATTACTCGCATTTGACATAGAAGTAGAGAAATTCATGCCATGAAATTAAAGTGGGAAGACATCTGCGTATTTATATAATAATCAATTGATTGGGTGGTATCCAGGTGTTGAGCCAAAAGCTCACAGGTGTGGAATCTTTCCCCACCTGAGGTACACTGTACCCAGGAAGCTGTCAGTAATCCCGGATCAAGTTATGTCGGATTTTTCTCTTTTTCTAATTTCCGGATGATCTCCCGGATATTGGTTTCCAATTCGCGGATCAGGGATTCGATCCGGGGCTTGTTGTGTATATTCACTCTGACACGTTTAATTTCAACAAGATCAGAGACAAGCATATAGATCTCAAGATGCTTAAAGGATGGAATTAAACGATGGGCCGTTTCATGCATTTCGAACCAGTTATTTTCATTGAATGCGATTTTAATCTGTTCAATTCCTTCGCTGGCATTTTCGATGAAAGTATCGATCATTTCATTAAAAAACTCAATATTTCCCCGGGTTACCATCTTCAATTCGCTAAGGTTATAGCTGGGTGACTTTGTGGGTTCTGCCTCTATTATCTCGATGCTTTCTTTCAATACAAGTTTCGATTCTACCTCCAGCACCTCACAGATTTTATTATATAAGTTGATTTCGCGATAAGGCTTGATCATTACATCATCGACTTTATATCTCGAAAGAAGTACCTCCTCCGCCTGGAGCATATCGGCAGTCACGGCGATGATTTTTACGTTCTTATCTTTTGCCTGCTCTCTGATGAAACGCGCCACTTCGAGTCCACTCATCTCCGGCATGTGAATGTCCAGCAAGACCACATCAAACAGCCCCTTTTTAAATTCTTTAATGGCCTCCTTCCCGTCATTTACCAAACTTACCTCCATGTTAAATCCCTCCATGATAATCTTTCCCAATGCCCTGTTCATGGCATCATCATCCACCAAAAGCGCCCTGGTCCCGGATAATTCTTCCGAATTGATGTGTACGGCATCCATGGATAGAAATTCTCTTTGGCTCCGCCTTAAGGGAAGGTCCACTGAAAAGACAGACCCTTTCCCTTCCGTGCTTTCCACCGAGATCTTTCCTTTCATTACCTCGGTTAACCTTTTGCTGATGGTTAATCCAAGGCCCGATCCTCCATGCTTTCTGGCAATGCCCGAGCTTGCCTGTTTATACTCGTCAAAGATCTCTTTCTGTTTTTGTTTTGGGATACCGATTCCAGTATCGGATACTGTAATCCTGATCCATACCAGATTGTCCTTTTCCTCAAGCAGGCAGACCCCGAGCTCCACATAGCCAAACTCGGTGAATTTGATCCCGTTACTCACCAGGTTGATTACAACCTGCTTGAGCCTGAATGCATCCCCCCGGCAGATCATCGTCAAGCGCTCATCTAAAGTTAATCTGAGGTTGATACATTTATCATACGCCCTGACATTCAGCGTGTTATATATTTCACGAAATAATTTTTCGATGCTAAAATCCACTTCATCCAATTTTAACTGGCCGGATTCAAGACGGGAGAAAGAGAGGACCTCGTTGACCAGGTCGAGGAGATACACCGAGGATTTTTCGATGATATTTGTGAAGTTTTTTTGTTTATCGTTTAAGTTTGTTTTTTGAAGTTGTTCCAGGAAACCTATGATGGCATTCAAGGGGGTTCTGATTTCGTGACTGATCCGTGCCAATAACCTGCTTTTGATTTCATTGCTCTCTTCAGCTTCTTTCTTTTCAATTGCCTGCCTAACCTGAATAACCAGGGAGCCATAAGCTTTACCATCTGAACTTGGGAAACCCTTTGTCTGCATACTAACACGGCCCGTTGGATGGTCAAATTCCACGCCTTGCATAGTTCCTTCAAGGCTTTTCTTACAAAACTTAATAAGATCAACCTGATGGGTGGATTCAAGAGTTTCGGCCCATGATTCTATGGCATCCATGCCCGGGAAAAGTTTGTCAAGAATCCTATCCTGATCAAATACCTGGAGAATATCCAGTTTAGCATCAAAAAGGATCACAGACGTAGCCGGGAGTGAGCCCAAAACATCCTGATATGCGATTTGACTGGTGTCCATCGTATTGATAAAGATAGGATTTTTGAATGTTATTAATTTGTTAATCCATTACCGGGGTCGAACCTTTGTCATGATGATGTGTCTTCCATATAAAGTCTACTAATTACATTATTCTGGAGGAACAATTATGAAAATAGCAAAAGAGAACATTGAAATCAAAATGGAGATCCCAGGTGCAGTGATCCGTCAAAGAACTGATTTTGGAGATGCAACCGGATTTGGCAAAATAAGCGGTGAGTACTTCAGTCTCTCCGCAGGAGTTGATACAACCCCACTGTTCATTGGACTAGAGGGAAATATGTGCCAGTGTCCTCACTGGGGATATCTTTTGAGCGGACAAATCACCACCACCGATGCTGATGGCGTCAAAGAAATAGTAAATGCGAAAGATTTGTTTTACTGGCCATCGGGGCATAATGTTAAGGTCGACGCAGATGCGGAGATTGTTATGTTCAGCCCGCAACACGAGCATACGCATGTAATTAATCACATGATTGAGATGGTTAAAAGTTAACCACACTATTTGTCCAGTTTTCCAGAAACAAAGTTACGTAACGTTATAAGTGTTATTGGACAATATTATTGTTCATATGCCAAGTTAAATTGCTTAACTTTCGTTAAATGCATTGAATATATGAAAAATATATTGATGTTGCCTGGACTCGTTTTACTGTTAATCGGCTGTAACAGGACACAGGGGGATGACAAGGCGACAGGCGATACTGAGAAAAGTGACCCATCTGAAGCAATATGGATATATGACTATAATCAACAGACTGAAGAATTTGAAACAAAGCAATTACGTTCGGTTGACAGAGACACTTTAGCGGGTGAGACTTTAGAGAAAATAATAAATATATCATGGCCGAAAGTGCAGATAAAATTTATCAGAACTTCAAATGACACGGCATTTATATCCATTCCGGACAGTGAAGTATTGACACAACAAATGGGATCTGCCGGAGCGGAGAGTTTTATGATTTCAACCACATTTTCTTTTACTGAATTAAAAGGCATAAATTACGTTTCGTTTGACTTTAAGGAAGGAGACCACGGGATACCAGGTGTTTACAACCGGAATTCGTGGGACATGAATAAGAACCCATAAAATGAAGATAATTTCTGGAAATTAATTTATTCAGATAAGGATGATAAACCCACAATATTTATTGGAAAAACTCAATGCAAGTTTCTGGTTTATACCCATACTGATGCTTTTGATTACCATTGGTTCGGCCATTGGTTTAATATACCTTGATAGCCAGATCCAATTTTCTAACGATGGTATTTTACGGTATCTGTTGCCTGCAAGTGTTGATTCTGCAAGAAGCTTACTCACCATCATTGCCGGGGCGATGATAGGTGTTGCCGGTACAGTTTTCTCCATTGCCCTTGTGGTGCTTACACTGGCATCTTCTCAGTTGGGTTCCCGCCTGGTGAGGAATTTTATGTATGATAAACTTAATCAGGTTGTTTTGGGCTCCTATGTTTCATCTTTTGTGTATTGCTTGATTATTCTGAGTTCGCTTAAGGAAAATGATAGTTTTCAATTTGTTCCCGCAATTTCTGTTTTAGTTGCCCTTGCATCAGCGATTGCAGGAATTATCCTGCTTATAATATTTATTCATCATGTTTCCATGAGTATTCAATCCGACAAGGTGATTTCTGATATTTCCGAAACCTTGTCAAAGAGCATCAATAAGCTCTTTCCGGACGGAATAGGCCATGAAGTAGAGAAGCAGGCTCCCGATATCGACACTCTGAAACAAGGATATACTTTAAAACCGGAGGTCAGGTGCAAAAAGAGTGGATATTTGCAATCTATAGATGGGAAAGGGCTGATGAGTATCGCACAAGATAATGACTGCATTATTATTTTGCATCACCGCCCCGGAGACTTTCTGGTTCAGGACATGGTGCTTTGTGAGCTTCTTTGCAATGAAGAATGCGATAAAGAGGTGTATGAAAAGATTCAGGATGATTTCATTATCGGAAAAGTCCGAACTCCTTTGCAGGATGCTGAATTTTCCATTCATCAGATGGTTGAGGTTGCTGCAAGGGCATTATCGCCCGGAGTGAACGACCCCTACACCGCAATTGCCTGTATTGATAACCTGACTTCAGTGATGTGCTATCTTATCGGAGTAGATTTTCCATCTCCTTACCGTTACGATATGCAAGACAAATTAAGGGTGATTGCCAGTAATTACACTTTCCCCGGGATGCTAAATACAGCATTTAACCAACTCAGGCAATATGCTGAAAGAAATCCATCAGTAATGATAAGGCTAATGGAGGCTATGAATATCATAAGCACATTTGCAAGAAACAAAAACCAGCAAAAACTAATAGCACAGCATGCTAAAATGATAATGAATGCCGCCAGAAAATCATTTTCGGAAAAACGTGATCTTGAAGATTTAAAAAAAAGATATAACCATTAAGCTGATTTATCTTTTTTAGTACTTAAACTTGCCTTAAGCATATCCATTATATTATCATTTTGCTTATGTACAACTTTCATTTTAGGAGTTGATATTTTTTTACCCTTGGATTTCTCCTTAATAATTTTTAAAAGTTTAGCGGTATAAGTGTCCTTATATTTTTCAATGTTGAATTTTTCTGTGAGATGCTCGACTAGTTTGTTTGCCATATCCATTTCTTTCGTTTTAGTTTTTGAAACAGGGGGCAATTTTAATTCAGAAGGTTCTTTTATTTCCTGTGAAAAGCGAATACGATTTAACACAATTACGTTTTTATAAGGTTTGAGAATTGCCAATCCATCTTTATTTCTCAACACAAATGTAGTAACCCCAACCTTGCCAGATAATTGTAAAGCGTCACGCAGTAAAGCGTAGGCCTTCATTGCCGGTTTTTCTGGTTCGAGATAGTAGGGTTGTTCATAATAAAGGCTGTCAATTTCCTTTTCATAAACAAAATTTATAATTTCAATTGTCTTGGTTTTTACAGCATCGGCAGCTTCAAAATCCTCATCCCCCAGGATTACATACCCACTATCCATCTTATATCCTTTAACAATATTTTCATAAGCAACTTCCTTTCCGGTTGATTCATTTACGCGTTTAAATTTTATGTTAGAATGGTCTTTGCTGTCCAGCATGTCCAGATCAAGAGAACTTTCCTGAACTGCTGAGAATAATTTTATCGGAATATTAATTAACCCAAAACTGATTGAACCTTTCCAAATTGAGCGCATGATCCTATATTTAATTGGTTTCTAAAATTCTCATTACTATTTTTTCCTCTGAAGTTAAATCAGTTTTATTATCGTTAACACTGATTTCATCCAACTCTGCTAAATATTTTTCTATGGATTTATTTTCATAAAGTGATAAAATTATGGGATGTACATAATATTTTTTGCAAACATTACGGGTGTTGCCCAGATGTCTGGAAACAATATCCAACGCCTCTGTTACTTTTTGCTTTGCCTCTGCAACAGTTTCAAAACCACCTAATTGTTTAAAAGCTAAAAAAGCATGAATGGTGCCTGCCCAGGTTCTAAAATCTTTTGCGGTAAAATCACCACCACTAATTTTTTTAATATATTCGTTTACCATTCCTGAGTCAATGGATTTATGTACACCTTCAGGGGTATAATATTGAAAGAGTTCCTTCCCTGGAATATCACGACAAGCTTTTACAATTTTTGCTAATCTTTTATTTTTAAGATTAACAACATGGAACACCCCTTTCTTTCCTTTGAACGAAAATGTAATATTATTTCCTTCAAAACAAACATGCTTGTCTTTTAAAGTAGTTAATCCAAATGAGCCATAGAGTTTTTCATAAGCATCGTTTCCCACCCTGATATTTGTTAACTCCATTAAACTTACGGCCAGGGCCAATGCTTTTTCAACCGGTAAACCGTATTTTGCCAAATCTTTTTCTACTTGAAATCTGATTGCAGGAAGTACTTTCCCAAATTGTATCATGTGGTAGTACTTGGTATGATTGCGAAGGGTGTTCCATAAAACATGATATATATATTGTTTTCGTTTTTTTACATCAATTCCTGTTACTTGTAAATGTCCGTTTTCTAAATTACAGATCCATACATTTTCCCAGGCGGGGGGAATAACCAGGCTTTTAATTCTGTTTAGAACAACTTCATCTTTGACCTTAGTTTCTTGTTTGATATATGTAAAGAGTTTTCCCTTTTTTATTCTTTTAATCCCATCTTCGCTATCATGCACGTATATAAGATTCACTGCCTGTGCACTTTTTTCAGGATTGCCAATAATGCTTCCCATTTCCGTTTTATTTGGCATCATTGCGGCTGGTATTGTTTATTAAATTGTTCAACAACTTTTTTTAGATTAATTCCTTTACCGAGTACAGGTTTGAAAATGTCCCCTTCGCTTTTTATTCTGTCAATAGCGTTATAAATTGTGAAATCACTCATTTTCAGGCCTTTTTTCACTTCGCCCCAATGCAAAGGCATGGAAACAGTTGCGCCCGGTTTTGGTCGCAGAGAGTAGGGTGCAGTAATTGTAGCCTGCGGACGATTTTGTAAAAAGTCAATGTACATTTTTCCACTGCGTGCATTTACAATTCTTTCGATGCTGGTATATTCAGGAATTTCACGTTGCACTAACGTTGCAATTACCCGCGCAAATTCTTTTGATTGTTCATAGGTATATTTTGCACCCAAAGGAATGTAAACATGTATGCCAGTTGAACCACTTGTTTTAGGATAGCATGTTACGCCCATGCTTTCCAAAATATCTTTAGTCACTTTGGCTGCTTCTATAACCTGATTAAAAGTATTTTCCGCAGGGTCCAGGTCTATGATGCACCAATCGGGAGAATCTTCTGTTTCCGCTTTGCTGTGCCAGGGATTCATTTCAATACAACCTAAATTTGCCATGTAAAGCAGGCTTGCATCGTCTTTGGCTACAAGATATTTCCTGACCCTGTTATCAGAAGGGCTTTTATATTTAAATGTTTCCGCCCATTCAGGCGCTGTTCCGGTTACATCTTTAAAATAGAAACTTTTTCCGGTGATGCCGTTTGGATGGCGGTTCATCGACTGTGGCCTGCCTTTCAGATAGGGGAGAATAAAAGGTGCAACCTGGTAATAATAGTTTAACAAATCACGCTTCGTTATTTTTTCTTTTGGCCAGTAAATCTTATTCAGGTTACTGAATTTTATTTTATGACCATTGATTTCACGTACCTGTGTTTCATCGGTGGGGTTCAATAAAGTTTTGGGGTCTTTCTTTCCGGAAGGTTTTAATATAGTATTTGATTCAGCTTTTTTCATTAAAGGAATTTTTACATCTTCTGCATTTTTGTCCATACGCATGGCTTCAAACGACGGATGACGCATCATTCCATCTTTTGTCATTTCTGTAAAACTTACTTCGCACACCAGTTCTGGTTTCATCCACACTGCAACTGCATGAGGAGGATTCGGGCGAAAGCGTGATGGTTTATTTATATCAGGCGATTCTGTAAAAGGCGAGGCGTTAGTGATGTAAGGTTTGAATTGTTTAAGAAGTTCTATTTGCTGCTTATCGTTAAAACCCGTTCCTACTTTACCTTTGTAAATTAATTTACCTTTTTCAAAAACCCCAAGCAGTAAGGAGCTAAATGCTTTGGGTGAATCATCATTCCTGGTATAACCCCCAATAATCATTTCCTGCCTTTTATTAGCTTTAACTTTTAACCATTCTTTGGAGCGATTTCCGGGGGAATACTTGCTGTCGGATTTTTTTGCGATGATGCCTTCGAGCCCCATTTTTTTTGCGGCTTCAAAAAATTCAATTCCACTTACTTCAAAATTTTCACTTAATCGGATGATGTTATTTTCAGGAATCATTTGTTTTAAAATATTTCTTCTTTCGGATAAAGGAATTTGCATCAGCTCTTTTCCATCCAGCCACAGAAGATCAAACACATAGAAATAAATTTCTCCATCCGCTTCGCTTCTCCAGTTTTGCAATGCACCAAAATTTGATTTGCCATTTGCATCCAGCACTACCACTTCACCATCTACCACGGCGTTTATATTCCAATCCTGTACTGCTTTGTACACAGGGTAAAATTTTTCATTGTACGATTTATCGTTTCTGGATTTTAATTCAACTTTAGTTTTATTGCAGAATGCTATAGTTCTGTACCCATCCCATTTTATTTCGTATTGCCATTCCTCATTATCAAAAGGCTTATCAACAAGCGTTGCGAGCATTGGAGATAATTTAACAGGAAATCTTGCAGATGCTCTCTTAAAATCTTCCGATGTTTTTTCTATCTGTGCTAATGTTTTTTTTGAGATAACAGATTTATCTTTTACCTTAAACAGCAGCCAGGCATTTTCGCCCCTGCCAATCGTTTTTATAAGTGCATATTCACCTTTCAGCTTTTTGCCATGCAACACAACATGCAATTTGCCGGCAGGGATTCCTTTTTGCAATTCTTTATCCTGTGCTTTTTTACCCTTTCCATCCGGATCAACAGGTTCATAAAATCCTTCATCCCAAACAATAACAGTTCCCGCACCATAACCGGTTGGAATTATTCCTTCAAACTTCCTGTAATCATACGGATGGTCTTCCACCATCATGGCAAGACGTTTTACCTCAGGGTCGGTAGATGGACCTTTAGGAACAGCCCAGCTTTTAAGAACACCATCCATTTCCAATCTGAAATCATAATGTAAATGTGAAGCATGGTGTTTTTGAATTACAAAGCATAATTTATCCTTAACAGCCTTACCACCTGTAGGTTCCGGGCTTTCTTTAAAATTTCTTTTTTCTTTGTATTTCGTAAGTGACATTACTCTCTTATTTATTTCAAGGTAAAAAGAGAAATTGCAATCATTGTTACAGGATTCCTAATATAAATTGCATGTTTCCTATATTTAAACTTGAGGTTTTACAAAGCAAAAAACAATGAATATTGCAAGTCTTTATAGTTATTATGTAACTCATTTTTCCCGGCGAGCGCCTAAATTGCTTCGTTACTTGAAGGATAAAAGTCAAAAAAAATAACGAAACATGTGGTTTTCCAAATCAGCAGAAGCAGTTCTAAAAGATTTAAATGTTGATCCGGCTTATGGCCTTTCTGACGAAGAAGCCTTAGCCAGATTGAAGAAATCCGGTGCGAATAAATTACTATCTAAAAAAAAGAAAAGCATTTTTCTGATGTTTTTTGCACAGCTTAAAAACTGGCTGATTTATATCTTGCTGGGAGCGGTAGTTATAACCATTTTTATGGGGGAGTATGTTGATGCAATTATAATTTTATTGGTAATAAATATTAATGCTTTTCTGGGTGTTTTTCAGGAGGTCAAAGCCGGAAAAGCGATTGAAGCCCTTCAGAAACTAACATTCCCCAGGGCACTCGTTCGCAGAAACGGAGTAGTTAAGGAGATTGATTCTGAAAAAATCGTTCCCGGTGACATTCTTATCCTCGATGCCGGAAGAATCATTTCCGCAGATATTCGCCTTCTTGAATCTATTAATCTTCAGGTTGATGAATCATCATTAACAGGCGAATCAGTTCCATCAGAAAAAGACGCTTCCCTTATTTCATCTGACCTGAAAACTGCTCTGGGAGACCGGTTAAATTTAGGTTTTATGTCGACGATCATTACCAGCGGAAGGGGATCAGGGGTGGTAGTGGGAACAGGTATGAATACCGAAATTGGTAAAATTGCGTCCATCATTAACACGGAGGTCAATTCGAAAACCCCATTGGAAATCCGTTTGGATAAACTGGGTAAAAACTTAGGTATCATTGCAATTGTAATTTGTGTATTGATTTTCATCATTGCAATGTTTCAGGGAAGGGATTTGTCTGAAATGTTCATGATGTCGGTTTCCCTGGCTGTGGCAGCCATACCAGAAGGACTAGCTGCTATCGTGGCCGTCGTGCTGGCTATTGGCGTAACCAAACTTTCAAAAAAGAATGCCATCATTAAAAAACTATCCGCTGTTGAAACCCTGGGTTCCCTGAATATTATCTGCTCCGACAAAACCGGCACCTTAACTCAAAATAAGATGACGGTAACAAGTTGCTTCAGCCATGAAGGTCATATGCAAATTGAATCGGAGTTTACGAATTCAGAAGCATTGAAATTTCTGGCAAAAGCCATGATCCTATCCTCGGATGCAAGCTTCGACAATGGAAAAGGAACAGGAGATCCAACCGAAATAGCCTTGCTGGTTATGGGTGATAAGATGGGCATTGACCGGAAAACATTGCAACAAAGCAGCAGACGTATCGATGAATTTGCATTTGACTCTGACCGTAAGTTAATGTCAACATTGGTTGAAGAAAACGGGAAGTTTTTTGTTTATACGAAAGGCGCCATTGGAAACCTAGTTGAAATCTGCACTCAGATTCTGGACGGAGGCAAAGCGATTCCCTTAACCGAGGCTCATAAAACTAAATACCTGGCAGCAGCTATAAATATGTCTGACCAGGCTCTGCGTACTCTCGGAGCAGCTTATAAGCCCGTAAAGGGGAAAATTGACCCTTCAGATATGGAGAAAGACCTGATTCTTGTTGGTTTAGTGGGAATGATCGACCCACCGAGGGCGGAAGTTAAGGACTCTATTCTACAAGCAAAAAGTGCAGGTGTCGAAACGCTTATGATTACCGGCGATCATAAGAATACGGCCTTTGCCATTGCCTTTCAGCTAGGAATCGCAGAGAGAATTGAGCAAACGATTACCGGCAAGGAAATCGATGAACTTTCCGATCAGGAATTCGCAGAACAGATTTCCAATTATGATGTTTTTGCACGCGTTTCCCCCGAGCATAAAGTAAAAATTGTGAGGGCCCTTAAATCCCGGGGCAACATTGTTTCTATGACCGGTGACGGGGTTAATGATGCCCCTTCCTTAAATACTGCCGATATAGGAGTTGCGATGGGCATTACAGGTACCGACGTCGCCAAAGGCGCTTCGGATATGATCCTTACTGATGATAATTTTTCAACCATTGTTTCAGCCATTGAGCAGGGAAGAAATATTTACAATAACATTAAAAAGTCCGTAATTTTTCTGATCACCTGTAACCTGGGTGAAGTGATTACCATTTTCGTGGCATTGATTCTGGGCTGGAAAGCACCATTGATTGCCACACAACTTCTTTGGATAAACCTGATCACTGATTCCCTCCCTGCAATAGCACTGGGAATGGATCCTGAAAATCCGGATGTAATGAAGGAAAGGCCACGACCTGCAAAAGAGAGTTTTTTTGCAAAAGGCGCTGGCGTGAACGTTTTGCTCGGGGGAGTTCTCATTGGGGCGTTGACTATCTCCGCTTACTTTTTTGGGTATTATGAGCATGGATACTCCCCGTTTGAAAAGCAGGTACCCCAAAACACAATAGAATATGCCCGTACCTTGGCTTTCATGGTATTGGTGGTTTCTCAGCTGGTTTATTCACTGTCGATGAGGGATAGACGGAAATCCATTTTAAGGATTGGAATCTTTTCGAATAAATACCTTGTGGGAGCAATCCTGACAGGCTTGGCCCTTCAACTGGTTGTGGTTGGAATTCCGGTAATAAAAAGTGCATTTCATTTGCAGATGCCTGATATCAGGGCATGGGGAATAATTCTTGCACTGGGACTTACTCCCTTGGTTTTAAATGAGTTTATTAAGCTATTTATCAGGGCTTCAAAAAAAGCCGGGTGACCGAAAATCATGAAACAACTTTATAGAATTGTGTAAATCCATTGGCTGAATGTTCATCACCTTTGTGAAGTAATCATCAGTCAAAATGAAAAAGACCAGCTCTATTAAAGAAGCACTGCTTCAGGTAACTTTTGTCACCACTATATTCCTTATTACCTCATGCAACAATCACAATGACAATGATGCAGCGTACAATAACAACAAAAAAGAAAGAGACGTAGAGTTTCTTGTCAACGCTGCCGAAATTAACCTGGAACAAATTAAGCTAGGGAAACTGGCACAACAAATCGGAAGAACAACGCATGTTCAGGAATTGGGGAAAATAATGGAGGATGCCCACACTAAATCACGGAATGATTTAACAGCGCTTGCTAAAAGTAAAAGGATAGCCATTCCAACCTCACCCACCCACCATGCAAAGGATGTTTACAAAATATTAAATGAAAAAGGTAATGATTTTGATAAAGCCTATGCCGATAGGATGGTAAGCAGCAACCAGGATGCAATTGAATCTTTTGAAATAGCATCCGTAGACAGCTACAATCCTGATATTAAAAACTGGGCAAAAGTTTCACTGCCAGACTTGCGTATACACCTTGATCACTCTATTGTCTGTCAAAAGAAATGTGATAGTAGGTAGGTGTAATACTACTGCTAACTGCAATACCCAAGCAAAAGCCAGATAATTACAAAAACCACAACAGTTCCTAAACAGCCACCGCCTATTTTTTTTGCTCCGTAACCTGCAATTAATGCTTTGAAAATATTTCTCATTGCATGTTTAATATTTACGATTTCGCATGTTTAATATCTGCTTCGATATCTTTTTTTGCATCATTAAATTTAACTTTTCCTTTTTCCGCTAAATTTTCAGCATCGTTTTTAGTGCTTCCAAATTTTTCTGCAGTTGTATCCACAAAATCATCTAACTTTGATTTCAGTTTATCCACATAACCCTCTCCTTTTTCTACTATTTGTTTACGGGTTTTTGAACCTTTCCTGGGTGCCAATAAAATACCTGCTGTTGCACCAATGGCAAGTCCTGCCACTGTTCCTAATACTCCTTTACCTTTACTCATGATTGATTTTTGTTTAATTGATGTTAGATCGTTATTTGTACTACAAAGGTGACAAATAGAAAGCCGATAGCTTTACACAATTCCAGACAAATGTTTCATGATTCACATTCCTCTGTAAAGAATAATTCAATAGTATTTAAGGAGTTTTGTAGTAAAAGAAAATGTCTATTTTACAGTTTTGGCTGACTGTTTTTTTCCTGATTTAGAAAACCAACCTTTTACCTTTGTAAAACTTCTTTTGATAAATTTACCGCTAATACTTTTTTCTTTGCAATCATGGTTTCCGATTAATAGCGCGATTGGTTTAAGTTCTTTATATTCCTCACAAAAAACTTTCAAAATTGCAGCAAACGGCAAAAACAATATCATTCCGGCCACGCCCCAGACTAAAGCGCCAATGATCAGACTTAGAATGGAAGCGAATGCATTAATACACAAACTTCCTCCTATAATTTTGGGACTAAGAAAATTATCCGTAATCACTTGAACGCCCCCAAATAAAAGTGCAACTGCTAGTACCAGCCACAGAGAATCATAGGTCACAAAAGTATACAGGATAGGAATAAGAGCTCCCAAAGCTGTCCCTACGTAAGGAACGATGGACAAAAAAGAGCCTAAAAAGCCAAACAGGAAAGGATTGTCAATGCCGATAATCAAAAGTCCAAAGCTATTTGCCAGACCTATTATAACGATGAGAAAAATTAATCCGATCAAATATTTTTGTCCAACCTGCTGAACTGACTTAAACATCTTAAAGACTCTTTTATTTTTATCTTCAGGAGTAAATGCCAATAATGCCTCTGTCAACTCAACTCTGTAAATTAAGAATAGAAAAGTAAAAATCATTGTTCCAAATAGTCCGGCGAGAAAAGTTGTCGATGTGGTGAAGGTTTTGCTTGCCAATGAGCCTGCAGATTCGTTAAGCATTTCCTTGATTTTGTCAGATAGCTCATTTTGCTCCAGATTTGATATCATATTCACATTCTTGTTGATATATAATGTGACTTCAGCAAAAGCGCTTATGATTTTATCCTCAAAGCTGGCTAACTCTTTTGTGAGTTCGATAAGCTGAGTCGAGAAAAGTACAATGCCTCCTCCTATGATTAAAATAACTGAAAAAATGGAGAGAAAAGCAGCGACTATTCTATTCATTCCCCAGGACTCAAACTTCTTTGTTAACGGAAAAAGTATAAAGGATATAAGTAAAGCAAAGGCTAAAGGAATGAGAATAGATTTAGCCAAAATTAAGATTGCAAAAAGCCCGATTACTGTGGCAAGGGCATAAAATAGCTTTTGGAAAGACAGATTCATCTCAAATAATTACAAAAAGCAAATATATGAAATTGATCAATTTCAATCAATTAACCGATAATGTAACGAGATTAGGAATGTGTGAACCATGTAAATTTTTTATAGAGTTATATAACACTCATCCGGTCCTGTATAATTATTATTGGGGTTGATAATTGTCAGATAGAACATTTTCTGCTTCATGAAGAAAGTACCTTCCATCATAAACGAATCGTTACACCTCATAAAATCCCATCTCTGGGAAAAAGACCTCGCGAAAAAATATGCCGGCGGAGAGCCTCCACTGCGTTCGGAACTATTCAGTAGCGAACAGATGGAGCAGTATGGCAGGGTATTGGCAGGGCAGCATCTCCTGGGGCCAAAAGTTGAGCCCGACCAGCAACTTCTTTCCCGTCTTGCAGAAAACGAAGCTGTACTCATCGAAGTGCATGATCTCATCTCAGAAGCAGTAAAAGCCAGCCGGCAAATTACACCCGCTGGTGAATGGTTGCTTGATAATTTTTATTTAATTGAAGAACAAATACGTACCGGAAGAAGACATTTACCGAAGGGTTATAGCAGGGAACTGCCACGTTTACTCAATGGTCCGTCAGCCGGACTTCCCCGTGTTTACGATATTGCGAAGGAAATCATCTCTCATGGAGAGGGACATATTGATCCGGAAAGCCTGCGCCGTTTTGTAGCTGCATATCAAACAATCAATCCTCTGAAACTTGGCGAATTGTGGGCTATTCCCATCATGTTGCGGTTGGCTCTCATTGAGAACCTGCGACGCGTTGCAGTGAGAGTGGCTGCCGGCAGATTAGACGGAGATCTGGCAGATTCATGGGCGGATAAAATGATAGAAACAGCTGAAAAGGATCCAAAGAGTCTGATCCTTATCATTGCTGATATGGCAAGGTCAGATCCTCCAATGTCGACACCTTTTGTTTCAGAATTTGTCAGACGATTACTCGGGCAAAGCCAGGCCCTTGCTTTTCCATTGACATGGATTGAACAACGTCTCTCTGAATCAAATCAGACAACAGTGCAGTTGATTCAGTATGGAAGCCAGCAACAGGCTGCAGATCAGGTTTCGATCAGTAACAGCATAGGCAGTCTTCGCTTCCTGAGCTCATTGGACTGGCGTGAATTCGTTGAATCGATGAGTTATGTAGAAAAAATTCTGCAAACGGATCCTGTCGATGCATACGTATTGATGGATTTTAAAACCAGAGACCATTATCGCCATATTATAGAAAAGGTTGCAAAAAAAGGTAGTTTTTCTGAGATGGAAGTGGCTCAGAAAGCCATAGACCTGTCAAAAAAAGGAGTTGAGCTGAATGGTCATCAGGACCGCAAAGCTCATGTAGGATTTTATCTGATTGGCAAAGGTCTCACACAGCTTGAGCACCTTTCAAAATCAAAAAGGACTATTAAATCCATCATTATAAATCTGATTGCCAGGGTTCCTCTCTTAATCTATATAGGTTCGATTATTTTACTGACAGTGATCTTCTGCTGGTGCCTTTTGGAAAAAGCTCAAAGTGATGGAATCGGGAGCTGGTATCTCTGGTTACTTGGTTTTCTGCTGGCATTTTGTGCCAGTTATCTGTCAATAGCGATTGTGAACTGGTTGTCGACCCTGCTGGTTAATTCTTTTCCATTGCCACGAATGGATTATTCAAAAGGCATACCACCGGAATCCAGATCCATTGTTATTATTCCTTCTATGCTTTTAAGTAATCAGAATATTGAAGATCTGACAGAAGATTTGGAGGTTCGTTTCCTGGCAAATCGGGACAAATACCTCCATTTTGGGCTTCTGACAGATTTTAAAGACTCAGCACAGGAGAAACTTGATGAAGATGATCAACTTATACAATTGATCATCAGGAAAATTACAGAACTTAACGAAAAATATCCGGGAGAAAACAGTGATACATTTTTTCTCTTCCATCGTCCTCGAAAGTGGAATCCAAATGACCGGATATGGATGGGTTATGAACGAAAGCGTGGAAAGCTTTCAGATTTAAATTCTTTGCTGCGCGGAGGCCCTGAAGAATTGTTTTCGGTTATCGTTGGGAATACCCGGTTCCTTAGAGAAATCAAATATGTGATTACACTTGACACTGATACGCAATTGCCCCGTGATTCAGCAAGACAGTTTATCGGGGCAATGTCGCATCCTCTGAACAAACCGGAATACAATGAAAAAAAACACCGTGTTACAGAAGGATACACAATACTTCAACCACGGGTTGCTGTTAGTTTACCCGGAACAAACCTTTCAAAATATGCAAAGCTTTTTGGTAATGAGCCAGGAATAGATCCTTATACCCGGGCAATATCGGACGTCTACCAGGATCTTTTTGCTGAAGGGTCTTTCATTGGTAAAGGGATATACGATGTCGACTCCTTTGAACAAACGCTCAAGGACCGGTTTCCGGAAAACAGAATACTGAGCCATGACCTTCTTGAAGGTTGTTATACACGATCTGGTTTGCTTAGCGATGTTCTCCTGTTTGAAGAGTATCCTTCAAGCTACAAGACAGACGTAGCCCGCAGATCGCGCTGGATAAGGGGAGACTGGCAATTAATTCCCTGGTTATTTCCAATTTTACCCAGGATCAATGGTTCCAACCGAAAAAATCCGCTTTCGTTGTTATCGTGGTGGAAAATACTGGATAACCTCAGGAGAAGCCTTATTCCCTTAGCATTGACATTACTTTTATTATCAGGCTGGACTATTTTGGGTTCTGCATGGTTCTGGACGCTGGTTGTGGTCGGAATTATATTTATTCCTTCAATCGTTACTTATATTGTTTACCTGTTTCAAAAACCGGAGGAAGTTAACCTGGCACAACATCTTAAGGGATCCGGACAATTGGCTGTCCGGCAAATATCCCAGTCCGTATTTTTTCTGATGAGTCTTCCTTATGAAGCATTATACAGCCTGAAGGCGATCCTGGCAACATGCTGGAGATTGATGATCTCAAAAAAACGACTTCTCGAATGGAATCCAATATCAAGTGGTGAATCCCATTTCAGGTTTAAACTGGTTGAATCATTCCGAAACATGTGGATATCGCCATTTCTGGCTATCATTTCAGCCATTCTGCTTAAGATTTTATTTCCTGTCACACTTTTATTGGTTTGGCCAATTTTAGGATTATGGATTCTTTTTCCGGGTATTGCCTGGTGGATCAGCAGACCGATTATATCACGTGAGGCAAAACTGACTGAAAAACAATTCAGTTTTCTTAGAGGTTTATCCCGTAAGACCTGGTCCTTTTTTGAGACTTTTGCAGGGCCTGATGATAACTGGCTTCCCCCCGATAACTACCAGGAAAATCCAGTTTCAGTAATTGCCCACCGTACATCTCCAACGAATATCGGACTTTCTCTTCTTGCGAACCTTTCCGCTTATGATTTTGGTTACATACTTACCGGTGAACTTATTGCAAGAACCTCAAGTGCATTCAGCTCAATGAATAGAATGGAAAGGTATCGGGGCCATTTCTTTAACTGGTACAATACCCAAAATCTTGAACCACTCAGACCACTCTACATTTCATCAGTGGACAGCGGAAACCTCGCTGCTCACTTATTGACACTGCGACAGGGACTGCTCACTCTACCGGATCGAACCATACACGGTCCAAGGCTGTTTGAAGGGATTTTTGATACCTTTCAAATTCTCCTGGAGCATTCGGGAAAATCAATACCGGTTCAGCTTGCTCAATTCCGTGAGTATCTGAATGGGATTTTAAATGAACCGCCGGTTACACTTGCCAATTTGAGAAAATGTATTGAGAAGCTTACAGAATCGTCATCTGAAATTTTAAATATCTTAATCGTCAATTCAGATGAACAATTCAGCATCTGGACAAATAAGCTGTCACAACAATGTAAATCCGCTCTTGATGAATTGACATACCTGGTTCCCTGGAAAAATCATACGGAAAATATTAAAATCCCAACACTTCGGGAAATAGCCAACTCCTATTTGCAGGAATCTGATATGGATGATGAGTTTAAGAGTCAGGTCGGACTCGCTGCTGATCATGCAATGAAAAGGATTGAGCTGATCGAATCACTGGTCCGTAAATCGGTGGAATTTGCACAAATGGAATATGGTTTCCTCTATGATCATTCAAGTCACCTTCAATCAATAGGGTATAATGTGGAAGACATGCGGCGTGATTCGAGTTATTATGACTTATTGGCATCAGAGTCACGACTATCAAGTTTTGTGGCTATTGCGCAGGACCAGCTGCCACAGGAGAGCTGGTTTGCTTTAGGGCGTCTTCTGACAACCATTAATGGGGAACCAGTACTTCTTTCGTGGAGTGGTTCAATGTTTGAATACCTCATGCCTTTGCTGGTTATGCCATCCTATGAAAATAGTCTTTTATATCAGACCTGTAGAGCAGCAGTCCTCCGACAAATTGAATATGGTAAGCAACGGGGAGTGCCATGGGGGATTTCCGAGTCTGGTTATAACAGGGTTGATGTCCAGTTAAATTATCAGTATCGTGCATTTGGAGTGCCAGGTTTAGGATTCAAAAGAGGGCTGGCTGAAGATCTGGTAGTTGCCCCCTACGCAACAGCCCTTGCCCTTATTGTAATGCCCGAAGAGGCTTGTGCTAATCTTGAACGCCTTGCTGAGGAAGGATTTATGGGGATCTATGGTTTTTATGAGGCTATTGATTATACCCCACTTCGTGTACCACGGGGACAATCAAAGGTTATTGTACGTTCATTTATGGCACATCATGAAGGAATGAGTCTGCTTTCACTGGCCTGTATTCTGTTGGACCGGCCGATGCAAAAGCGCTTTGAGTCCGATCCACTGTTTCAGGCAACACTTTTGTTATTACAGGAAAGGATCCCAAGGGCTACTTCCTTTTTTACACTTACCGCAGGTGTCACAAATGTTCGCTCTGCCAATAATAATAAGGAAATGCCTCTTCGCATCTTTAATACCCCTGATACACCTTTTCCTGAAGTCAAATTATTATCAAACGGAGGCCTGTACAGGGTAATCATTACAAATTCAGGCGGAGGCTACAGTCTATGGAAAGATCTGGCGGTAACGAGGTGGAGAGAGGATACTACCTGCGACAACTGGGGTTCTTTTTGTTATTTGCGTGATGCTGAAAATGGAAATTTCTGGTCAAACACATTTCAACCAACCCTTAAACAAGCTGAGAAGTACGAAGTAATATTTTCTGAAGGCCGTGCAGAATTTCGCCGGCGTGATTATGATATCGACACGCATACAGAAGTAGTAGTTTCGCCGGAAGATGACATTGAATTGAGAAGGGTCAGACTGACAAACCGGACAAGAACAAAAAGGATTATTGATATAACCAGTTATGCTGAGGTTGTTCTGGCATCACATGGATCTGATTTGGCACATCCGGCATTCAGTAATCTTTTTGTACAGACAGAAATCATTCAACAGCGCCAGGCTATTCTCTGCACCAGGAGGCCACGGGCAGAAGAAGAAAATCCTCCCTGGATGTTTCACCTAATGGCAGTGCATGGGGCCGAAATCAGAAATATTACCTTCGAAACAGACCGTATGAGGTTCATCGGACGGGGTAACACCCTTGAATCACCGGCTGCGATGACAAATCCCACACCCCTTTCAGGGAGTCAGGGGTCAGTACTAGATCCGGTAGTTGCCATACAGTACCAGATCATACTTTTACCTGAAGGATCCGTTACAATTGATATGGTGACTGGTATCAGTGCATCACGCGAGGAAACGCTAACTCTGGTTGAAAAATACCAGGATAAGCAAATAGCAGATCGTGTTTTTGAACTTGCGTGGACACACAGCCAGGTTGTATTAAGACAGATCAATGCCAACGAAACGGATGCACAATTATATGGACGTCTGGCCAGTTCTATCATTTATGCCCATTCGCTTTTACGGGCAGATCCCGGAATACTTATTAAAAACCGACGCGGACAATCCGGGCTGTGGGGGTATTCCATCTCAGGCGATTTACCTATTGTCCTTCTACAGATTGAAGATCCTGCCAATATAAACCTGGTACGTCAAATGGTTCAGGCTCATGCTTATTGGAGATTAAAAGGATTGGCAGTCGATCTCGTAATCTGGAATGAAGATCACGCCGGCTATCGTCAGTTACTTCAGGATCAAATATTCGGGCTCATAGCAGCCGGAATTGAAGCCAATACCATTGACCGGCCCGGGGGAATATTTGTACGCGCTTCAGATCAGATATCAAACGAAGAACGTATTCTTTTCCAAACAGTTGCCCGAGTTGTGATCAGCGATAAAAGAGGAGCCCTTGAAGATCAGGTAGACAGGCGCGGTTATGTGGGATTATCAGGTTCACTTTTCAAACCAACCCGTGCTTATAAACCCATTGCTCAACCGGAGGAGGTATTACCCCGGGTGGATCTGAAATTCTATAATGGTATCGGAGGATTTACATCAGACGGCCGGGAATATGTAATTACTACAGCAAAAGGTAAAATTACCCCGGCACCATGGGTAAATGTCCTGGCAAACCAACAATTCGGGACTGTAATTTCTGAGAATGGTATGGCATATACCTGGGCTGAAAATTCTCATGAGTTTCGGCTTACCCCCTGGAATAACGATCCTGTAACCGATTCAAGCGGAGAAGCGATGTATATCCGCGACGAAGAGACCGGACACTTCTGGTCTCCAACACCACTGACCAGGAGCGAATCATCATTATACCTGTGCCGTCACGGATTCGGCTATAGTGTATTCGAACACAATGAAGGAGGAATAATTACAGAGCTATGGGTTTATGTGGCCACCGATGCTTCAGTGAAGTTTTCGGTACTGAAAGTGAAGAATAAGTCGGGTCGTCCATGCAAATTATCAGCTACAAGTTACGTGGAATGGGTATTGGGTGATTTAAGGAACAAAACTGTCATGCATGTAAATACAAGTGTCGACTTCATTAATAGCGTGATTTTTGCAACAAATCCATATAACCAGGAATTTGCTGACAGAGTGGCTTTTCTGCAGACCGATGATACATCAGTATCTGTAACCTGCGATCGGACAGAGTTTATTGGACGCAACGGTACTTTGAAAAATCCGGATGCAATGTTGCGATCACGTCTGTCAGGGAAAAATGGAGTAGCTCTTGACCCATGCGCTGCAATTCAGGTACCTTTCGATCTTGCTCCCGGTCAGGAACGGGAAATAATATTCAGGCTTGGCACAGGAAGGCATATGGAGGATGCGAACAATCTGATACGCCGTTTCCGTGGATCAGGTCCCTCTTATTCAGCCCTGGAAGCAGTATGGCATTATTGGAGTCAGACACTTGGCGCCGTGCAGGTGGAAACACCAGATCTGACACTGAATATTCTGGCTAACGGATGGCTTTTATATCAAAATCTGTCATGCCGGGTTTGGGCACGCACCGGTTATTATCAATCAGGCGGAGCATATGGCTTTCGCGACCAGTTGCAGGATGTAATGGCATTAATTCATACCAGGCCGGATATTCTGAGGGAGCATCTGCTTCTTTTTGCCAGCCGCCAATTTTCCGAAGGAGATGTCCAGCACTGGTGGCATCCACCTGTCGGAAGAGGCGTTCGTACCCGTTGTTCAGACGATTACCTGTGGCTACCATTAGCAACATGCCGGTACGTATCAGCTACCGGGGATACAGGAATCCTTAATGAACTGGTTTACTTTCTTGAAGGGCGCCCTGTCAATCCGGAAGACGATTCGTATTATGACCTTCCAATACGATCAGATGACAGGTTTACATTATACGAACATTGTAAACGATCTATACTTCATGGGCTCAGGTTTGGCGATCATGGTCTTCCGCTGATGGGTACCTGCGACTGGAATGACGGGATGAATCTGGTTGGGAACAAGGGTAAAGGGGAGAGTGTCTGGCTTGGCTTTTTTCTTTTTGATATTCTGAACCAATTTACGATCGTAGCACAATCAAGAGCTGATTATGAATTTGCCGAACGATGCAGGAATGAAGCTAAGACCATACAACATAATATTGAAAATAATGCATGGGATGGAGAGTGGTACCGACGGGCATATTTCGACAATGGATTACCGCTTGGATCAGCAGATAACCAAGAGTGCCAGATTGATTCCATCTCTCAAAGCTGGGCCGTACTTTCAGGTGCAGGCAGTCCTGACCGGTTGCGGAAAGCAATGGAATCAGTCAATAACAGTCTTGTCCGGTATGAGGATTCACTGGTCCAATTACTGGATCCGCCTTTTGACAAATCAGATTTAAATCCGGGGTATATTAAGGGTTATGTACCGGGAGTGAGAGAAAATGGAGGACAGTACACGCATGCTGCCATCTGGGTTGCAATGGCATTCTCAAAACTTGGAGACAATAAAAGAGCATGGGAAATTTTCAGCATGATCAACCCGGTGAATCATGCCAGGTCACCTGAAGAAGTTGCCAGGTACAAAGTTGAACCTTACGTGGTAGCTGCTGATGTATATGCCCTTTCGCCACATATTGGCAGAGGCGGATGGACCTGGTATACAGGTTCAGCAGGCTGGATGTACAGGCTGATCCTTGAATCGTTACTCGGGTTAAGACTTGATATAGACAAATTATATATTGAACCCTGTATTCCTTCTGATTGGGATTCTTATAAAATCTATTACAGATACAGGAACACCGTATATCAGATTATGGTAACCCAAATTCATGAAGCAAATACTAAATTAAAAATAATACTTGACGGGGTTGAATCTCAGGGTAATTTTATCTTCCTCAGGGACGACCACCAGAAGCATTATGCGGAAGTAAAGTATTACCCTTCTTCATGAAGATTTGTCTCTCCAAACCTCAAATCGCAAGAACAATTCGTTTAATTTCCCGGGCAATATCCTCTGGTGAAAGAACAAAATCTATGCACCCGCTTGCTATGGCACTTTCAGGCATATCCGGATGAGAGGCAGTGTCGGGTTTCTGAGCAATGGTAATACCGCCAACCTCTTTTATACCGCACAGCGCAGCTGCACCATCGCCATCATAGCCGGAAACAATTACAGAGATTAGTTTGCCATCCCAGTTCTCAGTCAGCGAACGCATAAAAACAGTAATCACATCCGGCCATCCCCGGGGCTTAGAAATCGGCTTCAGGCGAAATTCTCTATTAAGAACATGCAGGTCCCTCTTCTCCGGGATTATAAATACATGGTTAGGTTCGATATCCAGTTTTTCTGTAATCAATTCCACAGGCATCTTTGTGTGGCGTGGGAGTATCTCGTGTAACAAGGTAGCTACTGTCCTCAGATGATTAACGATAACAATGGCTGCTCCAAGGTCATCTGGCAAATTTTGGAGTAACCTGATATAGGAGTCAAGACCGCCTGCCGATCCACCCACGCAAACGATGGGAAAGTCCCTAACGATGCTCTGAGTTTTCATATCAGCAAGTTACTAAAAACCTCAATCCAAAAAAAAAAAGCCTGTTCTGATTTTTTAGAACAGGCTTTCACTCATTGCGCCTTCTTCGCATGCATTTTTTGGCAACTGCCTTCTTGTCTATAGATTTAAAAACCTGTTCCAGTCTGGTAACCTGTTTTTCGGTTTCAGTAAGATGGCTTTTAAGTGCCCCAATCAACTCTTCGGATGTTGCCTTTTAAATCATCTTAGGAATTGCTTTGGTTAATGCTTTTAAGAAATAATTATTATTGTTTTACTGACCAACTCATTATTCCATTTTCAGGAAGTGTTGCTTTATCTACCTCTGCTTTACGCTCCGTACTTAATGACTTGTTGTCTTTTTGAACAGATTTTTCTGTCCTCTTTGTTCCCTCAGCCTTTTCGTCTAATAAGCCATCGGTTTGTTGAACATGTTCAACAGGATTGGCAATAATCTGCCACTCTTCGCCCATTTCCGGACTTTTGCCTTCATTCCATGCTCCTATAAAATCTTTGCCATTTGACATGTTGAAATACTTGTTGCTGAAACGTGGGTCACTTTGTAAAATGCCGGGAGGAAAGTTTGGCTGAATGCTGGCCAATGCTGCCTGGAACATTTGAAAGTGTGCTACCTCTCTGGTCATTAAAAAACGTAAGGATTCCAGTACTAAAACATCATCGGTAAATTTCATGAGGTTTTCGTAAACCATTTTTGCACTGGTTTCTGCACCGATATTTAGGCGAAGGTCAGCCGTTAAATCTCCCATTCCCATAATGTAGGTTGCACTCCAGGGGTTGCCAACGCTATCGGTTAGTGTTGGTGTTCCACCGCTAACAAGAAAGAAGTGTGGATTGATCATTGCGTCGTGGATGTAATTTTCTTTTGCCGCTTTCCCATCCAGCATTTTGGTTAAGTCAGATTCATCGGCAGCATTTTTCAATTCACCATTGACACCTGTGAGTAACATTTGAATTGTTGCACCTACAATTTCGAGGTGACTAAATTCTTCTGTTGCAATATCCATGAGCATATCATATACTTCAGGATGTGGTTTTCTACAGCCGAATGCCTGAACAAAATATTGCATGGCTGCTTTTAGTTCTCCATTGGGTCCTCCAAATTGTTCGAGGAGTAGTTTTGCGAAACGCACATCGGTTTTAGAAACCCGTGCATTAAACTGTAATTCTTTTACGTGATGAAACATAATTTTATTTTTTTAGTTTGAATTAGATTTTATCATTTTCCTCTTGACAGGTCATTGAGTGGTCAAGATGTGTACGCAAGTCCGGCAGTGAAACGGTCGCCCAATTTTTAATATCGGTATCGTTGCTTTCTGTGGATGCCTCTTCAAAAGCTTCAATTGCATCTTTGTGTTCGCTTACCATCATATCGGCATATGATTTGTCAAAATCATTTCCCGATTTTTCATTCAATGTGTTGTAAGCTTCCTGTGCATTGTCGGTTGAGGAGGTAGGAATGGTTATCATTTTACTTTTAGCAAGTACAGTTAAATCATTTAGTGATTTAGTGTGCGCATCTTCCATCCTTTTTCCCAATTCCTTAACTTGTGTTGTTACTCCTTTTTCCTGAGCCAGTTTTCCTAACTGGATTTCTTCCAGGTTAATTTCGGCAGCGTTGACAAGGAACTGTGCGTCTTTTTCCTGCTGGTTGTTGTCAAATTTTGCTTCGTTCTGTTCTTCCGCAATATTTTTGGTGTCCTGCGGTTTTTGGTTATAGCCGCATGAGGCAACAAGTAACATAGTAGTAACAAAAGTTACCTGAAGCATTGCATATTTTATATAGCTTATATTTTTCATTTCGTTTTTATTTATTGAATTATTATTATCATTTTGATTAAAAAACGGAATGACTTTTATCGTCATTCCGTCTTCATTACAATCGAAATTCTAATGATGAATTTCTTCGTTATTTATTTGTTTTCTTTCCTGGTGCTGTCAGGAACGAGATACAAGTTTTTATCATTATTTGTTTTCGTGGAAATCATGTTCCCCGACATATCCATACGTTGTCCTTCTTTCATCATCGTTTTTGTACCGTCTTTTTTAATGTAGTTTCCATCGCTCATTATTTTTGTACCGTTGTTCATGGCCAGGTCATTGTCTTGAAGGATTGTCTTTTCTCCATTTTTCACCTGCATCATTTTTCCGTTTTCCATCATTACTCCATCGGGATTCGGATTGTTTTGATCATTTTGATAGGCATCCCTGTTTTGATAGCTGTTGTTTTGTTCGGTTTGATTTTGGTGTTTGTTTACGTCCTTCGGACTCATTTTTCTGTTTGCTGAATCAGCTTGTGCGTAAGCACCAGCGGTGATTGCAATTGCTGCAAATACTAACATTAATTTTTTCATTTTCTTTTTTTTATTGTTATTTAATTTTAATTGTTATACTATTTTTCTGAACTGATAATTATTTTACAAAGGTGACGAACATTAAAGCAAATGCATTACACAATTCAATACAGATGTTTCATGATTCATACATTCATCTCTACCCATGCATCACGCAATGCATTTATATGGTCGTGGTCGGTTTTTAATATGATTTTTGAGTTAGTGCGAATGTACTTCTGGCTATACCAAAATATGGGAATATTGTAACTTTTTGTAGAAATTCTATAACGCATGTGTTTTTTATTTGACAGAATTTTGGATAGTACCAAAAATGAAATGGAAATTTAAATTTAAAGCAAAATGGAATTGCTACATCTTAAAATCCATGCCTTATGCAGTTAGAAATACCTTTATCAGAAGTTCAACAGTTTGTACGTGATCAATTTCACATAGACATTGACTTAAAGAATATTGAAGAGAACAAAATTCAGGTTAAGTATATTGATTCGGTAGTTTTGATAATAAAGGAGGTGAAAGAAAATGTGGTCCTTTTCTATTATGAATTAGATGGGCTTGCAACTATAGTAAGTAAGATAGCTCACCTTTTTCTGGATAAAAAACTGGATAAAACGCCCATAGAATGGGATTCAAAGAAAAAAGAATTAAAAATAGACTTGAATAAATTTTCGGAACTGAATACATTTTTGAAGTTTGTTTTCATTTCAAAAATTCACTTTATAAAAGAGACAATTGTTTTGGAAATGTACGCAAGAGGCAAGTCATAGTGATGCATCATGTTTCTGAATAAAAAAGCCCTCTATTTCTTCATTCACGATTTCCTTATCAACTTCCAGTTTCTTTTAAAAAGGCAACACCATCCGCTCCTGTTGCGGGAAAGTACTTCTGGCTATTACCAAAATATGGGAATATTGTAACTTTTTGTAGAAATATTATAACGCATCTGTTTTTTAATTGTCAGAATTTTGGATTATACCAAAACTGAAATTGAAATTTAAAATAAATGAAAACCACATTACTATTTTCAGTATTGCTCCTGATTTCAATTTCGGGTTGCACGCAAACAAAAAATGAAATTCAAAGAGATAGTTTGCCTGCTCCTTATGCAACCAAATCAGTAATAAATTTTAGCCATGTAATTGGCTGGAAAGATAAGACGCCTATAGCTCCACAGGGATTTGTCGTTGAAAAATATGCAGACGGATTTGAAAATCCTCGCTGGTTGTATATAACAGCTAATGGCGATTTACTGGTGGCAGAAAGTAATTCAAACTATACTTTTCTTAAAAAGGTAGGCGGGTTTATACTGGGCGCATCTAAATCTAATAATTTAAGTCATAGTGCTGACCGGATCACTTTGTTGCGTGATACAAATAAAGACGGAATCCCGGATCAAAGGGAAATATTACTTACAGGATTAAATCAGCCATTTGGAATGTTAATGATCGACAAATGGTTATATATTGGAAACACTAATGCCCTCATACGTTATCCATATAAAACCGGCCAAACTAAAATTACCAGCCCACCAGAAAAAATTGTTGATCTTCCAGCCGGAAAACATAATCTTCATTGGGCAAGAAATATAATTACCAATTCAGATAGTTCAAAAATTTATATATCAGTTGGTTCAGGTAGTAATGTTGCGGAAAACGGAATTGCTAATGAATTGTTGCGTGCAGCCATTCTTGAAATAAATCCGGATGGATCAGACTTAAGGATTTATGCATCAGGATTGAGGAACCCCGTGGGAATGGGTTGGGCGCCGGGTACTACAACACTTTGGACAGTTGTGAACGAACGTGATAAACTGGGGGATGAACTTGTACCGGATTATTTTACAAGTGTCACCCCGGGAGGGTTCTATGGGTGGCCATATTCCTATAATGGTCAAATTATTGATCCACGGGTGAAAGAATTAAATACTGTACTTGTAAAGAAAGCCATAGTTCCCGATGTTAATGTTGGAAACCATACAGCGACACTTGGTTTGGCGTTTTACACAGGCAATTCATTTCCTGAAAAATATATGGGAGGTGCTTTTCTGACTCAGCATGGTTCATGGAATCGATCAGTTTTAGCGGGATATAAAGTAATTTTCATTCCATTCAAAAATGGCAAACCCTCAGGACCACCAGAAGACTTTTTGACCGGATTTATAACCAACCTAGAAAAAAATATAGTGCATGGAAGACCAGTTGGTATAATAGCTATGCCTGATGGATCACTATTAGTGGCTGATGATATATCAAATACAATATGGAGAGTTAGGAGGTAACACTCCAAAATGTAGGAATAATATAAATTTTCTTATAAAATGTATAATACTAATCAGACTACAAGAGGTTATTATAAGCAATCATCAGGTTGAGAATGAATACATCCCGGAAACTTAAAATGGAGGACTAAAAAATGAAACAGTTCAAAGGAAAGTTAATTTATTTTTGCATTTCGTTGGTTTTAATCATCAACGTTGAGGCTTTTGCTCAGAACGCAAAAGTTGTTTCTTCTTACGGACCTGTCAACCAGGATGTAGGCTTTGATCAGATTAAAGCTGACAGGATGAAAGTGAAAGCTGATCGTGCAAAAGAACATAATGATCTGCTGAATGCCCGGTATGATCTTTCAGTAAAAACTTCTCCGGATGTTTTCATGTCGGGAGGAAAACCCATACCCTTGGGTCCTACCGCTAAACTTCATGGCATTAATTGGGCAGAACTGGATAAGTTGAGTCCGGAGCAAATTAAATCTAAGGACCTTTTTCCATACAAACCTTTGCCCTTTGCTGACCATGCCGAGGGTGGTATGCTTTTCCCTCCAATGATTACTGATTCGCTTCCAAGACTTATTCGTTTCGATCTGGATTTTGATCTTCCGGAGTATATTCTGCCTGATCGGGCACCTCCCATTTACCTGACCACTCGTCCCGATTTGGGTGATGTATCGCATGGCCGGTTAATAACCATCGATAATTACTACGAAATTTTTAATGGAATTTTAAATCCAAAACAACTTGAAGGATTGCGATTGCTGGTCACCCAGTTTCCACAACAACAGTTTAATGCTACCGAAGACCGGCGGACCGACCGGCCCAGCCTTGGTGTTGCCTGTTTCGATTGTCATGTCAACGGACACAGCAACGGGGCAAACCACCTGGTTGGGGACATAAGACCCCAGGAGTTCAGACACCGGATAGAAACTCCATCCTTACGGGGAGTAAATATTCAACGGCTCTTCGGTTCGCAACGAGCACTTAAATCCGTTGAAGATTTCACCGAATTTGAACAACGGGCAGCCTACTTTGATGGCGATCATGTAATGGCAGCAAAAAAGGGGGTAAACGTTCTTGATCGGGGCACGCAGGTTCATTTTATGGCCGAATTCCAGGCGATCTTGGATTTTCCACCAGCGCCAAAGCTAGATATTTATGGAGAATTGGATAAAACCAAAGCAACTCCGGCAGAATTGCAGGGAGAAGTAATTTTTAATGGCAAAGGACGATGTGTTGAATGTCATCCAAAACCCTACTATACCGATAATACCATGCACAATTTGAAGGCCGAACGTTTCTATAAACAAGAAATGGCTAATGGCATGATGATGGCGCATGATGGTATAATTAAAACTTTTCCGTTAAGAGGCATCAAAGACTCACCTCCCTATTTGCACGATGGCAGATGTTTTACTTTGGAAGATGCTGTTGAATACTTCAACCTCGTTCAGGAATTGCACCTGACAGCCCAGGAAAAGGCAGATTTGGTCGCGTTTATGCGCGTATTGTAGAAAATGGGCTTATACAATTAACAAAATCAACTAAAAATGAAAAAATTAGATGCAAAGCATTCAAAAGAGATCGGTGATGCTATCGGTATCGATTGGAATGAGGTTAAGTTAGAGGAATTCACAAAAGGTATAAATATTGAGTTCGAACATGGGAAGAAGTTTCCTGAAACCAACGTTACAAACAATGATAAAATTTTGACGGGAAAAATTGCCTGGGCTCATTTAAAGGAATTTCCTGATTATTATTCAAGACTAGCCAAATTAGAAATGAAAGCAGGGGAATATTGGAAACGTAACACTTTAAAAAATAAGTAATGAAAAAAATGAAATTAGCTCTGACAGTAATTGTATTTGGATTTCTTGGATTGCAGTATTCATTTATTGCACAAGCACAAAATACATCGAAGAATCAAACAAATAATGAAGTTAAAAAACAAACCAACATGAAAACAGCCAACACTTTCGAATTTAAGGCGCTGCCTTATGCTTATGATGCGCTTGAACCTTCTATTGATAAGCAAACAGTGGAAATTCATTATGGCAAACACCATAAAGCCTATTATGACAATTTCATAGCTGCAATTAAGGGCACAGAAATGGAATCAATGGATATAATGGAAATATTCAAAAATATGAGCAAATTTCCTGTGGCAATCAGAAATAACGGTGGCGGTTATTTCAATCACACCTTTTATTGGGAAGGCATGAAAGCTTCTGGAGGTGGCTTACCTACTGGTAAATTGTCAGATGAAATTAAAAAATCGTTTACCTCTTTTGATGAATTTAAAAAGCAATTTTCGGATGCCGGAAAAACCAGGTTTGGAAGTGGATGGGCATGGCTAAGTATGGATGATAATGGCAAACTCTTTATTCATTCAACACCAAATCAGGATAATCCATTGATGGATCTGGCTGAAATAAAGGGAACACCTCTGCTTGTAATGGATGTCTGGGAACACGCTTACTATTTAAAATATCAGAACAAAAGACCAGATTATATTGATGCATTCTGGAATGTTGTAAACTGGACAGAAGTAGCCAAAAGATATGAAAAGGCTTTAAACTAACCTAAAATTTAAAAGATGGAGAATGAAATCATTGCGATTCCACGCATTGGGGTTCTTCTGCACCAAAAAGTTAACAATAGAACAGGTAAACAATCCACCTTTAAAAAAGTAGTTCAAACTATATAATAGAGTAACAATTTTGACAGAGACTATTGAAAATCAGGAATCGGAAAAAGTCCGTAACCGCCGCGTTCACATGGCAAATGAACGAACATTTCTTGCATGGATAAGAACAAGCATTGGGATCATGGCATTCGGATTTGTTATCGAAAAATTTGCCTTCTTCCTAAAGCAAATGTCCATTATTTTGCAACAATCAACAACCGGAAATATATTACCTTCTTCACAGGGATACTCGGCTATCATTGGAATATTCCTTGTTGGTCTGGGTACATTGTTGGTATTGCTCTCATTTATAAGGTACAAAAAAGTTGAAAGACAAATAGACACGAATGCATTTCAAACATCATCAATACTCGAAATAATTCTTACTGTATCGATACTTGCAGTGGGAATTTTCCTTGTTACATATCTTATTCAAAATATATAAGCCAGGTATAAGAATGAAATCTACAGATAAGGTAAGTCTAACCATCGTTCAAATGAACGACACCCATGCTTATTTTGATTTGCACGAGGAGATGTTCTGGCAGGGTGACCACGCAGAATACCGCCAGGCCGGCGGATACGCCCGTATTGCCACCATAGTAAAAAAAATCCGGACTGAAAGTAAGGGGAATTGTCTTTTTTGCGACTGTGGTGACACGCTGCATGGCACCTATCCTGCCATCGCCACAAAGGGACAAGCAATGATCCCGGTATTAAATGCATTGGGACTTGATGCCATGACAGCGCATTGGGAATTTGCTTATGGGCCAACAGTTTTTAACCAGCGGATTGCTGAACTTAATTATCCGATGCTGGCAAATAATGTCTTTGATAAAGTGACTAGGAAGCTGGTTTTTCCGTCTTATGCCATAAAGGAAATTGGCGGATTGCGTATCGGACTTATTGGGATAGCCTCCAATATTATAGACAAAACGATGCCGCCATCATTCAGTGAAGGGATCTATTTTACATTGGGGAAAGATGAACTTCCACCAATTATTGAACTGCTGCGTATTAAAGAAAAGATTGACTTGATTGTTCTGATTTCACATCTTGGCTTCGCTCAGGATATGAAGCTTTTATCAGAAGTAAAAGGTGTCGACATTTGTCTCAGCGGTCATACTCATAACCGGCTGTACAAACCGGTTCTTAGCGGAAATACTATTGTTATACAATCAGGCTGTCAAGGTTCTTTTTTGGGCCACTTAGAATTGGTGGTGGATGGTGGACAAGTCGTTGATTACCGGCATCGGTTGATTGAGGTTGAAGCAAATATCCAACCCGACCCAATAGTAGCTGAACTGGTAAAGCAGGCCCTTGCACCCTACAAGGAGGAACTTGCAGAAGTTGTTGGTGAAACATCCACAGCACTCAACAGGGAAACAACTTTGGAGACTACTATGGATAATTTCATGCTTCAGGCTTTACTTGAAAGCACCGGCGCACAACTGGCATTTTCAAATGGCTGGCGCTATGGTGCCCCAATTGTTCCGGGACAGATAACCTTGAATGACCTTTACAATATTATTCCCATGAATCCACCTCTTTCAACCACAGAAATATCGGGAGAGGAACTCACAGAAATGTTGGAAGAGAATCTCGAACGGACATTTTCGTGCGACGCCTATAATCAAATGGGAGGATATGTCAAACGTTGTCTGGGTCTTAATGTCTATTTTAAAATTGAGAACCCTTCAGGAAATCGTATTCAAAAAATATTTGTTGGCAATGAAGAGATTCAGATTGACAAATATTACTCCGCAGCATTCGTCACGATGCAGGGTGTGCCTCAAAAATATGGACGAAATCGTAAAAACCAGTCAAAACGGATTATAGAAGTAATGAGAAAATACCTGGCTAAGCATCGCCCCATTCGCGCAGAACTTAGAGGTACCTATATAGCCGTATAAGTAGGTATTCAAATATAAAATTATTTCGTTCAATATAAGCAATTGGGCGAGATATTATGTTTTAAAAATGCTCCCCTTCCAAATGGAGACGAACCGATAAAAAGTGTGAATAATGTAATTTTTTTAAAAAAATATGTAATGCTTATCCGGGTTCAGTCGACTAATTTAAAGCTTGGACCGGATGCCGGAAAAACCAGGTTCGGTAAAGGCCATTATGGTAAACACCATAAAGCCTATTATGACAATTTCATTAAGAAATCCGGAAAATGTGGAGCATTACAATGAATAATTTAAGAAGTGAAAAAATAACATAGACAATGGAATTACTTACAAAAGAATTGATTCAGGAGCTCCTGGCAGCCGATCAGGTGCCATGTCTTTCGCTATATATGTCAACAGACAGATCCCATCCTGAAAATATTAAAAATCCTATCAAGTTTAAAAATCTGGTCAGTCAAATGGAGGAATCGTTGCTCCAAAAGTATTCAATCAATGAGGTACGTGATTACATAGAGCCTTTAAAAGCCCTTGTTAAGGATAATACTATTTGGAATGACACAAAGGATGGGTTGGCGGTTTTTAGAGCAAAAGGAATGTTTAAAGTTGTAGTATTGTATAAATCAGTTGAAGAACTGGCCATTGTGGCCGACAGTTTCCATACAAAACCGCTCCGGCAATATTTGCAATCGGTTGGCCATTTCCATTTATTGGGTTTAACTCTTCATGACTTCCGGCTTTTTGAAGGAAACCGTCACCTACTTACTGAGGTTGAACTCCCTGCTGATACTCCAAAAACCATTACAGACGCGCTTGGTGATGAATTTACCGAAAAACATTCAACGACAGCTGATAAAAAGGAAGAATCCGAAAAAGACGCTGAAAGATTTTTTCGTGTGGTTGCGAATGTGATTTATAAACACTTTTCGAAGCCTACTGGCTGGCCACTTATTCTTGCTGCATTGCCCGAACACCACAACCTTTTTCAAAAGGTAAATAAGAATCCTCTTCTGCTCCCTATTGGTATTGCAATAAATCCTTCATCAGTTTCTCTGGATCAACTTGCAAAAATGTCCTGGGAAATAATGGAACCTGAGTATATCCTGAAACTTGACAGCCTGGCTGACCGGTTTGAGCAGTCATGGGCCGGTAGATGCGGAACTGCGGGTCAATGCTGCCGGCCGTTGCCCGCATCCTGACGAGTACCTGGTCACCGGCCATCCCCTCGAAGGTATACGGCGCCGCGGTGATCGCACTCACCTCGCGCGCCTATTCGGAAGCCT
>JAWOHR010000027.1:0-9821 GCA_046485075.1 Bacteroidales bacterium
GCGGTGCGCACGGCAGCCCCGAGGTTGTGGGGGTCGGTGTACTCCTTCAGGTTGGGTGTGTCGGATGTGAGTTTGATAGCTGCGGTGCTGCCGTCCAGAATCACCTCCGATACAATGGTGTTTGGTGTCCATTCGATCATCTCCCGGTTCTGAACCAGTAAGATATCTTCCATATTCTCATAGATCCAGCATGGCTTTCCATCCCTGACCCAGGTATTGTTCCTGTAGAAATCATCTTCAAACATGACAGTCAATCCGCCGGGGTTCGGCCAGGAGCTGAAATAGTTGCCGTTTTCCTGCCAGGTGATCCAGGTATAGGTTCTTGCAAATTGCTCTTTTGATCTTTGCACCTCTTCGTTAAAATCGATGGGTTTCCGGTCAGGGCCATGAGCGAGGGTAACCTCCGCAGCTTTGTTTTTCAGGTACTCGTCCCGCACTTCAAGTGCTGAAAGCGGAATCCCGTTCTTTTCAAAATGATGGTCGTATTTGGCATCAGACAACACCCACTTATTGAACTGGTTCGACCAGATTTCATTGATACCGTGGTGACCATCCGATCCCTCCACGCCCAGTAAGCCTGGTCCCGCTCCCAGGCACCTGGTTACATATCCGAAAGCATTCATGATGCCATTCTGTACCGTCATGAAATGACCACAATGGAATCCCTGGCCATTCAGGGCAGCATCCAGGATCCCTTCCGTAAATCCTCCCCCGGGATAGGGATCCCCGGTATCGTTGATCATGATCACAGATTTGATCCAATGGCGTAGCAGCAATATTCTTTTAAATTCATCGGTCTCTCCATGAAAAATGGTGTCCGGCTGGTATTTTTCAATGATATGGCTGAATCCCGGGTTGGTCAGATCTTCCGGGGATTGAAAAACCTGGTTGGCCTTGTATACCGGATTTTCAACTTCCGTAACAAAATACTGCCGGCTTTCGCAAGAAAAAACAAAAAAACCAAGGGCTAATGTGATTAAAATAGCTTTCATATCATTATTTTTATAATTCGTACCCAACAAATATATAAATTTATCCCATACCCCGGAACAGGAATTAAACCCATGAAAAACTGAATATGATGAACTCGACCCGTTCCCGCAAAGTGCAATGCCTTCTCAGCCTGCTGACCTGTACTTTCATTTCTTTGCAATTGCCGGCACAGATCCCCGATGGGATCATCACCATCAGATCGGTTGAAACAGACGAGCTCCTTGTCAACCCCGGAATCGGATTCAGTACCTTCCAGATGTTCAATGGTGATAACCACCAGGCCAACCAGGATGTGCTCCGGGAAGCTGATCTGGAACGATACCGGAACGATGAGAGCGACCAGGAAAACATCCACCATCCTGCCACTTCACTGGCCTATTTCAGAGTACTCTGGAAAGTGATTGAACCCAGGCAGGGCGATTACCAGTGGGATTACCTGGATGAATTGCTGGATCTCGCCCGGGAGCACGGACAAACCCTGATGTTGCGCATCTCCCCCTACAAGGGGAGACCCATCGATGATGTACCGGCCTGGTACCGTGAACTGGTGGGTGAAAAAAGAACATTTGAACATGTGAAATGGCCTGTGGATCCTGAAAATCCGCTTTATGCCGAGCATTTTGGCAGGATGATCAGGGAGCTGGGGAAGCGTTATGACGGACATCCGGATCTTGAATGCGTGGATCTCTCTTTTGTGGGCTGGGCAGGGGAGGGTGGCGGAACGGAATTGCTGACCGATGAAACCATGCATAACCTGGTAGATCCATATATTGAATCATTTCAGAAAACACCGCTGATCGTTTTATTGGCAGGAGCCGGGGCCAATGAATACATCACCTCAAAAGCAACGGTGGGCTGGAGGCAGGATTGCCTCGGAGATCTTGGATTCTGGGCAGATGAGCAGAATGGATGGACCCATATGTATGATTATTATCCCCAAACCATTGCCAGGTTTAACATGACCGATGCATGGAAGAAGGGACATGTGAGCTTTGAGATTTGCGGGACATTCCAGAATTGGAAAGATGCCCAGGGGTATGGCGCGGCTGAGGTGCAATATATCATCGACCAGAGTCTGAAATGGCATATCTCATCCTTCAATGCCAAGTCGTCCCAGGTGCCTGAGGAGTGGGAGCCAATGATCAACGGGTGGCTTAAAAAAATGGGCTACAGGTTTGTGCTGAGAAAATTCAGCTATCCGGCCCAGGTCAGTAAAAACGGAAAATTTCCCTTTCAAACCTGGTGGGAGAATAAGGGAGTGGCTCCCTGTTATGGAAATTACAGGGTGGCGATCAGGCTTGTCAATGGCGACCGGAAGATTGTCCTACCGACAGATGCGGATGTCAGGCAATGGCTTCCCGGGGATGTAATCTATGAAGACGCGGTATTTATTCCACAGGAGATCAATCCCGGAACTTATGAGCTGCAGATAGGAATTCTTGACCCTATGTTATCGAAAGCCCGCATCAATCTTGCCATAGAGGGCAGGACCCCGGATGGCTGGTATTCACTGGGAAAATTGGATGTTAAATAACCTGGAGCGAGGTATAGCCTGGCTGTTTTTTGGCTGTGTCAATCATAGCCAGCATATTCTCAAGCGGGACATCCCCTTCCACATCATGGGCAGGGGCAAAAATATACCCCCCCTCACTTCCCATTTTCAGCAGGCGCTCACATTCATTCTGCACATCTTCCACAGATCCGTAGGGCAATATACGCTGGGTTGATAAGCCCCCATGAAAGGAGAGGCGGCCCCTGAAAGCGGGCAAAATGCTGTAGATATCCATTACTTCAGGCTGGAATGGGTTAAAGTTGTCAAGCCCGATCTCAATCAGTGGTTCAAAAAGTTCATCCACATCTCCACAGGAGTGAATGAATACAAACTTCCCGGCATCTTTAACAACCTTAAAAATCCTGGCCAGGTAGGGTTTGATAAACTCCTGCCATAAATCAAGGCCCATGATCAGTCCCCTCTGTTGCCCCCAGTCGTCCCCCAGTTTTACGGCATCAATGTCAAATCTGAGGGCATGCCTGATCTGGGCAATGTTATACTCACATATGGCATTCATTAACTCGTGAACAAATCCAGGATTTATAGCAAAATCCATTAACAGGGGTTCCATGCCCCGCAGTGTCCATGCCCTTTCGTATAGTGAAAAACCGATCTCGAACATACGGAAGTGCTCCGGGTATTTTTCAAGTAACGAAGGGATGTTCTTAAAATATAGGTCAGCCAAAGGATCAGGGAAGGTATATCCCTTTAAGGTCGGCTCCGGCAGAACCTGACCTTCAATGTTGCCAATATCTTTATCGATGGACCGGTCCCAGATGGCACCGAAATAGTCCTGGAACCGGTCATTGCCAATATCTTTAAAATACCCGATATCGTCGCCCAGCAATACAATATGGTTGTCCGTGATATCCATGATATTTTCCGACTGGAAATAATCGAACAATTTTTGCTTTGCCTCCAGGGTGAACCCAAATTGCCATGGAACATAGGGAGCTCTTTTATGTTCTAAAACTGTCCTGACAACTTCCCGCTTATTCATAAAACTGACTTAGCTGTGGTGGATAGTAATAGCCCGTTGTGCTGCGGCTCACACCCAGGCGGTACATCCTGTCCTGGATGAGTGTTTTGCGGCTTTCAGAACTGGGAATGGTGGTGGAGTATATCCTGAGTTCACCTGCAAGACCGGTCACAATCTCTTCCCTCCAGTCGCCCATGATATCCCCGACCATCAATACCTTGCCTTCAATTTCCATGATCTCATCGCCCTTGTAATTCACCAGCTTATTGTTGATGATCAGCTCTTTTTGCTGATCAGCATCCCACCAGACCGGCCTGGGATTCAAGGTTCCCATACCCTGGTCCGATAAGCGTTCGCCTTTTGCCGAATACAGGAAGTATTTATCGCCTCCTTTTGCCTCTCCGCAGTAGCATTCCATTCCGGGGTAAGCGGGGTCAATATCGGCGGCCATGCCCTGGTCATGCACATGAACCGTAGATCCTTCATAGGCCCAGAGTATTTTCCCCGATAATGCATCCACCAGGCAGACCCCATGCTTTGGTTGCGATTTCTCAAGGCCGTAGAAGATTTCAAGTCCCGGATTATCAGGATCGATATCTGCCACATGTCCCACATCATTATGTCCGAGCCCCGTGGTCCACATGGGGATCCCGTTGTCGTCAATGGCTGCCGACCCGATGATCAGTTCATCCCTGGTGTCATGATCTATGTCTGCAGAAATGATTCCATGCTGACCCTGACCCCTGTAATGCTCATAGGGTCCGCTCGATTCCCAGTACCACTCCTTCTTCAGGTTCCTGTCCAGGGCCATGGTCTTCATAATGGTATAGGTACCTCGATGAACAATGATGGAGGGATCTGTGCCATTTAAAAAGGCCATTGAAATAAAATTCCTGGACCAATAGTTATAGGTATTAAAGCCTTCCTTTGAAATCCAGTCAGTTTTTTGAACTACCTGGCCGGTGCGTCCATCGATCTTTACCAGGTATTCCGTTCCGTCCAGCACATGGCCATCCCTTTGCCTGGGATCACCTTCTCCTGCCTTGGTATAAACTTCCGCAAATCCATCCCTGTCAATATCATATACCAGGTAGGGTGAATACCAGACTCCGGTTTCAATGGACCAACCCATATTGTAAGTCCACAGGTAGCTGCCATCTGCGCCATAAGCCTCAAGCTTGTAGGGTTCCGGACTCCGTTTCCAGTAGCCCGTTTGCTCATAGGGATCCACGTTAAAATTCGGATATTTAATGACAAAGTCATACTTTTTGTCTCCATCCAGGTCTGCAATGCCCACGCTCATGGGTTGCGAATCGGTTTTTAATTGGATGGATACATAAGGGATCGCATACATAAAGGTGAAAATATAGGCTCCGTCTGTGTCTGCGGAAAGGTCCGGTTTTTCATTTTCTTTAACCACGTAATACCGGTATCCGACACCATTTCGGATGGTGCTGTCCGTAAAAGAGGTTCCCTTTATAGGATCCTCATTGATTTGAAGGAGAGATTCCTCCGGTATAGACTGGCGATAGAGATCAAAATTCTGATATTCAGGGTCATTATCCAATGAACGCCAGCTGATGAAGGTTTTTCCGCGCTCTTTCACCAGGGCGACTGTCCCCCGGTCAATGGATTCAAGAAATTGTGCCGTGACCTGCAAACTGTTCAGAAACGGGATGAGCAGAACCAATACTCCCAAATATCGTTTCATACCTGTAAATTAAAGGGTTGACTGTTTTTTGCCGGATATGATAAGGGTATGTTCAGGTCCGGTTACACCTGCCAGATTCAGGATGCGGAAATGATACTCATTTTGCATCCCTGTGAGGTTCACGCTTACGGTTTCATTCACTTGCTTCCATTCACCCGAAGGCATCTCTTTCATCTGGTATGTTTTTAGATTGGGGGTGTCGGATTTCAATGTGATCTGAGCCACATCTCCCTCAATGCGGATCTCTGAAGCAATGGTATTTGGGGTCCATTCAATGGCATCCCGCTCCTTCACCAATCTCATAAATTCTGGTTTTTCATAGGCCCAGTGTGGTGCGTCTCCCCAAATCCAGGTATGGTTTAAGAAAAAGGAGTCTGCATACATACTAAGCAGCGTTTCATGCGAGGGCCATGCCGAAAACATATCGTTATGGGTATGAAACTCGATCCAGGTGTAGGTCTGGGCACTACGTTGTCTGCTGGTCCCGGTTTCGGGATCCACATCGGTGGGGGTGCGTTCCGGCCCCTTTACCTTCACAATATCTGCTGCCTGGTTTTTCAAATACTCGTCACGTATCTCAAGCGCCGATAACGGGATACCCTCTTTTTCGAAATGGTGGTCATATTTTGCATCCGACATGAACCATTTGTTATAATCGTTCAGCCATATTTCATTGATTCCATGATGGCCGCTGGGGCCTCCCTGAACACCCGGACCGGCACCCAGGGTCCTGGTTACATAACCATAGGCATTCATAATGCCGTTCTGAACCACCATGAAGTGACCACAATGAAAACCCTGTCCATTCAAAGCTGCATCCAGGATGCCTTCGGTGGATCCACCTCCCGGATAGGGATCTCCGAAGTCATCAATCCGGATCACTGACTTTATCCAGTGCCGGAGCATTAAAATCCTTTGAAATTCATCGGTTTCTCCATGAAATATGGTGTCCAGCTGGTATTTCTCAATGATCTGATTGAAACCAGGAAGATTCAAATCCTCGGATCCTATAAACTCCACGTTGGGTTTGAAGGGAGGATTATCAGACTTTTCGACTGTATATTCCACATTCCTGCACCCGAAAAGCATTAAACATGCAGCGATAAATAAAATAAATCCTTTCATTACGTTATCATTATTTTCAAGAAGTACTATAAAAATAGATATTTGAGATATCAAAACCTTACGAAATAAGAATATTATTCTATTTTTGAAGTAGTTTCATATTATTCTAAACCATTGTATGATGATGCAAAAATCTTTAATCAGGAAATTTTCCTTCCTGGCGTTTCTGATTCTTACAGCTGCCTTCTCGGCTCTCTTTGCCCAGATACCCGACCATGAGGTGGTGATCAGGCCGGTGGAGATTGATGATGTGCTAACCAATCCCGGGATGGGATTTATGACTTTCCAGCGTTTTAATGGCGATGACCTGAACGAGGGAAGCGGATGGACGGAGGGCTTTCCCATCGATTACCAGGATTTTGACGGGGATCTTACGAACCCTGATCATCCGGCTACCACCATCGCATACTGGCGGATTTACTGGAAGTATATGGAACCCGAGCAGGGGGTTTATCGTTGGGATATGCTTGATTTGGCGCTGGAAACAGCCAGATCAAGGGGACAAACCCTCCTGCTCAGAATAGCGCCCTACGGGACAGGCCCCGATAAGGATGTACCCGGCTGGTACCGTGAAATGGTGGGCCCGAATACGGTCTTCAAATACAACAACCCTGTGAATAAGTGGGCCGTTGATCCCGAAGATGAACGTTATGACCACTATTTTGGAGGATTCATCAGGGCCATGGGAGAACGATACGACGGTCATCCCGACCTGGAGGCTGTGGATCTCTCCATTGTAGGTGCATGGGGAGAAGGTGCGGGTTCCGAGTTGCTGAGTCAGCATACCAGGGAGGCCCTTGTCAACTCCTATACAGATGTTTTCAGGAAAACACCTTTGATTGCACTCATGATGGACCGGGAGACCAATATGTATGCAAATTCCCAAATACCGGTGGGGTGGAGGGTGGATTGTATTGGTGACCTGGGGTTCTGGGCAGACGAGCAAAACGGCTGGACGCACATGTATGATTTTTACCCCCAGTCGATTATCGATTATGACCTGGAAGATGACTGGAAAACATCGCCCCTCAGTTTTGAGATCTGTGGTACATTTCTTAACTGGAAAGAGAAACAGGGCTACGACCGGGACGATGTCAGGTACATTTTTGAAGAGACGCTGAAATGGCATATGTCCTCCTTCAATGCAAAATCTTCTCCTGTCCCCGAAGAATGGAAAGACCTGGTGGATGACTGGTTGAAAAAGATGGGATACAGGTTTGTGCTGAGAAGATTCAGCTATCCGGATGAAGTAAAAATAAACGGCAAGCTCCCTTTTAAATCCTGGTGGGAGAATAATGGGGTGGCCCCCTGTTATAAGGATTTCACCCTGGCCATACGGTTGAAATCAGGCGATCAGCAGGCTCTATTGCCCACAGATGCAGATACCAGGGAGTGGATGCCCGGTGATAATGTCTGCGACGGCTCAGTTTTCGTACCGGGCGATCTGCCATCCGGCACCTACCAGGTTCAGGTGGCTATTGTGGACCGGTGGAATTTTGAGCCCAGGGTAAAACTGGCCATTGAGGGCAGGGGAGAAGACGGTTGGTATCAGCTGGGTCAGATTCAAATTATCGATTAGATGAGAAAGGCTACAGAAGTATTTTTATTGTCGTTTTGCTTTGATATAATATTATTATGACCTATATTTGATAAGAATAAATGAATAATAAGCGAAATTGGCAGTAAAGACAACGTAACGTAATAAAAATCCAAAAGCACATAGATTTCAGTAGTAGTTTTAGGTTAGTCAGTCACAGGTTGACAAATAGCTCATGGGGGTTTCCCCTGTGAGCTATTTTTTACATTTAATTCAAATTATGAAAACATTTAAGAAGGGAATGGTGATTTCCATGGTCGCAGCGGTCACGTTTTTATCGTGTAACGGACCCCGGAAAGATATGTATCAAAGTATGACCAAAATTGATGCCCATGCGCATATCCGGACTGAAGATCCGGCCATTATGGAAATCGCAAAAGAGCACGGATTCAAATTCATTACCATCAATACCGGCTCAGAGAGCCAGGAACATATTGATAACCAGATGAGGGTTGCAAAACTGGTTAAAAACAGTTACCCGGACCGGATTTCGTATATCACAACCTTTCCGATGGAGAACTTTGAAGATCCATCCTGGGCTGAAGAGGTGATCATACAACTGCAAAAGGATTTCGACGAAGGTGCGGTCGGTGTGAAGGTCTGGAAAGATATCGGAATGACCTTCCGTGACAGCCTTGGCAATTTTATATTTATTGATGATCCCAGGTTTGATCCGGTATTTGATTTTATCGCCGGAAAAGGGAAGACGTTAATAGGACACATTGGGGAGCCTAAAAACTGCTGGTTGCCCATCGATTCAATGACTGTCAATAACGATAAGCTATATTTCAAGGAGCATCCTCAATACCATATGTACCTGCATCCGGAGGATCCTTCCTATGAAAGGCTTGTGGAGTCGAGGGACCATGTGCTGGCCAAACATCCCGATCTGAAGTTTGTGGGGGCCCATCTCGGAAGCCTGGAATGGGATGTGGATGAGCTGGCTGAACGTCTTGAGCTCTATCCGAACTTCGCTGTGGATATGGCTGCCCGGGTTTGTCATTTCCAGGTTCAGGAAAGGGAAAAGGTGAAGGAGTTTTTGATCAGGTACCAGGACAGGGTGCTTTATGCCACCGATATTGTGATATCCGAACAGGATGATCTCCAGGAGAGGATCGCATGGCTTGAAAATGAATGGAAGTCAGACTGGACCTATTTTGCAACCGGCGAGTCCATGAACTCTCCGCACGTAGAGGGCACTTTTGAAGGATTGGACCTGGAGGAAGATGTGCTCAGAAAAATCTATTCTTCCAATGCGATGCTTTGGTTCCCGGGATTATTTGAATAGCACAAACCAGTAACATTGAAATTTTACCGTGCGGCAGGAACACCTTCCCATATTACGGGAATACAGGGAAATATATCATAAAAATCTCTCCGGTTCCGTGATTCCTTTCTGGGTTCACAAATCGCCTGACTGGAAACATGGCGGTACATTTTCATGCCTCGACCGGGAGGGGAACGTGTATGATTCGAAAAAGTATGTCTGGCTGGTTGGCAGATCGGCCTGGATGTTTTCCCGTTTGTTCAATGTATATGAAGCGGACCCGGGTTATCTGAAGATGGCAAAGCTTGGGATTGATTTCTTACTGAAGCATGCCACGGATCACCAGGGACGATACTATTTCTCCCTGACCAGGGAAGGGGAGCCCTGGTTTTACCAGAGAAAGCCTTACGGAGCCGTTTTTGCCATGCTGGCCTACCTGGAATACTTCAAATCCACAGGGGAGGCCTTCTATAAAGATACAGCTGTTGAACTATTCTGGAAAATTCAGCAGTGGATCCGGGATCCTGAAATTCTTGGGAGGCCGAAACTAAGGGGAGTACCGGCCATGACTAATCTTGCCGACGTGATGGTAATGGC
>JAWOHR010000130.1:0-10230 GCA_046485075.1 Bacteroidales bacterium
AAGCGCCTTAATCCGTAATAGTCTTCTGCTAATCATTTATTAAAGAACTGGTCACATCCATCGTTAAACCCTGCAAATTTACATTAAATTTTCATCTATAAAACATCTGTTCGCCAGCAAGTTTAACGGAAGATGAAAATGAGCTAAAATTTGAATATGTTTAAAATATTTTACATTTTTGAAGAAGATCACCATATCCCTAACTAAATCTGATGCAATGATTGATGAAGGAAATGTTAAATCGGAAGAGCTTGTTCATGATGCAACGGGACGGGAAGAGATCCATTCAAAAGCCGTCAGGGCTGGAAAAAGGACCTACTTTTTCGATGTAAAGGCAACGAGGCGGAATGACTACTATCTGACCATCACAGAGAGCAAGAAGCGATTTAACCGCGATGGGAAGTATTTTTATGAGAAACACAAACTCTTCCTCTACAAGGAGGATTTTGACAAGTTTGCTGAAAACCTGAATGAGATCATTGAATACATCCGCCAGGCAAATCCTCAGCCCATTGAGTTTGAAGATTCATTGGAGATTGAAGATGGATTCGATGAAGATGAAACGGTTCATGAAAGGATTCGGGCGGAAAAAGATTTCACAAGCGTGGAGTTTGAAGATCTGGGCGAGGAACACTCCTAATCCTGTCCCTTTTTGCTTTTCAGAAAATTTTTGATCTCTTTAAAGGAGAGTGTTTTTACATTGGTGATGATGAAGTCCTCATTAAGAAAATGACCATACATATTGCACTCCTGAATGGCTTCCTGGATAACATTTCTCAGAGAGAGACTCATGGGCATAAGCAACAGGATTGTTGCGATGTGCTCTGAGAATGAAATCTCCTCCAATTCGGCACTGAATTTTTTCAAAGTAATATGAAACTCGTTGTTAATCACCATTTTCTGAGTATCATCCAGATCCTGGTCGCACCTTGACAGCAGAACCAAAAAATACCTGAGTTTATCTTCCTTGCCGCCGAGACCGGTAGAGATAAAAACCTGGCTTTCATCCAACAACCTGCTCTCCAGTAACAACCTGTTCTCATTTAATGCAAGCACGGCCCAATCGTGAAGATTCTCCTCGGCACTCTCCAGGAAAGCCTCAATATACCGATAGCACTCCACCCGGTCGATGGAAGCCAGCCGGGCAAGAATCTCCCGCTTCACCTGCTGCGAGTATCCTGGTTCAAGAAGGTATTTGGCATTTTCAAATGCCCAATCCTCTTCCACCTCTTCTCTCAATTTCATCGAACACTCATAATACTCCACCTGCAGATCCATATTGATCTGCTGTTCTAGCACTTTGAAATTCCCCTGCGCTCCGCCCAGGATTTCCTGAATCCTTTCATACAGGTTCTCATGTTCCTCCATCTTACTTGCTTATCAATTAAATATACGATTTTTTATTAATTTTCGGTAAATTCCACTCTTGGAAAGAGTCAATCCCATATATGGAAGAGTTGAAGAGGCTTCTGCCGGATTTAATATCTCCATCGAGAGTGCACTCCAAATGGGGTTTAACCATTTCAGAAGGGCACCCGGGACATTCATTCTCTATACCGTCATCTTTTTGATTGCCCTTTCCTTCCCGGTCACCGGGCTGATCCTGGGGGGGCCCTTACTGGTTGGATTTTACCTCGTTACCCGGCATCTTCAGTCAGGTGAAGAGGCAGACTTCAGCCTTTTTTTTAACAGCTTTCAAAAATTCACTTCTCTCCTTATCCTGAACCTGCTAATGACTTTGGTGATCCTGCTCGGCTTTCTGATCCTGATCGTACCGGGAATTTATTTCTCAATCAGTTACCTGTTTGCCCCTTTGTTAGTCTGGTTCTATGATGTATCCCCGAGTGAGGCGATTGCCCTGAGCAGAAAAATGGTTTCGGGCCATTTCATGCAGATTTTATGGATTTGGCTTATTCTCTTGGGAATCAATATTCTTGGAGGGCTTGCAGGGGGTGTTGGATTGCTGGTTACCATACCCTTTTCGGCCTGTGTAATCTACGCTGTATTTGACGACATCATTGGTATACCCTGAATAAAATGGATTTAACACTTGCCATATTAGGATCGGTTTTAGTACTGGTCGGATTTCTTGGAAGTATCCTGCCCATTATCCCGGGGCCTCCCATCAGCTGGGTCGGATTGCTTTTACTCAAATGGACCAGCTATATCAGTGAAAATCAACCGGGATACCAGAATGTGCTCTGGATCATGCTATTTTTTGTGATCCTGGTTACCATCCTCGACTATGTTGTTCCCATCCTGGGAACCAAAAAATACGGAGGATCCAAAAGAGGAGTTTGGGGTGCTACGCTGGGAGTGGTGGCAGGACTTTTCTTTGGCCCCTTAGGCATCATCCTGGGGCCTTTCATCGGTGCATACCTTGGAGAAATCTCAACCGGAAAAAAAGATCGTGAGGCCTTAAGAGCAGCCTGGGGATCCTTTGTCGGCTTTCTGCTGGGAGTCGGCTTAAAACTGATGACCTGTGGTGCCATCCTCTTCTTCCATATCAGGTTTTTGTTCTTTTGATTACAAAGTGAAACCTTTACCCCAACGTCGCAACCATCACCGCCTTGATGGTGTGCAGGCGGTTCTCAGCTTCGTCGAAAACGATGGAGTGTTTCGATTCAAATACCTCCTCGGTCACCTCCAGCCCGTCGAGTCCGAATTTCTGGTAGATCTCCTCCCCCATTTTAGTCTCACGGTTATGAAACGCTGGCAGGCAATGAAGAAATTTCACATTGGGATTGCCAGTCAGGTCAAGGACCCTCCGGTTCACCTGGTAAGGCCGGAGCAGGCTGATTCTTTCATCCCATACCTCCGGGGCCTCTCCCATTGAGACCCATACATCCGTATAGAGGAAATCGACACCCGCCACCGCTTCGGCCACATCCCCGGTTATCGTAATCTTTGCACCGGTACCGGCAGCGATCTCAAGGCACCTCTCCACAAGGGGGGGCTCTGGCTGAACCGAGACCGGTGCAGCAGCCCTGAAATCCATTCCCATCTTTGCTGCACCCACCATCAATGAATTCCCCATATTGTTACGGGCATCACCAAGGTAACAGAATTTCATCTGGTTCAGTGGCTTATCCGAATGCTCCATCATGGTCATGAAATCCGCAAGTATCTGAGTGGGATGAAACTCCGTGGTGAGTCCGTTCCACACCGGAACACCTGCAAAAGCTCCCAGCTCTTCCACAACCGACTGCCCAAATCCCCGGTACTCTATCCCGTCGTACATTCGTCCAAGAACCCTGGCGGTATCCTTCATGGACTCTTTATGCCCGATCTGGCTGCCCGAAGGTCCAAGATAGGTCACCCCTGCACCCTGATCCATTGCTGCCACCTCAAAGGCGCAACGCGTACGGGTGGAGGTTTTCTCAAATATCAGCGCTATATTCTTACCTTTCAGTTTCTGTTGTTCAGTCCCGGCATACTTGGCTTTTTTCAGGGAGAAACTGAGGTCAAGCAAAAAACGGATCTCTTCGGGAGTGAAATCGAGCAGTTTAAGAAAATTGCGGTTTTTAAGATTCAATGCCATATTTCATTCTATTGTATGATTAGCCAGGCAAAGTTAGCACATTAACTTATTTATCGTATTCCATGGTGATTTTTGTGCCATAACTGCGGTCTTCAAGTTTAAAGGCCTCTGTGATCACACTTTTCTCTCCGCCCTGCTCTATAAACTGAAGACATGCCCTGATCTTGGGGGCCATGTCACCCTCACCAAACATACCCTGCTCAAGGTAGGAGAGCGTGTCAGCATAATTGAGAAACTCCTTCACCTCCTGATTGGGTTGGTTGTAGTTGAGGTATACAAAGGGTACATCGGTGAGAATGTAAAATTCATCCGCACCGATCCGTGCCCCCAGCAGCGCTGAGGCCAGATCCTTATCAATGACCGACTCCGAAGGCCTGATTCGTCCCTCCTTATCGCGGTAAACCGGAATACCCCCTCCACCTGAAGCGATCACAACCGTTCCCTGCCGTGCCAGTGATTCCACAACCCTTTCATTCATAATTTCAATGGGAATCGGCGAGGGAACCACCCGGCGATACCCGCCCTCCCTTTTCCTGGACTCTTTGAAGATCCAGTTCTTCTGAGAAGCAATGCGATCAGCCTCCTCCCGGGTATAGATCTTTCCTACCGCTTTGGTGGGCATGGTGAGTGCCGGGTCATCTTCCCGGACCATGACCATGGTTACCAGGGTGACAATATTCCTCTCCAGATTGTGCTTATGAAGTACATTCCGCAGCATTCTTTCAATCATATATCCGATCCCTCCCTGGGAGTCGGCCACACAGATATCGAGGGGCATCTGGGGGATCTGATAAACACTTTCTCCTGCGTCATTCCGCATCAGGATATTACCCACCTGGGGGCCATTCCCATGGGTTATTACCAGATTGTAACCCTCCTTCAAAAGGAATACCAGGTTCTCCAGGGTATCAGTGGTATTCTGCTCCTGTTCATCGATGGTTCCCTGTTGATTGTCTCTCAACAAAGCATTTCCACCAAGTGCAACTACTGCCAGTTTGTTCATGGGTCCGGTCTTAGAAAATAAGATACAAATCTAAAAATTTAGAAGCCACCATTATTTTCACGCGCAGGCTTTAAAACATGATTGGTTGTGTTATATAATAGGTTTGAATAGAGATTTTGTATATTCGTTCACTAATTTTAAGATCTGTTTTTATTGTGTTCCGGAAATACCTGCCCTTCTGCCTTTTCTTTTTGACATTGATTGCATCCGGGTGCCACCGCGGTGCAAAGTCATCAGAGATGGTCGACACCTATCACCTTCAGTATGAGATTAAATACCTGGAGGAGATGGCTGGTGAAATACCCACAAAGATTCTTCCACGAACCATGGATGCATTCTATTCGAGGCAATATGTCTATACCCGTATCGATGGTTTTTTTAGTCAGTTCACCCTCGTACAGATCGCGGATTTGAAACGAAATCAGGTCACCACCCTGCTCGATTTTTTCGGAACCCATGTGAGCTGTACCGGCAAGCCTGGAGAATTACCAGCCGGAATAAATGTACCGGATCAGCTGGTGATGAGATTCACCGACGACACTACCACCATCGGCGGATATCTCTCAGAAAGGATCGAAGTGGAAACAGCGGAGGAGCAGTATGATATTTACTACACCAGGGAGATCAGGATACGACATCCCAATATCAGCACCCCATACCAGACGGTAAACTACCCGCTGACTGCATTCAGGATTCAGCTCAGCCATTTGAAAATGCACCTTACCTGCAAGAATTCGGAATACAAACCGGTTGGTTCCGAAATGTTTAAAATATCTGAGATGTACAAGCCTGTAAGCAGGGAAGCCATGGAAGATATTATTAACAACCTGTTTACAAAAGATTAGCCTCTGAAATTCCGTTATGGTTACATTCGTCAGTTGTAGGAACCTTAAAAAATGGTAAAGAAAAAGAAAAAAAGTAACGGAGTTGTCGGCTTCCTCAGTGCCATGGTATCCTTTTTCCGCGACGACCGGTTCAGGTATGCAATGGGAATTGTCTTCCTTCTTGTAGCGCTGTTCATGCTTATTTCATTTATCTCCTACCTGATCCACTGGAGAACTGATCAGGATTTTGAATGGGCCAGGGTTCTCTCCGAAGCGGAAATCAAGGTAGAGAACCAGGGTGGAAAAATGGGAGCATGGCTTGCCAATCTTTTTATTAACAAGTGGTTCGGACTTGCCAGTTTTCTATTTCCGGTGATGCTTTCAATCCTGGCAATGGCACTTTACAGGGTTAAGATCCTTAAAACCTGGAAGGCCATAAGAAACAGCCTCATCCTGGTCATCCTGCTCTCTGTTACCTTTGGACTGCTGTTCGGGGACGGAAACGGTTTTCTCGGAAGCGGTCCGGGCGGAGCACATGGCTTTTTCATCAGCAGATGGCTCATTTCCAGCATTGGGTATGCCGGTACCATCTTCCTTCTTCTGATCTTCTATTCGGCCCTGATCCTGTTCACTACAGGATTCCTGGAGTGGATGAAAAACAGAGGCATCACCCTTCCCTTCGGTTTATTCAGAGGGAGTGGTCCGGAAGCGGAAGGAGAAGGGGAAATGGATGGATCCTCTTACAGTGACGAGGAGTACCCGGAAGAGACAGATATTACGGATGAGGAGCCCTTTGTGGTTTCGACCCGACAGGAGGAGCAGAGGGATAAACTTCCGGATGATCCTGAAAAAAGTGACGTGGAGATGATGGTGGAGGATGTTTCAGGAATCAATCCCGATGAGATCATTCCGGGTGACGGTGCCGTTGGAGAGTATGACCCCACACTGGACCTGGCAAAATTCCGTTTCCCTCCCCTGAGCCTGCTGGCGGATTACGACCAGGGGGATAGCACTGTTACCAATGAGGAGCTGATTTCCAATAAGAACCGTATCGTCGAAACCCTGGGGAATTACAATATCAAGATCGATAAGATAAAAGCGACCATCGGACCAACGGTTACCCTTTATGAAATCGTTCCGGCGCCGGGGATACGCATCTCAAAGATTAAAAGCCTGGAGGATGACATTGCCCTTAGTCTTTCAGCTCTGGGAATCAGGATTATTGCCCCGATTCCGGGGAAAGGCACCATCGGGATTGAAGTTCCAAACCAGACCCCAAGGATGGTATCCATGAAATCGATCCTGGCTTCCAAGAAGTTCCAGGAATCGGAGATGGAACTGGCCATTGCACTGGGTAAGACCATATCCAACGAGACTTTTGTATTTGACCTGACAAAGATGCCCCACCTTCTTGTTGCCGGGGCCACAGGGCAGGGAAAATCGGTAGGACTGAACGCCATTATCGCATCCCTGCTTTACAAGAAGCACCCTGCCCAGCTCAAGTTTGTGATGATCGATCCCAAAAAAGTGGAGCTCTCACTCTATAGCAAAATCGAAAGACATTACCTGGCCAAACTTCCCGAGTCTGAGGAGGCGATCATCACCGATACACAACTGGTTATACATACCCTGAACAGTCTTTGCGGTGAGATGGATTTACGCTACGACCTGCTAAAAAAGGCACAGGTCAGGAACATTAAAGAGTATAACGCCAAATTCATCAACCGAAACCTCAATCCCCATAAAGGACACCGGTATCTTCCCTTTATTGTGGTGATCATCGACGAATTTGCAGATCTGATTATGACAGCGGGGCGGGAGGTGGAGCATCCCATTGCAAGGCTGGCACAACTGGCCCGGGCCATCGGGATCCACCTGATCATTGCAACACAGCGACCCACAACGAACATTATTACAGGGGTGATCAAGGCCAATTTCCCAGCGAGGATCGCTTTCAGGGTGGCCTCAGGGATCGATTCCAGGACCATCCTTGACGGTCCCGGTGCGGATCAGCTGATCGGACGGGGGGATATGCTGTTTTTGAGCGGAAATGAGCCCATACGGATTCAATGTGCATATATTGACACACCTGAAATAGAGGCCGTTACGGACTATATCGGGGAACAACGCGGTTACCCCAGTGCCATGCTCTTAACCCCTGTTGAAGAGGAGAGTGGCAGCGGTCCGGTTGTGGATCTGGACAAGCGGGACGAAAAGTTTGAAGACGCCGCCAGGCTGGTGATTCAACACCAGCAGGGATCCACCTCCCTGATCCAGAGAAAACTCTCACTGGGTTACAACCGGGCCGGCCGGATCGTTGATCAACTCGAGGCTGCCGGTATCCTTGGTCCGTTCGAAGGAAGCAAGGCAAGGCAGGTTCTGATCCAGGATGAATTCAGTTTGGAACAGATTTTGAAAGAGTTACCCTGAATCGTTTAAATCATGCGAATGAAACTGCCGGCTACATTGATCATGCTCGTTACGGGACTTTGCTTCCATGTGACGGTATCTGCTCAGGATGAAAGGGTTCACCCCTACATGAAGGGAGTTTCAGACCAGTTTAAAATGGAAGAGGGTTACGAAATCCAGATGGATTACATCCGTGAAGACATCATGCAGGGGAGCACCAGCGAGGGAGAGGGTACCATCTGGATGAAAGGGGTCAGCTATAAAATTATCGTGGATGAGTATATCGTTTACTTCGACGGCGAGAAGCTCTACTCCCAGAATACCGATACAGAAGAGGTCTATATCAGTACTCCCGACCCGGAAGATCCCGGATACCTGCAGGCTGTTCCAATCCGGGCCATCAAGGCTTACCAGCAGGAGTTCAAATACCAGTATATGGGTGAAAAAAACTTTATGGGCAGGCAGCGGGTTGAAATACAGCTCTACCCATTGGATATCAATGGCCCCTACTCCATGCTTAAGCTCTTTATCCAACCCAAAACCATGAAACTGGAGGCATTTGTCCTGAAACACAAGGAGGGGATCAACTATACCATGATTCTCACATCGATTGCAGGGAATCAGAGCCTGGATGATTCCACGTTCCGTTTCGACCAGCGGGCATACCCTGACACGGAGGTGATCGAACTGCTGGATTGAACTTCTTTACCTGGGATACTCAATCCTGGAGTGGTAAATGTTGGAAAGCCTTTTTTTCAGGATCGTCTTTACCGCAGATATATCACCATACGTGATGTTGGATTCAGAGAACTGCTCTTCGGCTATCTGGTGTGCCACAATCCCCTCCACCAGGTCGGAAATGGTTTCTGGAGTATAGGTTTTCAGGGTCCTGGAGGCTGCCTCCACAGAATCGGCCATCATCAGAATGGAGGTCTCCTTTGAATAGGGTTTGGGCCCCGGGTAGGTAAACTCGGTAATATCAACCAATTCACCGGGATTGGAATTAATCATCGACCGGTAGAAATACTGAACCGTGCCGGTTCCATGGTGGGTGCGGATAAAATCGATGATCATCTCCGGTAATTTATTTTTCTTTCCCAGCTCTACACCCTTGATCACATGATCAATGATGATATGTGCACTCGACCTGAAGTCCAGTTCATTGTGGGGGTTGATACCCCCATGCTGGTTCTCAATAAAATATTCCGGACTCTCCATTTTTCCAATGTCATGATACAAGGCCCCTGCCCTGACCAGCAAAGAATTGCCGCCCACTTTCAGGATGGCCTCCTCTGCAAGAGAGGCCACCTGCATGGAGTGCTGGAAAGTACCCGGGGCTTTTTCGGCAAGCTCCCTCAGCAGAGGCTGATTGGTATCTGAAAGCTCGAAAAGGGTTGCATCAGAAAGAAATCCGAAGATCCGCTCCAGGAGAAATACCAGCGGATAACTGGTCAGAACCAGAAGACCATTCCCCCCGAGCCACAAAACATTGACCCAGTTGATCCCGGATATATCACCCTCCTGCATGAGAGAGAGCAGGATATATACCAGTGCGTAGGTTGCGAAAATATAGGTGGCCGTATAAAAAAGAATGCCCCGCTTATAATAGGATCGCATACTGAACAACCCAATCAGGCCAGCGAGAAAATTCATCAGTATAAACTGGTAACTGTTAGGAACCCAGAAGCCTGCCAGCAGCAGCGTGATCATGTGCACGAAGAGTGCATACCGGATATCAAAAAAGGTCTTAAGGAAAATCGGAACAAGCACAAAGGGGATCACGTAAACACTTACAGCATCGTTGGTGGAGGCCGCCTGGGCGCTGACAACACCTACGGGCAAGGCCGGCTTGACGCCCTGGCTGCCTACGAACAGTTTCTTGACTCTGCTCAACTGTCCATCACCAAATTGGGCCACCCCGATCCGGTAGAATCCGGCGCGCCGCTGACTTACACATTGGTGATCACAAATGCGGGGCCGGCCTCTGCCGGTGTGGTTACGGTAACGGACATGTTGCCGGTTGGAGTAACCTATGGCGGCGCTGCGGGGACGGGCTGGTGCTGCGACCATTTCGCAGGGGTCGTAACCTGCACCCGGTCAGACCTGGCCATTGGAACGGCGGTGGCTATCACGATCACTGTGACCGCACCATGCGCCAGCGGGACGATCACCAACACAGTAACGGTTTCCGGTCAGGAGACGGATCCTGACATGACGAACAATGTCGCCAAGGCGACCACCCAAGTCCTACATATCCACCGCATCTACCTGCCTGTAGTCATACGATAGACAAGAGGGACACTACCGAGCTTTTCAACACAGTCATAAAACTGGCACAATACGATCACGGAATCCAAACAGCACAATAAGCACTTTTACGCTACACTATAAAGGAGCAGAATGGGTTGGCGGTATGTTCTGGGACGGGCGCGCCACCGGCTGGACGCTGGGCG